>JAFXVY010000136.1 GCA_017534595.1 Ruminococcus sp.
AGTCAGATTTTTCGTCAGATTGCCTAAATTCGACGCCGCCTTGCTGGCGCAAGGCAAGGAGAATTTGGGTAATATGACGGAAAATATGCAAGCGGATGATGTACAAAGGCGTTAGCCGGTGGTTGTGCGGTGTTGCCCTTAATTATCTATAAGGCACGCAGCGGCTTATAGAAATGCTGGTAGTCTTTTTCGGCAGTCCAGTGTCCGCCCCACTTCCAGCCGCGCCTTTTGAAGAGACGGTAGCAGAGATCGCTCTCGTCGATCTTGTGAGGGAAGTCGCGGGTGCGGTCGGCGTAGGCGGCGCCGGCGGGAGGCATTATCTTGTCCCCGACGATGTAGGGATTGTAGAGCGGGTTTATGTCAACGGCTCTGCCGAGAGCGTGCATGGAAAGTGTATCGGTGCCCGCGACGCAGCGGTAGTTGAAGCAGCTGGTGCAGTTGTCCGCCATGATGAGATCGTCGTCACCGCCGTAAACGTCGGCAAGCTGTATCTTCTCGATGCGGTAGCCGGCCTCGAAAAGCCCCTTGAACACAAAGAGCAGATCGTCGGCGACCTCGGCGGCGCAGATCATCTCGCCGATACAGGTGCGCCCCTCAAAGTCGTTGTAGTTTATGCACAGCGCACAGAGCTCCTCAAGGGAGATGTGCGGGTTCTCCTGATAGGTTATCCCGCTGATATGGGCTATCAGCTCGGATGAAAGCGGATTGGCGGTAAATATCGGCATAGCGTCACACCTCCGTTATCAGGCATTGAGCTGCGAAAAGTACTTTTCGTTCATCTGCTCGTAGAGCTCGTGGAACTGCTTGTCGTTGGCCTTGACATCGTCCCAGTAGGCGTGGATGTTGGTCTTTTCCTCGATCTCGATGATGCAGCCCGCGATGTTGGAGCAGTGATCGGAGATACGCTCGAGGTTTATCAGTATATCCTGGAAGACATATCCGAGCTGAACGGTGCAGTCGCCGGCCTGGAGCCTTTCGATGTGGCGGTTCTTGAGCTCGATGACGATGCTGTCCACGACCTCCTCAAGAGGCTCGACCTTTCTTGCAACAGCAAGGTCATCATCAATATATGCCTTTATGGCGTTCTGTATGTTCTCGGCGACAGCCGAGCAGATCACATCTATCTCGCGCACACCCTCTTCAGAGAAGGAAAGCTGCTTGTCGCGCATCTCCTGCGCCGACTCCACAAGGTTCACGGCGTGGTCGGATATACGCTCGAGGTTTCCTATGACGTGCATCATCTTGGAGACCTTCCGGCCGTCCTCGGAGGTCATGGAGGACTTGGATATCTTCACGAGATACCCGCCGAGCTTGTCCTCATAGCGGTCAATGAGCTGTTCGCCGGCAACGACCTTTTCCGCCAGCTCTGCGTCATAGCTCCTGAGCACGCTCAGCGCGTCGATGATAGTTGTCTCGGTATGCTTTGCCATTTCTATTGCGGCGCCTCTGCAGGCCTCAACCGCAACGGCGGGGATCTTAAAGAGGTTCATATCCAGCTCGGGACCGTTTTCGTCGGCGGCCTCATCACCGGGCTTGTCGCGGACTACCTTCATGGACAGCTTGACGAGCTTATCCGAGAAGGGCAGCAGGATAAAGGTAATGAGCAGGTTGAAGATCGAGTGCCCGATCGCTATGCCGACAGGCGAGATCGTGCTGTCGAAGAAATCCTTTGCGACGGTGTTGCCGAGGATCATCGTTACCGGCAGCAGCACCAGCACGCCGATGACCTTGATCGAGATATGTATCGCGGCCACCCGCTTGGCGTTCTTCTTGACGCCTATCGAGGAGATCAGCGCGGTGACGCAGGTACCCACGTTGAGGCCCATGATTATCGGAGCCGCCATGCCGACGGTCATCCCGCCGGTCTGCGAGAAGGCCTGGAGTATACCGATCGAGGCCGCAGAGCTCTGGATCACACCGGTGAACGCCGCACCCACCAGCACGCCGAGCAGAGGATTCTTGAACATAACGAGCAGGTTCTTGAAGCTCTCGCTCTCGGCAAGGGGAGCCGCAGCGCCGGACATAAGTGTCATACCGGTCATCAGTATTGCGAAGCCGAGCATTATCGAGCCGATATCCTTCTTTTTGGAGCGCTTGGAGAGCAGTATCAGCATAGCGCCCGCAAATGCGATGAGCGGGGAGAAGCTTGAGGGCTTGAGCATCCTGATAAAAAAATTATCGCCCTGAAGACCCGCAAGGCTGAGTATCCACGCAGTAAGCGTCGTGCCTATATCGGCACCGAAGCAGACTGCGACGGTCTGCCCGAGCTCCATGATGCCCGAGTTTACCAGACCGACCAGCATAACGGTCACAGCGGACGATGATTGTATCGCAATAGTTATGCCCATACCGAGCAGCAGGCTTTTGAAACGGCTCGAGGTCATTTTCCGCAGCGCGGTCTCGAGCTTGCCGCCGGTGAGCTTTTCAAGGCTCGAGGACATAACGTTCATTCCGTAGAGGAAGAAGGCAAGTCCGCCGAGCATTGTAAATACCGAGAAGATGTCAAATGTGTCCATAAAGTACTTTCCCTTTCGATCGTTTGTTACCCAACAAAACCCGTAATTCTCATACATCATACATCATAATTCTACCTATATTATACGGAATAGCTCGGTTCTTGTCAACAGCGGGGGAAAAACTTTCTGCGAAATGCCGAAAACAGGTAACGCTGCGCTCAATGAATAGTGAATAATGAATAATGAAGAATGGATAATAAGTTAACACGGAAAAAGCTCCGGAAAGGCCGGACATAAAAATACCGGCACCGCAGCGCCGGTGCCGGTATTACTGATCCTTAACTGCGCTTTATCTTCTGCGCCCTTCTCTGTGGAAAAAGTATCCGAGGTTGATCCTGAACTCCCTGCGGCCGATATCGTTGTTCGTATAGCAGCAGGTATCAAAGCCGATCAGCTCGAACCCCTGATGCAGATAAAATCCTATCGCATCCGTATTGCAGGACTGCGTCTCCAGTATGACCGCACGTCTTCCCTGACGCCGGGCGACCTCCTTGGCTTTATCCATAAGCTGCTTCCCGACGCCCTTCCCACGGAGCGCTTCGCAGACCCACAGCTCCGTGACCATAAGCCTGTTCGACCACTCCTCGGGGCATACCTCGATGCAGGCCAGCAGCTCACCGTTTTCACCTACCACGCCGTAGGCCTCCGCGCCCTCCCAGTGATCCTGATAAAGCTGATCGGGGAAATCGTATTCCTCCGGCGAGTGGACTATCTCCTTTTCCGCCGGCTTCCTGACAAGAGTGACGATGCAGCCCTCGCTGTTAAGCGGGGTCAGCTCGAGGTCGTAATAACTGTCGCTTCTTGTGGTAAGGGGGATCGGGGTGCCTTTCCATTTATCTTTAGGCAGTGCAGCTATATCAAAAGACATATTCTATCCTCCGCAAATATCAATTTAGGCTTCCGCGCCGATGTGGGGGAGAGCATTTTCCGCTGGATATCTGTCACAATATCCTCACCGTTCGCGGATAAGACCGGAACGGTAGGCTGCAAGGAGCTCGCGGAGGTCGTTGATCTTCTCAAGGAGCTCGCGTCCGTTGTCGGTGTCGGAGATGTTGGCACGGTGCTCGAGCTTCTCGACGCAGTGTATAGTCGGGGTATGCTCGCTCTCGCCGGCGATAAAGGGCTTGTGCTCGGCAAGATTGAGGCTGTGGGAGTCGTAGATCAGCGTGTAGCCCGCGATGCCCGTCGTGCTCTGATAGGCCTTGGAGATGCCGCCGTCTATGACGAACAGTCTCCCTCCCGCCTTGACCGGGCTCTCGCCGTTTTTGATGCGCACGGGAACGTGTCCGTTGATGATGTGCCCCCTCTGCGGGTCGAGGCCGAACATCTCAAGTATCCTCCCGCAGACCTCCGCATCCTCGGAGAAGCGGTAGTAGGAGTTGTAGTTCTCGCGGTGGAGCTCGCTGTCGTCAAGATAGCAGCGCTCGAAGAAGGCCATTTTGTCCTTGCCGTAGAGCGGCGAGCCGGAGCCGCACCAGAGATACCACATATAGTCGGAGGCGTAGGTCTTCTCGGCGCCGCTGTGCAGGAAGTACGCCTGCCCCGCCAGCTCGTCGAGACGGTCGAGCAGAGCCTTGCCGCTGTACTGCTCCCCGCCGATAGTGACCTGCTTCCAGCTGCCGTCCTCGTTCATGGGGATGCAGCCGTGGAACAGCAGATTGCCGTTTATGCACTTGTACATCGAGCCCTTGGAGTAGAGGAAGCGGATGTGCGCCGCCAGCTTTTCAGAGTGCATGAAGGAGTTGGTCAGCACGTTCATAAGCTCCTCCTCTTCGGGGGAGAGGCGCAGCGGGTCGGCAGGATCCACGGTGGGGAAGGAGGTGTCGAGCAGCTTATGCTCTCTCCCGCCGATGACCACGGTGCCCTTGCCGAAATCCACCTGCCCGAAGATGTCCCGCTCCGCCATGCCCCATTCGGGGTGACGGGCTATCAGCTGACCCTCGAGCTTGAGCTGGATCACCGTTATCGCCTTGTGCATACGCGCCACGAGCTCGGTGTCCACCGGGTCGTAGATGTTGTCGTCGAGGGTGTGGGGCATGAAGAGGGTGCAGGGGTCGTCCTTGTAGATATCCGCCGCGAACACCGCCAAAGCCCGCAGATTGAGGCCGTAGCCGTCCTCGAGGACGTCGAAGTTGTTGTATCTCATAGAGATGCGGATGACGTTCGCCGCCAGCGCGGCATTACCCGCAGCGGCGCCCATCCAGCTGATATCGTGGTTGCCCCACTGGATGTCGATGTCATGCATCTTCATCAGCTCGTCCATGATGATGTCCGCCCGGGGACCTCTGTCAAAGATGTCTCCGATTATATGCAGGCAGTCTATGGTCAGCGCCCGGATGAGCCGGCAGATAGAGCGGATGAAATGATCTGCTATGCCGGTATCGAGGACGGTGGAGATTATCTCATCGTAGTAGTATTCCTTGTTGACGTCGTCGGTGACGTTCAGCAGCTCATCGAGGATGTAGACCATATCAGCGGGTATCCGCTTGCGTACCCGGGAGCGGGTGTACTTGGCCGACACCGTCTCGCAGACGAGTATCAGCCGGTAGATCGTCAGGCGGCGCCACTCGTCGCTGAGAGCGTTCGCCTTGGTCAGCCGCTTGAACTCCTTTTCGGGGTAGTATATCAGCGCCGCCAGCGCCTCTCTTTCGGAGGAGGACACGGTCTTGCCGAGGGTGAGGTCTATCTTGTTGCGTATCACGCCGGAGGCGCTTCTGAGCATATGCAGAAAGGCCTCGTATTCGCCGTGCATATCGCTGAAAAAGTATTCCGTCCCCTTGGGCAGGCTGCGTATCGCGGAGAGGTTCACTATCTCCGACGCGGCGCGGTCGATGTTGGGGAATTCCTTGGCGAGCAGCTCAAGATATTTTTTGTCCATGTTCCTCAGCTCCTTTGATGTCGTTATCTTGATTATAGCACTGTTTTTCTTCGATTGCAAGCTTGATTTGCGCTGTTTTCTGTGCTATAATTGCTATAATGAAAACTTATAGGGGGTACACAGATGGAGAAGCTTACGAACGAACAGAGAGAGGCTCGCCGCGAGTCTGCGCAGAACTACACCCGCTCGGTCAATGAGAGGGTCAAAGCACAGCTTGCACAGCTGCCCGAAGAGCTCGGCAAGTTCACCGAGGGCTACGGCAGGGACAGGGGCGCCGAGAGCAAGCTCGGCATAAAACTCCGGGAGGAGCTGGCGTCGGGGAAATGCAAAAAGCCCTCCGACTTCGCAAAGCGGGAGCTCTCGGCACTTTTCGGCACGCAGATACCCGAATCGCTGGTGCCCTCGCTGCTCTATGAGATAGACAACGTCCGCGAGTATCCCTACACGCAGGGTTGGTACCGCAGATCGTTCAGGTCTCCGCGCTACGAGGACTGTGTCTGGAAGATAGCGACGATCTTTCACAGCTATACCAAAGCCGAGCACGACGCCCCCTACCCCGATTACATAACGGGCAGGGTCAGCCGGGGTCAGCTCGACTGCTTCTATGCCTATCCGCGCAGCCGCAACGAGTTCGATATCGCCTATAACATCGACATCGGAAACGCCGAAACGATAGAGTATATCACCTCGGCTCTCTCCGGCGGCAGCCCGGAGGAGATCTCCTATGAGATGCTCCGGGGAGTGTTCATGGCGAAGAACCGTGAGCTTCACGAGCAGGCGGGTAAGCTGCTGCTTGCCGCCAAACTCCAGGAGGGTCTGCGGCAGGCGGTCTGCGAGACCTGCGATATGGGCTGCCTTGACGCCTTCACCTATATGATCGGCGTTATCACCGACAACGATCTGATAAGATATTCTTCTGTCAAGCGGGCGGTCGGCACCTGGACGGGCCTCATATCCGAGAGCAGCAAGGATCTCGACCGCATCAGCGGCAAGACGCTTGCGCTCATAAACAGCTGCCTCGGCAGCGAAAAGGTGCGCGGGGAAGCCCTCGCCTCCGACGATGTTATGCAGATACACATGGCGCTGTGGGCGGAGGCTGTGTACGATGTTCACGCCGCAGTTGACAGGATGAAGGAGCTCGCCGTCACCGGGACGCATCCACAGGTGCTTTCCGTCACCTACTTTGCCCGAGAGCTGCTCAGCGACGATCTCCGCTCCGAGGTGGTAAGGAAGCTCGTTGTGAACCACCCCGGCGAGGCGGATGTCCTTGCGCTGGCGCTGCCGTATTTCTTCGCCGTTCGCCCGACCTCTCATCTCATCGAGACCACAGGCGCCGAGGCTGTTCTGAAACGCACCTTCACCGACAGGCAGGAGGCCGAAGCCCTCTATGCCGCCCTTTGGCAGACCATGGAGACCCTTCCCAAGAAGGCGGCGGTGTTCTCGCCCTGCGTGTTCCCGTGGAACGAGGCAAGGCTCAGCCGCGGAGATATTATCCGCACGCTGATCGCAATAGCGGCGCTGCTCGGGGACGATGCAAAGAAGGACGAGCTCTGCCCGCTGCTGTCTGATATAGACGTCACGAGCTATTCGCGCTCCAATGAGGTACACCTCCTGCTGGACGATCCTAAGACCGATACCCAGCTCGATACCGCCGTCGCAGAGCTCGCCGACAAGGAAAGCTATGCCCGCGGCGCGGCTTATATGATCGTCTCCAAGCTCGAGCTCACCGACAGGCATTACCGCATGATCGAGGATATGCTGCGCTACAAGGCCTCGGATATCCGCGAGAACATCATCACCCTGCTGATGAAGCTCGACGATGACCGTCTCTGCGCCTGCGCCGGGCGTCTGCTCTCCGACAAGAAGGAGGAAAAGCGCACCGCCGGCCTCGACATCATAATGCAGCTCGGCAAGTCGGAGGACAGAAAGGAGCTGTTCGCCCGCTGCCTGCCCCTCGTTTCGCTGATAAAGGCTCCCACCACCAAGGAGCAGATACTCATAGATCAGCTTGCCCCCGCACAGGCCGGGGAGGAAGCCGGGCATGCCGAGGGTCACGGCCTCTACACCGTCTCGGACAGCTATGCCCCCGTTATCGACGAGTCATATCTTGCGGAGTGCGTCAGGGTGTTTGAAAAGTATTTCCCGGCATCTGAGCTCATAGGCTCCGGCAAGGGCGAGCCCGACGGCAGGTTCGCCAAGGTCCTCAAGGCTCTCGACGGGCTCATCGAGGAGAACAGAAACAGAGAGTTCACCAACAACTGGGGCGAGAAGGAACTGCTCGGCGCCAAGGACTCCACCCTCGGCAATTTCGTCGTGGCGGATCGCAGCAACATCATCTTCAAGGAGCTGTGGGATGAATTCTACGAAAAGCATATCGCCGACCCGGTGCTCCAGTACCGGATAGTTTTCTCGCTGAGAAACAGTCATCAGTATTTCAACGGCCTTGCCGGGAAGCTGTTCGGCAGGGAGTTCTCCGAGATGCCGGCGCTCGCTCATCAGAGGCAGATAAACGCCGTGTTCGTTTACTATTCCGACAAGCTCCGCACGGACGAGCTGAGAATGGCGGCCTACGCCCTTGCCCATAAGCTCTGGGAGCTCGCGGAGGATACAGAGTTCTTCGTGCCCGAGCCGCCGACCCCCGGCAACGGCTACTGGCGCCCGACCCATTACTACCTCTCGAAGCGCGAGCTTCACACCACCGAGAGCCGCGTGAATTCGCTGTTCGACGAGCCGCATATCGAGACGCTGATGTGTCACTTCACCCATGCCTGCGATGACAAGACCTTTGCTCACAACTTCGCCCTCTCGCATCTGCTGGCCGAAAGGCTCGGCACCTTCGTGCTTGCGGGCAACAGCGACATCAACACCTACTACCTTGCAAGCTATAAGGATATGCCCGCGCCCTGCTATATCCGCGCCGCATATCTCGGGCTGATCAGCGAGGGGTATATGTACCGCCACTTCTTCGAGGAGGAGATGTCCTTCGGGAAGGTCATCAGGAGCGTCTGCGAGGCGGCAATGGAGCTCTGCGACAGGGAAAGGCCGAGAGGCCGCCGCACCGCGCTCTGTGAGCTGACCGGCGTGAGCGGAGCCGGGAAGTGCGGCGAGCTGCTGCCGATAATGAAGTATGCTTACGGAGTATTTACCAAACTCACGGACCTTGTGCTCGACAGCGAGCTCCGCCGCGGCGACTCTCCCGCCGAGTTCACCGAGATCATCGGCTTCGTTGACAGAGTCTACGGCGCAGACCGCTTCGTGCAGATACTCTCCGCTCTCGGCAGAGATACCCTCGAGCGCTCGGGCGGGTACTCAAGCCCCATGCCCAAGCGCCGGAGCCTCTGCCACCTGCTCGGGGTATGCAGACCCGGGCCGGAGGACAGCGCCGAAACTCTCCGCGAGAAGCTCAAGGGTACCGATATCACCGAAAAGCGCCTTGTGGAAGCCTCGCTCTACTCCGAGGAGTGGATACCCATTGTCGGGGAATACCTCGGCTGGGAGGGCTTTGAGTCGGCCTGCTTCTACTTCATGGCGCACATGAACGAGTCCTTCTCGGATGTCCAGAAGGCTCGCTTCGCCAAATATACGCCTATCCCCACCGAGGAGCTGGCACAGGGCGCCTTCGATATCAACTGGTTCAAGGAGGCCTGTGAGACGATAGGCGAAAAGCACTTCGATATGATCTACGACGCCGCGAAATATATCACCGACGGTGCCAAGCATTCCCGCGCCCGCAAGTACGCAGACGCCGTCCGCGGCAGGCTCGACCGCGCCGCCGCCGAGACCGGGATCAAAGAAAAGCGCAACAAGGATACCCTTATGGCTCTCGCCCTTATCCCCATAACCGGTGAGGACGACCTCTTCTCAAGATATATGCTCATAACCGAGTTCGCAAAGCAGAGCAAACAGTTCGGAGCCCAGCGCCGTGCAAGCGAGAACGCCGCAGCAGAAATGGCTATGCGCAATCTCGCCGAGAATGCCGGCTTCTCCGACACCTCACGGCTGACGCTGAGAATGGAGTCCAAGCTGTTCAACGATATCCGTCCCCTCACCGAGGACACTCAGCTCGAGGATATCTCCCTGCGCCTCGCCATAGACGAGAACGGCCGCGCAGAGTTAGTCTGCACCAAGGGCGGCAAGTTACTGAGATCCGTCCCCGCGAAGCACAGGAAAAACGAGCTCGTCCTCCGGCTCACCGAGGTCAGGAAGCAGCTCACCGAGCAGTACCGCCGCACAAGACTGATGCTCGAGCAGGCCATGGAGGACAGGACAGCCTTCACCGCCGAAGAGCTCTCGACCCTCAGCCGGAACCCCGTTATATACCCGCTCATCAGGGAGCTGGTGTTCGTCTGCGGGAAGAGCATAGGTCTCTTTGACAGCATGAAGCTCATCACCGCTGACGGCAAGTCAAAGAAGCTCACCGCTGAAGCGCAGCTCATTCCCGCGCACCCCTTTGACCTGTACAGTGCCGGCTGCTGGCACGAGTGGCAGCAGCTCATGTTCGACCGGAAGCGGGTGCAGCCCTTCAAGCAGGTGTTCCGCGAGCTCTATGTCAAGACCGCTGACGAGCTCGGCACCTATACCTCTCTGCGGTATGCGGGCAATCAGATACAGCCGCAGAAGACGGCAGCCTGCCTCAAGAGCCGCCGCTGGGTAGCGGACGTCGAGGACGGCCTGCAGAGGGTGTGCTACAAGGAAAACATCATAGCGAGGATCTACGCGCTGGCGGACTGGTTCTCGCCGGCAGACATTGAAGCCCCGACCCTTGAATGGGTAGACTTCTTTGACCGCAGGACGGGCAGACAGATCAAGATCGACGATGTCCCGGACATACTTTTCTCCGAGATAATGAGAGACGTAGACCTCGCCGTGAGCGTGGCACACGCAGGCGGAGTGGATCCCGAGACGAGCCACTCGACGGTAGAGATGCGCAGCGCGATAATCAGCTTCACGCTGCCGCTGTTCGGTCTGACGAACGTAAAGCTGGAGGGGAGCCATGCCTTTATCACGGGAGACCTTGCGGATTACAGCGTACATCTCGGCAGCGGAGTGGTACACATACAGGGCGGGCCGATGATAAACCTGTTGCCCGTACACTCGCAGCATCGGGGCAAGGTATTCCTGCCGTTCCTTGATGAAGACCCGAAGACGGCGCAGATCGTAAGTGAGATACTGCTTTTTGCGGAAGACAAGGAGATAAAGGATCCGTTCATATTGGAGCAGATAAGGTAAGAGGAAAGACCAGACCGCAAAGCAGCTTGGGGTCAAGGGAGCAGAGCCCCCTTGACCCCATTATGCTGCCGCATTTTGGCCTTTACTTTTCTGCGTTTTCCCCGTACATCCACTCCATGATCTTCTCTGTGTATTCCATCCAGAAGCCCATCTCGTGACCGCCCTTGCTCGTCTTGAATTCGTGCTCTATGCCCCGGCTCACAAGAAAATCATGCATCTGTGCAGTGTTCGGTAAAAGAAAATCTTCCGTCCCGCAGCAGATGTATAAGGAGGGCATCTTTCGCTTGTCCGCAAGGATACCGTCCGCCAGCGCCTCAGGGTCGTTCTTGCTCCCCAAAAGCTCACTCGGCTCGCCGAAGCATTCACGGTAGTATTCGTAGTTCGCTACTCCGTTGCCGCTGCCCGGCTCCATATTTGCGACCTCATGCACTATCAGCGCCGGAGACATAACTCCCGCCCTGCCGAAGCGCTCGGGGTAGGCAAGCGCAGTGTGCAGCGCACCGAAGCCGCCCATCGAGAGCCCCAGCACAGAGGTGTTCGAGGCGTCGAGCTTTACCCCGAAGACCGCCGAGATAAGGTCGGGGAGCTCTTCGCCGAGAAGCGTCGCGTATTTGTGCCCCGTGGACATCCCGTCAAGCCAGAAGCCGTTCTCGCCGTTGGGCATGACTACCGTTACGCCGTATTTCTCCGCAAGCTGCTCGCTTACCCATATATCCGCACTGCCCGTGTAGCCGTGCAGCAGGAAGAGCACCTGCTTTATCCCCGCAAAGCCGCCGGCCTTCGCCCGGGTCTCGGGGAGGTCTCCCGGAATCAGCATATCAAATGTGATGCTCCGCATAAGTGAGGTCGAGAAAAATCTGTAAGTTAGTTTGGCCATAGCTTTACCTCCGTTCGTGTCTGTCGGGTCGTTTTCGCCGGCTCACCCGGCCGATGATATGATTATACCGTATTTTCTGCAAAAAATCAACCTCTCTGCGCAGACTCTTTGCGCTTTGTTCATTTTTATGAGATTGAATTGCAAAGCGCGGGGTGATATAATCAATAGGCAGGTTCTGTTTTGACGGAGGAAGTATGAGAAGGATAATGTTTTTTGATATCGACGGTACGCTCGTTCCCGAGACAGGTGACGCCATAGTCCCCCAGAGCACTGTCGAGGCGCTTGACCGCGCCAAGAGAGCGGGTCATCTGCTCTTTGTGAATACCGGCAGACCCGCCGTGAACGTTGCGGGCGAGCTCCCCGGGCTCCCCTTTGACGGCTTTGTCATGGGCTGCGGGACGCATATCGTCTGCGGGGAGAAGGAGCTTTTCTATCACACTGTCCGGCGTGAGCTCTGCCTCGAGACGGCGAATATCATCAGGGAGTGCGGCGCCGTGCCGATGTTCGAGCGGCGCGACAGGGTCTCCTTCGACTTCACGGCCCGGAGCCTCCCCCTCATCGACGGCATCAGAGAGGGCTTCGCCGCGCAGGGCAAGGACGTCTCCCACAGCACCGAAGACCCCGATTTCTCATTCGACAAGTTCATCATCGCCTTTGACGGCCTCACCGATACCGCAAGGCTCCGCCCGGAGCTGAAAAAGCACTTCTTCTGGATAGAGCGGGGCGGCGGGTTCGCGGAGTTCGTGCCCAAGCCCTATTCAAAGGCCACGGGTATAGAGTTCGTCCTGCGGCATTACGGACTTTCAAAGGAGAACGCCTACGCGGTGGGGGACAGCCTCAACGACCTGCCGATGTTCTCGGCAGTGGGGACTTCCATCGCCATGGGCAACGGAAAAATGCTTATCCCCTATGCGGATCACGTCACCGATGACATAGACCGGGACGGTATATACAATGCGCTCCGGCGCTTCGGCTTTTTTGAGGAGGCTCAGGTATGCAGCACGAAAACGGAGAATGGATAATCAACGGTGCGTCCCCGCGCAGCAAGGGGCTGATCCGCAGCTGCGCCGAGCTTATCGAATATGTTGACAAAGTCGGCTTTCTGCCGCTGTTCTCAAACGAGATAAAAGGCTTCTCTGTAGAGGAGCACGCCGAGGCGCGTTATTGGTGGAGCGGAAACGCCGAGCGCGACCCCTGGGAATGGAGAGAGCAGGCCGCACGCTCCGGCAGGGTGGTCTACGGGAAGGTGTTCGGCGGCAGAGCGGGGTTCATATCCCTTGAATGGCTGCCGTACTTCGCAAACTTCCGGCGCGACGGCTACGACTTCGATTCACTGTATGAGGAAGGTCTCGCCAAGGCCCGCGAACAGCGCATAATGGAGCTCTACGAGCAGCGCGACCGCTATTATTCATACGAGCTCAAGACCCTTGCGGGCTTCGGGAAGAACGGCCTCAAGAACTTCGGCGGCATACTCACCGAGCTGCAGAACAAGCTCTATCTGGTCATCACCGATTTCAGATGCAGGATGAACAAGCGCGGCGAGTTCTACGGTATGCCGGTGGCGCAGTATGCAAGGCCGGAGGATGTCTGGGGCAGCGAGGCCGTGACCTCTGCCTACTCCGAGGAGCCCGAGGCCTCCCGCGAGCGGATCCTCCTGCGGATAGAAGAACTCTACGGCGCCGCGGACGAAAAAGTGCTTAGACAGCTGATCTGAACAGATACAGTAGGATATTGTATTGTCAAAAAGGGCACGTAAATACCGCTCTTTGCGCGAATTCTGTATAAACCGCCAAAATTCGCCGTTTTGATTGCAAAATCAGAATGAGTGTAATATAATGAATAAGACCGTGTACGGATAAAACATTGAAAGAAGTGTTACAAGCTTGGATAAGATCGGATTTTTCAGAGATCTTGCTGTTATTTTCCTGTGCGCAAAGGTAATGGGTCTCGCGGCGCAGAAGCTGAAAGCTCCGCAGGTGGTGGGCGAGATAATCGCCGGGCTGCTCATAGGTCCCTCGGTGTTCGGCTGGGTTTCGCAGTCGGACTTCCTCTCGATGATGGCGGAGATCGGCGTTATCCTGCTGATGTTCGGTGCGGGTATCGAGACCAATATGCGCGACCTGCTCAAAACGGGTCCCAAGGCTCTGCTCATCGCCTGCGTCGGGGTACTCGTGCCGCTGTGCGGAGGCACGCTGCTCTACGGAGCGTTCTACGGCTTCGGTGATTTCGGCAGCGACAAATTCCTCTCGGCGGTGTTCATCGGAACGATCATGACCGCGACCTCGGTGGGCATAACCGTGCAGACGCTCAAGGAGCTGGGCAGGCTCAAGAGTCACATCGGAACGCTGATAACGAGCGCCGCGATAATCGACGATGTTATCGGCATCATCGTGCTGACCTTTGTGGTGGGCTTCAAGAACCCCGACTCCAACCCGCTCGACGTCGTGCTGCACACGGGACTGTTCATCGTATTCGCGTTCGGTGTGGGTATCGTGACCTATTACGGCTTCAAGTTCATCGACAAGCGCTGGCCTCATCAGCGCAGAGTGCCTATTTTCGGGCTTGCGCTGTGTATGTTCCTGGCTTACGCGGCGGAGGAATTCTTCGGCATCGCGGACATCACGGGAGCTTATGTGGCGGGGCTCATCCTCTGCTCGCTGCACGATTCCAACTACATCGCCCGGAAGATCGACGTCAGCTCATACATGATGTTCGGCCCGGTATTCTTTGCGAGTATCGGTATCAAGACGCAGTTCGAGGGCTTCTCGTCGGATCTGCTGCTGTTCTCTTTGGGCTTTGTGGCGGTAGCGCTGCTTACGAAGGTCGTAGGCTGCGGACTCACGGCGAAGCTGATGAAATACAGTCTCAGCGACAGCCTGAAAGTCGGCGTAGGCATGATGACGAGGGGCGAGGTAGCGCTGATCGTAGCGCAGAAGGGTCTTTCCGTAGGCATGATGGATGCGAAGTATTTCACTTCGGTGATCCTGCTGATAATCGTATCGTCGATCTCGACGCCGATCATTCTGAAGCTGTTATACAGAGGGGAGCCGGATGAAGTCCCTGGCGCGGACGGCGCAGTTCCGCCTTCGGATAACGGAGTGCAGAAAACTGCTTCGGTCTGACGGCGGGCTGAACACAGTGTGATATCCCATCGTGACAGCAGAACGGGGTCAAGGGGGCTTTGCCCCCTTGACCCCGTTTCGTTTCACGTTTGAGTTTATGCTTTCTGCGGTAGTCCGAACTCCTTATCCGCCGCCGCCGAGATCAGATCTTCTTTGAGCAGTACGATCTCCTTCTTTCCCGCCAGCGAACTCCGTAACGCTCCCTTCGACCACGTTCTCTCGTAAAGATTCCTCGCATACCTCGCATTCGCAAAATCATCCGAGTCTATCAGAGAGTCCGGCAGGGAAAGGAAGTACCTCCTTGCCTCCTCCTCAAAGGACGGATCAAACAGAAAATGCTTGCCCGCCATCAGCATGAAGATCTGAAACAGCTGCTCCCGCGTGTAGTTCGGGAAGTTCAGCTCATAAGGCATCCTGCTGCGAAGCCCCGGATTGACTTTCATCAGTTCATCCATCTCATGCTCGTAGCCCGCCATTACGATCAGCATATCGTCACGGTGATTTTCCATCTCGGATATGAGCGTCGCGAGCGCCTCGCGCCCGAAATCAGCTCCGTTCGTCTTGCCCTCATTGAAGGAGTAAGCCTCGTCGATGAACAGCACCGAGCCGTAAGCGTCGCGGCAGATCGACGCCGTCTTTACCGCCGTCTGACCCTCGTATTCGGCTATCAGCTCCCGCGCACCGTATTCAAAGAACGCGCCCTTTCGCAGCACGCCCTCCTCCCGGAGTATCTGCCCGATTATCCTCGCTACCGTGGTCTTTCCCGTTCCGGGAGCGCCCGTGAAGCGCATATGTATGCAGGGCATATCGAGCTTCTCATTCGAGATCGCATACTTCACCTGAGTGACTATCTGCTTTATCTGCTCGGAGATCTTCTCCATGCCGATCAGCTCGCCGAGGGCATCGTAGCCGGTGCGGGAGTTCTTTCCGGTGCCGGCATCGGAGAGGATATCGTCCGGTGTGATCGCGGTATCATCCGGCGTACCGCCCTCTGCGGTCATCCTTGCCGCGGCTGCGGCCTTCTCGAGGACGAGCTCGCTGCCCAGCTTTTTCGCGGTCTTGAAGCCGTAGGAGCGGCCGTCCATTTTTTCGCGGTGGAGCCTGTTTCGTATAGTCTCGATGATCTCCGGCTGCGGCAGGAAGTTCTTGTTGCGCATGACGTTCCAGACGACCTCGAGCAGTGCCGGGTCGGAGAGGGGAGGTATCTGCACCACCTTGAGCATCATCTGATCGCTGAGTATGCCGACCACCTCATCGAGCGCCTTCTTCTCGAGGAAGGGTATGCGGAACATGAAGATCTCGTTTTCCTGATATATGCTCAGGCGGTTGATAAAGCTGCGCAGCTCGTCGAACTTGCGCCCGTCGAGGTAGTAGGAGATATCTATGCCGTAGTTGGTGATGTTGTGCGTCTCCGAGTTGTCCTTGACCGTGCTGAGGATGTCGTCGACCGTGGAGGCGCCGTTGTCGGATTCGTTCCCGACCCTGAACTCATAGAAGCCTGTTCTCGATCCGTACTCCTCCTCGCTGAACACTCTCGCTTTGTGCAGGAGGTCTCCGAAGGAGCTGAGCAGGGTAGAGAAGCCGCAGCCGCCGTCAACGGCAAACAGGTAGTTGCGCTGCCTGAGTATGTCGAGGGAGTCCATTTTCGTGAGCAGGGGGACGGTCTTTACCGTCTCGGCGGCAAGACGGATATAGTCGCTGCAGCCGTAGTAGCTGCGGAAGACGGTATGGATAGTGGAGTTGAGCTCCTCGTCCTCTCCGAACGGTGCGATGATGATATCGGAGATGCCGTTTTTCGTTGCGAAGAACTTCTCCCACGCCCTGACGATCAGTTCCCGGCATTCCTGCTCCGACTCTGCCTCGAGGGTCATGACGCAGAAGGTAAAGCGGGTATTGTTCATCTCCGCCTTGCAGGAGGAGGGCAGACGGCTCATGAAGCCGTCGATGAAGCAGCCGAGCGTGCGGAGCTTTTCCTCCGCGAGTTCCTGATCGTATTCGATCCTTGCAGCGAATTTAGCCATAGTCATCCTCCTCAGTTCTTTATCTCGGTGTAGTAGAAGACCGCGAGCTGTGTGCGGTCGCGCAGATCGAGCTTTTCAAGCAGCACGCTCAGATAGTTCCTCACCGTGCCCTCGCTGAGATAGAGCTTCGCCGCGATCTCCTTGTTGGAGAGTCCCTGCGCCACCAGCTCGATGATCTCACGCTCCTTGTCGCTTATGCCGTAGCGGGAGTAATCGAACTCCGGCTTCTGCTTCATGAGCACCGGCAGCTTGTCCATGACCTGCCCGCCGAACACGCTCTGCCCGCCGGCGACTATCTCGAGAGCGGGAGCTATCCCCTCGAAGTCCTGCTTGAGGATGTAGCCCTTGGCGCCGATGGTCAGCGCCTTGACGATATACTCGTCGTCGGAGAAGGTGGTCAGGTAAAGCAGCTTGGCGTCCGGGTGAGCGCGGAGTATCTTCTCGCCGGCCTCGAGCCCGGTCATGCCCTCCATGCGGATATCCATGAGCATGACCTCCGGGCGGTGCTGCTCGTAGAGGTCAATGGCGTCCTGCCCGCAGGAGCCTATGGCAGCCACATTGATATGCCCGGTGTTTTCGAGGATCGTCTTGAGCGAAAGAGCGACCAGCCTGTCATCGTCAACAACTACTATATTCATATAAATTCCTCACTTTCGGTTCGGAGTATTATTTTCAGTCTTGGGGACGGTCATAAAGATGCGGAAGCCGTCCTTTGAGGGGGTAACGGTCAGGATACCGCCCAGCGAGGCGGCGCGGTCTCGCATATTCTGCAAGCCGATGCCGTCGGAGGCGCGCACGGCGCTTTCGTCGCAGCTGCCGTTGTCGTCCACGGCGAGGCGGTAGAATGCGGGGTGCTCCCGCACGGAGATGCTGATGCTGTCGCCGTTGGAGTGCTTGACCGAATTTGACAGCGCCTCCTTGATCACCGCAAGGAAGCAGAGCCTTATCTTCACCGGCAGCTCGCCGCAGTCATTTTCGTAAGTGATCTTGAAGCGGTCGCCCACCGACGAGATACAGCTGCGGACGTTGGCGTCGAAGTCTATCGAGTCGTCGTGCAGGTCGTGGACGCTCTGGCGGATGCTGGTCATGGCGGTGTTCAGGGTCTCTTTAAGCTCGTTGATAGGCTCTTTGAGATCCTCGTCCTTGTTGATGATCCCGAGGGCTCCCGCCTGGAGCAGCGAGCGGGTCAGCAGATGCCCGACGTTGTCGTGTATCTCCCTTGCGATACGGTTCCTCTCGCCCAGAGTCGCAAGACGCACCTCGTTGTCCTGCGCTTCGAGCAGCCGGATGTTCTTCTCAAAGAGGTTCTCGTTCTTGTCCACGGCCTCGTCGCGCATGACCGAAAGGGAAGCGACGGTCTTTTCCAGCGAGGACACCCGCCGGTACAGCACCAGCGCCGTCAGTATCCCGACGCCTACCGTCATCAGCTGAACGGCGGTGAAGCTGCCGGCTTTAAACAGCGAACAGAGCGCCGGCAGCACAAGGTACGGCTTTGAGAGCCACATCGAATCGTAGAGCATCAGCGGCGTGATGCAGAACAGTATCGGGAACGGTATGCACAGCAGCGATACCCCGGCGATCAGCACATAGGATATGGGGTGCTTATCAAAAAGCACCACCGCGGAGGACACCGTGAGCGCGGTTATCATGCTCACCGCAGCTGCCATCGCGCTCTCGGACATCCCGAGGCAGACCAGGCACAGCAGCATAAGCACTCCCTTTTCTCCGAGCCTGTTCATAAGTGTCCCTCCTTTCCGGTATTGTGCTTCAGCCGATCGTAAAGCTGCGGGCCGTTTTTTCACTTACCTGAGCGTTACCCTTGCAGCCGCGAATCAATGGATGCGAGCTCCTGCTCGCAGCGTTCGATCTGTTCGAGGTAGTCGCCGCGGCGGTCGAGCTCTGTCTGCGCATCGACGTTCTCCCGCTCGAGGTCTGCGAGCCTGTCCTCAAGCTCCTCGAGCTGCTCGGGGAGACGGTCGAGGGCGTTGTCTATCCTCATGCGGTAGCCTGCGGGGCTGTCGCCGAGCTCGGCATAGGTGCAGCCGCGGTGTTCGAGCCTTACCGCCGGCTTCTGATCCTGCATATTGGGTCTGAGGCTCACATCAAAGCCGCGGTATCTGCATATAACTTCATCGGTGTGCGGCAGCTTTGCAAGCGCGGCAGAGAGCGCTTCGAGCATGGTATTGCGCATCTCGGCGGTCGGAGCGTTCTCCGGCTTCTGCAGCTCGGAGATATCCTCCTTCGCGGCCTCTATCGCCGCATGCAGCCTCTCCCGCTCCCCGGGTATGGCGCCGAGGCGTTCTCTCAGATAGGCCTTTCGCTGCCACAGCTGCTTTTGAAGTATCTTGAAGCGGGAGAGCTCGTTGGCGGTCTCGATACGCTTTTTTATAAGCGGGTCTCCCACCGCCAGCGCCTTGACCTCGGCATAGTCAAGGACGGCGCTGTCCACCTCGGTGCCGTCGCGCTCGATGAGCTCGTTTGCGAGCAGCTGGGTGATAAAGCTCTGCTTGGTCTCGAGCAGCTGCCAGGAGTAGGCGTCAAAGCTGCCCTCGGTGATGTATCTGTAAATGCTGACGCGGCGGTTCATGTTGCCGGGACGCAGTATCCGCCCCTCGCGCTGTATCATGTCCGCCGGCCTCCACGGAACGTCAAGGTGATGTACCGCCTTGAGCCGTTTCTGCACGTTCACGCCGGTGCCGAGCTTGAAAGTCGAGCCGAGCAGTACCCTGACCTCACCCTCGTTGACCTTGCCGAACAGCTCCATGCGCTCCTCGTCGGTGTCGAAGGAGTGGATGAACTCTATCTGCTCCCTGGGTATGCCCTTTTCGGTGAGCAGACGTTTCAGCTCATCGTAGATGTTGAACTCCGCCTTGGGGGTGGAGATGTCGCAGAACACCAGCTGGGTGTTCCTGTGTTCCTCATCCTCCGACCACACCTTGTAGACGTTCTCGGCGCAGAAGCGTACCTTGCTCTGAAGCTGCTCCCCCGCCTCCGGTACCACGAGCCTGATATCGAGGGCGGCCTTTCTGCCGTCGGTGGTGATCTTGAGCATATTGTCCTCTCTGCCGGCGATCTCTCCCGCCCTGACTCGTTCCGCCCGCGCGGAGATCTCCCGCAGGTACTGCGCCAGCGCCTCGCACTTGGGTACGGTGCAGTCGTCGTGGCCTGCGAAATCCGGGATATCCCGGCGGCCGTCGGTCTTGTGGTAGTGAGCGGCGTCGGAGAACAGAGCCGTCAGCTCGGGGAGGTTATGGAACGTCCTCAGCCTGCGGCACATACGGTAGCCGGAGGTATCGACGTCGATCTCAAAATCGGTCTTTGCCTCGGCGAACATACCTATCCAGCTGTCGAAGCTGCGCAGCCCGAGAGCCTTGAGCTCGGGGAACTGCAGATACCGCTGCATCGTGTATGCGTCGGCTATCGAGTTGGTGATCGGAGTACCCGTCGCAAAGACTGCGCCCCTGCCTGTGCGGCAGGTATAGCGCACCTTTTCGAGCATACGGGCGCACTTGTCAGAACCTCTGACGTTCACGCCCATGAGCTGCGCCGAGGAATCTATGGGGATATTCTTGTAGTTGTGGGCTTCATCGAGGAACAGGGAGGTTATTCCGAGGCTGTCGAAGGTAAGCTCCTCCGGGTCGGCCTCCTTCTCGGAGACCTCGAGAGCCTTTATCCTGCCGAGCAGGGCAGTGCGCTTGGAGTGCAGAGCCTTGGGCTCGGAGCCGTGCTGCGCTATATACCGCGCGATCTCTTCGTAGTCGGAGACCAGCAGCTTTTTCAGCGCTGCGTCCGAAAGCGCTATGCGGTCAAAGCAGCTGTATGCGATAATGACGGCGTCGAAGTCGGTGTCCCTGACAAGCTTCATGGTCTGAGCCTTGCGCTCCTTTGTGAAGGAGGGCGGGTCGATGACTATGATCCGCGCCTTGGGGTAGAGCTGCCTGAATATGCTCTCCCACTGCCCCGCAAGACTGTTGGGTACGATGAACATATTGCGCTTCGAGAGCCCGGTCTGGCGCAGCTTCATGCCTGCGGCGGCCATGATGAAGGTCTTGCCCGAGCCGACCTCGTGAGCGAGCAGGGTGTTCTGGGTGAACAGTATCTTTGCCACGGCTTCCTTCTGGAAGTCGTAGAGCGAGATCTCGGGAGCCATGTCCGGGAAGGTGAGGAAGGAGCCGTCGAATTCCCGGCTGCGGCGGGAAGAAAAGTTGTTCTCGAAGATCATCTCAAGGCGTTCGCCCCGCCTCGGATCCTTCCAGAGCCAGTCGGAGAAATCGGCTCTCATGCGGCTCTCGCATTCGAGGGCGGCGACGGTCTCCTGCTCGTTGAGCACCCGGACGGTCTTTCCCTGAGAGTTGGTCTCGTTATCGTAGATCTGCACCTGACGGCAGTTGAGCAGCTTTTCCATAAGCTGCAGAGCGCCGATGCGGCTGGTGCCGTAGTAGAGCGAGCGGGAGGAATGCCCGAAGCGGCTTTTAGCCGGTATCTCCCACACACCCGTCACGCTGTCGTGGACGGTCTTGTTCTTGTCGGCGGGATTTTTCCTCGGGTTGGCGGGGCCGAGGATATATGCGATGAAATCGTCTATCACATCGGGGGGGATCCACGGCGAGCCGAGGGTCGCGTAGATGTCCTTAGCGTCGAGGGGAGGCGGCAGAGCCTTCTCCACGGCGGCAAGATTTCGCTGAAAGAAGCTGCCGTACTTCTTCACGGCGGCCTTGGCGGCGTTGTAGCGCTTTATCATATTCCCGCTCAGATACTCCGAGGCCGTGACCCAGCCCTTGAAGAAGCATTCTCCCCACTTCTCGGGGTCGCAGAAGCAGAGCCCTGCAAGCCCCTTGATCACGGCGCAGAGATCCTTTCCGGTTATCTGAGAGATGAATTCTATATCGACATATCCGAGGCGGTCAAGGGAGACGCCGAGGGCGTCGGGTATCTCCGCGCAGAACACTCCCTCGGCGCGGCTGTCGGAGGCAAAGGGGTTCACATACCCCTCCGGCACCGCGACGGTCGTCATCGAGGCGAGGCGGGTCTGTTCTTCGTCCTGCTGCTTTTTCTGCATGAACTGCTCAAACTGCCAGTCCCACTCATCGGCGGCGGAGGCAGGGCGCGAGGGCTTGGGCGCCGCAGCTGCGGGCTCGACAGGGGTCTGCGTCAGGGAGGTCTGATCCTCCTTGAGGGGATTTATGAGCCTTCTGCCCTCCTGCTTTTCCTTCTGATTGAGGAACTGCTCAAACTGCCTGTCCCAGTCATCCTCCGCAGAGGTCTGGCGGCGGGCGGGAGCAGCTGGTGCGGGCGCAGGAGCGGGCTTCGGCTCTGCTTCGCGTGCCGGACGCCTCGGAGCGGGAGGCTTCGGCGAGCTGCCCTGACTTCTCGGACGGCTCCTTTTCTGAGCGCTCTCCAGCTCGCTGGCAGTCACGAGCCTGCCTATCCTGTTGATGCTGTCGATAATCTTCTTTATATCCGACAAAGCCGATCACCCCTTTCGGATCCGTAAACAGTTATCTATCCTCTAATTATACCATAACGCGTTAAAATTGTAAAGAGAATAAGTAATGAAATAAGTAATCGAGGTATCGCCTGCGGCGATGGATTTCTGAAGTCGATCGTTGAGCGCCTTTTGGCTTGATTTTTGCACCGGTATGTGCTATGATTAAGGCAATACCGCACAACGCCTGTGCGTCAGTATACGCAACCTCAACTGGCGTTGAGGTACAGATTTTCGTCAGAGTGCATAAATTCGACGCAGGCGGGCTGACGCCCGGCAAGGAGAATTTGTGTGCTATGACGGAAAATATGCAAGCAGATGACGTGC
>JAFXVY010000137.1 GCA_017534595.1 Ruminococcus sp.
GCTCTCCGTCATATTACCCAAATTCTCCTTGACGTTGCGTAAAGCGAAGTGAACTTCGCTTGCAAGCCTGCGTCGAATTTAGGCAATCTGACGAAAATCTGGACGGCGCATCTGATGCACAGGGGTCGTGCGGTGTTGCCTATATTATAACATAATGTTCCGTAAATGTAAAGAGAAAGCAGTACCCTCTAAACAAAAAAACACTTCCGGTGCGAACACCGGAAGTGTCATTGTTATTGCTGAATGTCAGCAGGCGGGAAAATTACTTCTCCTCATCGTTGTAGAGCTTGGCAAATCTAACGAGATAATCGTATCTGTCTGCCGCGTTCTTGATAGCCTTGTCGAAGAGCTTCTCTGCTCTCTCGGGATTCTGCTTAACGAGGGAGTTGTAACGGACCTCACCCATAAGGAAGTCCTTATAGTCCTTGGTAGGAGCCTTGCTGTCGAGCGAGAACGGATTCTTGCCCTCGAGCTTCAGCTGAGGATTGTATCTGTACAGATGCCAGTAACCGCACTCTACAGCCTTCTTCTCCTCGGTCTGAGCGATGCTCATGCCGCCCTTGATACCGTGGTTGATACACGGAGCGTAAGCGATGATGAGCGAAGGACCGTGATAAGCCTCAGCCTCGCTGATAGCCTTGATGCACTGGTTCATATCCGCACCCATGGAGATGTGTGCAACATAAACGTAGCCGTAGCTCATAGCTATGCCTGCGAGATCCTTCTTCTTGACCTCCTTACCTGCTGCTGCGAACTGAGCGATAGCGCCGGTAGGAGTGGACTTGGAGGACTGTCCGCCGGTGTTGGAGTAAACCTCGGTATCGAATACGAAGATGTTTACGTCCTCGCCGGAAGCGATAACGTGATCGAGGCCGGAGAAGCCGATATCATAGGCCCAGCCGTCGCCGCCGAAGATCCACAGGGACTTCTTGCGGAGGTAATCTGCATCCTTCAGGATCTCATCGGCAGCCTTGGTCTTAGCCTTCTTGAGAGCTGCAACGAGAGTTTCGGTAGCGGGTGTATTTGCAGCGCCGTCATCCACGGTCGAGAGATAGCCCTCGATAGCGGCCTTCAGGCTTGCGTTCTTGGTGGTCTTCTCAAGCTCGAGCACCTTGGCGATAGTTCTCTGACGGATGGTGTTCTGAGCAAGGAACATACCGTAGCCGTACTCGGCGTTATCCTCGAACAGGGAGTTAGCCCAAGCGGGACCCTTGCCTGCCTTGTTGGTGGTGTAAGGAGTCGAGGGAGCCGAACCGCCCCAGATAGAGGAGCATCCGGTAGCGTTAGCTACATACATTCTGTCGCCGAAGAGCTGTGTTACGAGCTTGGCGTAAGGAGTCTCGCCGCAGCCTGCGCAGGCGCCGGAGAACTCAAGCATGGGCTGCTTGAACTGCGAGCCCTTAACGGTGGTCTCCTTGAACTTGGCAAGGATCTCGGGCTTCTCAGCCAGAGTGAGACCGTAGTTGAATACCTCCTGCTCAGCGAGCTGAGTATCGAGAGGCATCATGGACAGAGCCTTGTTGCCCTTCTTGCCGGGACATACGTTCACGCAGGAGCCGCAGCCGGTGCAGTCGAGGGCGGACATGGTCATTACGAAGTTATATCCGGGCATACCGGTCATGGGGATAGCCTTCTCCTGAGCAAGCTTGGGAGCCTTCTTGAGCTCGGCATCAGTCATGACAACGGGACGGATAACGGCGTGAGGACAAACATACGAGCAGAAGTTACACTGGATGCAGTTATCGCCGTTCCATGCGGGAACGTCAACAGCGATGCCTCTCTTCTCGAATGCGGCGGAGCCCTGCGGGAAGGTACCGTCAGCCATATAGGTGAAGGTGGAAACAGGCAGTGTGTCGCCCTTCTGAGCGTTGCAGGGGATCTGGATCTCGTTTACGAACTTCTCAAGATCCTTGTTTGCGCACTTGACCTTGCTCATACCCATCTGGGTATCCTTGGCCTTCTTCCAGGCGGCGGGTACCTTGACCTCAACTACCTGCTGATAGCCGGCGTCGATAGCGTCATGGTTCATCTTAACGATGGCGTCACCCTTTCTGGAGTAGGAAGCGGTGGCAGCGTCCTTCATATACTTAACAGCGTCCTCGATAGGCAGGATGCCGGAGAGCTTGAAGAATGCGGACTGGAGAACGGTATTGATCCTGGTGCCGAGACCTACTTCCTTACCGATCTTAACGCCGTTGATGATATAGAACTTGATATTGTTCTGAGCGATATATCTCTTTACCTGGCCGGGAAGGTGCTTATCGAGCTCCTTCTCATCCCACTGGCAGTTGAGCAGGAAGGTTCCGCCGGGCTTGATGTCGGATACCATATCATACTTGCTGATATAGCTCTCGTTATGGCAGGCAACGAAATCAGCCTGGTTGATGAGGTAGGTGGACTTGATCGGAGTCTTGCCGAATCTCAGGTGAGAAACGGTAACGCCGCCCGACTTCTTGGAGTCATAAGCAAAGTATGCCTGAGCGAAGAGGTCGGTATGGTCGCCGATAATCTTGATCGAGTTCTTGTTTGCACCTACGGTACCGTCAGCGCCGAGACCCCAGAACTTGCAGGCGGTAGTGCCGGCGGGAGCGGAGTCGAGCTTGCCCTCGGTCGGGAGCGAGAGGTTGGTAACATCGTCCTCGATGCCGATGGTGAATCTGGGCTTGAAGGTATCCTTCCAGCTTGCATTCCAGAATACAGCCTTGATCTGAGCGGGAGTGGTATCCTTGGAGCCGAGGCCGTATCTGCCGGTAGCAACGGGGATATCGTGGAACTTGGTGCCCTTGAGAGCGGCAACTACGTCGAGGTAGAGAGGCTCGCCGAGGGAGCCGGGCTCCTTCGTTCTGTCGAGAACGGAAACCTGCTCGCAGGTATCGGGCAGAGCGGCAACGAGCTTATCGGCGCAGAACGGTCTGTAAAGTCTTACCTTTACGAGGCCGAGCTTGGTGCCCTCGTTCTGGTTGAGGTAATCAATGGTCTCCTCGATAGTATCGCAAACCGAACCCATAGCCACGATAACGTGGGTAGCATCGGGAGCGCCGTAGTAGTTGAACAGCTGATAGTTGGTGCCGAGCTTGGCATTTACCTTGCCCATATACTCCTCTACGATGCCGGGGATAGCCTCATAGTAGGGGTTGCAGGCCTCACGCGCCTGGAAGAAGATATCGCCGTTCTGAGCGGTACCTCTGAGCACGGGATGCTCGGGGTTGATAGCTCTCTTTCTGAATGCCTCAACAGCATCCATATCGAGCATCTCGGCAACGTCCTTCTGATCCCAAACTTCGATCTTCTGGATCTCGTGAGAGGTACGGAAGCCGTCGAAGAAGTGGAGGAAGGGAACTCTGCCCTTGATGGTGGAAAGATGAGCAACGGTACCGAGATCCATAACCTCCTGAACGTTGGACGAGCAGAGCATAGCAAAGCCGGTCTGACGGCAGGCATAGATATCGGAGTGATCGCCGAAGATGTTGAGAGCGTGGGACGCTACGCATCTTGCGGAAACGTGGATAACGCAGGGAAGCAGCTCGCCTGCGATCTTGTACATATTGGGGATCATCAGCAGGAGGCCCTGCGAAGCGGTGTAGGTAGTGGTAAGTGCACCGGCAGCGAGCGAGCCGTGAACGGCGCCTGCGGCTCCGGCCTCAGACTGCATCTCAGTCACCTTAACGGGTGTACCGAAGATGTTCTTCTGACCCTTTGCCGACCACTCGTCGGTGTGCTCCGCCATTACGGAAGAGGGTGTGATCGGATAGATAGCAGCGACCTCTGTAAACGGGTAGGAAGCCCATGCAGCAGCGTTGTTACCATCCATGGTTTTCATTTTTCTTGCCATGTTCAGTATCATTCCTTTCATTTTATTGATCCTTATGGCTTTGGGATGATGTACGCCTCACAGCGGCGCACCAAAAGCGGGCACCGTCTGGCGGACCCACCTTATCTTTTATATTATAGCACTGTTTTTCATTTTTGTAAATAGGTTTTTTGTAAAGAGTTGTTATTATTTTTTGTTAGTTTTGTCATAATTAACGGCTGCCGATTCCGGCGGTATGCGTCAAAGCACCGAAGGCGGCGCCCGCCGGGAACAGATGAGAACGGTAAAAGGTGGATTTTTGTGTTCAAAGCGCCGAAAAGCGGGTCTGTAATTTGTTCAAAATACAAAATTTTTAAGAAATTCTATAATACTACTTTACAAAATCGGAAAAATGAGTTAAAATGAATCTAACCATTAGGTTAATCTATTGTTTGGGAGGAAGATAATCATGTATTCCAAAACACAAAAGCTTATAGCTGAGTTCCTGGGTACCTTCGGTCTCGTGTTCTTCGGCTGCGGCACTGCCATCTTCGGCGGAAACACTCTTGCAATCGCAGTGGCCTTCGGTCTTTCGATAATCGTTGCTGCTTACACGATTGGCAAGATCAGCGGCGCTCATCTGAACCCCGCAGTTTCCTTCGCTATGGCATTCGACGGCAGAATGTCCTTCGGTGACGCTATCATGTACAGTGTAGCTCAGATCGCCGGCGGTGCTTTCGCATCCCTTTGCCATCTCGTAATCGTTGCCTGCACATCCATGAAGATCAAGAACTGCTCCTTCGGTGCCAACACATTCGGCGATTACAGCGGCTCCGGCATCAACTTCTTCGGTGCTTTCATCGTTGAGCTGATCCTCACCGCAGTATTCGTGACCGTTATCCTCTGTGTTACCGCCAGCAAGAATGAGGGTACAAGAAACAACGCCGGCATCTTCATCGGTGTTGCTCTTACTTTCGTTCACCTCGTTGGTATCCCGCTCACCGGCACGTCCGTTAACCCCGCAAGAAGCATAGGCCCCGCTATCTTCGGTGCTGCTGCTACAAGCGGCTGGTCGCTGCTCTATATGCTCCTGTTCATCGTTGCTCCTATGTGCGGCGCTTTCGTTGCTGCTCTGCTCTATGCAATGGTGCTCAAGGACAAGGATTGATAACACTCCCCAAGCTATACAAGAAGAAGTCTCCGAGAGGGGACTTCTTTTTTTGCCGATACCTCTTGACAAATCCTCAAAGACGTTGTATAATGGGCTTACGATATTTTAAACCGCTGAAGAAGAGTAAGTAGCCTGCGCCGCTTGGCTCACAGAGAGCTGCCGTTTGCTGAAAGGCAGCAGTCAAAGTGCAAGTGAATGGACTTCCGAGGGTGACCGAAAGCCGCTGCCGCGGTGAGTAGCAGTCAACGGGTGTTCTGCCCCCGTTATCAATGCAGGCTCGTATGTCAGTATGAGCGCCGAGAGGATGCGCAAGCATCAATTTGGGTGGCACCGCAGGAAATTCACCTGTCCCATGTGTATTGTGGGACGGGTTTTTTGTTTGTCCCGTACAGATCAAGTAACCGTTATGCCGTGTGCATATTATTATTTTTTTCAGAAAGGAAGATCCATTATGAGCAAAGAGATCCCGTACAAGATCTATCTTGAAGAGAGTGAGATGCCCAAGCAGTGGTACAATGTCCGCGCCGATATGAAGAACAAGCCGGCTCCCCTGCTCAACCCGGGTACACATGAGCCTATGACTGTCGAGGAGCTTTCCGGCGTATTCTGCCGCGAGCTCGCAGAGCAGGAGCTCAACGACAAGGATCCCTATATCGACATCCCCCAGGAGATCCTTGACTTCTACAAGATGTACCGTCCCTCGCCGCTGGTAAGAGCCTACTGCCTCGAAAAGGCACTGGGTACCCCCGCCAAGATCTACTACAAGTTCGAGGGCAACAACACCTCCGGCTCCCACAAGCTCAACTCCGCTATCGCTCAGGCCTACTATGCCAAGAAGCAGGGCCTCAAGGGCGTTACCACCGAGACCGGTGCCGGCCAGTGGGGCACGGCGCTTTCCATGGCCTGCGCATACCTCGGCCTTGACTGCAAGGTCTACATGGTAAAGGTAAGCTATGAGCAGAAGCCCTTCCGCCGCGAGGTAATGCGCACCTACGGTGCCGACGTTACCCCCTCGCCCTCCAACACCACCAACATCGGCAGAAAGATCCTCGAGCAGTTCCCCGGGACCACCGGTTCTCTCGGCTGCGCTATCTCCGAGGCCGTTGAGGTAGCTGTAAGCTCCGAGGGCTACAGATACGTTCTCGGCTCTGTACTCTCTCAGGTACTGCTGCATCAGAGCGTTATCGGTCTCGAGACCATGGCTGCCTGCGACAAGTACGGCATCAAGCCCGATACGATCATCGGCTGCGCCGGCGGCGGCTCCAACCTCGGCGGACTTATCTCTCCCTTCATGGGCAGAAAGCTCCGCGGCGAGGCTGACTACGAGTTCATCGCTGTTGAGCCCGCATCCTGTCCGTCGCTCACAAGAGGCAAGTACGCTTATGACTTCTGCGACACCGGAATGGTTTGCCCGCTCGCCAAGATGTACACCCTCGGCTCCGGCTTCATCCCCTCCGCCAACCATGCAGGCGGCCTGAGATACCACGGCATGAGCTCGGTAGTTTCCCAGCTCTACGATGACAAGCTCATCACCGCAAGAAGCGTTGAGCAGACCTCCGTATTCGAGGCTGCCGAGCAGTTTGCAAGAGTTGAGGGTATCCTCCCCGCTCCCGAGAGCAGCCACGCTATCAGAGTTGCTATCGACGAGGCTCTCAAGTGTAAGGAGACCGGCGAGGAGAAGACTATCCTCTTCGGCCTGACAGGTACCGGCTACTTCGATATGGTAGCATATCAGAAGTACAACGATCACGAGATGAGCGACTACATCCCCTCCGACGAGGAGATAGCCAAGAGCCTCGCAAACCTGCCGAAGTTCTGATAAACACGCATAGTAATTTTTTCCTCATACATACAAAAGACCCGGCCTTTCATCTGAAAGGTCGGGTGCTTTTTAGAAGTTGCTGCCGTTCCAGCCCCAGTCGTCGGTCTGGGCGTACTTGACATAGATGCGGTTCGGCGCGATGCCGAGCTCGGCGTTGAGTATCTTTGTGATGCGGGAGGTCAGCTCGCTGAGCGCGGAAGAGGACGCGCTCCCGTAGATCGCTGCCTCGACCATGGCTGCAGGGGCGGGGTCGCCCTTGAACCAGAGCTTGTACTCCGGCTCGATGCCGACCATGAGCCAGCCCTCGGACTTGCCGGGAACTGCTGTGATAGCCTCTCCGAGCTTTGACTTGATGCCGTTTAGCTTGTCCTCGCTGACGGCTGCATTTGTTTTGACGTTGATGAATGGCATGGTTATTTCCTCCGTTCTGAAATATATTACTATCCGTCCGTATACCGTTATCTTTAGTCAGTATACGCGGCCGAATTGCCAAAAACTTAATCAAATCCGCTGTAAAATATTCACATTATGAGCGCATAATTGGGAAGCAAAGGAGTGAGACCGATGGATAACGCCCTGCTTATAGGCAAGCAGATACTTATAATGTTCATAATACTCGCCATAGGTGCGGGCTGTGCTCTCAAAGGGCTCATCACGAAGGACGGCACAAAGCAGCTTTCCTCTGTCGAGCTGCACATCGTCAACCCGTTCCTTATATTCATGTCCTATCAGACGGCGGAGCATTCGAGCGAGCTGCTGGGAAATCTTGCGTGGGCGTTTCTGCTTGCGGCGGTAACCTTTGCGGCGGCGATAATCTTCACGACGCTTGTTATCCGTCCGAGCAGAGAGGACTGCGACATCGAGCGTTTCGCGTCGGTGTACTCCAACTGCGGGTTCATCGGGATACCGTTGGTCAACGGGATCTACGGGGCAGAGGGAGTGCTTTACCTGACGGCCTACGTCACACTTTTCAATCTGCTGGTATGGACGCACGGCTACATGATAATGAAAGGCGAGAAAGACTTTTCGGCATTCATGAAGGCGCTGCGCAACCCGTCTGTTATTGCGGTGTTTTTGGGGCTGATCTGTTATCTTGCGAAGCTGAAGCTCCCGGAGATACCGGCGGCATCCTTTGAGGGTATCGCGTCGCTGAACACGCCGATGGCTATGCTGATAGCGGGGGCTGCTGCGGTACAGACGAGTTTTATAAAAGCTGTGAAAAACAAGGGGCTTTATCTTGTATGTGCGATGAAGCTTGTGATAGTACCGGCGGTATGTTTTGCGATCATGCGGCTGATACCGGCGCCTCCGCTTGTTATCATGGTAATAACGATAGCTGCGGCTTGTCCGGCGGCGACTACGGGGACTATGTTTGCGGTACTTTTCAACAAGAAGCCGGAGCGGCTTTCGGAATACTTTGCGGTGACGACTTTACTGTCAGGGCTGACGCTTCCGCTGGTGACGGCGGCGGCGACGGCGATGATATGACCCGCAGAAAAGCAAAGACCCAAACTCGACAGCTCCGACCCCGGCTCCGCAGGCACAAGAAACTCAATACCAATAAGGCGCTGTGCCCTTTGTATTATGGGCGCAGCGCCTTGTTTGTATATTTGGAGCTGTGCTTTCTGCGGTCTTACTGCTGAACCGTCGTGATCGCCTTACTCCTGATCTCTCCCGTGATCTTCTCAACAAACTCTTCCGCAGTCATCGTCACAGTCTTGCTGTCCTGAGTGCGCACCGAAACAGTGTTGTTCTGCAGCTCCTGCTCTCCGATGATAACCATGTAAGGTACTCTCTCGGTGTACTGCGCCTGACGGATCATGTAGCCGATCTTTTCGTTGCGGTCGTCAAGCTGTACCCTCACTCCCGCATCGTAAAGCATATCGTATACCTTCTCGGCATACTCCGCGCTCTTCTCCGAAACAAGCAGTACCTTCGCCTGTACCGGCGCGATCCATACCGGGAAGCGTCCCTTCGTCTCTTCGATCAGATATGCCATGAAACGGTCAAGGGACCCGAGGATAGCTCTGTGTATTACTACCGGCGTCTTGTCCACGCCGTCCTTGTCGGTGTATTTGAGGTCGAACTTAGCCGGCAGGCAGAAGTCGAGCTGGCAGGTAGAGAGTGTGTACTCCGCACCTACGGCAGGCACTACGTTTACGTCGAGCTTCGGGCCGTAGAATGCCGCCTCGCCGATCTCCTCGGTGTACTCGATGCCGAGCTGGTTGAGAACGTCTCTGAGTGCGCTTTCAGCCTTTTCCCACATCTCGTCGTCCTGATGATACTTAACCTTGTCTGCGGGATCGCGCAGCGAGAGCACACAGCGGTACTCGGTGATGCCGAAATCCTTGTAGGTATCGAAGATGAGATCGACTACCCTGCCGACCTCGTCCTTGATCTGCTCGGGAGTGCAGAAGAGGTGGGCATCGTTCTGGCAGAAGTGACGGCCTCTCTCGATGCCCTTGAGGGTACCGCTTGCCTCGAAGCGGAAGTCGTGGGCGATCTCACCGATACGGATAGGCAGGTCGCGGTAGGAATGCTTCTGGTTGGAGTAGATCATCATGTGGTGCGGGCAGTTCATGGGTCTGAGGACAAAGCTCTCGCCCTCGACCTCCATAGCCGGGAACATATTGTCCTTGTAATGCTCCCAGTGGCCGCTGGTCTGATAGAGAGCCACCGAGCCTACGCAGGGGGTCATAACGTGCTGATAGCCGAGCTTGAGCTCCTTTTCCTTGATGTAGTTCTCGAGCTCCTGCCAGATCGTATAGCCCTTGGGCAGGAACATGGGCAGACCGCGCCCGATGAGGTTATCGGTCATGAACAGCTGCATTTCCTTGCCGATCTTGCGGTGGTCGCGCATGGCGGCCTCTTCGAGCTTTTTAAGGTGAGCCTCGAGCTCCTGAGCGGTTGCGAAGGCTGTGCCGTTGATACGGGTGAGCATCTTGCGGGAAGCGTCGTTCTTCCAGTAAGCGCCGGAGACGGAGAGTATCTTGAAGGCCTTGAGGGTCTTGGTATAGGTCAGGTGGGGGCCTACGCACATATCTATATACTCGCCCTGCTGGAAAAAGCTGAGGGGAACGTCCTCTGCGAGATCGCCGATATGCTCGACCTTATAGATCTCGCCTCTTTCCTCCATGAGCTTGATCGCCTCGTCGCGGGGCAGAGTGAAGACCTTGAACGGCAGGTTCTCCTTGACGATCTTTTTCATCTCGTTCTCGATTGCGGTGAGATCGCTGTCGGAGAGCTTGATGTCGCCGAGATCGACGTCATAGTAAAAGCCCTTTTCGTTTGCGGGGCCGTAGGCGAATTTTGCGTCGGGGTAGAGCCTCTTTACCGCCTGCGCCATGATATGGGCAGCGGAGTGGCGGATAACGTGGAGCTCTTCCTCCTTGGGACATTCTGCGACATGACCGTCGTTGCAGATGACTTTCATTTTACATACTTCCTTTCATGTTTTCCGGGACCGGGAAATAAAAAGCACCCCGAAAAAACTGCATACACAGCTTTTCAAGGGTGCATTGACATACACGGTCCCACCTTGGATTTAACTTACTGCTCCTTAACGCGGAATACGCCGGCGCTTACTTTGCCCTTGCGGGTGTTGGGCGGCGGGGCTCGGGAACGGTCTTCGCCCCGGCGCACACAAGGAACTCTCAGCAAACGTCCTCTCTCTGAGTGTGCGGCCCGAAGCTACTCTTTCCTTCAAAGCCTTTTTGATCATTGATTTATGTTATTATATCACAAGCATATACGCTTGTCAAGAGCCAAAGCGTAAACTTTCCGGAACGATCAGTTCTTATCGAAGCCGCCCTTATCGAAGAACAGCACTCTGATAGCGATAGCGCAGCCCGAGAGGAAGCGGTGCTTGTCCTCGATGATCGAGGGCTCGATCTTGCTGGCGACTCTCGCACCGCCGACGGCGGTAACGTGGTTCTTGAGCATATCGAAGAAGGTATCGTCAGCGAGCTCGGGGCTGAAACGGAAGTGGTGAAGCACTATCTTCTGGGGGTTGGTGGAGAAATAGAGGTTGTTGAGCAGCACCGCGGTGAGCTCGAGCGTTCTGTCGATGATCCTGATAACAGGCTCGTCGCCGCGGGAATATGCGGAATAGATATTCTCGAGAGACATCTTATCCTTATCGCCGCCGGTAGATGAGAACAGTGCGGGAGTGGACTCCTTTCCGTAGACGGCGGAGATCTTTCTCATTATGGCCTGGGGAGTGAGCTCATTCTCGACGCAGCCTCTTCTTCCGCAGACGCAGCGCTCGGAGGCGTTGGGGTCGATTATCATTTTATCCACGAATCCGGTACGGTTATCGTAGGAAATGATCGGGTCGTTGAGGTTGGTAACGACGAAGTGCATCGTCGGGCCGTACTGCAGAAACGCGATATTATGGCGGTTGGGATCCTTGGTCTTGAGGAAGTCGATATTCGCCATAGCGGTGCCCTTCACCGAGTTATCGAACACGGCGGGGAGGTCGGTCAGGGATGCGACATAGGCGCGGATCTTGGAATAATTGGGTACACCGTCGGCAACTTCGATATCGAGCTTATCGTACATCGTGGGGAACACGCCGAAGCCGATGCCGAGGATCGAGTCATGCTCGAGGCAGTTATCAGCCATGACCTCTCTGATCGCCTTTTCGATGAACTCATAGATCTCGCGCTTATCGGTGGAAGCCTTCACGGGAAGGTTCCTCTTATCGAGAACATCGCCGGCAAGTGTAGACAGGCCGACGCTCACCATATCCTCCTCGACGGTAACGCCGACGGCGAACTTATAGTGGTGGTTGATATCTATAAGGATCTTTTTTCTTCCCCTCGGGGCTTTTTCGGAGACGTGCTTATACTCGCCTATCTCCTGGATGATGCCCTGATCTATCATCTCATTGGTGATGATCGTTACGGCAGCTCTTGTGAGCTCGAGCATACCCGCGATATCAATACGCGAGGTAGGGCCGCGCTGTTTAAGGATCTTGAGTACCTGCATCCTGTTGCGTCTTTTCAGATCGAGCTTACTAATACCGTGCTGTTCCATAAAACGATCCCTCCAAATCCAATAATTTGCATAAAAAGTATATCTGTTCAATATTATAACAAACGTTTATGAAATTTGTGTGAATATAAAGTAACTTTTGAACATATCATAGAAATTTAAGAAAATTTTGTACCGTTTTCCTGCTTTTTTACAGGCTGCTGCGAAGGCTCCCGATTCGTTAGACAGATTAAATAATTAGTTTAGTCAACCTTTGTATATAATCACTATTTTTCTTATGAACTGTTGCGTTTTTATCATCTGTCGGATATAATATAAACAGAATAAAACCATACGCTCGGAGATCTGCACGGAAAGGGGCATGATGATATGAAAAAACGTTTAATTACAACGATCGCCGCATTGTGTCTTGCGGCGTCACTCGGAGGCTGCGGCTCGTCCGACAGCTCGGCGGCGGACATCAAGGCCGCTGACACCCCGTCAAGTGTCCGGGAATCATCCGCTGACACCCAGTCGAGCGTCCCGGAATCATCCGATGACAGCTTTGAGCTGTTCACCGGCATAGTTGACCGCTTTGACCGCTGCGACACGCTCGATCAGCTCATCGAAAACTCGCAGGCAGTGATAATCGGTGAGATCGTGGGTGAACCCGAGACCGAGGCAAAATATGAAGAAAACAATCCCAACAACATAGACCGGATCACTACCTCGGCGAAGGTAAAGGTCGAAAAGATCCTTGCGGGCAGCTGCCCCGACGAGATAACGGTCAAGCAGAACTCCGGCTTTGCCGATAAGAACGGAAAGCGCATCCTTTATGCATTTTCCGATCTTTCTCCAATGAAGCAGGGCGACAAATGGATATTCTTCCTGTCTTATCAAAAAGACTATGACTGCTACTGGCCGACAGGCGACGGTCAGGGACGCTGCCCGCTTCCCGAAGATCTTGACAAGCCCGATTCCTACGGCTTTGTGAACGGGCTCATCAAGGATAGCGGCTTCCTCAAGTCGGTCTACGATCAGATCAAGGAAAAATTCGGACTTTAAGACATAAGCAAAGCGCTGCACCCTTTTCGGTGCAGCGCTTTGTTTTGGTTATCTGCGGGCTTATACCTTCAGCCACGCACACGCCATGTCAAGTGCCTCGTAAAGACTCGTCTTCTCTGCCTTCTTTACTATCGCTTCGTTCGGCGGGATCCTGATGTCCGTAGCCATCTTCCTTAAACGGACCTTGTTCGCTACGTCTATTCCGCCCCTCTGCTCAGTACCCAGTATCTCGATCATTACTACAAATTCTTCGTACATATTCCCGAAGTAAATTACATTCCCCTTTCTTACAAGAGGTATCCCCTTGTAAGTGAAAAAAGGTGACTTCTTCTCTGCCATAATAAACAACTCCTTTATCTGTATTTTTTTCAGCTCGTTTCAGCCGCACACCTGTTATTCTATCATGTCCGGCACGCGGAATTTGTCATAAATCACGGAGTCTCCTGAACTTCCTCGCCGCGCTCGATACGCGCCATGTTCTCAAGGAAGGTGTCCGTCCACCTCGACTGTACACGGTAGGAGGGCTCACCGTTGAGCACTACCGCCACTCTTCTCGAGGTGTCCTGATAGAACTCGAGCTTGTCATCTCCCTCTTCATCGGTACGCTTGATCTCTATCGTCAGGAACGGCTCGCCCTGCGGCTCTTCGAACCAGATCTCCTTGGTCGGTATCGAGAGCAGGTACTTGTAAAGTCCCTTGAACAGCTCGGTGTCGATGTCCTGCGTGCCGTTCTTCTTTACCCAGTAGACCTCCGCCTCTTCCTCGTTTGCGCTCAGAGTGTAATCTGTCACGCCGGACCCGGTCGTTACCTTGACCTCGCCTATATCGTAGATCTTGTTCGAGGTCATCAGCGAGAGGACGTCTCCCGGCTGGAAGGTCGCCCACGAAAGCGAGGATGCGGGGATCTCCCAGATACAGTCGGCGCCTATGATGCCCTCCGCATAGCAGAAGTAGGAGGCGATGCTGTCGATATCCTTGCCGTCGTCGTCGGTGGCGTGCTTGCCGTTGCCGATCTTCAAAGTGACGTCCATAGTCGAATCCTTATAATGGACTGTTGCGAAGGGGTCTGCGAGGCCGTACTCCTCCATCTGCTCGGTGGTCGGGAAGACCAGCTCGCAGCGGCCTGCCGAAAGTCCGAAGATGCCGTGAGTGACGCTGCTCGAGGTGGTGACGTTCAGGTGCGCATGGATGGGAGACACCATTATCTGTGTGGATATGAGCTCCTTTTCCTTTTCGACGTTCTCGAACCTGACGGGGTAATCGAGATCCTTTCTTGTGATCTCGAGGGTACCGTACTCCTCGGAGGTCTGCGAGGGGAACAGCGCGGTTATCACCAATTCCTCCTTGCGCTCGATCATATATTTCAGCGAGCTCTCGAGCACCATATAGACTTTGGAGCTGCCGTCCTCGCAGAAATAGCGGTAGCGCTTCTGGGTGGAGACATCGCCGACTCTGAACTTACGGGTACTGCCGTCGTCGAAGGTGACCTCAAAGGTGGTATTGGGTTCCTTGAGCCCGTACTTGGCGAGATCGTCTGCGTTCTCCTCGACAGTCTTATAGCCGGTCAGCGAGGCGATATCGCTGACGAGGTCGGCGAGCTTTGTGGTATTGAGGCTCAGTCCGGTGAGCTCCTTGATATTGAACTCGGTCTTGCCCGAGCTGGGGCGCTCGAGGTGGTAGCCGCCGGTCGCATTATCGACGGCGACTGCCTTGACCTGCTTGGCCTCGACCTTCACGATCTCGATATTCTCGTTCTCGTCGGCGACGCTTGCGATCACTCTTGAGGAGCTGTCGGTGACCGAGCTGCTGTCCTTATCCTTGCCTGTCAGCTCGAGGACGGCGAGCGTACCTCCGAGTGCCGCGACCACGACTGCTCCGATTATTATTCCCTGTATCTTTCCGTTCATCGGATCACCTTTTCCGTTATCATCTGTTCTTTCTTCTCAGCCAGATCACTCCGCCGACTATCAGCACGACAGCGGGGATGATGAGGATGAATGTCCACTGCAGCACCGATCTCTGCTTGTCGGTGAGGTCGAAGACGTTGCCCTCGATGACCTTCGGCTCGATAACGATGCCTGTTCTGGTCTTATTGGTAACGCCGTTGAGCAGGCTGAGCACATACTCTCTGTTATTGAACTGCGGGTAGCTGAGGTAAGCGTCCGCGAGGGACTCGACAGCGCCGTAGACCACGATATTGCTGTAGGTGCCGCTGCCGTCCTCGGTGGAGAATATGGCCTTGGAAGCCACAGCGGTATAGATCTGCTGACCCTTTGAGAGCTGCTCGCGGGTCTCGAGGTCATAGATATAGGCATTGTTCGTTGACTTGACATAAGCCTCAGTGCCGTTGAAGCCTCTTTCGTCGAACAGCAGCTTTATCGGGCGGGAGATCGCATTGAGCAGCACGGGTGAAGATGTGCCGACGTCCTGAGTGAAGTTGCTCGATATATCGTTGGTGATGGTGTAGTAGGGCAGCTGGTAGTAATAGTCGCCGCTCTGCTCGCAGACAACGCCGCCGCCGATCTCGATGCCGTACTCGGCAAGGAACTCGTCGAGGTTCGGGGTCTCGCCCTGTCTTACCGATGCGCAGTAGAGCATCTGCTTGCCGAGGGCGCCGCCGTTCTCGAGGTACTTGTCGATCTTGTCGATCTCCTCGGGCAGGTAGTCGATAGTGGGAGCCGCGAGGATTATCAGATTGGTCTCCTCGGGGATCTCCTCCTTGGTGATATCCACATCCTTGACATAGTAGCCGTTGGCTTCGAGCAGCGAATGGAGGTAAGCGAGGTTATCGACCTCCTGTCTGCCGGTGAGGAAGACTGCGGTGGTGGGGGTCGGGTCGGTAACTGCCATGAGTGCCGACATGAACGCCTCATCCGCTCTCGATGCCTCGATATAGGAGGCATAGGCCTGCATTACTCTGAGGTCGCCGTAGCTCGAGACGAGGTTCTCTATAGTCATGCCGTACTGGTTGAGGTTGGTGAGCAGCTCGTCGTTGAACTTGACGAGGTCGGTCAGGTTGACCTTTCTCGTTCTCTTGACCTTATCGGTGGGATTGGTCTCGAAGATGATACCGAACTGAGATACCGCCTCTGCGCCGTAGTCCGCTACAATATCGGGGTTGGAGTCGATCTCGACGAAGCGGTAGCTTATCCTGTCGTTATACTTCTGATATTTCTTGAGCATCTCGAGTGCCTGGACGGTATAGTCCGAGAGGGCCTTGAACTGCTCCTCGGTGGAGAATATCGTCACCAGCACATCGACATCGATCTTCTCGATATACTCCTGAGAGTCGGTGGAGATCGAATACTTCTTTTCCTTGGTGAGGTCGATCGTCAGCGGGTAGCGCTCAAAGAGCACCGTTGCGATCACGTTGACCAGCACGACGGCCGCTATGAACACGATAGTCAGCACTGTTGACATCATACCGTGCTTGAGCTGCTTTACGTTGGTCTTTTTCTTTTCCTTCTTAGCCTTGGTCTCCGGCTCGGTCTCCTTATCGGAGGCTTCTTCCTCGGAGCCGAGGCTGCCCTCCTTCTGCGCCTTGACGACGTCGCCGAGGAGGTCCTTTATAGGCTTTGACACCTTATCCTTCTTCTGCTCGGCAGGCTCGGAGGAAGGTGCAGTATCCTTGTTCTTTTCATTATCAGCCACAGTGATCCCCTCCTTAAGCCCAACGGCGTTTCTCGAGCACCCTGACCGTCAGGAACAGGAATACCGCTACGGCGCTGATAAAGAACAGCGCATTTGAAAGATCGAAAAGTCCGTAAGTGAAGCCGTTGTATCTCTCCCAGAACGAAAGCTTCGAGAGTATCTCGGGAACGAGCTCGCCCTTTGCGGCGAACAGACCCATAACGAGCATCAGTATGAAGCCGACGATCAGCACTCCCGCACGCTTTCCGAACAGGAAGAAGCAGGCAGCAAGCACCGCCGCGAGCACGGCTTCGGTAATGACCGTTCTCCACACGGGGCCAAGATCGGGCATAAGATCCTCGATGAAATCCGAGGGGATGACGTCACCGATAGTGGTGAGCATATAGAGCGCTATCAGCGCGATAAAGCTTATTACTGCCGATACCACCTGATTTTCGGTCAGGGACGAGCAGAATATACCGACGGCTATGAATGCCGCACCGAGCAGCAGCAGGCCGACGATATTGCCGACTATAACGTTCCAGTCGGGGGCTGCGAAGGCCGATACGACTACGGCATAGACTACCGTGATCGCAACGCCCAGCGCATAGATCAGCATGGCGGCAAGGAACTTGCCCACCACGATGCCGCCCAGCCCCACGGGAGCTGTCAGCAGGCACTGATCGGTCTTGTTCTTTTTCTCTTCGGACATCGTCCTCATCGTAAGTATCGGGATGAGCACGATCAGCACGATCATGAGCTGCTGGAACATGGCGTCCATGGTCGTCGTGTTGTATCTCAGAGAGGTCGAGGTGAAGGAGAACGCCGAAAAGCCGTAGAACGCCGCAAGGAAGATATACCCTATCGACGATGTGAAATACGCCAGCGTCTCGCGTCTGAATACTGCGCCCATCAGTCCTCACCTCCGTTATCTTCGAGCCCGTCGCCCATTGTAAGGCGAAGGAAGATATCCTCAAGCGTGAGCTCGCTCGATTTCATCTCGAGGATTATAAATCCGCTCTCGGCGCATTTCTTGAAGAGCTCGCGCCTGATATCCGAACCCTCCTTGGCCTCGATGCGGTACTCGATGACGTCCTCATCGTGTCTGGCACCGATATCCGTCTTCTCGACGTCCCTGATGCTCTCGATCATTCTGAGGACCTCGCTTTGCTCGCCCTCGATCCTGACAGTGAGCCTGTGGTCGGAGGAGAGCTTTCTCGAGAGGTTGTCCTCGGTATCGTCGGCGACGATCCTGCCCTCGTTGATAACGACGATCTTATCGCAGACCGCCTGCACCTCCGAGAGTATATGGGAGGAAAGGATGACCGTATGGTTGCGCCCCAGCTTCTTGATGAGCGTTCTGATCTCGATGATCTGCTTGGGGTCGAGGCCGACCGTCGGCTCGTCGAGGATCAGCACGTTGGGGTTGCCGACCAGCGCCTGCGCCAGCCCGACTCTCTGCTTATAGCCCTTTGAAAGGTTCTTGATAAGTCTCTTATAGACATGGTCGATCTTGACAAGGCTGCAAATATCCTTGAGATGTGTGTTTCTCGGCAGCTTGCATTTTTTCAGGTCGTAGATGAAGTTGAGATACTCCTTGACCGTCATGTCGAGATAGAGCGGCGGAAGCTCGGGAAGATATCCGATCTTCGCCTTGGCCTTTATCGGCTCCTCGAGAATGTCGATACCGTCGATAAGCGCCTTGCCCGAGGTACAGGAGATATAGCCCGTGAGTATGTTCATGGTAGTGGATTTCCCGGCGCCGTTCGGCCCGAGGAAACCCAGTATCTCTCCGTCCTCTGCTTTAAACGAGATGTTGTCAACAGCCCTTTTGTCACCGTAGTGCTTGCTAAGGTTCTGCACCTCGATCATTGTCAGTTCCCTCCTTGCAGGGATGCCCTGCATCAAAATTTGCCATTATACATCCTATCACCGGTTTGTGTCAATACCGTGATGACAGGACGAAAGTTTAGTTTATCCGAGCTGTCTTGCGGCGGAGGCCTCGGCTATATCCGAGGCGATCTGCCGGCGCAGCTCTTCGATGCTCTCAAAGCGCCGCTCGGGGCGCAGGAACCTCTCGAGCCCGACCTGAACGGTCCTGCCGTAGAGGTCGCCGTTGAAGTCTATGATATAGGTCTCGGCTGCGGGGGCGGTCTGTTTGCCCACCGTCGGCTTGACGCCGATATTCGTCACACCGGTATAGGTGCTGCCGCCGTATTTGACCCTTGAGCAGTAGACCCCGAACTTCGGCACGGTGACTCCTGCCGGGAGCAGCTGGTTTATCGTCGGGAAATCCCACGTCCTGCCGAGGCCGGCGCCGTGGACGACCTCCTCCCGCACGCTGAAGCGGTAGCCCAGGAGCTCGTTGGCTCTGACTATCTCTCCGCGGCGGATATGCTCCTTGATGACCGTCGAGCTGACCGTCTCGCTGCCGAGAGCGAGCTTGTCCAGAACGACAGTTTTGAAGCCGTATCTCTCGCCGAGCTCTCGCAGCGTATCCGCGCTGCCCTGAGCGTTTTTTCCGAAGCGGAAATCCACTCCGCAGACCGCATATCTGCACCGCAGCCTTGCCGCCAGCACATCCCGGACGAATTCCTCGGCGGTCATATCCCTGACCTCGGCGAAGTCCGGCGAGCAGACGTACTCGACCTTTCTCTGAGAGATGCGCCGGTGCTTTTCGGCGTCGGTGAGCAGCCTCTCGCTGCCCTTGTTGACCACCGTGTCCGAGCGGAAGGTGAATACTGCGGGGCTTACGCCGTCGCGGGCGAAGCTCACGGCCTTGTCTATGACCAGCCTGTGCCCGAGATGCACCCCGTCGAACACTCCGAGCGCTACCGCTGTCCTTACGGGCAGGGGGGTATATTCGGTTGTGATATCCTTCATCAGCACCACCCGAAAAATCTGTCAGTAAAAATTCCTCACGGCTCTTATGACGCCTTCTGCACTGTCAACTCTTGCCAGCCCGAGAAGCTCTCCGCCGGAGCCTGTGACGCAGAATTCTCCCTCATAGCTCCTGCTTATCCCGGCCTGCTCACAGCCCAGCTTGACGCCGTTTCTGTACATCCGGGTGCAGTGTTCACTGAGCCTGACCTTTGTACAGCCCTCAAAGACCGTCAGCAGCGGCTTCAGCGCCTGCTCCGCCGGGATCTGCGAGAGCTGCTCCATGGTGAAGCAGTCCTCGAGGGCGAAGCCCGCCGCAGCCACTCTGCAAAGCGAGGTCATCGTCCCGCCGCAGCCCAGAGCCGCGCCGAGGTCGTGTATCACCGTTCTGATATATGTACCCTTGGAGCAGCTGATATACAGCTTCCCCTCCCGGGTATCTTCACAATATTCTCTGAGCTCAGCCTCATAGACGGTTATCTTTCTCGGCTGACGCTCCGCCTCCCTGCCCTCGCGGGCAAGCTCATAGAGCCGCTTTCCCCCGACCTTAACGGCGGAGTACATCGGCGGGAGCTGCATTATCTCTCCGCGGAAGGCTCCCAGCGCTTCAAGCACCTGTCCCTCCGTGACGCCGTCCCCGCATTCTGAAAGCACCTTCCCGGTGATATCCTGCGTGTCGGTGGAGATCCCCAGCCGGAAGCCGGCGATATACGCCTTGTCGCTGTCGGGCAGGATGTCGCAGGCCTTGGTCGCCTTGCCGACGAACACCGGCAGCACGCCTGTCGCCATAGGATCGAGCGTCCCGGCATGGCCGAGGCGCCTGATATGAAGTATCCCGCGCAGCTTGGCTATGACGTCAAAGGAAGTCCAGCCCTCGGGCTTGAATACCGGGATGATGCCGCAGAGCTCTGTCTGCTCGCTCACAGCCCGAGCCTCCCGACCGCCTCTGTTATCTGCACTCTGACCTGCTCAAGGGTGCCCTTGAGCTCGCAGCCCGCAGCGCGGATGTGTCCTCCGCCGCCGAACTGCTTGCAGAACGCCGAGGCGTCTATTGTTTCGGTCGTTCTGACCGAGAGCTTCCAGACCTGCTCATGGCGCTGCCTTACGGTCACGCCGATCTCGACGCCCTCTACCGAAAGGGGTATGGAGGCCATTCCCTCGAACTCCGCGGGCTCGATGCCGCAGCTGTCCATCATCTCGGTGGTCAGGATCATGACCGCGCACTTGTAATCGCAGAAGAACTCCATGGTATCGGCGGCGAGCCTTTCGGCTGCGAGCCTGCCGTGGCTCTTGATATCGAACATCTTTCTGTTGATGATCGAAAACCCGAAGCCGTACTGTATCAGCTCGGCGGCGGCGTTATGCGCCGCAGGGGTGGTGTTCTCGTACTTGAAGCAGCCGGTATCGGTGGCGATGCCGGTATAGAGGCACATGGCGATATGCTTGGATATCGGCCTGCCCAGCTCCTTGAAAAGCTCGTAAAGTATCAGGCAGGCAGCCGAGGCATTGCCGTCAACGAAGCTCTCCTTGGCGTAATACTTGTTCGAGATATGGTGATCTATGCAGAGGTCTATCCTGCCCTCCTCCTCATAGGCGGCAAGGCCGCTGCCGAGCAGCTTGGGGTCGGCGATATCCACCGCGATGACAAACTTCTCCTCAAACTCCTGGGGCTCATAGCCCTCGTACATGAAGCTGTATCTGTCGGGGAAGCCTTCGCCGTTGAGGACATTGGCTTTCTTTCCCATATCCCGCAGATAGGCGCAGAGAGCGAAGCCCGCTCCGAGCGTATCACCGTCGGGGCTCTTGTGGGTCAGTATCGTGAAGCAGTCGTTTTCCTCAAAGCATCTGCCGATCTGTGCAAAGTCCATATCATACTCCGTTTCTTTGTAAAGAGATCCCGAAAAAGCGCTCTGTGTTTTCTGAGAGCCTTGCCTTGAGCTCCTGTTCGGTAACGTTCATATATCCTGCCAGCGCCGAGACCACATATCTCACATTCTGCGGCAGGTTCACCCGCCCGAGACCCTTTATCCCTCTCGGTGTGAGATAGGGCGCGTCGGTCTCGGCCATTATGCGGTCAAGGGGGATGTGCCTTACGGCCTCACGCAAAGCGTCTGCACGGCGGTCGTCGCAGATCCAGCCGGTGACGCCGATATAAAAGCCCATGGAAAGATATCTTTCCGCTGTTTTCGCATCGCCTGTGAAGCAGTGTACCACCGAGCGCTCACAGAGGGCGCTGTGCCCCTCAAAGCAGCTCACAAGGTCATCCGACGCCTCACGCTCGTGCAGGAACATCGGCAGACCTGTCTGCTCGGCGAGATCAATATGCCGCCTCAGACAGGAAAGCTGGTCCTCTCTGGATGAGAACATCCTGTCATAGTCGAGACCGCACTCTCCGACAGCCACTACCCTCTCCTGCCCGTAAAGCTCCGCGAGCCGCTTGAATGAGCTCTCGTCGACGCTGTCGGCCTCATGGGGGTGGATGCCCGCCGTGGCGTAGCAGTCATGACTTCTTACGAACTCCGCCGCCTGCTCGCTGCTGCGCATATCCGAGCCGGTGATGATAAACTGCACGCCGGCCTCGTGTGCGCCGCGCATTATCTCCTCGGGGTCGCGGAACTGTTTTGAAAACAGGTTGAGCCCGATGTCGCAGTATTCAGTCTTCATTGTCGGGTTCTTCTTCGTCCCCGGCGGGGTCTTCCGGCTCGCCGGAGACTTCCTCCGCATCTGCGGGGACGATCTTCTTTAACTTCGCAAATATCCTTGCGGAGTACTCCGCAGAGTCATCCGCGACGAATTTGAGGTCGGGGGCCTTTCTCAGCCCGAGGACGTTCGAGATCTCTCTCTTGAGATATCCCGAGGCGCTCTCGAAGCCCTTGACAGCCTGCTTTGCCTTATCGAACCCCTCAAGGCTCGAGATATAGACCTTGCAGAAGCTGCCGTCGCTGGCGACCTCGCATCTCACTACCGTGAGCATCTCTCCGCCGCCGATGCGGGGGTCTTTGAGCTCACGCATCTTGGCGGAAATTATCCTGCGTATGTCCTCGGACATACGGCCTGATTTATAGCTTGCCATTTTATCTCCTTTTTATCATCCGATAGGTAATTATTCTGTGTGTCTGATGTTTTCCCATTCTTCCCTTGTCAGCCCGTAAATGCAGACCCTTCCGCCGTCCTCGTACTCACCGAGCTTACGGCAGCCGTAGGCCTCCGCGGTCTTTATCGAGGGAAGGTTGGTGCTTTTCATATATGAGCAGACCGCATCAAAGGCGGTGTTCTCAAATGCCCAGTCCCGCACCGCCCGGGCAGCCTCGGAAGCATAGCCCATACGCTGACGGTCGGCTCTGATGTGGTAGCCGATCTCGGGTCTTTCGGTGCCGTCGATGAGCTGCATGGTCAGGCCGCAGTCGCCGATAAGCTCCCCCGTATCCTTGAGGCAGACCGCCCACAGCCCGAAGCCGTATATACGGTAACGCTCTATGTTGCGGGCTATCCAGCCGTGCACCCGTGCCTCGTCAAAGGTATAGGGGTAGTGCTGCATTATGCTCGGGTCTCCGAGCACCTTGAAAAGTGCATCGAAGTCCTCCTCCGTCAGCTCACGCAGGAGGAGTCTTTCAGTTTCGATCATAACCACATATTCATCCCCGCGCCCTCTTCGCCCGAGGGCCTTGCATAGAGGCCGAATTTTTCGTAGAAGCTCTCTCTGCCGTGGGCGGCCATGAGATAGAGCTTGATATACCAACCGTCCTTTTTCTCGGCTCTGAGCCTGTCTATGAGACGCTGCACCATTTCGGTGGCGAGCCCGTTGTGACGGTACTTCCCGCTGACCACCACATCCGTCAGGAAGGCGCAGTAGCAGCCGTCCCAGAGCATCCTTGCCATGCCGACGGTCTCGCCGTCAACGCTGACGGAAATGCAGGCGAAGGTGTTGTCAAGACCTGCCTGAGCCTGCTCGACTGGCAGGGCGATCCAATCCACCTCTGCACGCAGCCGCAGGAAATCCTCCACGGACAGGCTGTCGCTGAAAACAAATCTGCTGTCGGGCATAGCTATCCCCCCGGTCAGAACTGGTCGTCGTTGAGACGGACATAGGAGCAGTCGGCGGTCTTGAAGGTGAGCCTGTCGGCCTCGTCCTCCGACTGCGCGATGACGAACTCGTTTTTCTCATAGCTGTAAAGTATGCCGATGAAATCGCGCTCGCCGTTGACGGGTCTTATTGTGCGCACCCGCACCTCATCGCCGATGCAGGCGAGGAAGTGCTCTGGTCTGCGAAGGTCCCTGCCGAGCCCCGGGCTGCCGACTTCGAGGATATAGCTCTGCTCTATCGGGTCGGTCTCGTCGAGCAGCTTGTTGAGCGGGCGGGTCATGGCCTCGCAGTCATTCATATCAACGCCGCCGTCCTTGTCGATCAGCACTTTCAGATACCAGCTGGCGCCCTCCTTCTCGAACCTTATGTCCCAGAGGAACAGTCCCAGCTCATCCGCGATAGGCTGAGCGAGCTCTCTTACTTTTTCAACTGTGTTCATTGTAATTCTCCATATCCCCGCGCGGAACTGTTAAGGCAACACCGCACAACCCGCGGCTGACGCCTCTGCACGCCATCTGCTTGCCAGCTTTCCGTCATTATTACCGTGTCAACTTGTTGACACTATTCTCCTTGCCGGGCGCCAGCCCGCCTGCGTCGAATTTAGGCAATCTGAC
>JAFXVY010000138.1 GCA_017534595.1 Ruminococcus sp.
GAGCGTGAATTGCAGAACAGCTTACGGTCTTATTTAACGCCGCGGCGCGCCCACACAGCACGTCACCCGCAGACAGTTAAGCGACCAGAGGGAGCGTGACGCGAATTGCGCCGTCCGCGCCGAGGACCCGGACGGAATTCGCTCGGCCGCTTACGCGACCTGCTATTCCTGTATGTGCGGGCGACGAACGGAGCTGACGGCGCTGCGTATAATTTTCCCCATTACTTTGAATAAATGAAAAGGCGTTGCAGCCCTTTGATTTATGGGCGCAGCGCCTTATTTGGATTGAAGTACGAGTGCCTGCGGAGCCGTGCGAGGGCTCTGTCCTCGACCCGCGAGGAGGGCTCCGCAATTTGTACTTCGTACAAATAGCGACCCCCGCAAGGGGGGAGACCCCCCTTGACCCCAAGTCGCTTCGCGTTTTGGTCTTATGCTTACTGCATCTCCCCCCCTTTTTGTGATTTTACCCATATATCGGAAAAGTGTAGGGTGTAAACTGTGTAAACTAATGATTTTTTGCAAGTGGCATAAAAACAACTTGCAAAATCAGAAAGGTGGGTATATAATAGTATAGGTCACTCAAATCGCAGTATAATATATCGTATCGCCGTTTTAAAGGGCAGATTATCATACGGAGGAATCATCATGCAGCTCAGTGAAATGAATACGGAACAGCTTACAAAATTCAGAGACGACGTCAAGGCAGAGTATGAAGGCTATAAAGCCCTCGGCCTCTCCCTTAATATGGCAAGAGGTAAGCCCTCTTCCGAACAGCTCGACCTCGCTATGAAAATGCTCGCAGCTGTAAACAGCTACGATAAGGACTATAAAGCCTCCGACGGTACCGATTGCCGTAACTACGGCGGCCTCGACGGTATCGTTGACGCCAAGAACCTCTTCGCCCCCATGCTCGGCGTCTCCAACGATGAGCTCATCATCTGCGGAAACTCCAGCCTTAATATAATGTATGATATGATCATGCGCTGCTACGTCTTCGGCGTGGACGGCGTACAGAAGCCCTGGAAGGATATCCCCAAGGTCAAGTGGCTCTGCCCTGTGCCCGGATACGACAGGCACTTCGCCATAACCGAGCAGTTCGGCTTCGAGATGATAAATATCCCCACCGACGATAACGGCCCCGATATGGATATGATCGAGCGCCTCGTCGCAGAGGACGACAGCATCAAGGGTATCTGGTGCGTGCCCATGTACGCCAACCCCACCGGCATCACCTACTCGGATGAGGTCGTAAAGCGCTTCGCTGCCCTCAAGCCCGCAGCCAAGGACTTCCGCATCTTCTGGGATAACGCCTACTGCATCCACCACCTCACCGATACCCCCGATAAGCTGCTCAACATCTTCGACGAGTGCAAGAAGCTCGGCTCCGAGGATATGGTCTATGAGTTCGCCTCGACCTCCAAGATCAGCTTCGCCGGCGGCGGAGTTGCGGTAATGGCTGCCTCGGTCAAGAACGTTGAGTATGTCAAGTCGCTGATGACTATCCAGACCATCGGCTACGATAAGATCAACCAGCTGCGCCACGCCAAGTTCTTCGGCTCCTATGACGGCCTTATGGCTCAGATGGAGAAGCACAGAGCGATCATCGCTCCCAAGTTCAAGGTGGTGCTCGACGCCCTCGACGCCGAGATCAAGCCCCTCGGCATCGGTACCTATACCAAGCCCAACGGCGGCTACTTCGTAAGCTTCAATACCCTCGACGGCTGCGCTAAGAAGGTCGTTGCACTCTGCAAGGAGGCCGGCGTCGTTATGACCGGCGCAGGCGCTACCTACCCCTATAAGAAGGATCCCCACGACTCCAATATCCGCATCGCTCCCACCCTCCCTCCGAAGGAGGAGCTTGTCCAGGCGATGAAGGTCTTTGTCTGCGCAGTCAAGCTCGCAAGCGCCGAAAAGCTGCTCGAGAGCAAGTGAATAATTTTTTGAGACTGTTGCACGAAGTGAATATCAGTTAAAAATTGGGATATCTACCTGCCGCAGGCGGGGAAGATATCCTTTTTTGCATTATCACCGCTCTGTAAAGCAGCGCGGTCCGGTAATTATGCAAAGCGGCAGCAGCGCCTTTTTTGTCGCATTTTGCAGGATTAGAGTCCCTTGTGCCCATTTAGTTTAGTGTTTTAAACTATTAAGCTGTTGACAATCCGTCCGGAATGTGCTATAATGAACATGAAGCTGATTAAAGGGTGTGAACGTATCCGCTCTTTATGAGTATTGTAAGGAGGTTGTTTTATGGAACTTAACGAAACCGTAGATCTGATGATGTCAGACAACAGAAAAGAGAGGCTCAAGGCAGAATACTGGCAGACCAAGCTGAGGTATGAGAGGCTCAACGCCTATATCTCCAAGCTCAACGCAGGCGGCGAAGCCGATGTCGATGACAGCGTCGATGTTCTGCAGGCTCAGAGCGCAGCTATGCACGAGTACCTGTACTTCCTTGAGATCAGGATGAAGATGTACGGCTTTATAGCCGCAGACTGATCCTCTTATCGAACAGACAAAATGAAAGCCCCCGGCCTTGCTTCTCGGAGCATGGGCGGGGGGCTTTTTGTGTCCTCGGCTCGGAGAGTGCGAAAAAGGGTATCCCACCCGCTGGCGCGGGGGATACCCTTTTTCGCCGGATACCGTTTACAGCCCGAGGATCTGTTTCTTTTTGGCATTGTATTCTTCTTCGGTGATCGCTCCGCAATCGAAGAGTTTTTTGAGCGATATTAGTTCCTCTGCATTATTGGATGCCTGCGAACGATAATTGTTTGAACTTGGTCTATCAATTCTTTTTTGACCCTCGACGGTGTTAATATAGTTTGGTTTGCAGGCACAGACAATAAGCCCTAAGAAACTCAAAAAGAACCCCCAAAGGAAACCACGATTATCCTCGCCACGATAACCTTTATCCTTAAGGATAATATGGCCAACAAATCCAAAAATAGCGCCTTGAACAGAATAAATCAAAATTACAGGAATAACTACTTCACTGATATATGATTTTGCCATATACATATTAAGCCCTCCTCTTATGATTCAAACGAATGTTTGTAATAAAATTATATCATTCAAATGAATGAATATCAATATAATCCGAATAAAAGTATTCTGAAATCTACATAACGTACAAATCACTTGAAGGCAATTTATGTATTATTATCAGAGAAACTGTGATGTCAGGAAAGTACAGCGCTTGTTTTTTCCTCCCGCCCGGATTTCCGGCGAAAAAATATTTTCAAAAAACTAATGACAAATCCCGAAAAGTGTGTTATAATATAGTGTAACGCACTTATCGGCGGCAGAAGGGTGTCCCCGCCGTCAGGCGGGGACACCCTTTGCCGCATACTGCCGAGCCGCGAAGCGGCGAGGCGTGCAAGAAAAACCGACAGGAGAAAAAGACTATGATATTTCTTGAAAATCTGCGCTCCAAGCTCGAAAGCTATAAGCCGAAAATAAAAGAGCTCGCCGAGGTCTTCGATATCGAGAACTCCGCCGAGCGTGTGGAGGAGCTGCATAATAAGGCCGCAGAACCCGGCTTCTGGGACGACCTCGAGAATTCTCAGAAGGTCCTCCAGGAGACCCGTACCCTCGAGGCTCGCCTCGAAAAGCATAAGAAGCTCACCCAGTCCGCCGAGGATATAGAGGTCATGCTCGATATGGCCGCCGAGGAGGACGACGAGGATATGATCTCCGAGATCGAAGCAGAGCTCAACGACCTCGCTTCCCAGATAGATACCCTCACCCTCGCCTCGCTGCTCACCGGCGAGTACGATAAGAATAACGCCATCCTCAATTTCCACTCCGGCGCCGGCGGTACCGAAGCTCAGGACTGGAATGAAATGCTCTACCGTATGTATACCCGCTGGGCAGAGGCTCACGGCTTCAAGGTCAACGTCCTTGATATCCTCGAGGGCAGCGAGGCCGGTATGCAGTCCGCGTCCATAGCCATCGAGGGCGAGAACGCCTACGGCTACCTCAAGGGCGAGGCCGGTATACACCGTCTCGTGCGTGTGTCGCCGTTCGATTCTCAGGGCAGAAGACATACCTCCTTTGCAGCTGTCGATGTAATGCCCGATCTCCCGGAGGACGTCGAGATAGATATCCGTCCCGAGGACATCGAGATGCAGGTCTACCGTTCATCCGGTGCCGGCGGACAGCACATCAATAAGACCTCCTCGGCGGTAAGACTTATCCATAAGCCGACGGGTATCGTCGCCGCCTGCCAGACTCAGAGATCGCAGTTCCAGAACAGGGACTACGCCATGAGAATGCTGAAGGCAAAGCTGCTGGAGATCAAGCTGCAGCAGAACCTTGAGAAGATCGAGGATATCAAGGGCGTCCAGAAGGAGATCGCGTGGGGCTCGCAGATCCGCTCTTACGTATTCATGCCGTATCAGCTTGTGAAGGATCACAGAACAGATTACGAGACAGCGAACATCCAGGCGGTCATGGACGGAGACCTTGACGGATTTATCAATGCGTATCTTAAATCGCTGTCATTGGGAAATCTCAGTGATGAGGACGCAAGAAACTAACAAAAGTCCGCAGACCCAAACGCGAATAAAAATGATGTCAGGGGACAGAGTCCCTTACAGTGCTCTCGCTCGGAGCGCAGCTCCGACCGCGGCTCCGCACAAAGCAATAACACAATACAAACAAAAGCGCTGCGCCGCAAGATACAAAGGGCACAGCGCTTTTTCATTTACAAAGCAATAGAGACAAATAAACCGCAGCGCCGACAGCACAGAACAAAAACCAAAAGGGACCGCTTCAAAAAAGCAGTCCCTTCCTCTCCCCGTTATTCTATTTTTGGCTTAATATATCACTTTGCCATTTCCTTCAATTCTTCAATGGTCGGCGCGTAACCGTCGGGATCATCAATAAGCGCCCAGCTCTCGCTGATAACAGCAGCCTCACCCGGCTGGAATACCTTGTATTCACCAAGCATCTCGCACTCAAGGAAGCTGTCGTTGGTGTAGACCTCAACGTTGCAGCTGTAATCGGGATACTTCACAAATTCGTAGTCGCCGAAGCTCTTGATGAAGATCTGCTTGTTTACCACTACCGCAGCAAAGTTGTCTTCAACATTGAAGCCCGCCTTGAATGCCCCCTTGCAGAAGCTGTCCTGCCTGATGCGCGCATAAGTGTCCGTCAGCTTGAAACGCGGATCGTTAACACAGGAGTAGTCCCAGAAGGAGATCACTCTGTTGGGCAGGAAGCCGCTCTTGCGGGTGCTTACCGGTACATAGCATACTCCGCCCGCAGTCGTGCAGGTCAGAGACCATGCAGCATACTCAAGAGGCTTGTCCGAAAGGTTCTTTACACTGTGGGTAACATCTGCCTTCGCCTCGCTGTCCGATACAGTCAAAGCTATCGAAAGCTCCTTGCCGTAAGGTGTCACCGGAGCCGTAAAGGTGAATGTGTTTCCGTCAACAGCTACGTTCACAGGGCTGTTGTCAGGGAAGTAGGTGTCCGGCACCAGCTCGGGAGAGCTCCATAAACGGTGCCCGCCGTAGTTGATCCACCTGCCGTATTCGCCGACATCCTCGCCGTATCTGCGGTCGGTATCCTCAAACATGATGTTCTCTCTGCCCTCAAGCGCACAGTAGATAACACGCGGCCCTACATCAACAGTAACGCCTATGTTCAGCTTGCCGTTTGTGATGAACATACATCTGCCGAAGTTCTTGTATTCCTTGATCTCATGTGAAATGCTCATAATGTACACCTCGTTTAATATATTTATATCTATTATAAACCCGCAGATACGCACTTTCAACGCGATTGTTGCGTATTCCTGTTCAAATTTTGCTAAAAATTATAAAAAAACTATTGATTTTGCCGAAAAGGTATGGTATAATAATTTCGTAGCTAAGCTACTTAATTGGATATGGAAATGATGAATGGAGTTGATGTGTAATGATTGTCCACCTCGACGGTGACTTCGAGACCGTCGACTACTACGGAGACCGGAACGTTCTGATCTACGACAATGTGGAAAATGAAGAGTACCCGATGCACTGGCACAATGCTATCGAGGTGATCATGCCGCTTGTCAATTGCTTTGAAGCCGATTGCGACGGAAAAGTGTTCAACCTTGCGGAACGCGACATTCTCCTGATCCCCGCCGGAACTCTGCATAAGTACCGCGCTCAGCCCGGCAGACGGATCATTATGCTGTTCGATAACCGCTCCATCGCGGATAATCCTTCACTGTCCGCACTCCAGCCTATACTCGGGGCCCCCATGCATATAAGCTATGAGCATGACAGGGAGCTCTGTGAGCAGCTCGGTGCGATACTTAAGGATATCTATACTCTCTACAGCGGGTGGAAGGATATGGCCGAGGTCTATATCTACCTCAAGCTGCTGACGATGCTGGTTCGCATCAAGGAGTACAGATACGCGGGCCTCGGAGATGAGGAGGAGAATTATGCCGAAAAGTTCGGCTCGGTGCTCCGCTATATCGAACAGAATTATATGTATAACATAACGCTGGAGGAGCTGGCTAATATGGCAGGGTACAGTAAGTACCACTTCTCGAGACTCTTCAAGAAGTATTGCCATTCATCCTTCGTCAGCTTTCTCAACAGGCGCAAGATCAAAGCGGCCGAGCTGCTGCTTGTGAACGATGACGTTTCCGTCACCGAGGCTGCGATGCAGGTAGGGTTCTCCAGTCTGACGACATTCAACCGCGTCTTCCGCGAGATCAAGGGATGTACCCCAACCGAGTTCCGCAAGCTCTACAGGATAGTCAATTCAGCCGACGAGTGACCTGCTGTTGAGGACGGTCATATTTAACGAAAACTATCGACACGAAAACGATTTTTGTTGAGTTTTAGACAGTATTTCGCAATTTTTAGGATAACGTGAGCAAAAAATGGTGAGCGTTATTAGAGAAAATGTTATAAAATTAAATTCAGAAATTCGTTTCTGATTTAACAAATTTATGAATGCAATATTTTTTAAGGAGGAAAATTTATGAAGAACACCAAGAAGATTCTTGCCGGCGTCTGCGCACTCAGCTTCTGTATGTCTGCTGCTGCCTGCGGCTCGAATGATTCGTCCAACAGCACTGCGGGCACCACTACCACTGCAAGCTATGTAACTCTTAATGAGTCTGCTGCAGAGGCTGTTCAGTCTGCTGCTGAGAAGCTCGAGAACAAAGAGCTCGCCAACAAGGAGCTGAAGTTCCTGTCGCACTGGGATATCAACCCCGCAGAGGGCAACCCCATCGGTGCTGACATTCAGATGTTCAAGGACAAGTACGGCGGATACTTCACCTATATGTCTACCGTTTGGGAGGATCGTTATACCGACCTCGCTACCGCTGTTATGTCCAGCGACGCCCCTGACTTCTTCTCCGCTATGGATATGGACGGTTTCCCCAAGGGCGCTCTCAAGGCTATGTTCCAGCCTATCGACGATTATGTAAAGCTTGATTCCGAGCTCTGGGCTCCTGCCAAGACCGTTAACGATCAGTTCGTTTACAATGGCAAGCACTATGTAGCCGCTATCCAGGCTTCGCCCGATATCGTTATCATCTATAACACCAAGACCATCGAGGATAAGCAGTACGAAGATCCCGCAGAGCTCTACTATAAGGGTGAGTGGACCTGGGATAAGTTCGTTGAGATGTGCCTCGACTTCACCGATCAGGAGAACCAGATCTGCGCTCTCGACGGTTGGTGGTATTCGCAGACCCTCGGCCATATGGCAGGTAAGGCTATGATCTCCATGGAGAACGGCCAGATCAAGAACAACCTGAAGGATCCCGAGATCGCTAAGGTTCAGAACGAGCTGTATGAGAAGCTCGGTAAGAATAACGTTATGTTCGACCTCGCAGCTAACGGCTGGTCTGTAAGAGGCGGTACGAACGGTCAGGGCCTCGGCTCCTATGAGACTCTGTTCTATCCCTGCGGCCTGTGGCTCATCGAGGGTATTCCCGAGAACACCGCTCCTTGCGGCGATGTAGAGGCCGGCGAGATCATGTTCTGCCCGCTGCCTAAGTTCACAGCTGATTCCAAGCACTATATGACCGCTCGTGTAGACGGCTACTTCCTCTGCAAGGGTGCTCCGAACCCCGAGGGCTTCGCTGCATTCATGGATTGCCGTATGCTCGCTAAGACCGATCTGGATGAGGTCGGCGTTACCACTGCTAAGGAGAACTATAAGTGGAACGACGATATGATCGCTATGAGAACCGAGTGCTACAAGGTCGTTAACGAGAATCCTGTATTCAACTTCACCAACGGTGTATCCGATGACCTTGCTTCTGCAATGCAGAACATCACTCAGGGTACTCTCCTTACCGGCGGCGGCGCTGCTCCTTGGAGCACCATCGTTGAGGAGAACAACGACACCATCGATATGCTCATCGAGGATGCTAACGAGTCTCTTTCCTAATAATTGACAGCAAGTGATTTCATCATTTCTAATTTCCAAAGCAGAACAGTCGGCAGTGCCAGGCCGGCTGTTTTGTTTTGCCCTTTTTTAGACCCCATTTGTGCAGGGTGCATAGAGAATGGCAGGGCAGAGCTGTGCTGTTTATACATATTTTTCTGCAATATGCTATTGACAAATAATATTATACGGTGTATAATATAGTCAATGAAACAATATTGCACATCCGCATAAATATAAAGAAAGGAAGGATATGTATGGGATTTCCGATAAGCGCAGGTCTGCTCGACGCTATGGTGCTCGCAGTGGTCAGCCGCAGCGATACCTACGGCTATGAGATCACCCAGTTCCTCCGTTCGGCAGTCGATGTTTCGGAATCAACTCTTTATCCCGTGATGAGAAGGCTCCAGAAGAGCGGCCTGCTCGAGACCTACGATAAAGAGTTCCAGGGGCGCAACCGCCGCTATTACAGGATAACCGATAACGGCTCCGAAGCGCTCGGAGAGTACCGGCGGGAATGGCTGGATCATAAGAACAAGGTAGACAGTATTATTTCGGGGGAGGACAAAACAGCATGACAAAGAAAGAATTTCTCGACGAGCTCAAGGAACGCCTCAGCAGGCTTCCGCAGGAAGAGCTCGACAGTGCGCTCGAATATTATAACGAGATCTTTCTCGATGCCGGCGAGGAGAATGAGGAGACGACCGCCGAAAAGCTCGGCAGCATCGAGAATATAGCAAGACAGATCTATATCGAAAACGGCATCGAGCCCGACGGCAGACCGCTGTTCATGCTCGAGGAGGTCGTTGAACCCAAAAGAAAAGAAGAGGCTCGCTTCGATGAGCCCGAGACAGGAGACCCCGCAGCCAGCGGTCAGCCGATATTCCGCGAGTCCGTTGCTCAGCGAGTAATGGCACGCGGCGGCCCGAGTGCAGGCGCGATCATCGCAATGGTGCTGCTGTTCCCGCTGTGGTTCCCGCTGCTGATCACCCTTATGGTGCTCTGCTTCGTGTTCTTCATAGTATGCTGGGCGATCGAGATCTCACTGGTAGCCGCCGGCGTAGGCCTCGTCATCAGCGGTGTCGTCACCGTCTTCAAGATCCCGCCTATCGGCCTTATGGGCATCGGCGCCGGACTCGTCCTCTGCGGCATCTTCGGCCTGACCTTCAAGGCAGCCTTCAGAGGCCCCTGGAAGGGACTCACAGCCTTTATCAGAGGCATAGCCAATGTAGGCCATAACATCTTTTTCGGGGGTGAACCGGCATGAATGAAGAAAACGTTAGATCAAGAAGGATCCCGGTCTCGCTGATAGTGATGCTGATCGGAGTCGTGATCCTTATCATCGGCATCATCGTCTGGAAGGTCGGCGGCGTCGATAAGTATATCAAGATCGAGAACTTCAGCGTCACCAATCAGCCCGTGGATGAGATAGATACCATAGAGCTCGACATCGGCGACGCCGAGTTCAAAATAGTCAGGGGTACCACCGACAGGCTCTCGCTCGTAGCAGAGAATGTCCCCGAGGGCGAGTACGACCACGGCATCCGAGACGGCAAATTCGTCCTCAAGAGAAAGCCAGGCTTCTCGCTGCTCCTGCCCCAGGTGACCAGATGGTTCTCTGAGTCCGACCTCACCCCGAAGATCACCCTTACCCTTCCCGATAAGGAGTTCAAGAGAGTGGATCTCGACCTCGGCACAGGCACTACCGTTATCGAGGATATCAGGGCAGTGGACCTCGACCTTGACCTCGGCGCAGGTCAGGCAGTTGTAAGAAATCTCAAGGTCTCCGGAGACACCGACCTCGATCTCGGCGTAGGCGAAGCAAGGTTCGAGAACTGTGACGTCAACAGACTTGATATCGACGGCGGCGTAGGAAGATTTACCTTCACCGGTACGATCACCGGCAGCCTTGACGCAGACTGCGGCGTAGGCGAGAGCGACATCACGATCATCGGCAACGCCAACGACTACGACATAGACGTAGACAACGGCCTCGGCGACGTAGACATAGAAAAGGGAGACACATCCGTGGGCGGCACAAAGCACATTCCGGTAAAGATAGACGGCGGAGTGGGAGCTATCAAGCTGAAATTTGTGAAGCAGTGATCACACGATCGTAATAACCCGGCGGAAAATGCTCTCCGCGCCGCAGGCGGGGAGAGCAGACACAAAGCAGAAATTATAAGGAGGAAACAGACATGGAGAAGAAGTTATACAGAGTAAGAGAAGGAAGAATGATCTGCGGAGTATGTGCAGGCATCGGAGAATACTTTGACGTAGACCCCAACGTAGTAAGGATCGGCGCAGTGATCCTTGGCTGCATGGGCATGGGAATTGTAGCCTACATTGTTGCGGCTATCATCCTGCCGGAGAGGATAGGATAAGCAAGCAAAGCCGCGGTCCTAACGCGGACGGCGGTCCTAACGCGGACGGCGTATTTCCGCCTTTGGCTTTCGGAGTGCAGGAAAGCACTTCGGTTTGACGGCGGGCTGAACAAACTGCAAGACCCAAACGCGAAGCGAAATGGGGTCAAGGGGGGTCTCCCCCCTTGCGGAGTCAAGAGGCGGAGCCTCTTGTGGGGTACGGGGCAAAGCCCCGACGGCTCCGCAGGCACGAAAAACTTAATACAAAACAAGGCACTGCGCCCAAAATCCAAAGGGCACAAGCGCCTTATACTTTTTCTATGCTTCAGGGAC
>JAFXVY010000139.1 GCA_017534595.1 Ruminococcus sp.
ATATGATCGGATATTCGATAAAAGAGATATCAAAGGAGACAGGTTTTTCGGAGAGCAAGCTGAAAACGCTTCTCTTGCGTCTGCGAAAGCAGCTGAAAGACTATCTGAAAGAGAAAGGAGTAAAGTTATGAATGGATTTGAACTTTTGGATGCAATGAACGGAGCCGATGAGCGCTTCATAAACGAAGCCTTTGATCCGGCCTGGAAAAGAAGAAGCCGCATCAGGAAACGTAAGTCCGTGGTGATCGCTGCAGCGGCTGCGGCTGCTCTGGCAATGAGCGTAACAGGCGGTGCGGCAGCCTACAAGGCCTTTGTTCACAAGGACAGCGTTGAGTATTACTATAACGAAAAAATGACATCGGATATCGAGCGCTACGGCTTTGCAGTGGGGCAGGTCACAGAGAACGACCACCTCAGAATGACTCTTGAAAGCCTTATGGTGGATGAAAATTGTGCCAGCGGTATCGTGACGGTGGAATATCTTGACAATGCCGGAAGAGCAGCGATGGAAAACAGTGACAAATGGATAATCTTGCTTGACTCTGAGGGGAACAACATCTACCATTATACTAAAGGAAATTATATTTCCGGAGCATTTTTCGGTCATGGTATAATCGGGAACGGAAGCAGTGACAAGAAGGCATATACGCTTGAGCTGTCACTTCACGATCCGTATTCTAAAACACGGTGCTGGTCCTCCGACACAGTCAGTATGGTGTTTGCGGAAGATCTTCCCAACGGACCGGATGAGATATTTACAGCTGCCGATATCCCAAGCAGCGTCTTTGACGGGATCTGTCTGACGATAAACACAGAGCCGAATACGGACAGCGTAAGGCTTACAGCTGATAGCGGACATAAGGCGGTCATTTCTCAGTTTGCATATGATTTTCAGTATGACAATGCCGGCGTACCATTTCTCGAAAGAGGCTTCCCTGATGAAATGACTCTTTGCTTTAAAGACGGTACAAGAAAAGCTCTGCACTTCAACCGTGAATACAATCGGGAAGGCGATTTTATCCCTGAGTGGGGCGGCGGCCGCACTCGCAGCGATCACGACGATGATGATGAGGATAATGTACACGGTCTGTTCAACAGCATCCTCGACATTTCCGGCCTTGAATCGGTGGAATTTGCAGGTGAGATATATAATGTCATCGTGACAAGCGAAGGAAAGGCCTCAGAAAAATCATTAAGAATATAGCTTAGTACCGATCAACACTCTTATATGAATAAGCATATCCGGTGAAAGGAGCAGGCAGGAACGCGACCCTGCCTGTTTTTTCTGTGCGGGTGTAACGTTGCTTTTTTCCGCAGGCTGTGATAAAATTGAACTGGAAAAGCAGAAGTTTTGAACTGTGCAGATAGTACAAATAACGCCATACGACTTTGTGCAAACCGCAGAATTATCAGAAAACATGATAAGCAAACCCTCCTCAAACAAACTAAATAAGTAGAAACACTTTTTTGCGGGGTGAGCTTATGACGATGACACTTGATGAATTTATAGTCTGGCTGCTGAAACAGATAGATGATGCCGAAGGGCTCACGGAAGAGCAGGAGCAGCAGATGCTCAGAAGATTATTCCCCGATAAGGAGGCAGACGACAATGGAGAAGACTGAAATAACCGCACTAGCGGAGAGGGCGAAGTCGGGGGATAAGGATGCGTTTCTGCAACTCTACAAGGAGTTCCACGGCAGAGTATCTTTCTTTATCCGCAGATTAACAAACTATCCCCAAGCCGCTGCCGACCTGACCTCCGATACCTTCGCGGCGGCTATGGAGAGGATAAGCGAGCTGCGTTCCGGGGAGTCTTTTTCGGGGTGGCTCTATTCTATCGCGTACAATAAATGTATGCAGTACATCAACGAGAAAAAACGGAACGTGACCCTCGGCAGCGAAGCCGAGCTTGAAGAACTGCTGGAATCCGCCGCCCTAAACGAGCCCCTGCTCCTCCCCGACGATTACGCGATCAACGCCGAGACCCGCTCGCAGCTCCAGAGCATAATCGACGGTCTCTCACCCGACCAGCGCTCGGCGGTGATAATGTATTACTACGATGAGATGTCGGTCTCCGAGGTCGCGGAGGCTATGGGGACGAACGAGAACAACGTCTCGCAGAAGCTCCATCGCGCACGGAAGAAGATCCGTGCTCAGATCGAAAAGCTGATCGGCAAGGGCGCCATGTTCGGGGCGGTGCCGATGCGTGCGCTGCTGGGCGAGCTGGACACCTCGGCTGTTGGGATAGCTGCGGCGGGTGCGGCAGCGATAGCGGTGGGTATCCCCTACGGCCTCAGCAAGGCCAGCGGCGGGACAGCGCGGGAGCTTTTGTGGATCACGCGGAAATACTGGGCGAAGCACAAGAAAAGCCTTGCGGCGCTGCTGTTTTCGGGGGTGCTGCTTTGTGCGGTGGTGGTCGGTACGCTTTTACAGATCAGAGCTGATTTCAACCGCTCTCTCCACGACACTTATGACCGTAACGGTATGTATGATGTTCTTCTTACGGATGTTCCCGATACTATCACGGATGAACTGATCTCAAAAAATGCCTCTGCGGAGATGCAGACCGTTTCCGTGCTGGCACATAAAGGCAGTCTGTACGGATATGCCGTTACCTGCGGGTTTGCAGACGGTGACATTTCTCTTATGCATCTTCCCTTTGAGAGCGGAGGTCTGCCGCAGAAAGCAAACGAAGCGGCAGTTACAAGGGATACGCTGAATATGATCGGCTGGTCAGGCAGAACAGGCGATACGGTGAACCTGAACGGCGAAAGCTATATTGTTTCGGGAATAATTGACAAGGCTTACGATGACCGCACGCTTACGGATAAGTATTTCAGAACGAATGCCGAGGAGGGAGCCGATCATTCGCCTTTGCCTTCCGTTTATGTTACCGGGCAGGATAATGCCGAAGCAGGCTATAAGGTGAATATGTTTTCCGGTGTTGCCGAAGGCAAGGGAGAGAACATAAGCTATTTCGGAATGGATTCGGGCAGTTTCCTCGGGTATTTCGGTAACAGCATCGGCGAAGATGCCTGGCAGCATATATACGTTAATGACATCGAAGGTACCGCAGAAGGCATATCGCAGAGCGACAGCTTCCTGCAGAAGGTGCGCTGGTTCCTGCTGATCGCGCTTATTGCTGCTGTTATTGCGGTGCTGTCTGTATTTTCCGTGCTGCGGCTTATCTTTGCAGAACGCAGAAACACTTATGAGATGTTGCACAGGATAGGCGTTTCAGACAGCAGGCTGCACGTTATGTACGCTATTGAATGTCTGTGCCTGATAATAATACAGGTAACAGTCGGCGCAGCTCTCGGCATAGCCGGGTATTTCGCTATGCACACCTTTGAGGTCAAAGCGCTTGAATACACCGACTATTCGGCATTTACGGGCGACAGCCTTGTTACTGGGAACACCGCCGGCCCGTTTATCCCCGCCATAGCTATCTCGGCGGCAGTTATGCTGATCGGTTATATTTCGGTCCTTCTGTTCGGCAGGGAGAACAGCTTCGGCATCCGTCACCGCAGACCGCACAGGACGGTATTCGGAAGCATCGGCGCAATTCTCGGAAGCAGAACGGTAACTGTCATTCAGACGGTGTCGCTTTCGCTTATTGTATTCGGCTCAATGCTGGGATATATGTATTTCACTGACAGCGACAAAGAGAATATGAATATGCTCACCTACGAGCCGCCCGAGTCTTTTGCTGTCAATAATCAAATTGATATGGAACGAGACGGGATAGCCGAGTATTACAGCTGTCAGAGACCTTCGACTATGGGCGTGCAGAGCCTCGGCGGTTACGGACTGATGTTCGCAGATGCAAATAATACAAACGGCCTTGACGACAGTACGGTATCCTCTTTTGGCAGCGTGACCGCTTACGGGACAGCAGACAATACATTTCTTATCAAAGACAGCGAAGATACAAACGGTCTCGGCGGACTGATAACATACGAAACAGAGCTTGCAAATGAAAAGGACAACAAGGAGTTCATCCGGCATTACTCCAAAGAGCAGTACAAGAACTTTTTTGACAAGGGACAGCTCGGCTCCAAATATCTTTACAGTATAGACACCAAGTTAGTTAATGAGGAATATCTTGCAAGTCTGAAAGATTACGTTTATGCGGGAGAGCTTGATATTGAAGCGATACAGAGCGGCAAGGAAGTTGCTGTGATAATGAGCTTGCCCGATGACAGTCTGCTGCCCGTTGGAAGCACCGTCAATATCGGCTCACTGCTGATAAACTCCGAATCGGGCTACGGCATCGGAGATGTATCGACTGCACAGACGAAGATCGGAGCAATAATAGTTGTACGTCCTGCTGATCTTATAAAGCTCGGTGGACTTGCAGGCTATATTACACAGTCGGATATGGGATATTCACTGATCACGACACAGACGGGCGCAGCGGCTCTGGGAGTGCATAACGCGATATACAGCGAGGTCTTTTCCGACCACCATATCGACGGAGGTCTTGTTCCGACAAATGCAGGTCTTGAACTCAGATCCCTTGAAGATATCCGCAGCAGAAGATTCATCGAAAAAGCAGCGAGCTTCGGCAGCTTCGGATTTCTTGCGCTGATAATGGCGGCTCTCGGCTTTGCGGCATATTTCAACGGCATCGGACTGAAGGTAAGGCTGAAGGAGTATCAGCTGTCGGTGCTTCGGGCTATCGGTGCATCAAAGCGTCAGATACGCAGACGGCTGTTCATAAACAATATCAAGATACCGCTGATCGCTACGGCAGCAGCAAGCGGTGCGCTGTTGGGAGTCCAGAAATTCATGCTTTCCATGTATGATAAAATGCTGACGATAGAGCCTGTAGCTGAAACAGCAAATGTCTTTGATGAGGCTTATGCAGCCGCATCCGATGCTGCACTCGCAGAGCAGAGGTCAATGATAAAAACCTATTTTCTGAACAGCGAGATGTGGAGAGTAAGCATAGCAAAGCCGATAATACTGATATTCACGGTAATGACAGCGGTGACAGTGATACTGATGCTGATGAATATGAAACGCTTTGACAAAGACATTGCCGCTTCGATGAACAGAGGGAGGAAAAGACGATGATAAAAACAGAAAACCTCACCCGCACCTACGGCAAGGGTGAGGGCAAGGTGACGGCTCTCGACGGCGTGAGCCTGACCATAAACGACGGCGAAATGGTAGCGATAATCGGCAAGTCGGGCTCTGGCAAGAGCACGCTGCTGAACCTTATCGGCGGGCTGGACAAGCCCACCGATGGGAAAATATACTATAACGACCGGGAGATCGGCTCCATGAAGGACAGCGAGCTTTCGGAGTTTCGCTTGAAGAACGTGGGGTTCGTATTTCAGTTCTTTGATCTGATACCCGAGCTGACCGCCGAGGAGAACGTCCTGCTGCCGTCCCGCCTTGCCAAGAACAAGGACGCGGGCGCGGATGAGCTTTACAAGGCTCTCGACATCGGTGACAGGGTGAAGCACTACCCCTCGGAGCTGTCCGGCGGTCAGCAGCAGAGGGCGGCTATTGCCCGCGCCCTCATCAACAGTCCGGATGTCATCCTCTGCGATGAGCCCACGGGCAATCTTGACCGGGCTTCAGGCGAAGAAGTAATGGCTCTGCTCAAACGGCTGAACTCGGAGCAGGGGCGGACGGTTATTATCGTCACTCACGACCGGGGTATTGCGGAGCAGTGTGGACGGATCGTTGAGATCAGCGACGGGAAGATAGTATGACAAAAGCCGATGCAGGGAGTTCCTGCATCGGCTTTATGTGTCCTATTCGGTTGATTGGGTTATTTCTTCGGTAAGAGCCTCAGCCCTCACCCTGCGCTCTTTTTACATTTTCTTAACAACTATAATTCCTTTCAGAGGCACATATTTACAGAAGCCCCGAAAGGAGATAATGCTTATGAAAAAGATAATTGCGCTACTGATCGCGGCTCTATTGCTCGCCTCCTGCGCCGAAGCGCCCGAAGAAGTAAAACGGGAGAACAGCATACTTGACCGGACGGAGGCTGTCTCTCAGCCGGATGAAAGTACCGCTGTCTCAATGGATGACACCTCCGGCAGTGAGAACGGACTTGTGCTTTGCACTCTCGATGAGATACGTGCATCTCTTGACAGCGATATCGCGGAAAACAACACCAATGTTTCGGCCAAGACCGTGCGTGTGCCGGAAAGCAGCGCTATGCCCGTGTTCAGGCTGCAAAAGAGCTTTGATAATTATGATAAGATAGATGATATCGTGCGTGACTTTTTCGGCACGGAGCTTTCCGCTCACAGGGACAGGCTCTCGCTGCTCACACGTTTCCATTCGGTCTTTGAGCTGACAGAGGATCTGACGCTGACCTTCGACACCTGCGCGGGGGATCTCATCTACTCCGACTCCGCCGCTATGGATCGGTTCGTTATGTCAAGCCAGTGCGGGGATGACTTTTGTGTGAGCAACAGTGACCCCGACAATTTGATCGAGCCCTACGACGGCGAGCTTGTTGAGGTCTACGACCTGCGGCACGGCGACAGCTTTCCGGATACCCCTCACGCCCTCACCGACGGCAAGGAGCTCAGCGTGGCCGGGGCTGTCGATAAGTCGCAGCAGCTTATGGACAGGTATATCGCGGAGCTTTTCACCGATCAGACCCGCATAAAGGTCTACCGCGCCGAGGTCTATGACCGGGGACAGGGGTACGGCTATACTCTGTACGCCGAGTACGCCGATGCCGCCGGGAACCTGTTCCTCACCAACGATGCGGTCAATATGGACTTCACCGAATACCTGAAAAAGAGCTCTCCGGTGATGCTCTCCCCGGTGGTCATGGCGGTGTTTGACCGCACCGATATGCCCTCGCTGCTGACGGCTAATAAAATACCCGCCGCCGAGGAAATCACAGAAAGCGGCGATAAACTGCTGAGCTACGGCGGTGCGTTAAAGAGAATGTCTCAGCGGCTGGCCTCGGCCTCGGCTTACGAGTTCGGCTGCGCCACCCTTGAATACGTCATCACCGCGCCCTACAGCGAGGAATACATCCGATACCGCACCGATAAGGACGGCGATGTTTCGAGGACGTTCTTCAAGGAGCTTTACACCCACATCCCCGAGACCCGCTATGAAGCCCGCCCGTTCTGGGTCTTCCGTGACTTTGAGAAAAACCCCGAAGGCAACGGCGAAAGCGTCCG
>JAFXVY010000140.1 GCA_017534595.1 Ruminococcus sp.
AGTCAGATTTTTCGTCAGATTGCCTAAATTCGACGCCGCCTTGCTGGCGCAAGGCAAGGAGAATTTGGGTAATATGACGGAAAATATGCAAGCGGATGATGTACAAAGGCGTTAGCCGGTGGTTGTGCGGTGTTGCCCTTATTTTGCACGCCTCTCCACAGCTGCTCTCACTGCATTGTATGCTCCGTTATAAGTGCCGTTCTGCTTCGCAGCGATGATATTATCGCACATAAAACCGAGAATGCTCCTGTCGGTTTGCAGGACTCTCAGCATACCTATGATCTCCCTCGGGGTCTCACATTCAAAGGTGCCGTCACCGAGCTCCGCCGCCCTTACAGCTCCCCACGCCTCGTGTCCTCCGACACGCTTTATCATCAGCTTCGGCACAGGATAGAATGCAAGCTCGCTGGGCTTGGTGATAAGACAGTCGCAGGCTCTCATCAGAAGATTTGTTGAGTACACCGCCGCAAAGATATCCTTGTGGCAGAAAGCGTGGATCCCATTGACCTCACCGTCAAGCGCGGCTTCGGCGAAGGCCTTTGTCCCGGCGAAGTCGTCGATATGCTCCGTCGTGAGCTCTCCGAGCCCGGGGATCTTCTTTTTTATGGTCTCCCAGACCTCAAGGTGATCGCCGAGATTGATGAACAGCGCCGCCTTGTTTTTCCTGATCCTCGGGATCAGCCACCTGATGATCGCAATAAATATATCCTGCTGGGCGCCTGCGCCGCCGATAGTGAGCAGATAGCGCCTGGCCTCGCCTCTTTCCTGACGCGCAAGCCTGCGTGCGCAGTCGGTCTCGATGTTCGAGACGAGCTCGTGGTCGATGTAATGACCGGTGAACTGTATGTCCTCATCCTTCATCGGTCTGAGCATACGCTTCCTGTCCATTCCGCGCAGCACTTTATAGCCGAGAAACGCCGACTGGGTCTGAACCGTGTGGAGCGCACCCTCCGAGAGGTGCAGCGCCATGGGCCAGTTGTCGGGTACGACATTTACAACATTTGTGAGCCCCGCGTGTACTGCGGCCTGGGCAGGCCATACATGGGTCGCCGCGAAGGGGATATCCTTCGGCAGATCGGCATAGAGGCCGGTCATCAGCTCCGAGACGGCCTGATCCGAGCAGTTATAGGTCAGTTTGCGGAAGCCCTCGCTGTTGATCGGCTCCCAGACGAATTTATTGAACAGCCGGCTCTTCTGAGAGAGTCTCGAGCCGAGGGAATAAAGCTCGTTCTGCGCGGAGATGATGTTTGTGGCAGCGGTACCCTCAAAGGAGTTGAGGTCGAACCAGTAGGGCGTCAGCCCCATGGAGTGTGCCGCAGAGGCTATCGCCATAGAGATGCGGTAATGCCCGAAGCCCATCCTGATGTTGCCGATAACTATGCTCTTTTCGGGGTCGAGGTTTAATGGTATGTCCGACAGCACAAGGTTTTTTACGCCCAGCGTTTCTCCTATGGTCTCGTTATCAACAGCGGCAAGGTGATATGCCTTTTCTCTGTCGTCACCGAATTTCTTTGCAAAGGAGCTCTGCTTTTTTCGTGCGGCTTTGACATCCTTCTTTTTCATGGCGTTGCCGAAAATGACCGACGATCTGTCCATAGATTTATCCTCCGTTTCGATTTTTTTGTAAATATTTTTCCTTAAACTCTTGACAAACTGTGCTCGATGTGATAGACTTAATATCAAGGTGATAGTCTAACTATCATCCTGATACATAGTCTATCACAAAAAGGGGCATTTGTCAAGTGGAATATAAAATAATTTTGGAAAACGCCAGAAACGACCGTATGGATGCCGCGGTCGAGGCGGCGGCAAGGCTGCTGCTCGAAAGGGATGTCGCCGAGCTCAAGATGAGCGATATCGCAGCCGAGTGCAATATCGGGGTCGCTTCCCTCTACCGCTACTTCGGGACAAAGTCCTCGATAGTCATAAAGGCAGCCTGCCTGATGTGGCGTTCGGTGAGGAGCCTGTTCGACGGGGTCTTCGAGTGCGATTATTACAGGGAAAAGGACGGCCTCGGAAGGCTGCGGGAGCTGATGAAGGTATTCAAGGTGCTCTACCTCTCCCACAAGGATTTCCTGCGGTTCCTCGACAGCTTCGACCGCTACATTTTAAATGAGACCGTTGCCCCCGAGGATCTGGAGGAATACCGCAGGAGCATCCTCGACTTCTACCCGCTCTTTGAGGACGCTTATAAACAAGGTGCCGCCGACGGCACCCTCCGGGACGATATCGACTTCCGGACGATGTATCTCTCGGTGACACATTCGCTCATGCAGCTCAGTGAGAAGTTTGCTATCGGCGATGTATTTGAAGGCGAAAACGAGCTTGCCGAAAAGGAGCTCGACTATATGATCGAAATGGCTATTGCTTACATCAGAAAACAGGAGGAGCTATCATGAAAAAGATCACCAACAAGGTCCTTTGGACATTTGCGATCGGTCAGCTGGGCTGGTCGATGCTCTCGGGCATAGTCTCGAACTGGCTCGTGTTCTTCTATATGCCCGAAGAGAAGGAGCTTATCGAGAACGGCCGCTCGACCTTCATAACTCAGGAGGCGATATTCTTAGGGCTCACTGTAATCGGCGTTATCACAGCGATAGGACGTCTCTTCGACGCTGTCACCGACCCGTGGATAGCCTCCAAGTCAGACCGCTCCCGCCACAGGGACGGCAGACGCATACCGTTCATGCGTGCTATCGCGGTGCCCTTTGCTGCTGTGACGGTGCTTGTGTTCGTTTCTCCCGTAAGCGGCGAATCGTGGATCAACAACGGCTTCCTGCTGGTAACGCTTTTGCTGTTCTATCTGTTCATGACCATCTACTGCACGCCCTACAATGCCCTGCTCCCCGAGCTGGGACGTGACCCCAAGGACAGGATCAACGTTTCGACCTACATCTCCGTGACCTTCTTCGTCGGCAACGCCATAAGCTATCTTGTTCCGAACATCGCGGGCATTTTCCGCGGCGCCATGGGCTACGAGAACTCTTTCCGTCTCACTGTCGGCATACTTGCAGCGGTCGCGGCGGTATGTATGCTGGTACCCGTTTTCGGCATCAAGGAAAAGGACTATGTTGACACCACCCCCTCCGAGACTCCGGCCTTCGCTTCCCTCACCAAGACCTTCAAGAACAAGGAATTCCGCAAGTTCGTGGCTTCGGATATATTCTACTGGGTAGCGCTCACAATGTTCCAGACCGGACTTTCCTTCTACATCACCACTCTCATCGGCCTCGGTGAGGACAAGACCTTTATGCTCTTTGCGATAATGACTGTCATGAGCCTTATTTTCTATGTACCCGTGAATATCCTTGCGAAGAAGCTCGGAAAGAAAAAGCTCGTTATCGCTGCATTCGTATTTTTCAGCTTCGTGTTCCTGTTCACCGCCTTCGCCGGCAAGCTCGGTCTGCCGAAGATGGTCAACGGCATAATGATCTCCGTGCTGGCTTCCGTTCCCATGGCTGTGCTCGGCATACTGCCGCAGGCTATCGTTGCCGATGTTGCACAGGCTGACGGCATCAAGACAGGCGAGAGCCGCGAGGGTATGTTCTTTGCGGCAAGGACATTCGCCATGAAGCTCGGTCAGGCGCTGGCTATGGTACTCTTCACATCTATCAAGGGCATCGGCGAGGACGGCTTCGGCCTGCGTATCACCGCAGCGGCGGCAGCAGTTCTCTGCCTGATAGGCGGACTTATACTCGGACTTTACAAGGAAAAGGATGTCACCGGCGTCATCAACGAAAGCCTGACTTCCGGGGACAAATAACGAAGGGAGAGATAAGGCTTGGCAGAAAGATCTTTGAAGCCGGTCGCGATAATCAGAACGGGCGGCGCTGTGATAAAGTTTTGCGAAAGCTACAGCGGCAGCGGCTTCTCGGCTGCGCTCACCTTCAAAAACGGCAGGCTCACCCTTGAGGTGGACCCGAAGCAGCCCATGACCTTCGACGAGCTCTCGGTCGCCGGCTTTGCCGAGGTCACGGAAAGTGACAGGATATTCATGAACGGCTATCAGTCCTGGACGGACAGCTGCGAGCTCACGGTCAACGACAGGATGGTCGGGATAGACCGTATCCCAGCACCGATCGTGAAGAAATACAGCTTCGACAAATACGGCGACTACGGCTTCGCACACTACTCCCCCAAACGAGGGGTGTTCCACGGCTGGACATACGCCTATATCCGCAGCGGAGACAAGTTCACGCTTGTCGGGTCTCTCTCGGAGAGGTGCGGCTTCACGCAGATAAAGCTGTTCACTGACAGGCAGCGCATAAAGCTGTCCCGCGAATGCGAGGGGGCAGTATATTCCGAGCCGTTCAGGGCTGTTGACTGCGCTCTGATCTCGGGCAGCGAGAATGAGGTCTTCGACCGCTGGCAGGAGATGTGCGGCACAGCCCTCGACGCGAAAAAACCCGCTGTCCTCAGAGGCTATACCAGCTGGTACAGGCACTATCAGGATATCTCGCAGGAAAAGCTCTCCCACGACCTCTCTGCGCTTACCGCTTCGGATATGCCCGCCGATATCTTTCAGATCGACGACGGCTATCAGACAGCTGTGGGTGACTGGCTCTCGATAGACAAAAGCAAGTTCCCCAGGGGCATAAAGCCTCTTGCGGACAAGATACACAAGGCCGGGATGATGGCGGGGCTCTGGCTGGCGCCGTTCGTCTGCGAGAAGAAGTCGGCCTTATTCAGAGATCACCCCGACTGGATAATGAAGGACACCGACGGCAAGCCCCTCTCTGCCGGATGCAACTGGAGCGGCAGCTATGCCCTCGACATATACAACGAAGAGGTCAGCGACTATCTTCGCAGGGTGTTTGACACCGTGCTGAATGAATGGGGCTTTGATCTTGTCAAGCTCGATTTTCTCTATGCGGCGTGCATACGCCCCTGCGGCGGCAGGAGCCGCGGGCAGATGATGTGTGAGGCCATGGACTTCCTGCGGGAGCTCTGCGGCGACAAGCTCATCCTCGGCTGCGGAGTGCCACTCGGCGCGGCGTTCGGCAAGGTCGATTACTGCCGGATAGGCTGCGATGTGGGGCTCAGCTGGAACGACAATCTGCTCATGCGCCTGACTCACCGCGAGCGCGTCTCCACAAGAAACTCTATGCTCAACACCGTTTTCCGCCGACAGCTCAACGGCAGGTTTTTCCGAAACGACCCGGATGTCTTCCTGCTCCGGGACGAGAACATCTCGCTGCACGGCTTTCAGAAAAAGAGCCTTGCGCTTGTCAACCACTTGTTCGGGAGCGTGCTGTTCACCTCTGACGATGTGAGCTCCTACGACGAAAAGCGCAGGAAGGCCGCAAGGAGATCAATGCGCTATATCGGTGCCAAGGTCACTTATGCCGACTTCACCGGCGGCGTCGTGAAGATAAAGGGCATCTGCCGCGGCAGAGATTTCAGTGTCAGCATCAACATGGCCGACGGAAGGATTGTGAAATAATCAGAGAGGCTGCCCCGGGCGGCCTCTTTTTCTGCTCGCATTTTGTCAAAAGAAGTGTTATACTGTATATATAGGCAACACCGCACAACCACCGGCTAACGCCTTTGTACATCATCCGCTTGCATATTTTCCGTCATATAACCCAAATTCTCCTTGCCGTTGCGCAAAGCGAAGTGAACTTCGCTTGCAAGGCGGCGTCGAATTTAGGCAATCTGACGAAAAATCTCAGCTCAACTTTATTGAGCTTGCGCGCGATCTGACGCACAATGGTTGTGCGGTGTTGCCTA
>JAFXVY010000141.1 GCA_017534595.1 Ruminococcus sp.
GGCAGTCAACGTGAGCATAGTGACGCTTGTCGGTCTCATACTCAACGTGAGCGGTGTTGATGGTGATACCACGCTCTCTCTCCTCGGGAGCCTTATCGATCATGTCGTAAGCCTCGTACTTAGCCTGGCCCTTCATAGCGAGGGTCTTGGTGATAGCAGCGGTAAGAGTGGTCTTGCCGTGGTCAACGTGACCGATGGTACCGATGTTTACATGGGGTTTTGTTCTTTCAAACTTCTGCTTTGCCATGGGAATATTCCTCCTTAATAAATATTATAGCGTTCAGAAAACAATACTATACAAATTATTATAGCACATTTATCCGAATATTGCAATAGGCAGGACAAAAATTTTATGATTTTTAGTCCTTGGATCTTGTCGAGATGATCTTCTCGCTGATGGACTTGGGCACCTCGATATAGCTGTGAGGCTCCATGGAGTACTGTCCTCTGCCCTGCGTCTTGGATCTGAGGTCGTTGGAGTAGCCGAACATCTCGGAAAGCGGAACGAGGCAGTCTACCTGAACGGCGCCTGTTCTCTGCTCCTGACCGAGGATCTGACCTCTTCTCGAGTTGAGGTCGCCGATAACGGTTCCGAGGTAATCATCGGGAGCGATAACGGATACCTTCATGATAGGCTCAAGGATAACGGGCTTGGCCTTCTTCATAGCCTCCTTGAACGCCATAGAGCCGGCGATCTTGAATGCCATTTCGGAGGAGTCTACCTCGTGGTAAGAACCGTCGTACAGCTCTACCTTGACGTCTACTACCTGATAGCCTGCCAGAACGCCTGTTTCCATAGCGCCCTTGATACCGGCGTCAACAGCGGGGATATACTCCTTCGGGATAGCACCGCCGACAACGTTGTTGATGAACTCATAGCCCTTGCCGGACTCATTGGGTTCGATATTGATCTTAACATGACCGTACTGGCCCTTACCGCCGGACTGCTTGGCGTACTTGTAGTCAACGTTGGCCTTGTCTCTGATGGTCTCCTTATAGGATACCTGCGGAGCGCCTACGTTAGCTTCTACCTTGAACTCACGGAGCAGTCTGTCAACGATGATCTCGAGGTGCAGCTCGCCCATTCCGGCGATGATAGTCTGACCTGTCTCCTCATCGGTATAGGTCCTGAAGGTCGGATCCTCCTCGGCGAGCTTGGAGAGGGCGATGCCCATTTTCTCCTGACCGGCCTTGGTCTTGGGCTCGATAGCGAGCTGGATAACAGGCTCGGGGAACTCCATCGACTCGAGGATAACAGGGGACTTCTCGTCGCAGAGGGTATCGCCCGTGGTGGTGTTCTTCAAGCCGATAGCGGCGCCGATATCACCTGCATAGATGGTGTCGATATCCTTTCTTGCGTTGGAGTGCATCTGCACGATACGGCCGATACGCTCGTCCTTATCCTTGGTGGAGTTGTATACGGTAGAGCCTGCGGTAAGAACGCCCGAATAAACTCTGAAATAGCAGAGCTTACCAACGAAGGGGTCGGTAGCGATCTTGAACGCGAGAGCTGCGAAAGGCTGATCGTCGCCGGAAACTCTCTCGCACTCCTCACCGTTGTCGGGGTTAACGCCCTTGATGTGAGGAACGTCGATAGGAGAGGGCATATAGTCAACGATAGCATCGAGCAGCTTCTGAACGCCCTTGTTCCTGTAAGAGGTACCGCAGCATACGGGGACCATCGTATTGGCGATAGTACCCTTTCTGATGCAGGCCTTGATCTCGTCGATAGTGAGCTCCTCACCGTCGAGGTACTTCATCATGACCTCTTCATCCTGCTCTGCAGCAGCGTCTATAAGAATGGAACGGTATTCCTCGGCCTTCTCGACCATATCGGCGGGGATATCCTCAACCTTTATGTCGGTACCGAGGTCATTGGTGTAGATATATGCCTTCATCTCGAGCAGGTCGATAAGACCCTTGAAGTCATCCTCAGCGCCGATAGGCAGCTGGATCGCAACAGCGTTGCACTGGAGACGCTCGTGGAGCATATTCATTACGTTGTAGAAATCGGCTCCCATGATATCCATCTTATTGACGTATACCATTCTGGGGACCTTATAGTTATCGGCCTGCCTCCAGACAGTTTCGGTCTGGGGCTCAACGCCGCCCTTTGCACAGAGGACCGTTACAGAGCCGTCGAGAACTCTGAGCGAACGCTCGACCTCGACAGTGAAGTCAACGTGTCCCGGTGTATCTATGATATTGAGCCTGTAACGCTTCTTGGCCTCGTTATCATAGGTAGGGGTCCAGTAACAGGTGGTGGCTGCGGAGGTGATAGTGATACCTCTCTCCTTCTCCTGAGCCATCCAGTCCATAGTGGAAGCACCGTCGTGTGTTTCACCGATCTTGTAGTTGACTCCGGTATAAAACAGGATTCTTTCTGTGGTGGTGGTTTTTCCGGCGTCGATATGAGCCATGATACCGATATTACGGTAATCCTGAAGCTTTGTTTCTCTTGCCATTTTTTCCTCCTGTTTAAATTACCATCTGTAGTGCGCGAATGCCTTGTTAGCCTCGGCCATCTTATGAGTTTCGTCGCGCTTCTTGCACGAGCCGCCCAGGCCGTTGAGTGCGTCAAGGATCTCCGCTGCAAGTCTTTCCTTCATAGTAGCCTCGTTCCTGTCACGAGAGTACTTGGTTATCCATCTGAGACCGAGAGTCTGACGTCTTTCGGGTCTTACCTCCATAGGCACCTGATAGGTAGCACCGCCGACACGGCGAGCCTTTACCTCGAGCTCGGGCATGATATTGTTCATAGCCTCCTCGAACACCTCAAGTGCGGGACGGCCTGTTTTCTCCTCCACGATCTCGAAAGCACCGTAAACGATCTTCTGAGCAACACCCTTCTTGCCGTCGAGCATGATGTTGTTGACAAGTCTGGTCACGAGCTTGGAATTGTAAACAGGATCAAGAAGTACGTCTCTCTTAGCAACTTTACCTCTTCTTGGCACTTTGATTCCCTCCTTCACAAATAAATGAATTCACAGGTACTCGCTCCATAGCCCTTACGCTATGGCCCCGTCAGTCCAAGTGCAGCCTACCGCGAGAGACGCGATATATATTTCTGCACATAACTGTGGTCTTCGCAGTTGATGCGACAATGAGTTATCCTAACTTGTTTGCAGGCTTACTTTCCTGCCTTCGGTCTCTTTGCGCCGTACTTGGATCTTGCCTGCATTCTCTTGGCAACACCCTGAGCGTCCAGAGTACCTCTGATGATGTGGTAACGCACACCGGGGAGGTCCTTTACACGGCCGCCTCTGATAAGAACAACGGAGTGCTCCTGCAGGTTGTGGCCGATACCCGGGATATAAGCGGTTACCTCGGTACCGTTGGTCAGCTTAACTCTTGCGATCTTACGCATAGCGGAGTTAGGCTTTTTGGGAGTGGCGGTTCTTACTGCGGTGCAGACGCCTCTCTTCTGGGGGCAGCTCTGGTCGATAGCGGTCTTCTTCTTGGAGTTGTAGCCCTTCTGAAGAGCGGGAGCGGTGGACTTGGTCTCAAGAACGTCTCTGCCCTTTCTGACTAACTGGTTAAAGGTCGGCATATTCTCTCTCCTTTCGTAAAAATATTCCCGCTGACACTGCATATCTTCATCAGACACAATACGTCAGCGTAAAGTCTATTATATCACGTTTCCCCCGTCCTGTCAAGCATTACGGCGCCCTGCACGGCAAAAAAATCTCACAAACTTTTCCTCTCCCCGTCCCCGGCGCAGAGCACAATGCACAATCAGCGCACTCTGAACAGTACACAATGCACAATTCTGCCTCTTGTGCCCTCAAAGATTGACTTTATCACATCACTGTGATATAATATGGTATAATATCAAAATAGGGGGCGTCACGGTTGAGACCCTTTTATATAATAAAGGAAATGCTCAGGGCTGAGGACGCCTGGATCTTCCCTGCCCTCGGCTTCGGGATCGCCCTGCTGTTCGGCTTTGTGCTTTACAGGCAGAAGATACGGCTGATCCGCGCCTGCATCTCCCTCGGTGTCTATGCTGTCTGCGAGCTGCTTGCGGATATCGGCGCCGCGAAGGGCATCAGCGGGACATACTGGTGCTTTGCGGTCGGGCTCATAGCCCTCGGCTCCGCTCTCGGCTTCGGAGCTGCCGCACTGCTCGGAAAGCTGACCGGCAGAAAAGACCGTTTATTCAAACAGGAGGAAACATAAATGAAAAACAGCGTAATAATCCTTGCCGGAGGGCAGGGCAAAAGAATGAAGTCGGACGGCCCCAAGGTACTCTGTCAGGTACAGGGCAGAGCCATGCTCGACTGGGTCATCACCGCCTGCGAGGACGCAGGGCTTGAGGATATTTGTGTCGTCAAGGGTCACAAGGCCGAGATGATAGACGGTTTCCTTGCCGGCAGGAACAGCCGCGCCGGGATAGCCACCGTGCTCCAGACCGAGCGCCTCGGCACCGGTCACGCCGTTATGATGGCCAAGGACTTCCTTGAAGCTCACAGGGGCGGCAATACCCTTATCCTCTGCGGCGACGCCCCCTTCATCGACCCGCCCACCATCGAGGGTGCACTCGCGCTCCACACCTCAGAGGGCAACTCGGTGACTGTCGTGACCTCCGAAAAGGACGACCCCACCGGCTACGGACGCATCATCCGCACAGAAAACGGCATCGCGGGCATCGTCGAGCAGAAGGACTGCACCCCCGAGCAGACGCTCATCAAGGAGATCAACTCCGGCTGCTACTGGTTCGATACCGCCGACCTCCTCGACGTGCTCTTTGAGCTCACGCCCAACAATGCCCAGGGCGAATATTATCTCACCGACTGCCTCGGTCTGCTGATCGGCAAGGGTAAGCGTGCCGACGCCTTTATCTCGGCGAACCCCAACGTTTCCCTCGGTGCCAACGACCCCGCAGGTCTCGCGTACCTGAACGAGCTCGCAGAGCAGATGTGAGCCTATACTATAATATAACAGCAAAAAGGAGGTGCAGCCTTGAAGGTCGATACCGCTGAATATTCCATACTCCCCGACGAAGAGCTCCGGGACATCTATAAATCCAGTCTGCGGGTCAGGAGGCTGCTGCTCCTGCCTCTGCTGGCTCTCGCGTACCTGATCGGCCTGATCGGTGTGTCGCTGGCAAACGATGTGATAGATCTCCGCTCCGACGGCGGCAATATCATAAACTGGTTCTCGGAGCTGTCGCTGATAGCCGCATTCGTGGGCTGCAGCTTCGTGCTGGCCGACGACCCCGTCAAACACAAGAGCCTTACGCTTAAAGCCGAATCGGCGATAGTGCTGCTGATGCTGTTTCAGCTGATCTTCTCGCACAGCCTTGTCACCATGGCAGTTCAGATCGGGCTTTTAATGGCTGTCGCCGGGACGAATATGCTGGCTCACCCCTCGATAATCCGTCTCCACGCTCTCAGGCAGCATCCCCGCTACCCCTTTGACAACTGGCGCCGGGACGATACCTATCTGAACAGAGCCTCCGGCGATGATGTGCTCCGCTACATCGAGAACACCATAAACTCCGGCAAGGTGCAGGAGATAGGCTATGAGGAGTTCTTCCACGGCGAGAAAAGAGCCTACGATCCCCCCGCCCCCGACCCGGAGAAGCACCTCCAGCAGAGGACCCACCTCTGGCGCAGCTCCGACAAGGATACAGCTTATGTACTTGACAACATACACAATATGTATTTCGATGACGGCGCGGATAACGGCGAGCTTAAAGGCGAAGAGCTTGAAAGGGAGCTTATAAAAGCCACTGCACCTCCAAAGCCTCCCGAGCCTCTGCCAGAGGATTTCTTCCAGCAGACGCCGATAGTCTGGCGCAGCAAAAAGCACGACACCGGATCCTCCCGTCCCAAAGACCCCTCCGACAGCAATACCGACAGCGGAGGGCCGATGGTGCTTATGTGATTTATTGACGCTTTCGTTGGGAAACCGACGGAAGTGTCTTTTCTTTTACCGGGAGCTGTCCCCCCGGGTATAATGAACAGTGAATAATGAAAAATGAATAATGAATAATTAAGGTATCGCCTGCGGCGATGATTTAAGAGATCGTCCTCGCAGCGGACTCCTTAAGGCAACACCGCACAACCACCGGCTAACGCCTTTGTACATCATCCGCTTGCATATTTTCCGTCATATTACCCAAATTCTCCTTGCCTTGCGCCAGCAAGGCGGCGTCGAATTTAGGCAATCTGACGAAAAATCTGAC
>JAFXVY010000142.1 GCA_017534595.1 Ruminococcus sp.
GAGGGCGCTCCGAGAGGGGCTGAATTTCAAAGGCGTCCGGTGGACGGCTTTGAAAGAGGGGAGGCCCTGCAAGAGAGGGCCTCCCCTTGTTCGTCGTCCGTACAAGGCCGCCTGCGAGCGAGCAGCGAGCACGGACTTTATTACTTTCCAAGCATAAACAAAACTTTGTTTCACGCTCTATACTTTGTAATGGCTGAAAGCAAAGACACCCGCCCTGTCTCGGGGGCTTTCCGGTCGCCCCCGAACCCCTTCGGGTGGACATCTTCCCTCACAGTGCGGAGCCTTCTGTACCGCTGACTATGTTAGTAGCCGAACGGAATTCGCTCGGGTGCTTTGCACCCTGCTATTCCTGTATGTGCGGGCGCCGGACGGAGTTGACGGCGCTGCGATTATCTGTCCCCGAAGCATAGCAAAATGATAAGGCGCTTGTGCCCTTTGGATTTTGGGCGCAGCGCCTTATTTGTATTGAATTACTTGTGCCTGCGGAGCCGTCGGGGCTCTGCCCCGTACCCCGCGAGGAGGGCTCCGCCCCCTCGACCCCCGCAAGGGAGCAAAGCCCCCTTGACCCCATTTCGCTTCGCGTTTGGGTCTTATACTTTGTCCAGCCCGCCGTCAAACCGAAGTGCTTTCCTGCACTCCATAAATCAAAGGCGGAAATACGCCGTCCGCGTTAGGACCTTAGTTCTCAAACCTGAACCCCTTCATATCAAAATCACACCCCGGCAGGAAGAAAAACGATACGTCAACTCTCCCCCTTATCCCCGAGATGTCAAATGACCTCTCAGTGTATTCCCCGCAGCCCTCAAATTCAAGCAGGAATCTCTTGTCAACGTCTCCCTTGACTTCAAGATTGATGCTGTTCTTCTCAAGCTGAGAACGCCCCGTGATAATGACGCGCTTCGGGCTGTTCTCGCCGAAATCAAAGGTACCGAAGCTCAGCGTTACATTGTTCCCGATGTGCGTTACCGCCTCTTCGCCCTTCGTGAAGCTGTCTCCGTAGATGCTCAGAGCCGACGCCGCCGGGAGCTCCGCGGTCTCTTTCTCCCGCCTCTCAAAGCTGAATCCCTTGACGTCATACCTCAGCTCCGACTTGAAGGATACCGTGTGTACCCCCCTCAGAGTCTTGCTCAGCTTGTAGGTCTTCGGCTGGTAGACCATCCACTTTACCGGCAGGTGATACTCGAACTCTCCTATCAGCTCGCCGTCATCCGGGGTGCCGTCGTAGACGCTGAAATTCACCGGCGTTGCGTAGTTCGCAAATATCGGCAGGGTGACGGTGTCGCTGCCCACAGGGCCGAAATCAAGGTTCTCGTACCCGAACCATCCCCCGCCGATCCCGAACGCGGCGCCGTGGTCTATGCCGTTCGAGGCGTTATTGCTCACGGTGTAAAGCCCGCCGGTCACGAATTCGTAAGGGTCGATCAGGGCGCTGCCGAGACCGTCTGCGGTCAGGGAGAGCATGGAGATGATATGATACCGCCCGGTGCCGTTTTTGCAGAGCGCCCGCAGGCAGAACTCGCCGTCCCCGAGGCAGCGGACGGTCACGCTTTCGCTGTCGTGAGACACTACCTGTGCAAGCGGCGAGACTATCCCGTCAAATGTTGTGATGCGGTACTCGATCTCCCCGGCATAGCTTGCGTTTTCCGGCAGCACGCGGACGCTGAATGTAAGCGTGTCATGCTCCCTGTCGAAGGCGGTGCGCTCACCCGAGAGGTCTATCTTTCTCACGGGGATATCGTGCTTATCATCCGGGCACTCGGCGGCTCTGTCGGTATTCCTTGCGATGAAAGTGATGCCCTTTACCGGCTCGGCGGGGAGGGCGCTGAGCTTCAGCTCTGCCTCCGGCAGCGAGGGCGAGGAGACCCTAACGCAGATATCGCCGCTTTGCTCTGTCGGTGCGACTATAGCCAGCAGCTTGCCGGAGAACAGCCTGCGGGAGGTGCCCTTGTACTGCTCATAGTCGGTGGAGTCGCCGTTGTCGAGACCGACCAGCCTTCCTGCGCCGGTTACGTTCACGAATACTCTGTCATTTGCGTTGGCGGCGAACTCGCCGTCCCTGTCATAGGCCGAGATGTCGATGAATATGAGCTCGTCGCTGCCGGCGGGGATCTCCGTCCTGTCGGGGGAAAGGCGCAGCTCTGCGGCGTTGCCGAAGGAGCGGCGGGTATCTCTTGCGATCTCTCTGCCGTCGGCATCGTAAGCCACGGCAACAAGCTCGCCCTTGGTATAGGGGAGCGTCGCATCGAGGGTCAGCCCGGGGCAGCAGGAGCGGTCAAAATCGCCCTGCGCAATGAGCTCGCCGTTGAAGTAAAGCTCCACTCTCGGCGCATTCGAGGCGACCCTGATATCGACAACGGTTCCCTCGGAGAAGTCCCAGTGCGGGAAGATATGCACAAAGGGCGCGGTCTTGTGATCCGTCCAGGCGGAGCGGTAGACAAAAGCGCCGTCCTTGGGGAAGCCTGCGGTGTCGATCTGACCGAAATAGCTGTTCTTGGTGGAGTAGGGCGTGGGCTCGCCGATGTAGTCAAAGCCCGTCCAGATGAACTGTCCCGCGCAGTATTCGCGGTCTCGGTCGGCGGTGATGTTGGCGGTCAGGCTGCGGGACGCCCAGACAGGCGAGCTGTTTCCGAGTGCCGAGCACTGCTCGTCGTCCTCGCAGAGTATCTCCTTTGAGGCAGGGAAATGATAGATCCCGCGGCTCGATACGACAGACGAGGTCTCCGACCCGTAGATGCACCAGTCGGGGTGGCGTCCGTGCTGCTCGTCATAGAGGCGCTCGGCGTAGTTGTAGCCGGCGATCTTGAGTATATCCGCGCACTTGCGGGCATTCTTGCTGCCCATATAGTTGGAGCCTATGGTTATGTATCTGCCGCTTACGGGGTCGTGCCCGCGGACAAGCCTCTGCAGCATGGCCGTGAGCTCCTGACCGCGCTCGTCGGCATGGGTGTCGTAGATCTCGTTGCCGATGCTCCAGGCGAAAACGCTGGGGTGGCAGCGGTCGCGGCGTATCCAGGAGGCAACGTCCCTGCGCACCCATGTCCTGAAAAAGCGCGCATAGTCGAACTCGGTCTTGGGGCGCTCCCACATATCGAAGCCCTCGTCGAGCACGAGGAAGCCCAGCTCGTCGGTGAGCTCGAGGAATTCCACGGCGGGGGGATTGTGGCTGGTGCGTATCGCGTTGACGCCCATTTCGCGCAGCTTGAGCAGCTGACGCCTTATCGCCGAGCGGTTGACCGCCGAGCCGAGGGCTCCGAGGTCGTGGTGCATACAGGCGCCGTGCAGCTTGAGAGGTCTGCCGTTGAGGAAGAAGCCGCGGTCGGCGGTGAACTCCACGCTGCGGAAGCCGAACACCGCGCTGCGCTCATCGGTGAGGACGCCGTCCTTGTAAAGCGAGACGGCCGCCTTGTAGAGCTGCGGGTCGGAGATATCCCACAGGGCAGGGGAGCTGATGCTGAGCATCTGCGTGTTGACCGAATATTTAAGTCCCGGGGACACCGTCTCGGGAGCCATGACCGAAACATCCGCAGCGTCGGCGGAGCTTACGGCCTCGGCAAGCACCTCATCGCTGCCGGCGCGGGTTATGATCGTTTTAACGGTCATTGCGTCAACGCTCACGCCCTCGGGCCTCGCGGCCTCGGTAACTACCGTGACCCTGCCGTCAATATCGGCGGTGACATATACTCCGTCCGGCAGGATGCGGACATCCTCAAAGCGGTTGAGCCATACCCGCCTGTAAATGCCTGCGCCGGAATACCAGCGGGAGTTGGGGCTCTGATGATCCACTCTCACGGTTATCATATTCTCGCCCTCGCGCAGAAGGTCGGTGATATCGAGCTCAAAGGTGGTGTAGCCGTACTTCCACTCGCCTGCCTGCACGCCGTTGACATAGACCCGGCAGTCCATATAGACGCCTTCAAAGCGCAGGGAGGTACGCCTGCCGTCGGCGGGGAGGGTCAGGCGGCGGCGGTACCAGCCGGTCGAATTCTTATACAGGTCGAGGGTATCGCTGATGAGCCAGTCGTGGGGGATATCGACAGGCTCCCAGACCAAGCTTTCGGAATATTCGGCACCGAGGGGACAGAGCGAGAACTCCCAGCCGTCGCAGAAAAGGACAGTATCTCTCATAATGAGCCTCCAATAATATATAATGTGAAAATATGAAACAAAGGTGTGATAAGCTGTTTTGCTTATTATAGCACTGTAAAGAGATAATGTCAACAGGCATCTGAAAAAATCTGAAAGCTGTTTTGCAAAAAAAGCGCCGCACCCCTCTCAAAGGAGTGCAGCGCTTTGATCTGACAGTATCCGGAGAAGAGCTCGGCTTATTTCAGCACCATTTCCTGAAACAGCCCGAACCATTCGCGTACCCAGTAGGTAGGCAGATAACGGAACTCGGTGGAAGCCGAGACCGCGCCGAGGTTCCCGACGCCGTGCCGCTCCGCGATAAGCGAGGCGCGGTACTGATGATAGCCGTCGGTGACGAGCACGATATTGCGGCTCAGCCCCATGCCGTCAAGTATCGCAAAGGAAAACTCAAGGTTCTCATCGGTGGAGGTAGACTTGTCCTCCATGATTATCCTGTCCTCGGCGATGCCCTGCTCGACGAGGTAGTTCTTCATGCACAGCGCCTCGGAGATCGCCTCATCCCAGCCCTGACCGCCGGAAACGATCACGGGGATCTCCGGGTGGGAGTCGAGGTACCCGATCGCGGCATCGAGCCTGCGGCCGAGCATTCTCGAGGGGCGTTCGCCCTTGACCTGACAGCCCAGCACGACCACAGCGGAGGGCTCCTCGCACTCCTTGTCCATAGCGGAGATCATCCTGACCGAGAGCACAACGGCGAGGGTCAGCAGGACGGCGATAATAATGCCGATAAGCACGAGGGAGATCTTACCTATAACGGTCTTGGAGATCTTTGAGATCAGCGCGGAGACGGTGCTTGTTTTGAGTGTAACGAACAGGAGTATCAGCGAGACGCCCACGCCGGCGATATTGCCGAGATTTACGACGGGGAGGGCGATAAGGAACACGCCGCAGAGGATACATTCGAGCACGGCGAGGATGATCTTAACAGTCATGGGGGGCCTCTTTTCGATATGGGATATGTCACATTGACAGTATAGCAGGTTATCGGGGAAATGTCAACAAGGATGAACAAAGGCTTCGGCTTCAGCGCGTTAGCGAAAGAGGGGAAATTTCTTCTTCGAATAAAACCCGGAAGAAATTTCCCCTCTTTTGCTGCCGCATTTGGGTCTGCCGCTTTTGCCTGCCTAAAATGTCACCGTCAGATTGTTCAGCCCCAATGAGTTCACATAGTTCACATTCTCCGCAAGCGTCATTACCATCCGTAAGCCTACTTGCTCCGCCTGCGGCTCGTCATCCTTGTGCAGCTTCATGAACTTCACCGGATCAAAGTGTACACAGTTGTCCCGGAATCGCAGTATCGGCTTGCCGTTCTTCATGAATAACCTGATCTCTATAAGGTGATGCCGCTTGTCCTTCGTGAAGCCGTGGATAACTACATTCTCCGTCAGCTCGCGGACACAGATCGCTACCTTGGTGCTCTCCTTAGGCGAGAGCCCCCTCTCGAGACAGAACTGCTCCGCTCTCTTCGCCGTAGCCCTGATGTCCGATTCCTTCGTTATCGAGAATTCCAGACAGTCCTCGTCCGCCGCCCCGAAATCCTCCGGCAGCAGCGAGAAGTTCTCCGCCGTGAATTTTACCTGCTTTGCCTTTATGAATACATACGCCGAAATGAACGCCAGCGTCAGCATCTCTCCGCAGAAGAAGCCCATCCAAACGCCGTCCACTCCGAAGAACGCAGAGAGTATCAGCGCCGAAAGCGACGTCAGCAGGAAGTTCTGCAGCACCGAGATCACCTGCGTCAGCGGTACGCGGTCTATGCCCTGATAATAATGCTTGAAGCAGGTGTTCAGCGCACAGGGCACCAGTGAAAGCACGAACATCCTCAGACCTATCGTCGCCATACCCGAAGCGTCCCTGTCCTCGATGAACAGCAGTACCAGCGGCTTTGCGGCGGCAAAGACTATCGCCGTGACCGAGCTGCATATCACAAAGGAATAGAAGGTCATCGTCTTGACCAGCGAACGCAGCGAGCTCTTGTCCTCGTCGCTGTAGAAGATCGACGAGAGCATCAGCGACACCGAGGCTATGCCCGAGCCGAAGGAATAGCAGATGTTCCCGACCGAGGTTATTACCGAATACGCCGCAACTGCGTGGTTTCCGCCGACGTAGGCCAGCAGCTTGTTGAGCACGAAGGTCAGCAGCACGAGGCTCACCTGATTAACGAGCGTGGGGAAGCCGTCGCGCACCAGCTCTCCGCAGACCCTCGCCTTGAACAGCTTCGGCCGCAGCCTGAATATGCACTCCTTCTTGAAGAAGTAGAGTATGCCTATGGTGAACGCGAAATAGTAGCTCAGGCTCGAGGCGAGACCCATACCGAAGGTGCCGCCGTCGAACACTGTAACGTTGAGTATATCGAAGATTATATCGCTGACGGTCATCAGAGCCACGGCGATCACGAGTCTCGGCTGGTTGCCGGACATCTGCATATAGGGCACCATTATCTGTGCGCCGATGAATGCCGGGGCGCCGATGATAAAGCCGCGCAGGTAGTCTCTTGTAAGGAAGAAGACGTCGTTGTCGGGGGTGGGCTTGCCGGCGCCGAGCAGCTCACAGATCGGGTTGGTGAACACGAGAATTATGATCATCCCGCCGACGGCTATTGCAGTCGCAAGGAACACCGAGACGGTGAAGCCGGCGTTGGTGCCCTTCTTGTCGCCGCAGCCCATGGTCTTGCCGCAGAGCACCTGTATTCCTGCCGAGATCATATTGCCCAGTGCCGCGAACACGAGCAGCACCGGTGTGGCAAAGCCGTAGGCCGTCATCGAATCTACGCCGAGGAACCGGCCGATCATGATACTGTCTATGAGCATACACAGCATGACCGTCATCGAGGACAGTATCTGAGTCACCAGCATTTGCCGGAACAGTTTTTTTATCATATCTTATACCTCTGAAAACATCTCAGAATAAGGGAAATTCAGATCACTGTTATATTATACCACAACCCCTGCAAAAAATCAAGCAGGGTGAACCCTGCACCTCTCCGAGCCGCCGCAGGCGGCGAGGAAAAAAATATACAGTGCGCGACAGCGCAAAAATGAATAATGAACGATCAAGGCTTCCCGGGGCTCCCGATCCGTGCGCCGCAGGCGCACACCTTGATTATCCATTATTCATTATTAACTGTCATTTGTTTTTCAGCGGTCGTTGGACAGATCGTTTCTCAGCAGCGCATAGTCTCTGAGCGTTACCTTTTTGTCCCCGTCGTAGTCGCAGGAGGTCAGGTCGATAGTGACCGTCGCTCCGGAGAGGTAGGCCTTTATGAGCTCGAGGTCGGTGTTGTCCACGACTCCGTTTTTGTCGGCGTCGCCGACGAGCCCCAGCTTCGGGGTATAATTATCCTTGTAATTGTAATTGCAGTATTTGCAGGAATGGAGAGTATAGCCCTGAGCCTCAGTGGTCGGCGGGACTATGGTGCTCACCATCACATGAGTATGGTTGAGCAGCTTGAAGCTCAGATTGTTGTTCTTGGCGTAGGTGTGACCGGCTCTGTTCTCATAGCAGGAGACGGTGAAATTTGAGGCTCTGGTCAGCGAGACCTTTGAATAATCGCAGTCGTTGTTGTAGGTGAAGCCCTGAGAGCCCTGGATATAGCCTATTGCGTACACTCCTATCGAGGTGACGGTATAGGGCACCGTTATCGCCTTGTCCTTGAGCAGGCAGTTGAAGAAGGCTCCCGAGCCTATGGTCTTGAGGCCTTCGGGCAGGGTGACGCCGTTCAACGACTTGCACATAAAGAACGCATCGTGCCCTATGGAGGTAAGGCTCTTGGGGAAGTTGACCGTTGTCAGCGCATAGTCGTGGCAGAAGGCGAGATCGCCTATAAACTCAAGAGTATCGGGCAGAGTCACCTTGGTTATGGTCTTGTTGGAGTAGAAGCAGTAGTCCCCGATACCTGCGACCTTATACCCGAACATCTCCGAGGGTACGGTAACGGCGGTCGCCGACCCCTTGTACTTGGAGATCACCATTTTGCCGTTCTCGATATAGTAATCGAAATTGTTGAGGAAGCTCGCATACTTCGAGGGGATGTAATCCGCCGCCGGAACGGAGGGCAGATCGTAGAGGAAGTAGGCTCCCGTATAGGACGAGAGGAACGGCTCGTGCTTTAAGTAGCCGGAGCTGCTCCTTGCATTGAAGGAGGTCGTTCCTGCGGCAAAATAGATGTTGCCCGAGGTGGTGTCGTTCCAGGTGACGTCAAGGTAGTAATACTTTCCGTCATCCATTTTCATCATATCCCATGCGTGGGTGCCGCCGTTTCCGAAGCCGATGCAGTAGATCGTTTCCTCACCGATATAGTTGAGCAGCATCTGCACGGTCTTTGAATAGCACTCGCATACGCCCTTGCCGTATTCCATGGCTCCGATTATAGAGTGAGCCCAGGAGCTCGGATCGGGGTCGCCGCTTTTGTCATAGGCATACTCCAGCTTATCCACGAGGAAGTTGTTGGCGCAGAGCACCTTATCATACCTGGTGGTGAGACCTGCGGAACGGGTCTTGAAGTCATCGAGGTATTTGAGTATCTTCTTGCGGTAGCCCTCCCTGACCGACGCCTGTATGAATTCGTCCGGCACTGTCAGCCAGAGATAATCGCTGTCGTAAAGCGGGGCGGACATCAGCTGATAGAGTATCGGGCAGTCATATTTGAGCACCGTGTAGGTCTCGATAGCCTCGGTGGACGAGCTCAGGAAGTCGGAATAGCGTATCTTTGCGAAATAGTTGTAGGTCTTGCCGCCGGTAGTGAACTGTGCCACATTCGTCGGGGACGTGGCAAAGTTCTCTGCGGCATAGTTGAAGAGCCTGTTGTAGAATTTCTGTCTGCCGGAGCCGTTGGATCTTTTGGCGAGATCCTTGTATCCGTAAGTGGACGAGGTCGCGGCGAGCAGCTGGGTCGCCGTCATCTCGGAGGCATTGGTGTCCGCCGAGACCTGCTCCGCCGGCAGAGCTGTGCCTTCGCTCTGCCCGTCCTGCGCATAAACGACTTCGGCGGGAGCTTCGGTCAGTTCATCCTGCGCATACGCCGGCAGGGAGGTGCAGAAAAGCAGGGCTGCGCATGAAAGTGCTGCAAGCAGTTTTTTGATCTTCATAATACTCCTCCTTTCGGATGGTATAGGATCGCTGTATTTATTCCTCCTCGGCAGGGAGCGGTACGATGTACGTATCGTAGCCGGCCCAGCCGGCGAGGTATCTTGCGAGAACGCTCAGATCCGAGACCGTCGCGCCCGGATTCTCATCCAGCTCGGCGGCGGGCATATAGATCTGCTCCTTGAAACCGCTCCAGCCTGCAAGATATCTTGCAAGCAGGGTATAATCCATAACGGAAATAAAGCCGTCTCTGTTGACGTCGCCCTTGAAGTATGCGGGCTCATCATAGAATTGATCGCACTTGGTGCAGGTGTGTCTTATACAGCCCGGCGAGTTCGAGGTCGGACGGACGAACGAGTCGGTGTACTGATGCTCGTGGACGTATACACTTCCCGAGGGCGCTAACGTTCCCGCAACGGGTACCGACACGGCCTCGCGGTCGAAGAACTCCACCGGATCGTAGCTCAGAGTGAAGTTATAGCTGCCTTCGGGGGCGGTGTCCTTGACCTTGAAGCTGATCTTTCCGAGAACGCCGTTTGCGGTGATCTCGTTGCCGGTCTCGTAATTCTCGAAGGCAAGCACGAAGGGCTGAGCCTTGTACTCGACCTTGCTGGCGAACGAGTACTCCTCCGGGAACACGCCGAATTCCACGCCTGTGTATTCAAAGGCTTTCGTATCGTAGCCGACGAGCACTCTCCAGCCGCAGAGGCCGGTATTGCCGCTCATCTTCACGGTAACGTCAACGGTATCCCCCTTTACGACCGGGGTGGCGGCGTAATCGAGGGAGAGCGTGAGTCCGGCTCTGTCAACAGCGAAAACATCCGCCGACAGGCAGTTCATAAATGCCGCAGCCGCGATCAGAGCAGCTGTTATCTTCTTCAAAAACATCGGATCATTCCTTTCGCATACCTTCTCTGCCCTCGGGCAGAGGCGTCTGAATAGAATTATAGCGTATCTTTCGGTCTGTGTCAACTGTATAAAACTGGGAGCCCCGCGTCAGAGCGGGCTTTTGTCCATGCGCCCCTTGTTGCGCGGGTATTTCGGCGGGGCAGGGGAGAGCTTCTTTATAAGTATCAGGCTCCTGCCGTCTCCGTTGGGGAGGGTGTACTCCCTGCAAATTGCCTTGCCGCCGCCGAGAGTCTTCACGGCGTTGGCTGCGCTTCTGAGCTCGGCCGCTCCGTCGGAGCCCTTTAATGCGGCGAATATCCCGCCGACCTTAACAAACGGCAGGCAGTACTCGCAGAGCACCGGCAGCGCCGCCACAGCTCTTGCAGTGACGATATCGAACCGCTCCCTGTACTCCTCTTTACGCCCGAGCTCCTCTGCCCGGCCGTGGATGCACTCGGCCGTAAGCCCCAGCGCGGAGGTCAGCTCCTGTAAAAAACCTACCCGCTTGTTGAGGCTGTCTATGAGCGTCAGCCGCAGGTCGGGACGGAATATCCCGAGCGGGCAGGAGGGAAATCCCGCGCCCGTGCCTATATCCGCAAGTGAGGCGCCCTCCGCCGGCAGCCCCTCCGATAAGAAGGGGTACACGCTGTCATAAAAATGCTTTTCGGCTATGCCCTGCGGGTCGGTTATGGCGGTGAGGTTCATCTTCCCGTTCCACTCGACGAGCAGCCCGGCGTATCTTTCGAGCTTGCCGTACTGTTCATCCGTGACCTCTATCCCGCCCGAGGCGAACAGCTCTCTGAGAGCGGCCTTGTCAGTCAGGTTCATTCTCCGTCCTTTCCGCGCAGGCTTGCGAGCCAGATCAGCAGCACTCCCACATCGGCGGGGTTGACTCCCGAGATCCTTCCCGCCTGCCCTACGCTCAGCGGTCTAATCTTATTGAGCTTTTCGGCGGCCTCAAGACGAAGCCCTTTGAGCTTGGTATAGTCGGTGTCGGGGGGGAGAGCCTTGCTCTCGAGCTTTCGCATGATCTCTACCTGCTCCTGCTGTATCCTTATGTAGCCCTCGTACTTTATGCCCAGCTCCACCTGCTCCTTTACCTGTGCATCCAGCTCCGGACGCTCCGGGTCAAAGGGGGCGAGGCCGTCGTAGCTCACCTGCGGACGCCGTAACAGCTGCGCGAGCTTGATGCCCGTGGTCAGCGGCTCGGTGCCGACGCTCTCGAGGTAGGCGTTCAGTTCCTTCGAGGGGCCGAGGTTGACCTTCGAGAGGCGTTCTGTCTCGGCGGCTATCAGCCGCCGCTTGCGGCAGAGGGCGTTGTATCTCTCCTCCGGGATGAGCCCGACGAGATAGCCGATGGGCGTCAGCCGCAGGTCTGCGTTGTCCTGCCTCAGCAGCAGCCTGTACTCGCTGCGCGAGGTCATCATCCTGTACGGATCCGAGCAGCCCTTGGTCACGAGATCGTCGATGAGCGTCCCGATATATGACGAAGCGCGGTCAAGTATCATCGGCTCGCGCCCCTGTATCTTCAGCGCCGCGTTTATCCCCGCGACGAGCCCCTGCGCGGCAGCCTCCTCATACCCGGAGGTGCCGTTGAACTGCCCCGCGCCGTAAAGCCCGGGGATGTCCTTGAATTCAAGAGTCGCATAAAGCTCGGTGGGGTCGCAGCAGTCGTATTCTATGGCGTAGGCGTTGCGCATGATCTCCACATTCTCAAGACCCTTTATCGTTCTCAGGAATTTCAGCTGCACCCATTCCGGCAGCGAGGAGCTCATGCCCTGCAAATAGTATTCATCGGTGTCGAGACCCATGGGCTCTATAAAGAGCTGATGCCTCGGCTTGTCCGAAAAGCGCTTGATCTTGTCCTCTATCGACGGGCAGTATCTCGGCCCGACGCCCTCTATCTGCCCCGAATACATGGGCGAGAGGTGTATGTTGTCGAGTATGACCTTGTGTGTCTCGGCGTTGGTGTAGGCCACATAGCAGCTGACCTTGTTCTCGAGCTTTTCGTGATTGTCGAAGGCGAAGGGTGTGATGACCTCGTCGCCGTCCTGCCGCTCGAGGACGTCAAAGTTTATCGACCGCCGGTGTACCCTTGCCGGGGTGCCGGTCTTGAAGCGCCGCAGCGTCACGCCCAGCTCTCTGAGCGAATCCGAGAGGAACTTCGCCGGCAGCACCGAATCCGGCCCGCTCTCATAGCTGACCGACCCGACGTGTATCCTGCCGTTTAAGTAAGTCCCGCTGGCGATTATGACCGCCTTCGCGCCGTACCCGGTGCCGAGCCTTGTGCGCACGCCGCAGATCCTGCCGTCCTCGGAGAGCACCGCCGCGATCTCGTCCTGCTTGATGCGCAGGTTCGCGCAGCGCTCGAGCGCCTGCTTCATGTAGATATGATATCTCACCCTGTCTGCCTGCACTCTCAGGCTGTGGACAGCCGGACCCTTGCCGCGGTTGAGTATGCGGCTCTGGATAAAGGTCGCGTCCGCCGCCCTGCCCATCTCGCCGCCCAGAGCGTCCACCTCGCGCACGAGATGACCCTTTGCGGTGCCTCCGATAGAGGGGTTGCAGGGCATATTGGCTATGCCGTCAAGAGATATCGTAAAGATCGCCGTTTTCATGCCGAGCCGGGCAGCGGCAAGAGCTGCCTCGCAGCCCGCGTGACCCGCTCCTATAACGACTACGTCGTAATTCTCTGTCTGACTCATTTGCTCTTTCTTTCCTTTTTCATAGTTCCTATTTGGTTTTGCTGCCGCGGTGCTCAGACCTCGGCCTCCCGCCTGTAGATCGGGAACAGCTTTTCCTCCGTGCAGGAGGAAGCCTCGATGACGGCCTTATAGTTCAGTTCGACCAGCTGCTTCAGCCCGTCAAACAGCAGGCTGCTGTATAACGGGTGTTCTGACATAATGAACACCACTGCGGGCTCCCCTTTGCCTATCTCGATAGCTAAGCACATATCGTCATAAAATGGCCCCATAGCACTTGTGATGATATTTATCTCCTGTATCTCTGAGCCGTCAAAGCAGTAGTCTTCGCTTTCGGTATGTATCTCTATGCAGTTGTTTTTTATAAAAACCGTGTCCTCGTTTTCAATACATATCTTCATTTTCTTCCTCACTTATCTCCCCCGCTGCCGCAGGAAAAGCAACTCCCCCGCCCGGGGCAGAGGGAGGTGCATTTATCATTCTTCCGTTTCCGGCAGCTCCTGCGCCGACTCCCTCACCGTCGGGACATCGGTGTCGTTGACCATGAGCCCGACGTCTATGACATAGCAGGTCTCGCCGTTCTCGATGAACACTCCCTGCAGATACCGGTTGTTGGCCTCGGCGTTGACCGCCTCGACAGGCTGCAGCTTCTCGGGGTCTATCTCGGTCATTTCCGAAACGGTGTCGGTAAGTATCCCGATGAGCCCCAGCTTCTGCCTGACCGTGATCCTCGTCTCGCAGATTATGACGCAGCTGCGGTTGGTGCAGTCGGCTCTCTCGAAGCCTAAGCGCACCCTCGCGTCGATGACCGGCACGCTCAGCGTGTTCCACCGGCAGGAGCCGGCGAAGTACTCCGGGAACTCGGGTATCGGCTCGAGCTTATCCGCCACCAGCACCGTGCGTATATCGTTGAACGGTATCGCAAATCTTCTTCCCGCGGAAAAGAAGGTCAGATATTTGACTATCTCCATTTATACCCGCCCTTTCACTTGTTGAGATGCGCCTTGACGACGTCTCCTATCCTCGAGAGGTCGCACTGCTTGATTATTGCGCCCAGCTCGAAGGCCGCCTTGGGCATCCCGTAGACCGCCGAGGTCTTCTCGTTCTGACCGATGGTGTAAGCCCCGGCATGGCGCATCTGGGAAAGCCCGCGGGCACCGTCCTTGCCCATTCCGGTAAGGATGACGCCTATCGCCTCATCTCCCGCGCAGTAGGCCACCGACTCGAAGAAAACATCCACCGACGGGCAGTGTCCCGAGACCTTGGGGCCGTCCTCACAGGTGACGAAGTAGCCCTTCGCGTCCTTGAAAAGCCTCATGTGCTTGTCGCCCTGAGCTATGGCGACCATTCCGTTTTTGAGGTAGAGCCCCTGGGTCGCCTCGACTATCTCCAGCTCCGGGAACTCCTTGTTCATACGCTTTGCGTAAAGGGAGGTGTACCCCTCCGGCATATGCAGCACCACCGCCACCGGCGGAGTGGTCTTGTCGAACGCCCTGAGGATGTCCGGCAGAGCCTCTGTGCTGCCCGCAGACCCGCCTATCGCGATTATCCGGCGCATCTCCTTCTCGGGGGGAGCCTTCATCGCCGCCGGCGTCCTGACATTGTAAAACTTGCAGCCGCTCTTTATCCTCTTGATGTTCGCCGCCGCTTTCAAAGAGCGCAGCAGCTTCTGCTTGAACTCGTCGTAGCCGCCCTCCTCGGGCTTGGCTATGAAATCCGCCGCACCAGCCTGCATCGCCTTAAGCACCAGATCCCTGCGCGACGAGCAGACTATCACCGGCACCGTGTACTGCGGTATCAGCTGCCGCAGGAAGGCTATGCCGTTGAGGCGGGGCATCTCTATGTCGAGGATCAGCATATCCGGCTTGAGCTTTTCGATCAGATCCCGCGCATCGAACACGTTCTCGGCGCAGGCCTCGCAGGTGAAGCCCTCGGCGCTGTCGACCACGCTTTTCAGGAATTTTGAAAACAGCACGGAATCGTCTGCAATAAGCACTCTGATATCGTTATTCATCGCTTCCGTCCTCCTTCATCGGTTTTCTGAGAATAGCGGGCTGGATGAACTCATACCGCATATTCTTCGGGGCAGCCTCCGCATGGCCTATGTAGAGATAGCCCCCCGGCTCCGTCGCATCGTAGAACCTGTCAACGAGATCCTCCTTGGTGGGCTCGTCGAAGTAGATCATAACGTTGCGGCAGACTATAAGATCAAACTTTTTCTTGAACGATATCGGTTCCATAAGGTTGTGGTACTTGAACACCACGTTGCTCCTTATCTCATCCTTGACCTGATAGGTCCCGTTGACGTGCCTGTTGAAATACTTTCTCTCCCAGTCGTCGGGCAGTTCCTGGAGCGCCTGCTCGGTGAAGATGCCCTGCTTTGCCATTCTCAGGGCGTTGAAGGAGATATCCGTCGCAAGGATGCGGCTGTCCCAGCTGTCTATCCTGCTGCCGAAGTACTCATACAGGCACATGGCGAAGTTGTACGGCTCGTTGCCGTAGGAGCAGCCCGCGCTCCAGATCCTCAGATCCCCGTCGCTGATGCGTTTTTCGGCGTCGGGCAGAAAGACCTCGGTAAAGTGGCGGAAATGCTCGCTCTCGCGCATGAAATATGTATAGTTGGTAGTGAGCCTGCTGATGATGTTGGTCATCTCAATGCCGGTGTGGTCGGCATAGACAGTCTCGAAATACTCCCCGAAATCATCGAAGCCGCAGTCGAGCACATAGTTCGTCAGCCGCGACTCGACGAGATATTTTTTCTCTGTCAGATTAAGCCCGTATTTTGCCTTGATGATATTTGCGAGCTTTATAAAATCGCTGTTTCTTAGCTCCATAAAGCTGCTCACCTCAGTAGCGTTTCTCCCGGCCTGACCGGGTACTGTTGTTTCGTACTCTTATCTGTTCTTCTCCGAGAGCCTTACGCAGTCGATTATAGTTACTCTCCTGTCTCCGAGGACGGTGTAGCCGACCACGCAGCTGTTGTCAACGGGAGAGGGGCTCACGGCACTCTTTTCGTAGCTCTCGGCGTCTATCACCCTCGGCACCTTTATGCCGAGCAGTGCGCCCTCGCAGTCCACCACGATGATGCAGCTGTGCATATCGTATTCGGGGGGCTCGAAGCCCATCCTCCCCGCGAAATCCATTACCGGCACCACCTTGCCGCGCAGGTTCATTATCCCGAGGATATGCTCCGCCACCATGGGCAGCACGGTTATCTCGGGCACCTCGATTATATCCGTCACCGAGGTGATGTCAAAGGCATATATGGTGCCGTCACATTCAAAGGTCAGCAGCTGACCGGAAATAAAGCTTGCCATACCCTGCCTCCTTTACTTGACCGCCTCGGTCTGCCTTACGCCGTTGTGTACGAACAGCTCGTTGATATCGGTTATCAGCGTGATGCTTCCGTCGGCGAGTATCGAGCAGCCCGAGAGGCCCTTGCTCTTGAGCTCGTACTTGTTGAGCAGTATCGAAAGCGGCTTTACGACTACCTGCTGGTCTGCGGTGAGCTCGTCTGCGAAGACCGCCGCCTCACGCCCGTTCTCCTTGCAGTAGAGGATGATGCCGTCCTCGAGCGGCCTGCGCTCGCCCTTGAGCTCGAAGGCGTCCGCGAGCCTGATGACTCTCAGGCAGTGATCTCTGAGCATAACGAGCTCGGTCCCGTCGGGATCCTTCATCAGCATTTCGCTCTCAGGACGGAATATCTCCTTCACCGACGATACCGGCACCGAAAGCTCCGTGCCGTTTGCCTTTACTCCGAGAACGTCTATGATCGAGAGCGAGAGAGGTATGCGGATCGTGAACTTCGAGCCGCGCCCGAGCTCCGATTCTATCGACATCTTTCCGCCGACCTTCTCGATATTCTTCCTTACGACGTCCATCCCGACGCCGCGCCCCGAGTATTCCGTGACCTGCTCGTTGGTCGAGAAGCCTGCCGCCATGATGAGCTCATAGCATTCCGCGTCGGTGTACTCGCTCTCGGGCTTGGTGAGGATGCCGTTCTTCCTGCCCTTGGCGAGCAGCTTCTTGGGATCCATCCCCGCGCCGTTGTCCTCGCAGGAGATAACGACTTCTCCGCTCTCATAGCCCGCGGAGAGAGTCACCGTGGGCTTTTCGGTCTTGCCTGCGGCCGCACGCTCCTCAGGGGTCTCGATGCCGTGATCGACGGCGTTGCGGACAATGTGCATCAGCGGGTCGCCGAGGATATCGACAACTGACTTGTCAGCCTCGGTATCCGCCCCGACGAACACGAGATCCACGTTCTTGCCGAGGGTCTTGTTCATGTCCCTGACGACTCTGCTCATCTTTGAGAAGGCCGTCTGCACGGGTACCATTCGTATCGACATAACGACGTCCTGCAGCTCGTCGGTGAGCTTCTTCAGCTCACGCGCCGACTTCTGGAAATGGTCGAGGCCGCCGCTTATCTTTCTGAGGTCGGGGCTCGAGGTCACGCCCGACTCGGTTATAACTATCTCCGCCACAAGATCGAGCAGCCTGTCGAGCTTCTCGAGCCTTACCGAGATCATGCTGCCTGCGGCACCGCCTCCGCCGCCGTGCTGGGCCGCGGGAGCGTCCTTTTTGGCGGGAGCCGCCTGTTTGGGAGCGGCCTGTGCCTCCGGCGCTGCCTGAGCTGCGGGTGCCGCAGCCTCGAGCTTATCCGCCGAAAGGACGTTTAATCCGTCCCTGAGCATGGCGAGCGCTTCGGCGGCGTGTTCGGTCTTTATCTCTATGCGGAAGCCGTTCTTTGCGATCTCCTCCTCGGAGGCGTCGCTGTCAAGGTCGGCGGGAACTGTCTTAACGAGCTGACCGTAGGCCGCAAGCGAATTCTTGAGCACCATGGCTCTGATCGAGGGCATCAGGCAGCCCTCCTCGAACCTTACGAGGAAGGTCGTCACTCCCTCCTCGGAGGAGCCTGCGGGAAGCGCCGGCGCTGCGGGCTTGGGAGCCGGTGCCGCGGAGGCCTCACGCTTTATTTCCTCGGCGGTCTCGACATCCACGCCGTCGCGCAGGATAGAGAGCACCGCATCCATATCGTCGCAGCTGAGCTTTATCACAAAGCCCTGCGCCTTGATCTCATCGTCGGAGGACTCGGCATCGAGGTCGGGCGGCACGGTGGAGAGCACCTCCGCATCCGAGCCTATCGAATTGAGCAGCACCATAGCCCGTATAGAGGGCATCATGCAGCTCTCCTGGAATTTCACCTTTACCGTCCTGACGCCCTCAGGCTCGTCGTCGGAGAATATGGCGTGGGTCTCGGTCGGTGCTGCGACAGCCTCGCCCTTTGAGAGCCCGGTCAGGTAGGCCGCGAACTCATGCAGCGTCGAGATGAATTCCGAGAAATCGGTCAGGGGAATGCTGTCGTCGCCGAGGTTCTCTATCTCGTTCTTGAGGAGATCGGAGGTCGTGAAGGACAGCTCGTAGAGCTTGGGTCTGTCGAATTCGAGCTCGGGATTTTCGCGCACGACGAAATAGATGTCCTCAACGGCGTGAGCCAGCTCGGACATATTCTTCAGACCCATCATCGCAGCCGAGCCCTTTATCGTGTGCATGACGCGGAATATCTCGGCGATATCGTCCGCAGTCAGCTCGCTGCTCTCGCTGCGCATCAGTATCTCATCTAAGTTTTCCAGCAGCTCCGTCGATTCAAACACAAAGGTGTCGAGCATCGACTCCATACCTGCATCGAACTTGCTCATCTTTTTCCCTCCCGGTGCGCCTCGGCGCAAACATCATTTTTCCGCAAGCAGCACGCCTGCCAGCTCGGTATCGTTCATAGCCAGCATCTCCGCGCACTCCTTATACGGCAGCCGCCTTACCTTGTGCGGCCTTACCAGCTCCGAGGCCGTGTAAACTTTGAGCGTACACAGACCTGCCCGCCGCTGCAGCGGCGACTGCGAGAGCTGTATCATAGTCACGTTCTCTGCGGGAACTATGACCTTGTGGAACCGGAACCGTTTCACATAGCTGAGGATCACGGTCTCGTCTGTCATGCCGGCGGAGGTCGCCCCCGCGGTCATAGCCGCAACGATTATCTTCCAGAGTATCGGCACCGTCAGCGCGATCATAAAAACGGTTATCTCTTCGTGCCACCGGCTGATAAAGTGCTTGGCGACAGTCCCCGCCGCCACGGGTATCGTACTCATTATTATCGGCGGGATCAGAAAGCCCTTTATCGCCTTCCTCCCGCAGCTCACCTGCGAATGGTGCCGCCCCAGCTCGGGAGCGAGCATCCGCAGTGAGGCGTTGAGCTCCCTGTAATTCGAGATCGGGATCAGCGCCGCAGCGTCCTTTTTCCTGCTGCTGTACCCCGGGCAGAGTATGTGTACCGAGCTGAGCTTCACAAGCTTCATCAGAAGCGACTGCCTGATGTCGAAATAGCTTATGGCGCTGCGCTCGAGCACCTTCCGGGTGCGCCTTATGGCTCCCGACTGCACGAGCATCTGCTTTCCTCTGCGGCAGGCGGTGAAATCCCAGCTGCCCATGAAATTCGAGAAGAAGGAGATCAGCCAGCCCCCCGCGATCAGCAGTCCGACGAACAGCACCGCCTGCGGCACCGTCTTCGAGAGGCCGAGGAGCCTGCTGTCGAGCTGGGTGAGGCCGCCGTTGACCTTGTCCGCGACCTGCCGCTCCATCTCCCCGCCGATCATCCGGTAGGCCTGGAGCACGATCGCTCCGAACACCAGCAGCCCGGAGGCAGTGGAGGAAAACATCACCGAGAACAGCAGCATATGTGAGCGCTTGGGCGAAACGTAAAACGACGCCTCCCCCTCGCTTGCCTCGGAAACTCTCTTATAGATCTCGTCAACGCTCTTTTCTGAGATGACGAGCCGCATCTCTGTGCGGGTGAGCGAGACCGCCGCCGTCTCAATGAACATCGTGCAGGCGTTCACGGCGCGGTACACATAGCTCTGCTCGGTGCGCATCGCGGTTATCTCGCTGAAATAGACCGTTGTGGTCATCAGCCCGAATGGGCCCGAATGGGTGGTGATCCTGTCGCGGTCTATGCGGTAGAACACGAACAGCCACCTGAACACCGCCAGCCCCACGATCACCAGCACGGTTATGAAATCGAGCCAGTAGGTGCGAAGCCAGCCCTGTATGTCGAAATTAGAGGCCACAAAGTTCTTCGAGAGCGGTATCAGCAGCAGCCAGAGGGTCTTTGAGGTGTAGCCGATTATCTTGATCGGATGCTGCCTGCGGCGCAGAAACTCCCGCAGGCGGCCGTGCTTTGCCGCTGCTTTTTGCTCGGTCATCCTTCCACCTCATCCCGGGCAGCGCCCGAACTATTTTACGCCTCTGTAATAGAGCCCCGAGGTCATGCCCTCGCCGGAGAGCTTTTCGTTTCGCCGGAAGGCCTCAAGGATATCCCTGACCCTTTCCGGGCTCTCGTCATACATCGTGAGCATCACGAAATCGGCGCCGGGAAAGTCTCCGAGCCGTCCGCTGACCGACAGATACTCAGCATTGAGCACCTCGGTGTACCCCTGCTCCTTCGAGCACTTAACAGGGAAGCGCCTTCCCGTGCGGTCGTATATCCCGCCGGTGCAGTTCTTGCAGCCCCGCTCCGCCCTTATCGGGCAGTTGACGGTAAGCATCATCGGCAGCCTTCCCGCCCCGATGATACCGTAGGGCAGCTCCCCGCCGAGGGCCGAGATCTCCGACGCCCGCAGCTCGAATGATGCAGTGCAGTCGGCGAGACCGAGCCTGCGCAGAACTCTGAGCGCGAGGCTGTTCGCGGCATTGAGCCCGAAGCCGCCGTGCATGGTCAGCCCAAGCTCCCTGCCGATATATATGTGTGCATAGTTGGTGCATTCGATATGTGTTATGCCCCGCCCGACAAGCTCCCGCAGCCGGGCGATGTCCCGCTTCTCGTTGAAGGTGAACCTCGGCATCACGGCGCAGAGCTTTTCAGCGGGATGCCCCGCACCGAGCAGTGCTGCGACAGTCTCCATGCTCCCGCAGATGAGCCCGATATCTCCGGTATCCGCAAGCCTCAGCTGTGCCGGGTCAGTAACGGTGATGCGAAGCTCCTGCCTGCCGTTCCTGTTCGGAGGCGCAAAGGTGAATTTCCTGTCCTCATAAGCGCAGCGGCGGGTGTAGTGCCCGTATCTCAGTTCGTCGAGACGGGCGCAGAGCTCGCGTCTGGCGCGGCCGAGTTCCGCCGTCGGGACGGTCAGCCCCTCGTCGGCCTCACATTCGACCCCCGCGAGGGAATAAACGGTGTCCCCGAGCTTGGAGAGCTGCTTTTCAAAATAGCCGCTGTCCGCGGGACGGTTCACCGCCTCCTGCGGCAGCTCACCGGTGTACTCCGCCCGCAGGCCGTTCTCATCCTCAAAGGAGACATACAGCGGCTCGCCGCGCAGCATTCTCACCGCCGCTCTGACCTGCGAGCGCTTGTACTCGCTGCGGTAGAGGGCGTGGAGCGCCGGCAGCACCTTTGCCGCAGCCTCCACATCGTCCTTGGTGCGGCTGCCGAACATGGCTGCGCCGGTCTTTGAGGTATAGTAACCGTCGGTAAAGCCCGAGCGGGAGAATACGCCTTCAAGCAGGCTGCGGTCGTAATCCTCGCCCGAAAGCTCCGAGCGCACCGCCGTGACCGTGGCTGCGGTGTATTCGGGACGCTTCATGCGACCCTCTATCTTGAGTGAGGCGGCACCGAGCCGCTCCAGCTTCTTTAAATGCGGCAGATAGGACATATCCCTAAGCGACAGCCCGCACCGCTCCGACCCCTTTACGCAGGAGGCGGGCAGACGGCAGGCCTGTGCGCAGAGGCCCCTGTTCGCGCTGCGCGAGCCTATTACCGCCGACATATAGCACTGCCCCGACACCGACATACACAGCGCCCCGTGTACAAAGACCTCGGTCTCTGTCGGAAGAGCGCAGAGCTCGGCAATCACCCTTTCGGGCAGCTCCCGCGACGCCACCGCCCGCGAGAAGCCCAACTCCTTCGCAAGCAGAAAGCCGCTGACGGTGTGCAGCGTCATCTGTGTGGAGGCGTGTATCTCAAGCTCCGGGCAGCATTCCCGCACGAGCTCCGCAAGGGCAAGATCCTGCGTGATGAGACCGTCGATGCCGAGCTTGCAGGCGAGCCTGACAGCTTCGGCGCAGGCCGGGAGCTCCTTATCGGTGAGCATCGTGTTTATCGCCTGATAGACCTTTACCCCGCGGATATGGCATTCGCGGACGGCCTCTGCAAGCTCCTCATCGGAGAAGTTCGCGGCGTTCTGCCTTGCGGAGAACTTCGAGCCGCCGAGATAAACGGCGTCGCAGCCGGTGCGCAGGGCAGCCGTCAGCACCTCCGGCGAGCCGCAGGGCGCAAGTATCTCAGCCATTTACTTCTTGGGGAAGCCGTAGCCGGAAACAGGACTCCCGCCGAGGGCGTCGGAGATATCCTTTGCGATCATATCCGAAGCGGAGATATCGTCATCGGGAGCAAAGCTCTTGCGGAGCTTGATCTCCTTCTCGAGCTGGGCTATACGCTCCTTGAGAGCGGCAGCCTCCTTCTCGGCGGCCTCGGCTCTGGCCTTGGCGTTGGCAGCGTCATCGAAGTAGACCTTTATCTGCGAGCGGATGTTCTCGAGATTGGTGCGGGTCTTGTAGAGATCGTCGCAGGCCTCGAGAGCGATGAGCGCGGCGCCGTCCTGAACGGTGAGGGTACTCTTGCCCTTGAGAAGGTCCTCGAGCCTGTGATTGAGGGCAGCTGCGAGCTCGGCGGTATACTCCTTGCTCTCGTCGGTGAGCAGCTTATATTCGCGGTTAAAGATCTTTACGGTTACTTCCTGTTTCATAATAAAATCCTCTCCCCCATAAAAATGGGTATTATTATTTTTATTATACCACACATTTACCTAAAAGTAAAGCAATAAAAGGCAAAAAGTCGGCATTATGTTTAAGGCAACACCGCACAACCACCGGCTAACGCCTTTGTACATCATCCGCTTGCATATTTTCCGTCATATTACCCAAATTCTCCTTGCCTTGCGCCAGCAAGGCGGCGTCGAATTTAGGCAATCTGACGAAAAATCTGAC
>JAFXVY010000143.1 GCA_017534595.1 Ruminococcus sp.
AGAGGGCCTCCCCTTGTTCGTCGCCCGCACAAGGCCGCCTGCGAGCGAGCAGCGAGCACGGACTTTATTACTTTCCAAGCATAAACAAAACTTTGTTTCACGCTTTATACTTTGTAATGGCTGAAAGCAAAGACACCCGCCCTGTCTCGGGGGCTTTCCGATCGCCCCCGAACCCCTTCGGGTGGACATCTCCCCTCACAGTGCGGAGCCTTCTGTACCGCTGAATTTCAGCGGAGCCGGCTGTAACGCTGACTATGTTAGCAGCCGGACGGAATTCGCTCGGCCGCTTACGCGACCTGCTATTCCTGTATGTGCAGGCGACGGACGGAGCTGTCGGCGCTGCGATTATCTGTCCCCGAAGTATAGCAAAATGATAAGGCGCTTGTGCCCTTTGGATTATGGGCGCAGCGCCTTATTTGTTTTGATTTATGATTGCCTGCGGAGCCATGCGGGGCTTTGCCCCACACCCCACAAGAGGCTCTGCCTCTTGACTCCGCAAGGGGGAAGCGTCCCCCTTGACCCCATTTCGCTTCGCGGTTGGGTCTTGCACTTTGTTCAGCCCGCCGTCAAACCATGGTGCTTTTCTGCACTCCATGATCTAAAGGCGGAAATACGCCGTCCGCGTTAGGACCTTCGCGTTTGGGTCTTACCGCTCTGCGTTATCTCATAATGTCTCCCACTCCGTCCACAATGTCTCCGAAAGCGCGAAGCGCCCGCGCTGCACTCTTCTTCAGATCGCGCCTCTGCCTCGACGTAGCGTTCGCTACCGCAAACGCTACCGCTCCCGCCGTTATTCCTACCGATATGCCCTTTGCAAGCGAGGATATGCTCATGTTTCTGTTCACCACCTTTGTCCCTATTGTCTGCAATTTTTTCCCGACAATACATCTTCTGTCCGATATTTTGCCCGGATAAACGTTTTCGTAATCTTATGTTCACATTATGTTCTTGATTTGCTCTTTACAAGTATTGTTCATTGTGTTATAATAATAGTGGATTATTCTAATCGTTTTTAAGGAGTTTTCACTATGGGAATGACAATGACACAAAAGATCCTCGCCGCTCATGCCGGCCTCGATGAGGTCAAAGCAGGGCAGCTTATCATGGCCGACCTCGACCTCGTCCTCGGTAACGACGTCACTACGCCCGTCGCTATCAACGAGTTCAATAAGGCCGGTTTTGACTCGATCTTCTCTCAGGATAAGATCACTATGGTAATGGATCACTTTACCCCCAACAAGGATATCAAAGCCGCCGCACAGTGCAAACAGTGCCGCGAGTTCGCCAGACAGTACGGCGTTAAGAATTACTTCGACGTCGGCGATATGGGTATAGAGCACGCCCTGCTCCCCGAAAAAGGCCTCGTCGCCCCCGGCGACTGCGTCATCGGCGCCGACAGCCATACCTGCACCTACGGCGCCCTCGGTGCCTTCTCCACAGGCGTCGGCTCAACGGATATGTGCGCCGGCATGGCCAAGGGCAAGGATTGGTTCAGAGTACCCTCGGCAATAAAGTTCAATATCACCGGCAAGCTGCCGAAATGGTCGGCCGCCAAGGACGTTATCCTCCATATCATCGGTATGATCGGCGTTGACGGCGCCCTCTACAAGAGCATGGAGTTCTCCGGCGAGGGACTTAAAAACCTTACCATGGAAGACAGGCTGTGTATGGCTAACATGGCAATAGAGGCCGGCGCTAAGAACGGCATCTTCGCCGTCGATGAGGTAACGCTCGACTACATAAAGGATAAGGTGACCAAGGAATACAAGATCTATGAGGCCGACCCCGACGCCGAGTACGACGCCGTCTACGACATCGACCTCTCGCAGATCAAGCCCACCGTGGCCTTCCCCCATCTGCCAGAGAACGCAAGAACGTTCGATCAGATAGATGAGGTGAAGATAGATCAGGTAGTCATCGGATCCTGCACCAACGGCAGGATCGAGGATATAAGAGCTGCCGCCGAGATACTCAAGGGCAGACATATCGCGGAGGATGTCCGCTGCATCGTCATCCCCGCGACCCAGAAGGTCTATATGACCGCTATGAAGGAGGGTCTGCTCGAGATCTTCATCAATGCGGGCTGCGCAGTGTCAACACCCACCTGCGGTCCCTGCCTCGGCGGACACATGGGAATACTTGCAAAAGGAGAAAGAGCAGTAGCTACGACCAACCGCAACTTCGTGGGAAGAATGGGTCATCCCGAATCGGAGGTGTACCTCGCCTCGCCCTATGTGGCGGCGGCCTCTGCGGTAACGGGAAAGATCTCTCAGCCGTCGGAGCTTGAATAAACTGCTCTCATGGGGAGTAAAATATGATAAAGCACATAATATTATGGGATCTCAGAGACGATATGACAGCCGAAGAGAAGGCAGCAAAGGCTCTTGAGATCAAACAGGGACTTGAAGGACTCAAAGGAGTGATAGAAGGGCTCGAGGATATATCCGTGAGGATAGACCTGCTTGACAGCTCAAATGCCGATATAATGCTCGATTCGACATTTGCCGACAAGGCCGCACTGGCTGCGTACCAGACTCATCCGAGCCACCTTGCCGTTGCCGCTGTCGTTAAGAGCGCCGCCGCACACAGGAGCTGTGCGGACTTTGAGGTCTGACGACTCGCTGAAAGGAGGATGTACCTATGAAAGATTTTCTCAAGGTTGTAATGTGGGATACGCTGCTCAGCCTTATCACAAAAAAATACGGCACATCGCTCAGCGACTCGCAGCGTGAAGCCAAAGCAGATGACATAATAGCCGAGCTCAAGGGGACCAACGGGTTCACCGTTGACATGATCCAGTCGATCATCGACAAGAAGGGTCTCAACTATTTCGAGAACGCCAATGTCGGGGGCAAGTCGGTATTCAAGCTGGTAAAGACGGGTCTGTTCGGCAAGGCTAAGATCTGTTATTTCATCACAAGGACCAAGGAAATGCCGGACGGCAAGTATCTCGACCAGATCTACGACGAGCTCAACCGTCAGGCTAACGGAGAGAACGTATTCGGTTCTCCCGATTATGTAAACAAGTAAGACATGAAAGGACACTTCTGATATGAAAGCACACGGCACCGCACACAAATACGGAGACAATGTAGACACGGATGTTATCATCCCGGCGAGGTATCTCAACACAGCAGATATGCAGGAGCTTGCGAAGCACTGCATGGAGGACATAGACACTGAATTTGCGACCCGCGTAAAGCCCGGGGACATCATGGTAGCGAAGGCGAACTTTGGCTGCGGCTCCTCGAGGGAGCACGCTCCGGCGTCGATCAAGGCGAGCGGTATCTCGTGTGTTATCGCGAAGAGCTTTGCGAGGATCTTTTTCCGCAACGCGATAAACATCGGCTTGCCGATCATTGAATGTGATGAAGCGGCGGAGAAGATCGAAGCGGGAGATGAAGTCGAGATCGACTTTGACACGGGAATCATCACTAACAAGACGAAGGGAGAGGAATACAAGGGGCAGTCGTTCCCGGAATTCCTTATCAACATAATCAACGCGAACGGACTGCTGAACTCGTTGAAGCAGTAAGTCGCCCGCAGAAAAGCTAAGACCCAAACGCGAAGCGAAATGGGGTCAAGGGGGGTCTCCCCCCTTGCGGAGTCAAGAGGCGGAGCCTCTTGTGGGGTGCGGGGCAAAGCCCCGCACGGCTCCGCAGGCACTAATAACTCTATACAAATAAGGCGCTGCGCCCAAAATCCAAAGGGCTGCAGCGCTTTCTGTATCTGTATGCAGTTATAGGGACTATAATTCGCAGCGCCGTCAACTCCGTCCGTCGCCTGTACATACAGGAATAGTGAGGATGCGAACGCATCCGAGGTAATTCCGTCCGGCTGCTAACATAGTCAGCGGTACAGTCCGGCTCCGCTGAAAGTCAG
>JAFXVY010000144.1 GCA_017534595.1 Ruminococcus sp.
AGTCAGATTTTTCGTCAGATTGCCTAAATTCGACGCCGCCTTGCTGGCGCAAGGCAAGGAGAATTTGGGTAATATGACGGAAAATATGCAAGCGGATGATGTACAAAGGCGTTAGCCGGTGGTTGTGCGGTGTTGCCTTTAGCATATCAAAACGGCACCTGTACTCTCAGCAGAGTACGGGTGCCGTTATTTTTTTGTTTCACAGACCGAGCTCAGCGGACGTATTCTATGTTCACCTTGCCGATGCCGTGAGAGGTTTTGACGCTGTGCTTTTCAGCGCTGTCGGGATCCTCGTGCAGGCGCAGGTCAACATTCCCGATACCGCCCTTTACGCTCAGATCGCCGTTGACGGTGCCGTCAAAGCTGATGTTCCCGACGCCTCCCTTGAGTACCATTTCACCGTTTACGGTACCCGAAAGGCTGATGTCCCCGGTGCCGCCGCTGACGGTGAGCCCTGCGGCACAGCAGCTGAGCTGTATGTTCCCCTTGCCGGCGCTGACCACAGTTTTTCCGCACTGCGGGAGCTCGGCGGTGACGTTGCCCGTCCCGCTCTCGAGCCGCAGGGACTCCGCAGGTCTGAAACCCTCTATGGTGATATTCCCCATGCCGGTCTCGATACGCGCCTCCCGGCAGGAGACCGCGGCGATACGGCTGTTGCCCATGCCTGCCTCCGCAGTGAAGCTGTCATAGAGCTTATCCGGCAGCGCGACGGTGCAGGAGGCGTTACGGAACGGGTTTTTGAATACGGCGCTCAGTACCCCGGCTCTTCTGATCTCAACATAGAGAGTGCTGCCCCTGAGCTCCGCAAAGGAACCCTCGGGGACGCTGCGGCAGCTGACGTGAGCTTCGGCGTCATCGCTCGGGATGACCGTAAGGTCTCCTATGCAGCTGCTGATATGTACGGCGGATATCCCCTCCGCCGGGAAGCCGTAGGAAAGATCCACTGTGTTGCTCATTCTGATTCCTTCTTTCGTTTGCTTCTGTATGCAGTTCATCTGTCAGAACAGCTTTACCGCGAGCATTGTCAGGTCGTCGAACTGCGTGGCCTCGCCCACAAAGCGGTCCACCTCCCTGCGGACGTTTTCGAGCAGCTCCTTCGGCGAGGCGTCGGGAGCGGTATTCAGCGCTTCGATCATACGCCCGGTGCCGAACATCTCCTCATTGCTGTCGGTAGCCTCGGGAACGCCGTCGGTGTACACGAACAGGGTGCCGCCCTTCTCAAGAGTGAACTCATACTGCTTGAATTTCATCTCGGAGAAGGCTCCGATGATGATGCCGTGCTTATCCTTGAACAGCTCAAAGCGGCCGTCCGGCTGCCTTACGGCGGGATACTCGTGCCCCGCGTTCACGGCTGTGATCTTTCCGGTGGAGATTTCCAGTATCCCCAGCCATACCGTGACGAACATCTTTTCATCGTTGTTCTCGCAGAGCTTTTCGTTGGTGCGTTTGAGCACCTCCGCAGGCTTGAGGCCCATTGAGGTGAAGTTGTTTATCAGCATCTTCGAGGACATCATGAACAGTGCCGCCGGAACGCCCTTGCCGGAGACGTCTGCGATAACGAGAGCAAGGTGATCCTCATCGACAAAGAAGAAGTCGTAGAAGTCTCCGCCGACCTCCTTCGCAGGTGTCATGCTGGCGTAGATGTCGAACTCCTTCCTGTCGGGGAAGGCCGGGAAATTGCGGGGCAGCTGCTCCGCCTGTATCTCTTTTGCCATATTGAGCTCGGCGGCGACTCTTTCCCGCTCGGCGGTCAGCTCGGTGATCTCTCGGGCATACCGGTCTATCGCATTTGCAAGCTGGGAGATGTTGTCGGAAAGCAGACCGAATTCGTTGCGCTCCTTGATCTCGGAGATCCTTGAGATGACCTCGGCGCTGTCCTTGTTCTCGGTGTAGTCACAGACTATGTTCTGTATCTTTGAAAGCGGCCTTATCGACCTGCGGTAGAGCAGTATCAGTATCAGGATCATGGCGATGACGATCCCGCCGATGCCTATGATCCGTACTTTCAGCATCGAGGTGCTCATCGACTCTTTCAGTCCGTCCCAGCTGTAAACGATACCCAGCACCGCTCTGATCCTGTCGTTGAGTATCAGGGGCTTGTAGGCTATATAGTAGTTGCCCTCTTCGGGGAAATCCTCCGTCCTTTCAAACTCGACGGTATCCGAGCCTTCGTTTATCAGCTTTTCTATGGCAGGGTGCTCGGAGAGGTCGATATCATAGCGGTAGCCCAGACGCTTACCGTTCTCTTCAAGCTCGTACTTGCAGAGCACAAGACCTAAATTCTCCCCGTCAACATCCAGCAGGAACAGATCGTGATAATTGTTGTTCTTTACCTCTGAAATGAAGGATTCATATATATTGGAATACTTCAGCTTCAGATAATACCGCTTCAGATCGGGCGGCAGGCTCTGCACGAAATGCTCCGTCCCGACGATGCCGTTATAATGCGCACAGAAACCAACGTATTTGTCGAACTCCTCATCGGTGACAGCGGAGAGCGGCAGCCCGGGATCCTTCTCCCATTCGGTTATGGCCCACTCCTGCACCGCATCGTTCCCGAAATCGTAGTTTGTGATGTTGTTGAACGATGTGGTGAGCATAGTCTCCATACTGCTGTTCTGAGCTTCGAGGAAGCCCGTCACCGTGGAATTATACATGACCCAGGACACCGCCGCTATCAGCGCGATGAACACGGGTATCAGAAGCAGGCTGATCTGTATGAGCAGCTTCTTGTTTTTCTTTTTTTGTTCCATATATATCACCTCGGCGAAAAACAGCGGTCATTGTTCACTGATAGTATTATAACTCAAAACGGCGCAAATGTAAAGAAATTTTCTTTTATGAATTACGGATAGCCCGGTTACATCCCGCCGTATCGTTTCTCCGCGCCCGAATCTTGACAAAAGGACACATAAAAAGTATAATAGACATTGAAAGTGCCGGATCCCGTAAGGGGCTGCCCTGCCGCCCGGATCCGCAAATCGGAAGAATCGAGGTAATGAAATGAACACCTTCTGGATAAAATCAGCGCTTCTGGTGTCTGCCGTGTGCTCGGGCATACTCCTCTGCCTGATCTGCAAGTTCTTTTATCATTATATAAGAAGATGGGTATTCGGGAAGATGCCCGCAAAGAGCATACCCTACCGCTCGTTCAGATCGAGGCTGCTGCGCTCGTCGGTACTGATGCTGTTCGCTGTGTGGAGCCTGAGATTCAGCGTCGGATACTACGCCTCCTTCCACCGCCTTTCCGAGATCGACTCGCTGACCCCGACGGAAAACATCTTCAACAGCCTTGTCCACGCCTTCCAGACATTCAGCATGGATGAAGCGTACACCGAGTACATCTCCGCCGGAAAAGCCATGATAGAGGATGTATTCAGCACGGGCACAGTCTGGGCGGATATCTACGGCGTATATGCAGCCATACTCAATTTCATGGTGCCTATCGCCGGAGGAGCTATCCTGTTTGAAATGATCTGCGAGTTCTATCCGAAGCTCCAGCTGTGCATCTCGACCCTCTTCTTCCGCACCGTAAAGATCTATTTCAGCGAGCTCAACGACAACTCCCTCGCACTTGCCAAGAGCATTATAGATTTCAAATGCAACATACATATCATCTTCACCGACTCCTACAGGGACGATGAGGAGGAAAACTCCTCCGAGCGCATGACCAAGGCTAGGGCTCTCGGCGCGATCTGCATAAAGGACGACCTCCAGCACATAAAGCTCCGGGGCAGGCTGACAAAGATCTTCCTGATCGACTCCTCGGAAAACAGCAACCTGCAGACCCTTACCGAGATCCTCGAGCGGGGCATAAAGAAGGTCAACAAGGTCGAGATATATGTCTTCTCGGCTGACAACAAGTTCTCCCACCTCGATGAGGAGATCTCCTTCATCGTAAACAAGACGGGTATGCGGCAGTATGAGCTGCTCTCGGACGAGCAGAAAATAGCCTTCGCCGAAAAGTACAGAGCCGGTCTTGATGACAACGCCCGGAAAGAATACGATACCGAACTGACAGAGGCCGACAGGCACAACGCCTGCCTGAACAGCTTTGTAAATCAGTATATCGTCAATAATATCCCCGCGGTGCTGCCCGTAAACGGCGTGCGCAATCTGGCTGCCGACCTGTTTACCGATGTCCCGCTTTACGAGCCGATCATTGACAAGCCCGCCGGCAGCGACGGAAAGAAGGATCTCAACCTCACGATCTTCGGAAGCGGCATCATCGGCACGGAGATCTTCCTCACAGCCTACTGGTGCGGTCAGATGCTCAACACCCGGCTGAACATAAAGGTCGTTTCAAAAGAGAAAAAGGACAGCTCGGATACCGCGGCAGCTGCCGACAAGCAGAGCTTCGAGGGGCATATCAACTATATCAATCCCGATATACTCGGCACGTCTGTGCCCGACCCCGATCTTGATCTGCTGAAATACTGTGAAGACGGGAGCTGCAGTGAGCCCTATTTCGACTACGAATATATCGAAGCCGATGTAATGGCCAACGATTTCGGCAGGTTCCTTGACAGCAACGGCCTGCTCGATACCGATTACTTCGTTATAGCCCTCGGCTCCGACGAGGAGAACTTCTCCGTTGCCGACAGGCTGCGTCAGGCAGTCGGCGCACATCATCTGTTCCGATCCGACAACAGAAAGGCGGTCATCAGCTACGTTATCTACAATTCCGACCTTGCCCTGTCGCTGAACAAATCCAATATGCACAAGTATTCCACCGCCAGCGATTCGCCGGATATCCTGATGTATGCCTTCGGAGACCTCGAGAGCGTGTACAGCGTCAGGAACGTTTTCTTCAACGGCCCCACCGACAAGACCTTCGACCTCGGTATGCAGTACGATTCCCGCAAGCGCGGCTTCAATGAGGAAGCTCACAAGAAGACCAAGGAAAAGCGGTTTAAGGATATCTACTCCCATCAGGCCAATCTCTCAAAGGACTTCCACAAGAAATACCGGGAGTATTCCGCCGGCTTCCACAAGGTCTCAATATTTACCGCCACAGACCCGAAAGAGCAGTGCCGGAAGACCCCCGAGGAAAACTACATCAGATTTATCACTATGGATCCTGCGGATAAGAAGCTCGGTAACGGCAGGACGAAAATGGAGCTTGTCCACTCCCTGGCATGGCTCGAGCACCGCAGGTGGTGCGCATTCCTGCGCATCAAGGGCTTCAGACGCCCCGACGAGACAAAGAAACAGGACTTTGCACAATACTACTTCAAATATCTCCCCGAGCACTCCGGCTCGGATCACAAGTTCATTTCGCTCAAGCTGCATCCCTGCCTTGTCGAGTGCAGCAAGCAGGGCATAAACGCCGAGTTCGGCAAATACGGCTTCGTGTACGATCACACCGAGTTCTCTTCCGTGAACGCAAAGCCGGATCTCCTCGACAGCCTGAGCCTGAAAAGACATGAGCTCAACAGCAAGAGCGAGGATTTCAAGCGCTGGGATTATCCTGAATTCGAGCTTACCGAAGAAGAGAAAGCCACTCACATCGTTGAGCGTCCCGATCTCAAGACAGCTTGTCAGACCTTTAAAACGAGCTTCGCCGACTTCACCTCCGGCCTCGGCAGATTTGAGGGCTCGGAGCACTGGGACAGCAGTTCCCGCGGCAGCATAACCGCATACTATACCGACAAGCTGGTATATCTCATTGTCAGACAGCTTGCTCCCAAGGGTGATATCACTGCGAAGACCGCGGAATATCTCGGCAGCCTGTTCGGCATCAGCCGCACCGCCGAGGAGCTTGCAGCCCTGTCCGGAAAGATCAGATCCGACGGCACCGAAACGCTCTGTAAGGAGCTCAGGGAAAGCCTTGATCTGCTCGGAAAGGTCAGCCCCGGTCAGGCAGAGAGCTGCGTGAAGGTCATCGGGGATATCGACAACGTCTTTACCGAGGTCTACGGCCTGTTCTCCAACTCGCTGATAAGAAAGGTCATGACCGACGTCTGCGAAAAAGAAAAGGTCACGGTGTAAGGAGAGCTTATGCTTGACAGGAAATATAAGATCATCGGGCTGAAAAACGGGAAGAAAGCGCTGACCGTCAGCTTCGGCGAAGGTTTTGAGCTGCTCGGCACCTTCTTCTTTGTCGAGGTCAATGCCTTTGAGGACTGGATCCGCGGCAACATCTGCGATGTCCTTGAGGGCAGAGCCGAACGCAGGGATATCTCCGGAAACATCTGCGAGCTTATCATCGGAAAGGAGACCGCAGAAGTCCTGGATACCCTCGCCGAGGACGGTATCGGCAAGCGCTGCACCCTCCCGACTCGGGAGCTGCTCACCCTGATCGACGAATGGCACGAGCGAAAGGCTCTGATGTGAATATGAAAAAACAGCTGCGGCATCATACTGCAGCTGTCTTTTTTATGTCATTCGCTTTTGCTGTCAGAACCGCGGCAGCCGCAGTTCATGGGGCAGTGCCCGCACTTGCCGCCGCAGATCGGTGATATTCCTTTCTTTTTCTCTTTTACCATGTGTACGACTATCGCCGCGACGGTCAGTATAAGCACCGCGCAGATCACGATATTCCCTATGTTTGCTCCTATCCACGACAGCATTTTGTATGTCTCCTTTCCCTGTTTACTTTGAGTTGAGCGCAAGCTTCTTGTTTTTTACAGTGAGCCTGTCGGCTTCCTTGTAGGGTCTGAAAAGCATATAGATCATCCCGCCGAGTATCAGTACCGCCGCGATAAGCCCGGGCACATTCACGTCTCTCGTGAACAGCCGCCCGAACTGGTTTATCATCAGGGCTATGCAGTATGCGAAGCCGCACTGATAACCTACCGCGAACAGCGTCCACTTGGGGCTGTTCATCTCACGCTTGATAGCGCCGATCGCCGCGAAGCAAGGTGCGCAGAGCAGATTGAAAACGAGGAACGAGAAGCCCGCAATCCCGGTGAAGGAGATGGCAAGGTTCTGCCAGGTGGTCAGCTCTCCGCCGCCGTAGAGGATACCCATTGTGCCGACAATATTCTCCTTGGCCACAAGACCCGTAAAGGATGCCACGGCTGCCTGCCAGTTGCCCCAGCCGAGCGGCGAGAAGATCCACGCGATGCCGTTTCCGATCTTCGCAAGTATGGAAGCGTCAAGCTGATCTTTCTCGAGCATTTGGAAGCTGCCGTCAACTACGCCGAAGCGGCTGGTGAACCATACGAATATAGTCGAGATCAGGATGACCGTACCCGCCTTCTTGATGAACGACCAGCCTCTCTCCCACATGGAGCGCAGCACGTTGCCGACAGTCGGCAGGTGGTAGGCCGGAAGCTCCATAACGAAGGGCGCAGGGTCGCCTGCGAACATCCTTGTCTTCTTGAGCATGATACCCGAAATGATTATCGCAGCCATGCCGATGAAGTAAGCCGAGGTGGATACCCACGCCGAGCCGCCAAACAGTGCGCCCGCGATCATAGCGATAAACGGAACCTTTGCTCCGCAGGGGATGAAGGTGGTGGTCATGATAGTCATGCGGCGGTCGCGTTCGTTCTCGATAGTTCTCGAAGCCATGATACCGGGAACTCCGCAGCCCACACCTACCAGCATGGGTATGAAGCTCTTGCCCGAAAGACCGAACTTGCGGAAGATCCTGTCGAGGACGAATGCGATACGCGCCATGTAGCCGCAGGCTTCAAGGAAGGCAAGCAGCAGGAACAGCACAAGCATCTGCGGAACAAATCCGAGGACGGCTCCCACGCCTGCGATGATACCGTCAAGGATCAGACCCTTGAGCCAGTCGGCAGCGCCGGCGGAGTCGAGGCCCTTCTCTGCAAGCGACGGCAGCGACGGTACGAACACGCCGTAGTCCTCCATAGCGGGGGCGTCAAAATGGGGCTTGTATTCGGTGTTCAGATACTGAGCCGCTGCGTCCTCCAGAGCGGCCTTATCGGCGGTCTCGGTGGTGGTCTCGAGGGTCTCTTCGTCCTCGAGGGTGTACTCAACGCTTGCGTCAGCCGGCGTTGCTGCGATCAGCTCGTCGAGCGCAGACTTAGCGGCAGCCTCGTCGAAGTCCTCCGCCTCGGTGTCAAGAGCTCCCGAAAGAGCCTCGGCGTCACCGTACTGCTCCGCGAAAGCGATGAGTATGTCGTTTGTGTCGCCGTACTTCTCCTCGGCTTCCTCGAACTCGCCGGAGCCTATGCCGAACAGGTGCCAGCCGTCTCCGAAGACTCCGTCATTGACCCAATCGGTCATGGGAGTTCCCACAGCCACCATGGATATCCAGTAGACCGCGAACATGATGACCGCGAAGATCGGCAGACCCAGCCAGCGATTGGTAACGATCCTGTCTATCTTGTCAGAGGTTGAGAGCGAAGCCGTGCTGTGCTTCCTGTAGCAGGACTTGATAACGTCGGAGATGTAGATATAGCGCTCGTTGGTGATGATGCTCTCCGCATCGTCGTCAAGCTCCTTTTCTGCGGCGGCGATGTCAGCCTCGATGTGGGAGAGAGTCTGCTCCGGAAGGTTCAGCTGTTCGAGGACCTTCTCGTCCCGCTCGAAGATCTTTAATGCGTACCACCGCTGCTGCTCCTCGGGCAGATCGTGAACAACAGCCTCCTCGATATGGGCTATGGCGTGCTCCACAACGCCGTTGAAGGTGTGCATGGGTACGGTCTTTTCGTTCTGCGCCGCGTCTATCGCGGCCTCCGCTGCCTCGGTGATGCCGGTGCCTTTCAGAGCGGAGATCTCCACTGCCCTGCATCCCAGCCTGAGACCCAGCTCCGCAGTGTCGATCTTATCTCCGTTTTTGCGGACAACGTCCATCATATTCACCGCAAGCACTACCGGTATACCCAGCTCGGTGAGCTGAGTGGTAAGGTAGAGGTTGCGCTCGAGGTTGGTGCCGTCGATGATGTTCAGTATGGCATCCGGCCGCTCGCCGATAAGATAGTTTCTCGCCACCACTTCTTCAAGGGTGTAGGGCGACAGCGAGTAGATGCCCGGCAGATCGACGATCGTGACGTCGTCATGCTTTTTGAGCTTGCCCTCTTTTTTTTCGACCGTAACTCCCGGCCAGTTCCCGACGAACTGATTGGAGCCCGTCAGCGCATTGAAAAGCGTGGTCTTACCGCAGTTCGGATTACCCGCCAGCGCTATTCTTATACTCATTATTCTCTTCCTCCAAGTTGTTAGCCAAAGCTAACACAACACTAAAAATTTATCGCCGCAGGCGATACCTCAATTATTCATTCTTCACTGTTCACTGTTCATTACTTCCGACCTCGACCATTTCCGCGTCGGCCTTGCGGATCGACAGCTCGTACCCACGCACGGTTATCTCCACAGGGTCTCCGAGCGGAGCCACCTTGCGCACTGTGACGTCGGTGCCCCTGGTCATGCCCATGTCCATAATGCGCCTCCTGACAGCGCCCTCGCCGTGGATCTTCACGATCTTCGCAGACTGCCCTACCGACACATCTCTCAGTGTTTTCATACCTTCACCTCATATCATAATCTTTCTTGCAAGCTCCTCGCTTACCGCGATCCTCGACTCCTTGACCTTCACGATCACATTGTCTCCGAGCTTTGATACCACGCTGACCGTTCCGCCCGGGTGAAAGCCCAGATCTTCAAGGTGCTTTTTCACCTCGGGGGTCCCGCCTATCCTGCGGATGACGAATTCCTTTTCCAAATCGGCCATTACCAAAGGCATCATCATTTCACCTCTTATCCCTGTATTCCGAAAGCAGATCCTTCAGTGCGCTCACGCCGGAACTGTGCAGATATCCTTGTATCTTCCTGCCATGCGGTCGCTGCCGCCCACTGTAACTACACTCATTTTCGCCTCTGCTTTCTATTAGCTGACGCTAACCGACAGCCTGTAAAAAACGATTAGCCACAGCTAACCTGTTATCATCATATCACCTGTGCCGATGATTGTCAAGAGCAAAACGCCTTCCCGGCTGCGATTCGGAGATTTGTATATAATAATTAGCCTTCGCTAACCGATTATTATGTATTTTTCCCACAGTTCCCCGACCCTTACAGCTCCCCTGTTTCCGGGTCCTGCCACTGTATTTGCTATATAATCACAAAAACCTGCACATCTTTCCCAAGACAATTTGTGCAATTTTGTCAAAAGTGCGAATTGAATTATTGGCCGGATTTTGGTATAATTAAATATGATTATCAAAAAGCACGTACAAAGGGGTTATAAGCTATGTCAACAGTTAAAAAGAAGCTCCGGGAGATAGCCGAGCTGATTACGGCGGAAAAGGCATTCTATCTGCTGATCATGATAACAATGATCTCGCTGCCCGTCTTCGAGCTGCTCACCGAACAGCACGACCGCAACTTCGAGGGTCAGCCGATAATCGTCGAGGCCGCAGGCATCGCCGGCGTCGTTATGGTAGTACTGCACCTGGTGCTGCACAAGGGTATAAAATACTATCTCACGGATGTCATCTTTGCGCTGCTCGTCGTGTTCGCAGGGCTTTCCCTTGCAAATTCCGAGAATATGCTCGCATCGGTCCAGGGCTATGACTACGACGAATGGCTCACTCATTTCATGGCCTACTTCTCTCTTATGTATGCCGGCACGATGGTCAAGGACACCAAGCTTCGCAAAAACATATTCAAGGCGTTCATCTTCATACTTATCATCCAGGGCTGCATAGGAGTTATGCAGAGCTTCGGCTACGAATTCACCAACTGTTTCTATGACGCCGACGCGGCGACCGAATTCCATTTCGCCTACGGCCTTACCCCTCACTACAACTGGTATGTGGCTCTGATGTGCCTTGCGACGGGCTGCGTCATGGGTCTGTGTGTCTTTTCAAAGGGCAGAAAGCCCTTCCTGCTCACTCTTGCGGGAACGACCCTCGGTATGTATGCCATTCTCGCCACCGAGACGAGGCTTGCTCTGCTGAGCCTTGCCGCACTTGCTGTTTTCTACCCCGTCGCGCTGCTGATATACAAGGCCAAGTCCTCCGACGGTGAGATAGTCAAGAACGCATTCCTCCGCTGGCTCGTTATCATCCTGATACTCGCGGCTATGCTGCTTGTGATGATACTCGGCTTCGGGAAGTTCAAGCAGAAAATGGATCTGACCATTTCCGAGATGAACGGCACCGCTACTTTCTCTCAGGAAGCGGACAAGGCATTCAATAATACCGCATCAGACGATTCTTCCGGCAGCGATGATGACTCCGCCGCCGACAGCGAGCCCGAGAATACCGGTATCATCCAGAAGAATGACGACCCCATGAACGGCTGGCCGGAAGAGGAGAAATACACCGACTTCGACAACTTCGCCACCGGGCGCGGACATATCTGGAAGTTCGGTCTCGCCTGCGTACCCGATCACTGGATGTTCGGCGTCGGCCTCGACAACTACCGCTGGTGCTTCACCCACGCTCCGAACCTCCCGCACGATACCTGGAGCCAGGGCAAGGGGCACAACGAGCTGATACACTACCTTGTAACACAGGGCGTATTCCAGCTCCTGACGATACTGGTGCTGCTCGGATATACCTTTGTTGTCGGCATCAGGACAACGCTCAGAGCCGAGGACAGGCAGGATCGCCTGATGTCGTTCATCCTTGTGGGGATGGTGACATCCTACTTCGTTCAGAGTATGTTCAACAGCTCGGTAGTAAATATCGCACCCTATTACTGGATAGCCATAGGCATGGTGCTCTGCAAGGAGTTCCAGAGACCGTTCGGCTACCGCAAGAGCCTCAAAGAGAATACGGAGGTACAGGCATGAACCATTACGGAGTTATAATGGCCGGCGGCGGAGGCACCCGCTTCTGGCCGATGTCAAGACAGAAGAAGCCCAAGCAGCTGCTTGATCTCTCGGGCAGCGGGCTGATGGTCAACGAGGCCGCCGAAAGGCTCTCGACCGTCATCGGAAAGAGCAATCTTTTCATCATCACCAGTGAGGCGCAGTACCCCGACATGACCGTTGCCACGGCGGGAAGGGTCTTCCCAAGGAACATACTCGCCGAGCCTGCGGCAAGGAACACCGCAGCCTGCATCGGCTATTCGGCCATGGAGATACTCAAGAAATACGGCGACGGAGTTATGGTCATAACCCCCGCCGACCACTACATCGAGGATATCGAGTCGCTTGCCGACGCCTTCAAGACCGCCATACTCGCCGCCGAGGAGCAGGATAAGCTACTGACAATCGGCATAAGCCCGACATCTCCCTCCACGGCCTTCGGATATATCCGCTATGCCGGGAGCAAGGGCAGGGTAAGGCCGGTGCTCGGCTTCAAGGAGAAGCCCGACACCGTCACGGCTCAGAGCTATATCGACTCCGGCGACCACCTGTGGAACAGCGGTATGTTCATCTGGAAGGCCTCGCTGATACTTGAAAAGCTCAGAGAGTTCGTCCCGGACGTTTACGCCGATCTCGAGAAGATCGGCAATGCCATGAACACCCCCTCCGAGCAGGAGGTGCTCCACGAGGTCTACCCGAATATCCGCAGGATCTCCATAGACTATGCGGTCATGGAGCCAGCCGCCTCAAACGGAGACGTGGCGGTCATCCCCTGCAGCTGCGGCTGGAACGACGTCGGCTCATGGGATATGATGTCCGTGCTGCATAAGCCGGACGAAAACGGAAACGTAGCTATCGGCGACGTCACCGCCGTTGACGTAAGCGGCTCGGTGATTTTCTCCACCGGCAGAAAGGTCGCCGCTCTCGGGCTCAGTGACATAGTCATAGTCGAAACGCCCGACGCCGTTATGGTCTGCCCCAAGGACAGAGCGCAGGATGTCAGAAAGATAGTTGACCAGCTCGCTGCCGAGGGCAGGAACGAATTGCTTTAACGAAAGGGGAAACATATATGAAGAAAGCGCTTATCACCGGCATCACCGGTCAGGACGGCTCCTATCTTGCGGAGCTGCTGCTCGAAAAGGGCTATGAGGTACACGGCATAATCAGGAGAGCTTCGGTGTCCACCACCGCAAGGATAGACCATATACTCGACAGGCTCATAATACACGAGGGGGATCTCTCCGATTCATCGAGCATAGTCAGGATCGTTCTCAAGGTAAGACCCGACGAGATCTACAATCTCGCGGCGCAGAGCCATGTACAGATCAGCTTCGAGGCCGCAGAATACACCGGCGATGTAGACGCCCTCGGCGTGCTCAGGATACTCGACGCCGTGCATATCGCGGGGCTCGACAAGACCTGCCGCGTTTATCAGGCATCGACCTCCGAGCTCTACGGCAAAGTGGAGGCCGCTCCCCAGAATGAGGAGACCCCCTTCCACCCCTACTCCCCCTACGCCATAGCCAAGCAGTACGGCTACTGGATGATAAGACAGTACAGAGACGCCTACGGCATCTTCGCCTGCAACGGCATACTCTTCAACCATGAATCCGAGCGCCGGGGCGACAATTTCGTGACCCGCAAGATCACCCTTGCCGCCGGGCGCATAGCCTGCGGCCTGCAGGATCACCTCGAGCTCGGCAACCTTGACTCTCTCCGCGACTGGGGCTACGCCAAGGACTATGTCGAGTGTATGTGGCTCATCCTCCAGCAGGACGAGCCCGACGATTATGTCATCGCAACGGGTGTTCAGCACACCGTCCGCGAGTTCACCACTCTTGCGTTCAAGAATGACGGCATCGAGCTCGAATGGCGCGGTGAGGGCCTCGACGAAAAGGGCTACGACAAGAAGACCGGAAAGATGCTCGTCTGCGTGAATCCGAAATGGTACAGACCCACCGATGTCGTCAACCTCTGGGGCGATCCGACCAAGGCCAGAACAAAGCTGGGCTGGGATCCTCAGAAGACAAGCTATGAGCAGCTCTGCGCACTTATGGCCGAGCATGACTTAAAGCTCGCCAAGCGAGAGGCAGGCATAGAGTGAGGGCTCTGATAACCGGCAGCGAGGGCTTCATCGGCAGGCACCTGACCGCCGAGCTCAGGGCGAACGGCTATGAGGTCATCGGCGGGGATATATCCTCCGGCGCCGACGAGCTGCTCGATATCACCGACCTCTCGGCACTGTGCTTCCTGCTCTCCGAACTCAGGCCGGAGCTGATAATCAACCTTGCCGGTCAGGCGAATGTGGGGCTCTCATGGAAGCAGCCGCAGACGACCGTCGAACTCAACACCGTGGGCTTCCTCAACCTCGCCGAGGCGGTAAAGGACTTTGACAGAAGCATCAGGATAATAGCGATAGGCTCCGCCGACGAGTACGGCAGGCTCGGGGACAGAGGTGTCAGCGTCACCGAGGAGACTCCCCTCTCCCCTGCCAACCCCTACTCTGTCTCGAAGTATGCCCAAGAGCTTTTCGCGGAGATGTACGTTAAGAATTCCGGCCTCGATATCTGCTGCGTGCGGCTGTTCAATCTCAGCGGCGCAGGTCAGGGCAGAGGCTTTATGATCCCCGACTTCGCCTCCGGCATCGCGGAGATCGAAGCGGGCAGGCGGGACTTCCTCCCCGTCGGGAATTTAGAGAGCGCCCGCGACTTCACCCATGTAAAAGACGCCTGCCGCGCCCTGCGGCTCATAGCCGAAAAGGGTCGCACGGGCGGGATATACAACATCTGCTCGGGCAGGGCGTACAAGGCGCAGGAGATACTTGACAGGCTCGTTTCCATGGCAAGGGTACCCGTTGAGGTAAGACCCGACCCCGCCCGTATGCGCCCCAGCGACACGCCGGTCATCTGCGGGGATCACTCAAAGCTCACCGCCCATACCGGCTGGGAGCCCAGACTCGGGATAGACGATATCCTTTCGGATGTGCTTGAATACTGGAGAGGCGGTAAAGCATGAACAGACCATGCATCGGCTTTGTGATACTCACCTGGAACTCGGAGAAGGTCATAGACAGCTGCCTTGCTTCTATTGCCGCGCTTGAGGCTGTCGAGCCTTATGCCGTCATCATAGACAACGGCAGCAGCGACGGCACTCTGCGCATAGTTTCGGGCTACAAAAAAAGATACCCCGCGCTGTTCACGGCGCTGAGATACAAAAAGAATATGGGAACCACCGTCTCCCGCAACGCCGGGATAAAGCGCCTGCTCGAACGCGGCGTTGACTATATCTGCGTGCTCGACAGCGACACCGCCGTCAACGACGGAGCCTTTGTGAAGCTGATCGCAGAAATGGACGAGCACCCGGAATACGGCGTGATAGGCCCGAAGCTCGTGACCTCGGGCGGAGTCGTGCAGATGTCCGCAAGATGCTTCCCGACGGCGCTTGAAAAGTTTTACAAGGCCTGCCCTGTCAAGGCGGTACAGGCCAGGGGCGAGGCCATGGAAAAGCAGGAGCCTCCCCGTCCCGGCATGACAAGCTGGCCGGTGGACTACCTTATGAGCGCCTGCTGGCTGGTCAGACCGGAGGTCTTTGAAAAGGCGGGGCTCCTCGATGAAAGAATATTCTACGCCCCCGAGGACGCAGAGTTCTGCATCCGCGTTTGGAAGGCGGGCTATCAGGCCGCCTACTGCCCGGAGGTCAGCATCATCCACGAATGGCAGCGCCTCAGCAAGAAGAAGCTCATCAGCCGAATGAACTGGGAGCATCTCAAGGGGCTGGCATATATGTTCAAAAAACACAGATATCTTTTCTCATCAAAGAAGCTCGGAAAGAGAGATCAGCTATGAAAGTTTTTTTCGTAAACCCCTCATTCAAAGCTAAATACGGCAGGTTCTCCCGCGAGAACAGAAGCCCTACCGTCACCCGCAGCGGAACGCTGTACTATCCGCTGTGGCTGATCTATGCAGCGGCGGTCTGCGAGAAGGACGGCTTTGAGGTAGAATTCCTCGACGCCCCCGCCAAGCCCATGGGCAAGAAGGAGCAGTACGAGTATATCGAAAAGCACGGCGAGGGTACACGGCTGTTCGTCGTGAACACCAGCACTCCCTCGATCGTCAGCGACACCCGCTGCGCCGACTGGCTCAAAAAGCAGTACCCCGACGCATTCGTAATGCTGGTCGGGACGCACCCCTCCGCCCTGCCGGAGGAGACCCTGAATAACAGTAAGCTGCTCGACGCCGTCGCAAGGCACGAGTACGACTACATCGTCCGCGACGTTGCAAGAGCCCTCCGGGACGGAGGCGACCCCTTTGCCGTAAAGGGTCTCACCTACAGAAAGAACGGCGAGATATCCTCCAACCCGGATATGCCCTATATCACCGAGCTCGATGAGATACCCTTCCTCTCGGAATTCGTGAAGAAGCATCTCAACTATAAGGACTATTTCTTCGCGGCGGGCAAGTACCCCGAAATACAGATCTTCACTGGGCGCGGCTGCATGGCAAGGTGCAATTTCTGCGTCTATCCGCAGACCATGCACGGCCACGTTTACCGTATGCGCAGCCCGGAGAACGTTGTGGCGGAGCTTGTGTATATCGCCAGGAATTTCCCCGACGTCCGGGAGATCGTCTTCGAGGACGACACCTTCACCATGAAGAAGGACAGGATGCTCGAGATCTGCCGGCTGATGATAAAGAAGAAGCTCAACAAGCGCTTCCGCTGGCTCTGCAACGCAAGGGTCAACCTCGACCTCGAGACCATGCTCGCCATGAAGGAGGCCGGCTGCCACCTTATCATCCCGGGAATCGAGAGCGGAAGTCAGGAGATACTGAACAATATCCGCAAGGGCACTACTCTGAAACAGGTACACGAATACGTCGAGAACGCAAGGACGGCAGGGCTGCAGATACACGCCTGCTATATGGTCGGCAACAAAGGCGAGACCAAGGAGACCATGGAAGAGACCCTACGCCTCGCACTGGAGCTCGATACCGACACCGCGCAGTTCTATCCGCTGCTCCCCTTCCCGGGGACGGAGGCCTACTTCTGGGCCAAGGAAAACGGCTATATCCGCGGCGGCTACACCGATTACGTCAAGGAGGACGGCACTATAAACTGTCTGCTCGAGCTGCCGGGCATCACCGGCGAGGAGATGGTGCGCTTCTGCGACGAGGCGAGAAAGAAATACTATATGCGCCCGTCCTACATCGCCCACAGGCTCAGAATGGGTCTCAAGGACCCATCAGACCTCAAACGCAGCGTAAAGGCATTCAGCCGTATCTGGAAATTCCTGATAAAGTGAGTTGACGATATGAAGAAGATCGTATTCGACGGTCAGGTCTACGCGCAGCGCATGACCGGGCAGTACCGCTATGCCGACGAGCTGCTCAAGGAGCTTGATAAAATAGTCGGGAAGGACGAGTTCGAGATCGTCGTTCCCGAGTATGTGGATATAGAGGGCAAGTTCAAGAATATAAAGGTCGTGCATTACGGCAAGGTCAAGGGCCTGCTCTGGACTCAGACCTCCCTGCCCGCCTATCTGATAAAGCACAAGGCGATAAGCGTGGGCTTCTGCAACATCACGCCGATACTGCGCCCCAGCATCACGGCGGTGCTCGACATCGCCTACAAGGTGCTGGAGGATGAGTACAAAAATTTGTACGGAAGACTCTCCGCACTGTGGCACAGGCTCCACTATTTCATCGCCGCAAAGAGCGGCAAACCGGTCATAACCATAAGCCATTTCTGCAAGGAGCAGATATCGGAGGTCTACGGCGTGCCGAAGAAGCGCATAGCTGTCATACCCTGCGGCTGGCAGCATTTCCTCACCACCGGCGAGGACGAGAGCCTCTTTGAGCAGTACCCGCAGATCACAAAGGGCGGGTATTACTTCGCTCTCGGCAGCCTCGAGGAGCGCAAGAACTTCAAGTGGATAGTCGAGGAGGCCAGACGCCATCCGGAGGATACCTTTGTCATCGCCGGAGGCAGCGTCAGGAACTCCGGCGAAAAGCTCGACCTGACAGGTATCGAAAACCTGATATTTGTCGGCTACATCACCGACGAGCAGATAAAATCTCTGATGAAGCACTGCAAGGCGTTTTTGTTCCCCTCGACCTTCGAGGGCTTCGGCATACCGCCCCTCGAGGCGCTTTCCGTCGGGGCACAGGTGATATCCTCCGACACGGCATCCATGCCCGAAGTGCTCGGGGACGCCGTTCATTACATCGACCCTTACAGCCACGAAGCAGACCTCGGCGTCCTGCTCCGTAAGCCCGCCGCCCCGGCTTCGGAAGCGCTGGGAAGATACAGCTGGAAAAGGTCGGCGCGGCTGCTTCGCAATCTGCTGAAAATATATCAAGAAAAAGGAATGTGAATATGAAAAAGGCTGTAATAAACGGCAGAGGACTCGGGGGATCCATAAACGGTATTCCCAGGTACATCCACGAAACAGTGCTTGCACTTGACAAGGTCTGCCCCGACGATCTGCAGATAACGCTGGTCATTCCGGAGGGAACGGACATCGGGATGGAGCTTGAGCGGATAAATGTCGTCAGCCTGCCAAACTGTCCCGCATGGGATTATCTGCGGGCGGAGCGCTATGCAAAAAAGCAGGGCGCACTTTATATAAACCTCGGCAGCAAGGGCGTATGGTACAGAAAAAGCATCGTCAACGTGCATGATATCCGTCCCTTGACTTTGGGAGACGGCAAGCTGACCAGAAACTCGGTCAAGACGAAGATTAAGTTCGGGATCTCGTACTTTCTTGCCTCTCACCGTGCGGCAATGCTGACCACCGATTCAAAATTCTGCAAAAAGGAGATTCTCGGGTATTCACACCTTGATCCCAAAAAAGTAAGAGTCATCGGCGCCGGCTGGGAGCATATCGAAAGATCGGGCAGAGACGATACGGTCTTCGGGGAGTTCGGGAGCATCAGAAAAAAAGAATACTATCTTGCGGTCAGCAGTATTGCTCCGCACAAGAATTTCAGCTGGATCGTTGAAAATGCCAAGCTGCACCCCGACAGCCAGTATGTCATAGTCGGTAAGACCGATCCGTCCGTATGGCTTGACGAAACGGACAGCTTCAAGGATAATGTGCTCTATCTCGGTTATCAGAGCGACGAACGTCTGACCTCACTGCTCGAAAATGCCAGGGCACTGGTGTTCCCCTCGCTTTACGAGGGCTTCGGGATGCCCCCCATGGAGGCGCTTGCCTGCGGTACCGGCGCAGTCGTTTCCGACATAGAAGTGCTGCGTGAGATCTACGGTGATACCGTCAGCTACATCGACCCCAAGGACCCGTCTGCCGACCTCGGCGCACTGACCGCAAAGCCCTGTGCATCCTGCAGGGAGCTTCTCAGAAACTACAGCTGGCACCATACCGCACTTAAATGGCTCAGGCTCATCGACATTTTCGGATAACGGAGGGCAAAGATGAAAAAGGTATATCTAAACGGCTTTTTGCTGGCCTCAAAGGAGCTTTACGGTGTACAGCGGTTCACCTATGAGCTGTTAAGAGAGCTTGATAAGTATGCAGACAAGGATCTCCTGGAAGTGCTTGTTCCCGACACCTGCGAAAGAGAGTTCGGATTTAAAAACATCGGCGTGACCAAGGTACCGGGCAAGCTTGACTCCAAGGGCAGATCCCGCTTCTGGAACCATTTCGGCTTCAAGAACTATGTCCGAAAATGCGGCGGGCTTTCTATGGATACGATGCTCACATACCCTTTCACCGGCTGCGACATATTTACCTATCACGACTGCATACTTGAAAAGGTCCCGCAGAACTTCCGCACTCCGAAGGAAAAGCTTGTCCGCATCAGGAACAGGCTGCTTGTGAATTTAAATCTCAGACGGGCTAAGGTCGTTCTCACGATCAGCCGTAACTCGAAAAGCGACATTCTCGGCTTATACGGGATACCCTCAAAGAAGATCGCCATAATATATACCGGGTGGCAGCACTTTGAAAGGATAGAGCCCGACGGGACAGTTCTCGCCCGGCTCGGACTGATAAAGGGAGAATACTGCTTCTCTCTCGGCAGCAGATACTATCACAAGAACTTCCGCTGGGTGGTTGAAGCCGCAAGGCAGAACCCCCAGTACACCTTTGTTGTGACCGGGAGCGATATTATCAGCACAACGGATTCATATCTCAACAAGATCAAGCCCCGCAATCTGATCTTCACAGGCTATCTCAGCGACAGCGAGATCAAGGCTCTTATGGCAAACTGCAAGGTGTTTATCCAGCCCTCGCTCTACGAGGGAGCCGGAATGCCGCCTATGGAAGCGATGAGTGCCGGAGCAAGATGCATCGTGTCGAACAGAACTTCTCTGCCCGAGCTCTACGGTGAATCGGTGTGGTATATCGACCCGGAACAATACGACGGGATAGATATCGACAGCATAATGACCGGAAGCATCGCGTCAAATAAAGAAGTGCTTGACCGCTTCAGCTGGGACCGTTCCGCAAGAAGGCTTTACAAGGTCATCCGGGATGTGAGAAGAAGATGCAGATAACTCCCCCCAAACGAAAGGAGAATGATCGTCATGCGAATAGGAATAGATGCGTCAATGTTCTACAACCAGTACAAGACCGGGATACCGACCGCAGTTGAGGCCGTTATAAGGCAGTTCAACCAAAGATATCCGGAAAATGAGTATTTCCTTTTTTCAAGACGAAGCATCGAACTCGATATCGAGATGAAGCCGAACTGGCATATTATCCTTTCACCGTGGAAGTATGCTTCAAAAGGAAAATTCAACCCTGTTTCAAAGCTGGCGGGCGCTCTGTATCATTGGGTGTTTTTTCCCTATCAGCGCAGGAAATACAAACTTGATATTTTCTGGGGACCGTGTTATTATCTTCCTGTTAAGACCGGTAAGGGAAAGTATGTTGTTTCGATATACGATCTGGCTATGTACCGCTTCAAAGATATCAACGGTCTCTTCAAAAGGATAAAGCACAAGGTGATAATCCCCTTAAGCTGCCGCCGTGCAGATAAGATCATCACGATCTCCCGCGCCTCGGCGGAGGATATCCACGAGCTTCTGAATGTGAGAAAAAGCAAAATAGCCATAAGCTATCTTGGCGGCCTCAGCAGGAAGAGCAGCGGCAAGCTTGAATTCAACAGCTCAATGAAGCCGGAGCTGAATATCAAAGGGCGGTTCATTCTCTTCATCAGCACGATCGAGCCCCGCAAGAACATAATAACGCTCATAAAGGCCTTCGAGGAATATCTTGACAGGTATCACGACAGTGACCTGTACCTCGTGCTTGCCGGAGGCCGGGGCTGGAAGTGCGATGATATCTACCGCACCGCCGAAACGAGCAGGTACAGAGACAGGATAATCATGCCGGGCTTTATCTCCGACGAGGAGAAGCAGTACCTTCTGAGCAGCGCGGCGGTGTTCGCCTATCCCTCGCTCTATGAGGGGTTCGGGATCCCCGTGCTCGAGGCCTTTGAAAAGCAATTACCCGTCGTTACGACGAGAGTATCCTCCCTGCCCGAGGTCGGGGGAGACGCGGCGTTCTACATCGACGATCCGCATGACGCCTCCGCACTTGCCGCACAGCTGCGGCGTGCGCTGACCCTCACCGAAAGCGAGAGAGCCGATCTCAACAAGCGCACAGAGCGCCGGCTGAAAAAGTTCAGCTGGGAGAAAAACGCCGATGAGATCATGCGGGTGTTCAAAAAGCTCACAGCCGGTAAATAACGCCGCAAACCTCTGCGCCCTGTCCCCTTACAGCACAAAAAAGCACCGCCCCCGCCGGGACGGTGCTTTTGCATTTTGATCTTTCAGCGCTTCTTGTAGAGCAGCAGCTCCGGGTCGGCGCAGTCCTTGCCGTAGGTGGAGATCAGGATAAAATCCATGTTCGCCAGCACGCCGTAGCATCTTCCGTCGGGGCCGCCCTCGAGCTGATTGCCGAGATAGGTCGTGCCGTCGTCAAGGAATTTGGCGTATGCTCCGCCCGGCAGCTTATAGGCGAGATTGACATAGCCCCCGACAAGCGCATTGAGCTTGGTGAGCTTCGGCATACCCTCGATGCCGAGGGCGTTGATCTCCTCGATCAGCATACTCTTGAACTCCTCGAACCTGCCGCCGTCGCTGAGCTCGGAGTGATTTTTCCAGTAGCCGAGCTCGGGTATCACCTTTTTCAGGTACTCTCTTACCTCGTCCTCGGGATGCTCGGCGTCAGCCATGTTCTTCACGCAGACGTCGATCAGATCGTCTATGTTGCTGTACATATACTCCCCGTCTGCATAGCACCATTTGCAGAAGCCCTCGTTGAAGTCGCCGTTCTTTTCGCGGCTGATGATACCGTCCTCAAGGGGCATCCCGCAGCACTGGCAGTAAAGCTGCTCCGGCGAGCCGAGCAGTGTGTTGATCGAAACGTCGAACAGCCTCGACAGCAGCTTGAGCGTTTCGGTGTTGGGAACGGTATCTCCGTTCTCCCACCTCGACACCGCCTGCCTTGTCACGAAGACCTTTTCCGCAAGCGCATCCTGCGACATACCGTTTCTGGTACGAAGCTCATGTATGATCTCTTTTGTTTCCATTATGACCGCCTCCCTTTGACTGTATTGTACCACAGGGAAAGAAAACAGTCAAGCAACCCGCTGTTGCCACTGTAAACAATTATTCATTCCTCCCGTTTCCGCTTCCGCGGGTGTAGCCGGTGAGGTCGAGAGTTGTATGAGTGAAGCCGAGAGATGCAAAGCAAGCGGTGATCTCCCGAGCGGTATCGGTTCGGAGGATCATCGGGAACTCCGGGGGGAGGATCTCTATGCGGGCAATTGTGCCGTGTATGCGGACGCGGAACTGCGAGAATCCCAGATCGTAAAGCTTCTGCTCGGCTGACTCGGCCATGGAGAGCTTTTGGAGCGTGATCTCATCACCGCAGGGGATGCGTGTGGCGAGGCAGGCAAAGGAGGGCTTATCCGCAGTGGGGAGCCCAAGCTCCCGGGAGAGCTCTCTTATATCTGCCTTGGTGAGCCCGGCATCCCGCAGGGGGCTGATTATACCCAGCTCTCCAAGAGCCCGCATACCCGGGCGGTAATCGGAGAGATCGTCAACATTGGAGCCGTCGAGGACGCACTGAGTACCGAAGCCGGCGGCGACTTTCTTTATCTCCGTGAAGATGTGCTTCTTGCAGTGGTAGCAGCGGTCGGGGGTGTTTTCCCGGAATTCCCGGACGCTCAATGCGTCAAGGTCAATTATCTGCTGCCGGATGCCGTACCGCTCGCAGAGAGCTTTGGCTTCATCGAGCTCGCGGCGGGGCATAAAGGCACCGTTCACCGTCACGGCGAGCAGCCTGTCCCCGAGTATGCCCTTTGCAAAGACTGCAAGGAAGGTGGAATCCACCCCCGCGGAGAAGGCGGCAGCGGCGCTGTCCATGGCTTCTATGCTCCGGGCGAGCCTGTCCTTTTTTTCGGCAAGTGTATCCATACTATCTCCTTTGGAGCTCCGCTCTGAGCTGCTCTATGCTCATGCCCTGCTCGGAAGCGATACGCCCGAGGTCGTCGTGCTCGTACTTCTCGCGGTGTACACCGTACCCGTCGGAGACCTTTTTGCGGATCGTCCCGAACTTTGTTTCCTCGGTGACTATGCTGCGTTCGAGGACGTATCTTTTGAACGGCATCTCGCGGATGCCGAGGGTCGAGGTGTGCCTGAATATCAGCCGGACAAGCTCCTCGCGCTTTTCGGCGGTACAGATGACGGTGAGCAGCGTCCCGGCGCGGGATTTCTTCATCCCGGCGGGCAGGGTATAGACCTCGTTGGCTCCGCCGCTCAGAAGCTGCGAGCAGGCGAAGGCGATATCCTCGGCGGTCATATCGTCAACGTTGCAGGAGAGCTCGAACATTTCCTGCACAGCGTCGGCGGTCTCGCCGAGCATGGCCCTGACGCAGTTCGCCCGCTCGAAGTCCTTGGTACCCATGCCGTAGCCGATCGCCGAGACCTTCATCGCGGGCATATCCCCGAACCCGGAGACAAAGTGTTTCAGCAGCGCTGCACCTGTGGGGGTGCAGAGCTCGCCGTTGATACTGCCGCCGTACATCGGTATGCCCTGCAGGATGTACGCCGTAGCCGGCGCAGGCACGGGCAGCACGCCGTGGGCGCAGCGTACGCTCCCGCTGCCGACATGGACAGGAGAAGCGACAACTCTGCCGGGGGCAAGCAGCTCCATAAGCATACACACCGCCGTAACATCAGCGACGGCGTCCATTGTGCCGACCTCGTGGAAGTGTATCTCCTCGACGGGTCTGCCGTGAGCATGGCTCTCGGCCTCGGCGATAAGCCGGTAGACCTCGAGGATATCTTCCCTGACCTTTTCCGAGACGTTCAGGTGCGAGACGATATGCTCTATATCGTGCATGGAGGCGTGGTGGTGATGTTCGTGACCGTGATGATGCTCATGGTCATGATGATGTTCGTGGTCATGTTCATGGTCATGGTGATGTTCATGCTCGTGTTCGTGTTCATGATCGTGGTGGTGATGCTCACCCTCCTCCTCGCCGTTGACGGCGACGCGTATGTGAGTGCCTGTGATACCGCATTTCACCGAGCTTTCGGCGGTGTAGGTGACACCGGGTATGCCGGCTTCATTGAGCCTGCGGACAAAATCTCCGGGCTCGGGCAGGAGTTCGAGCAGAGCCGCGGTGAGCATATCCCCCGCCGCACCCATTGAGCAGTCAAGATACAGTGTTTTCATCTGCGCACCTCCATGTGATTTATCATTCCCGCGAGATAGCCCGCACCGAAGCCGTTGTCTATGTTGACGGTGCAGACCCCGCTCGAGCAGCAGTTGAGCATCGAGAGCAGTGCCGAGAGCCCTCCGAATGAAGCCCCGTAGCCCACCGAGGTCGGCACGGCGATAACGGGACAGTCTGCAAGGCCGCCTATGACGCTTGCGAGCGCACCCTCCATCCCCGCGGCGGCGATTATCACCGAAGCGGACATAATATCCTCCTTGCGGGCAAGCAGCCTGTGCAGCCCCGAGACCCCGACGTCGTAGATACGCTTCACGGTATTGCCGTGTAGCTCGGCGGTAAGCGCTGCCTCCTCCGCGACGGGGATATCGCTGGTGCCGCCGGTGGCGACGACTACCGTTCCGATGCCGTCCGGCTCGGGGATGCTGCCGGTGTACGCGATACGCGAGGCGGGATCGTAGGTGAGCGCAAGGCTCCTGCCGACGGTCTCCGCGGCCTCGGGAGAAAGCCGTGTTATGAGCAGCCGCTCCTGTCCGCGGCTCATAAGGGATCCGGCTATCCCGACTATCTGCTCGGGAGTCTTCCCTGCCCCGTAGATGACCTCCGGGGCGCCCTGCCGCAGGGCTCTGTGGATATCCGGCTTTGCGTAGCCGAGATCCTCAAAGGGCTCGGTCTTGAGCCGGAGCAGCGCAGCTTCGACGCTGATGCTGCCGTCCTTTACGCCTTCGAGTATCTGTCTTGCCTCTGTGTTCACGGTATCACCTGCTTTACTGATTTTCGTTCTGCTCTGTATTCAGCTTTTCGATCGTATCGTCAAGAATGGCTTTTCTCAGTTCGGTGAGCCATCCCGAAAAAGAGACCGCATCAAATGCATAGGTCTTATTGAGCTCATATTCATTATCCGACCAGGTATCCAAAGGGGATTCGTTATGCTGTATAAGTGCTTCGAGCTTATCGAGCGCTTTGTACAGCTTGGCTTCTTTTGTCTGCTGAGCTTCCATTTCACCGTAAAGCGTCGAAATGTCTGCCGACAGCTCCCCCGGCATCGCGCTTACCCAGTGCCGGAAAAGAGAATCCTCCGTTTGCCTGTCGTTATCTGTTTTTTGAAATGTCGGGATATCTCCCGTGAAGCATTCGCCGAGATCATGGATCAGGCACATATTCACGACCCTGTCAATATCAACATCCGGGAACTCGTTTCTGAGGAACAAAGCCATAAGCGATACTCTCCAGCTGTGTTCCGCAACGCTTTCTGTTCTGCCCTTGGATGTTGTGCAGTGCCTCGGTGTATCCTTCAGTCTTTCTGCCGTATGCAGCAGTTCAAGATACGCCCTGACCTCCATAAGACCTCTCCTCCTTATACCTTATCCCTTCCGGCTGCAAAACGGAAAAACCCGAAAAACGGCTCCGCGAGAGAAGCCGTTTTCTGTAAGTCATTCTTTCTTTGTCAGCGTATTCCTCAGAACGTGTCTGGGGTCCTTGATGAGCAGCATAACGAGCCAGATAACAAGGCCCAGCGCTGCCGCCGAGAGGCCGAGGAAGGCATCGTTGAGCATATCGTGGGCTGCGGGGTCAAAGAATGCAGCCTCCTGCTCGACATACTCAAATACGGCGTCCACCGTCCACATAAGGGCTGCGCCCCAGTACATCAGGCAGAGCCTGCCGAACATCAGCTTGCTGTCGTGGAGCTTGAAATACCACAGCGCCGTGCATATAACGGCGGCGAATACGGTTATAAGCAATGTCATGATGTCTGCTCTCCTTCCGGCGCGGGCTTATGTTTCATTATCGCATTGGATACCGCGACCATAGCTATCCACACGGCCGTGACGAGCACGGCCATCGTCACACCGACCGTCGCCATTTCATGCAGCATTTCCTGCGTGTCCTCCGCCGACGATGCCGCCGTCAAAAACGGGAACCACGGGACTACCTCTCCGTGCCAGATATGTTCAAACATAAGGAGTATCGAGCCTCCCCAGAGCATCATATTGAGCCAGCCGAGCTTGACGGACATCTTTATGCTCGGGGTCTCGGTCTTTGCGGATGCGCTGCCGGAGTTCTCCGCCTTCTTTTCCTTTCTCTTTACCGCAACAGCTATGACAGTGGTAACGATAGCCTCAGCTGCGGGAACTGTAAAACAAGCCATAATATATCCTCCTTAATATGAGTCTGAACGGTCGCAGGACAGTGTATTGCCGCCCTGCGGCCGGGGGCTTCCGCCGATCTATTATTTCAAGCCGGGCGCACAGGTCAGTTGTCGAACTGCGCCGAGGCTTCCTTTAGGAGCTCGATTATCGGCAGATGCTGGGGACAGACGCCCTCGCACTGGCCGCAGCCGATGCAGTCGGATGCTCTTGCCGAGGGTGCGAGCTGCGAGTTGTACCAGTTCTTGGCTCTCCAGCCCTCGTTGTAGATACGCATCGCATTGATAAGGCTGAATATGTCAGGTATCTTTATTCCCTGCGGGCAGCCGTCGGTGCAGTAGCGGCAGGCGGTGCAGCCGATGGTGGGTTTGCCGTGCATGATCTCCCTCGCCTTTTCGATGATGCCCTGTTCCTCGTCGGAGAGGGGCTCGAAGTTGGTGAAGGTGTTGACGTTGTCTGCCATCTGTTCCTCGGTGGACATACCCGAAAGGATAGTCATGACACCGGGCTGCGAGGCCACAAATCTCAGCGCCCACGATGCCGCCGACGCGCCGGGTCTTGCCCCCTCGAACAGCTCGAGCACCTCCGGGGGAGGTGTTGCAAGAGTACCGCCCTTGACCGGCTCCATTATTATCATGGGTATGCCGCGGGAGCTCATTATCTCGTGGAGCCTGCCGGAAGCGACGACCGGGTTGTCCCAGTCGATGTAGTTGAGCTGGATCTGCACGAACTCGATCTCCGGGTGCTTGTCGAGCACCTGCTCGAGCAGCGCCGGGGTGCCGTGGTAGGAGAAGCCGAAGTGACGTATCTTACCCTCCTTCTTCTTTTCCACAGCCCAGTTGAAGCAGTCGTATTTTTCATAGGTCTCGTGGTTGCCGCCGTCCTCTACCGAGTGAAGCAAGTAAAAATCAAAATACTCTACGCCGGCGCGTTCGCGCTGCTCGTCGAATATCCTGTCCCTGTCCTCAAAGGACTTCAGGCACCATGCCGGCAGCTTGGTGGCAAGATAAAAGCTGTCGCGCGGGTAGCGCTCGACTATCGCCTTGCGTGCCGCGACCTCCGAATAGCCGCCGTGATAAACATAGGCGGTATCGAAATAGTTGAGCCCTGCCGCCATATATTTGTCCGCCATATTGCAGACAGTTTCAAGGTCGATCTCGCCTTCTTTCTGGGGGAGCCTCATAAGTCCGAAGCCCAGCTTCGGCATCCTGGACAGATCAATAGCCATATTTTCTCCTTTCGTCCAAAGACATTTCAGCCGGTGTACAAGGCAAAGCCCCCGTACACCACACTTCTGATTATATCACATTTTCCACAAACTGTAAAGAGGCAATTTATAAATTTCTGTGGAATTGTAACATTGTACTATTTTCTTGTAGAATAATACAAAGACAGCACCGCACGAAGCCGCGCAGTGCTAAGTCTGTTGAAAAAATTGCAGCCGTCGTCCCGAAGGGGTTCGGGAGGCGGTCCTAACGCGGACGGCGCATTTCCGCCTTTGGATCATGAAGTGCGGGAAATCACTTCGGTTTGACGGCGGATTGAACATAGCGTGATATCAAACATAAAGGAGAGCTGACCGAAGGGGTTCGGGGGCGATCGGAAAGCCCCCGAAACAGAGCGTGCATCTGTCTTTCGGTCAAAGCTGATTTTCGAGCGTGCAGAAAAACATCAATCCGTCTCGGAGGTGAACCACTCCTTGATCCAGCGGCCTTCCTCGGAGAGCTCGTCGTCAGACCAGCCGGAGAGCTTGGAGCAGCCCGAGTCGATCACCGCACTCGCCTCGTCCTTGTTGGAGAGGTTCCAGCACATATAGCTTACGTTATAGTTCTCGATAAGCTCCTTCCACTCATTCGCCTGATCGATATCGACCTTGCCGTTGCCGGAGGCGTCGCAGATGCCGAACTCGCTGACGAATACGGGCAGGCCCTCGTTTATGCATCTCTCCATCTTCTTGCGGAGCGAATCCTTGTGAGTCGCGGCATAGAAGTGGAGGGTATACATCAGGTTGTCGTACTCGAGGGGATCGGCAAGAGCCTTGTCAACATCCTGGCTCCAGGTCGGCGTGCCGACGATGATAACGCTGTCGGGAGAGTTGGCTCTGATGACCGGGATCACCTCATTGGCGTACTCGGAGACCTTATCCCAGGAAGCGCCCTTGTTGGGCTCGTTGCAGATCTCATAGAGCACGTTGCCGTAGGAGGCATACTTCTTGGACATCTCATCGAAGAACTCAACGGCCTCATCCATATAGACGAGAGGGCTGTTCTCGTTGAGAACGTGCCAGTCGATGATGACATACATACCGAGCTGTGTCGCAAGCTCTACGCCATTCTCGACAAGCCCCTTGATATAGTTCTTGTCGCCGTTGGAGCAGTAGCCGAGATTTTCGTGGGTGTACATGGCAAGACGTACACAGTTGGTGTTCCAGTCGTCACGCAGAGCGGTGAAGGTCTCCTCGCAGACATAGGAAGGATACCAGGCGATGCCGTGGGTAGACATACCGCGCAGCTGGAACTTGGCGCCGTTGGCATCCACGAGATCGGCACCGTTTACGGAGAGCTTGCCGTGCTTGGCGAAAGCGGTCTCGCCCTGAGCGGCGGGAGCTTCGCTGTCGGCGGGAGTGGAGGTCTCAGCCTCCTTTGACTCATCGGCAGCGGCGGAGGTCACGGTACTCTCGGGGGCGGATGAAGCATTACCGGCTTCGGAGCCTGACTCTGACGAGCCGCAGGACACAAGCAGCAGGGCTGCGGCAAATACAGCGGCCAACATTTTTTTCATAGAAAAACACCTCATTCAATATTCATACACAGCCTGGCGGGAGATACAATTTCTCTCACCGGGCTGTCAGCTTCTTGGAATGATTATAGCATAGCGCCAAAAGCAGGTCAACTGTGAATGCTATGATGTTTTTAACATTTTCTATCCGGGGGGAGCCGAAGCAAGCCGCAGCCCCCCTTGACTCTTTCCCCGAAATATGTTAACATCTAATCAGCAGAAAATAATAAACGGAGGTGTATCAATATGATGTTTGAAGTCAATGAGTTCAGAGCTATGTGTACCAAGGCCGATACCGAGCGCGATCTCGGCCTCTCCCCGCCCGAGGATATCGAGTACTTCGACGATATCTCCTACGGCCCCCACGGCGAGTGGAACCTGCTCGATGTCTACCGCCCGAAAAATGCCGCCGGTAAGCTCCCCGTCATAGTCAGCTTCCACGGCGGAGCCTGGGTCTACGGCACCAAGCTCACTTATCGCTGGTACTGTATGTTCCTCGCGCAGCACGGGTTCGCCGTGGTCAACCCGTCCTACCGGCTCGCCCCGGAAAACCGCTTCCCTGCACAGTTCGAGGACATAAACCGCGTCTTTGGATTCGTCCTTGAGAACGCCGAAAAGTACGGCTTCGATACCGATAATATTTTCGGCGTCGGAGACTCTGCGGGCGGTATGGGTCTGGCAGTGTACGCCAACCTTGTGTCAAACCCGGAGTACGCCTCCCGCTTCCCGGTGAAGCCGCCGGAGGGTATGAAGCTGCGTGCGGTGGGGCTCAACTGCGGCTTCTTCTCCACCGAGACCGACGACCAGCTCAACGAGGTGCTCCTGCCGGCGGACAGATTAGCCGAGGATCGCCCCCTGCTGTTCATAAAGTCCAATATCACCGAGAGCTATCCGCCCTGCTTCATGCTGACCTCCACCGGTGATTTCCTGACCGCCGAGCCGGGATACCTTGCGACGGCATTCGAGGAAAAGGGTGTGAGATACGAGAGCCGCATCTACGGCGACGAGCAGGACAGGCCGCCGCACGTTTTCCACTGCGACATCAAAAGCGGGATAGGCCGTCAGGCCAATGAGGACGAGCTTGCGTTCTTCCGCAGCTGCATGGTATGATAAAGGCAACACCGCACAACCCACGGCTAAAGCCTCTGCACGTCATCTGCTTGCATATTTTCCGTCATAGCACACAAATTCTCCTTGCCGGGCGTCAGCCCGCCTGCGTCGAATTTATGCACTCTGACGAAAAATCTGAT
>JAFXVY010000016.1 GCA_017534595.1 Ruminococcus sp.
TACATCATCCGCTTGCATATTTTCCGTCATATTACCCAAATTCTCCTTGCCTTGCGCCAGCAAGGCGGCGTCGAATTTAGGCAATCTGACGAAAAATCTGACTGCGCGTCTGACGCACAATGGTTGTGCGGTGTTGCCTAAAATACTTTTTCTGTGTTGCTGTCGAGCAGCGAGATCGTCTTGATGATGAAGTCCTCGGACTCCTTGAAATCCCCCGTTACCCAGTCGGAGATTATCGCAAGGCAGCCCTGTGCGCGGTAGGAGCACATATAGTTGAGATCGTTCTCGCTCAGGCTCCCGACGCCCTTTTCGATCTGCTTCTGCTGGAAGATGCCCTTTATCATCCCGCTGAGCTGTGTGCGCAGCTGACCTGTGGTATTCGGGCTGAAAACCATCCTGAAGATGCTTTTGTTCTGCGAGATATACTCTATTATTTTCTTGAAAAACTCCGCCGTGGGCTGTTCGCCCGCATCGAGCAGCAGCAGCGCCAGATCAACGACGGTCTCCTTCTCGATCTTTTCATACAGGTCGTAGACGTCGAGATAATGTCTGTACAGCGTACCTCTGTTGAGCTCGGCTTTATCGCAAAGCTCCTGGACGGTTATCTTGTGGAGCTCCTTTTGAGTCAGCAGCTCGGAAAGCGCACTGGCAAGAGCCTTTCTGGTCTTCTGTGCGCGCCGGTCGTTTGATCTTTCGGGCATTTTCGTTCCCTCGCTTTTTTCGTGTGTTGGATCCTGCTTCATCAAGTATAGCATATCTTTTTCTTTTTTTCAATAGTTCCCCGGCAAATTATTAGTGTTTTTGCAGAGAGGCACGGTTTTGGCGCACTTGGTTAAATCATAAAACAAAGTCGCCGTCTTGACAAATCTGTAAAAAAATATGATACAATAACTGGGAACAGTAACATCGGCGGCTTATGTATGCAAACAACAGACTTTTCTGACAAAAAGGGTTGACGGGTATGGTAAGACGTGCTAAAACTGCACAGTACGGTACAGCACTGCACAGGCATAGCTATGCCCTTTTAAAACCAAACAGGTGATCTGGGCGTATCGCAAGGGATATCTCTTTCGGTACGCTTTTGTTATACCGGGCCCGCCGCGGAAAACTATCTGTTGCCCCGAGGGGCGGAAAGGATACTGCTATGAAAACTCTCGAAGAATTTACAAAAGAGCTCGATGGCTCGGAGACTTTGAGAAAAGAGTTTATCGCCGCAAAGGGCAGCGAAGCGCTGGGCGATTTCTTAAAGAAGAACGGCTGCGGCTTTACCGCCGAAGACTTCTTGGCGTCCGTAAGGCCGGAGGGCGAGCTCGTCACGAGTGAATGAGGGGGTGAGCGGATATGGGTTGGTTCGATGAACAGATAAAGGACAGGATGAGAGCCGACAACGAGGTCTTTGAGGACTCGTTCATCCGTGCCGCCGGTATAATCATGGGGCGCAGGCTCCCGACACAACTCTTTCCGTTGAGGACAGGCCTATCGGCGGCATGGAAATATTCATCGTCAGAAAGAGCATGGATTCCGTTAGGTATGAATACAGGGACGGAAAGAATATCCTGACGATCAGAAAGCTTCTTTGAAATGCAGACACAAAAAACAGCCTTCACACCGGAATGTGAAGGCTGTGATCATTCAGAGATGAAGTTTTTTACGATCTTTTCCTGACAGCTATGACCGCTGCTGCGATAACAGTTATAACTGCAAAGCCTGCGGCTGCGGCGCCGGTATTGGGGTTGCCGCCCTGATCGTCGGGCTTGACGCCGTCATCGGGTTTGGTCTCTTCCGGCTTAGCGTCGTCGGGCTTGCCGGTCTCTTCGGGATCTTTTGTTTCTTCGGGCTCCTTCTCTATCGGGTCGGAATAGCCCTTGATCGGGAGATTGTCAAAATCCAGATAACCGTCATAGGGCTGATATTCCGGAACGTTTTTGGTTATCTGAGCGGATACATCCTTCCAGTCATACCAGCCGAAATTGCCGGATGAATCGGCAGCGCCGAAGAAGCTCTCGCCGCTGTTGATAACGCCTACAGAGTAAGCAAAAGCCTTGGCGCCCATCGACGAGAGATATTCCACTAACGCCTTATCACTGAGCTGCTTCTCGGCATAGGTTTTGTTCATGCCGTATTTGAGCGGAAGAACATACTCGTTTCCGCATTTCTCGGTGACAACTATCGAGTAGAGGTCGTCCTCGTCAAATTCTACGCTTTTCTCGAGGCTGGAACGGTGGTATCCGGCATAGAGATAGGTCTCCGTCATTTCTGCCATGAGCTCGCCGTCGGTGGGAGAAACAGAGTTCAGATTCAGCTTGTAGATGCGGAAGGTAACAACAGTGCCGGGCAGGGGAGTCTCGACAGAAACAGCTCTGAGAGCCTGAGCCTGACTTGTCCTGAACACGTTTGCCAACATTGCCTCGCCTTCACCGGAAATGCCGTCCAGACTGTTGCTGGGCATCAGGTCGTACTGATCTATGATGTGATAATTCTGACCGGTGCTTGCTGTTTCGGTAAAGAAGTCAAAGGTCTCCGGCAAGGTGATGGAATGATCGTAATACGAGAGATAGAAATAACCGTCGCCATTAACTCCGAAAGAGCCTGCGTCGGGGAATCCGGCATCGCCTCTGCCCCAGCTGTTCTTTACTATCCATGCGCCGTCGGCGGGCGGAGTCTTTTCGGCCCCGGTAGCGGGATCGGTACCCTGATTGAAATTATCCTTCGAGTAATTATCGTCCCAGCCGACTATACATACAGAGTGGTTCATGTTGACATTATCATAGGTGTACTGTGCATAATTCACGCTGATATACTTGCCGGGTTCCTGCCCTCGGGGCGAATCGGCAAAGTAGCTTACGGATACTGCTCTTCCGTTCATGAGCTCGGACTTGATGACCTCGGTAGCTTCCTCGTTATAAGCATAATTACCGGCGGCATCGGTACCTTTCGGTGAAGGCAGGATGTTGCTGTTCTCGAGCTCCAGTGCCGAGATGAAGCGGTGATCTTCTTCGCAGCTCCAATCCTCGCCGTCTGTCGCATAGCAGTAAGGTACACCGTTAACGTCGTAGGTGTTTCCGGACTTGTTCTTGTAGGGATCGAGCTCTTCATAGCTGGGGCCGATACCCATTGAGAATACCGAGCTTGCCAGGAAGGAATTGCCGCCTGTTCCGAGAGCATTGTTGGCATCGCTGCCGTCAAAGTTCAGATAAGATCCGCCCTCGCCCCCCTGATCGGCATATAAAACACTGTCTTTCGGGAGCAGGGTATGAGAGAACCAGCCGAGATGCAGCGGTGAGAATACGATCTCCGTCAGATCGAAAGAGAGTCCCTCTTTCTTCTCGAGTTCGTAAAGGATGCTGGTCTCGCAGGCTGCACAGGCCGCGAAGCCCCAGCAGCAGCCGAGGAGTCCCTGACTTCTTACAGGGGTGACATAGCTCTTGCCGTTGACATTTCTGAGGTCGAAGGATGCGGGAAGCTCTTCCGTCACGTCATACTCGCCGTCGTCGGGAGTTACGACCTCCGAGCCGTCGAAAAAGCCTGCCTCGTCGGCGAACGCTGGCAGCGCTGCCGATGCTGCCAGCACAACGGCAGTCAATGCCGCCGCAGCTGTTCTGAGTGTTCTGCGTTTTTTCATAAATACACCTCCACAATATGATTACGGTGACAATTAGTTTTATGATATAATTATATCACACTTCCGATTTATTGTCAATACGGTCACTGAACATAAATCGAGCAAAAACACACTATATTTCGGCATTTGTGCTTGACATCCGGCGCTTTATATGATATAATAACCCATATATGGATGTGTGAATTTTTCAAATATTATATACAGCAATTTCACAAATGCGGAGCTGCGGCCGTCCGCAAAAAAATTACGGGAGGAAATATCATGAGAGAATCATTAAAGCGTATTGTTGACGACTATAACACCAACAGGGAGGTCATCGGCGACTGTTTCAAGTGGGAGTACTCGGTTGTTCACCCGCTGTGTGCCTACATCTACGGCACCTACGGCAAGATGGCCGATGCCGAGACCATTCAGAAGAGCAAGGAGATCGTGAAGAATAATTCAGGAGTGTTCTCCTCATTCCGCGGTTCGGCTTATGCGCCGACCTCCTGCCTCGTTTCGCTCAGCAGCGACCCCGAGGGTGAGATCCGCAACGCTGTCGAGACCAACGAGCTGCTGAAAAAAGCCTTCGGCTGGTCGGAGTATATGTCCCTTATGGCTTTGATGATCAAGAAACTGGAGGGCTCGAACGATCTTGACAAGCTGATCTCCCGCGGCAAGGAGATATACGAGGCTATCAAAGCCAAGCACAAGCTCGTAACCGGCGGTGCAGACGCGGTAATGTCCATACTGCTGGCTATGAAGAACAGCACCGTTGAGGAGATCGTCACCGAATCCGAGTTCATAATGGAGGAGCTGAAGGATTACGGCACCACCGGCAGCAGACAGGTCGCTGCGCTCGTGCTCACTCTTTCCGACAAGCCCGCCGCAGAGAAGTGCAGCCGCTTCAAGGCTCTGTTCGAGGGCATAAAAGAGAGAGGTAAGAAATACCGCAGGGATGAGTCTATCGCTCTGCTTTCAAGCCTTGCCGTAATGGATGTTGACACAGACACTCTGCTTGACGATATCTGTGCCGTTGACGACGAGCTCGCTGATAAGAAGGGCTACAAGGGATTCACTGCCAGCTACGACAGACCCATGAGGACAATGCACTCGGCAATGCTCGTATCGCTTGACTATACGCCCACAGGCTCCGACGATGAGGCCGCCGTATCTAATATCACAGCGCTGTTCGTGGTACATCAGATCATAGTATTCTCGATCGAAATGTCTATCGCCATGGCGAATATGGCGTTTATTATCTGACCGCATATCCGGCAGCAGAGCTTTCACAACAAAATCCAACAGAGCCGATGCGGGTCCCGTGTCGGCTTTGTTTCGTATCAAGACCCGCGGGATATATTGACTTATTATAATAATTGAGCTATAATATGAATGAAGTGTTTTGCATAAAACCGCAATAAAAAAATATGGGGCAGGATAACGGGTCTGCCTGATATTTATACCGAAAGGAGCACCGTTAATATGAATGACCGACAGGATCGCACCAAGAATGATCATATCGAATTATCAGCCTCACAGACCAGGATACTGCTTGCAGAGCTGAACCATCCGGGTACAAGGGCTTATCATCTGTACTCTGAGCTGAGCTTTGCCCCCGAAGACAGGGAGTGGATCGTAAAGGCTCTGCCCTATATTTTCTGCGGGAATTTCAGCCTGCGGCTGGGCAACAGCCAGGATTCGGGCTATATGCTTTACGCTTCCGGGGACGCTGTCAGGTTCGAGGATTTATCCTGCAGCGCAGAGAAGTCAGAAGATCAGATATCCAAGATAAAGAAACAGGGCATCTCTCCGCTGTTTGACAGCCCGCTGTACAGGATACACCTTATCTCCGCAGGCCCGGAGCTGATACTGTTCTGCGTGTTCCATCATCTTATTGCCGACGGTACTACGGTACAGTCTGTTTTTCCGCGTCTTATCCGGGATACTGTCCGCGAGCTGAAAGCCGGGAAAGAACCAGCCCCGCTTAATGTCACTTACGGCACCTATATCGAGCGGGTGAAGGAATATTCTGTCACCGATGAGGCAAAGGCTGATGTGGATTTCTTTGTTGATAAGCTCACCGGATATCACGGCATCGGCTACAAGGCGGAGGGGCTCGGCAAGGGCGTCGTAAACTGTGAGCTCCCGGCAGATATCACCGAGAAGCTGAGATCCATGCAGAGCAGAGAGCGTATCTCTCCGTTTGTTACGGGTCTCGGGTCTGCGTTTCTGTACTTCATGGGATGCAGACGAGCGGCGGGTTCCGCTTCAAAGGATATGGTTTGGGAGATCAGTGTTCACGGACGGTATTTTGGTGAGGACATCGCCGAGGATCCCGGAATGTACGTTGCCACACTGCCGCTGAGGCTGGTGTATGACCCCTCGCTGAGCTTTGCCGACAGTCTGAAATACGTCAAGTCGGAAATGAAAGCGGGGCTTGTCCACGCGAGGACAGATACCAACGAATACTTCGGAGAGCTCAAAAAAGCCGGAGGCGACCCGCGTGCGCTGACTTCGTTTTCGGCGGTCTCGAATCCCATGCCCGAAAACGGCGGCGAGATGATCCTGCCCGACGAGACAGACGTGCCTTTCCATATCCGCGTCAATCTCAACCGCAGGGACAGCGCCGGCTTACAAACCCTGACCTTCGAGTACAACAGCACGCTGTTCAGACGTGAGGATATCGAACAGATCAGAGACGGCATAGCCGGGCTGATCAAGCAGGCGGCGGAGGCTCCCGACAGGGCAGTTTCGGAGTATGAGCTTCCGGAGAGCCGTCTTATCAGCACCGAGTGCATGATAGAACGCGAGCTTGCAGCGGCGGACGAGCCGGTATATCTCCAGTCCGGGATGAACCGCAGCGGCAGCGAGCGGGGACACAGCCCGTCGGCAGGTATGATAACCGACAGGGATATGACTGACAGGAGCCGCCTGACAGCCGCTCTTGCGGATACCCTTGTGCGCTTCGGAATGACTAAGGATATCCTCATCGGCATCAAGTACGGTGTATCGGTGCTGCCCTTCGGTCTCAGCGTGGATACCGGCCTTGCGGCGTCGGAATTCGCGGAGCGGGTCAGGGACAAGCTTGCTCTGAACAAAAAGCTTGCCGGCTACGATATGGGCTCCCGCACCGATATCAGCTTCGAGCCCTCGGTGGTGCTTTCGTTCAGAGAGGCCGCAGAGATAAAGGACGGTATCGCCATATCCGTATGTGTTACCGGCGAGGGGACGCAGATACGCTACAGCAGGCTCCTGTATTCCGACGAATATATGGCCGCGTTCCATAAGAGCTTAAAGCTCCTGTACGGCGAAACGGGCTCGCAGAAGCCTTTGAGGGATATACAGCTCGTACCGGACAAGCACGAAAAGCACCGCATCGAGCTTGTGAACGAGGGCACTGTGAACGCGGTGTTTGAAAGGCTGGCTGCGGTTTCTCCCGATAAGGAGATACTCTTTGCCGCAGACAGGATGATGACATACAAGGAACTGGACGAAGCTGCCAACTGTCTCGGGAATGCACTGATAAAGCGGGGCGTAAAGCCCGGCGACAGAGTGCTGCTGCTTATGAGGCGCACAAGCGCCCTTGTGGTCAGCGTGTTCGGCGTGCTCAAGGCGGGAGCGGTATTCATCACTATGGATCCCGATTATCCGAGAGAGAGGATAGATCAGATCGTAGAGGACAGCGAAGCTGCGCTGATTCTGACGGATATCTCTGAGATCGAAAGCACGATGCCCAAAGCGGCGGGCTATCATGCCCTTGCGCAGGAGACCGATACCGCAAGGCCGTCTGTGACCGTGACTCCCGACAGTATGTGCTTTATCATCTACACCTCCGGCACCACGGGACGTCCGAAAGGCGTCGTGCTGTCTCACCGGGGCATCACGAACTATGTGGCAGCCGAGCCGGAGAATGCTCCCATATACTGCCTGAAAGAAAAATGCTCAAAGATGCTGTGCCTTTCCAGCGTATCGTTTATCGTATTCCTGCGCGAGATATTCGGCACGCTGCTCAACGGCGTGCAGGTCGTGCTTTGCAGCGAGGAACAGGCAGTGGATCCGTCGGCTATCGCCGGGCTGATAACATCGGAGCATATAGACGCTATGGGCTCTACCCCCACAAGGCTGCTGCAATACATCGAGGTGCCGAAGTTCGCGGAGGCACTTGCCGACATCAAGCTGATGATAATCGGCGGAGAAGGCTTCCCCGGGCGGCTTTACAATGCTCTGAGAAAGCACTCGGCCTGTGATATATTCAATTCCTACGGACCTACCGAGGTCACCGTTGCTTCGCATCAGAAGAAAATGGAATCCTCAAGGGTGTCCGCCGGGTTTACCATGCTCAATGTCTGGGATCGGATTGCCGACCCGGACGGCAACGAGCTGCCGCCTTATGCCGCAGGTGAGCTTTATGTGGGCGGAGCGGGCGTAGCTATCGGCTATTTCCGTGACGCCGAAATGACCGCAAAGAGATTCCCTGTCATAGACGGCGAAAGATACTGCAACACCGGAGATCTTGCTTACAAGGACGACAAGGGCGAAGTGTTTGTCCTGGGGCGCAACGACGGTATGATAAAGCTCCGGGGTCTCAGGATCGAGCTTGAGGAGATAGAGAATACTATCGGAAATTATCCCGGCATCGCTCACGCAAGAGTCGTGGTTCGCACCGTTCAGGGAACGGAGCATCTCTGCGCCTTCTACACTCTGAGAAAGAATACGCCGAACATCAAGGCGGAATCCGTAAGGGAGCATATCAGCAAAAAGCTCCCCGGCTATATGGTGCCGTCCTATTACACCTGTCTGAAAGAATTCCCCATGACTCCCAACGGCAAGGTGGCGGTCAAGGCGCTGAAGGAATACGAGATCGACACCTCCGAAGGCAGAGCCTTTGAAGCACCCTCGACAGAGGATGAGAGACAGATCTTCGCGCTCGTTTCAAAGACTCTCGGTACGGAGAATTTCGGCGTCCGCGACGACCTGTTCACGGTGGGTCTGACTTCTCTTACAATGATCTCCGTGATCTCGGCGATATATGAAAAGTATGGGATCTCTCTGCGCGTTACAGATTTTATGAAGCTGCGCAACGTGGCTCAGCTTGCAGAGGAGACCGCAAGGCTCAAGGCTGCGGCCGATACCGATAAAGCCGGGTCTGAAAGCCCGGATCAGGCTCCGGCGAGTGAATACTATCCGCTGACGGAAAACCAGCTCGGTATCTATCTTGACTGCATCTCCCATCCTGAAAGCATCGGATACCATCTGCCGAACATCATAAGGTTCGATGCGGATGTTGACGCCGAGAGGCTGAAAAACGCCATAGCTATGACGATAGGTCATCATAAGTATCTGAAAGTCACCCTCGTATCAAAGGGCGGGGATATCCTGCAAAAGCGGGATGACACAAGATCTGTTTCGCAGGATATCACGATAGTCGAGGCGGATGACTTCACCGAAGAAGAGGCAAAAGAGTTCGCGGCGATACCCTTTGATCTGAATGGCGGCTCGCTGTTCCGGTTCAGGATCGTCAAGACTCCGGCTGCCACTGTACTGCTCTCCGTATTCCACCACCTTATCGCGGACGGCGGGTCGCTCAACATCATATTCAGGGATATAGCTGCCGCTTATGACGGCAGGGAGCTGTCAGCCGAAGGAACAGACGGCTATCAGCTCGCTGTCAATGAAAAGATGATGCAGAACAGCCCGGCTTATGTTCAGAGCAGGGAATACTATGCCGGAAGATTTGCCGTGGCCGATACTCCCACGGTACTCACGCCCACTCTCAAAGGAGAAGCAAGCGAAGGAAAGCTGGGCGTCGAGCGGGCAGGCATCAGCGCCGGGCTTGTGGATAAGCTCTGCCGGGAACAGGGCATCAGTCAGAACGTTCTGTTTATGTCGGCGCTCTTTGTCGTTCTGAGCAAATTCAATTCGGAGGATAAGCTCCTGCTGGCGACCGTTTCCAACGGCCGTCTGGATCCCTCTGCCCAGAATACGACGGCGCTTCTGGTGAGAACGCTCCCGCTCGTTCTGAAAGAGGACAGAAGCGAGAGCATAGAGGAGCTGTTCAGAAATGTGGGCAGCGTGTGGATGGATACTATGGCTAATCAGCTTTATCCTTTTACAAAGCTGGCAGGGGAGTTTGATATCCACCCGGAGTTTTTCTACACATATCACGGAAAGATATACGACGAGATCACTCTCGGCGGGAAAGCCTATCCGAGAGGACGTATCGCATTTGATTCCCTCCGCTATAAAACAATGATAAACGTGCTGCTTGAAGATCAGTACTACATCCAGGCGGAATACAACGATGTGCTCTATTCAAGGGAATATATCCGCTGTTTCGTGGAGTGCATGAGAGACCTGATAGAGAAATGGTCACGCACCGGGGATCTGTCCGCTGTGAGGATCTGCGATATCTCCCTCGGTGACGAGAATATAACCTACGATTTCCACCCCCTTGAAGAGACTATGGTCAACCGGGTCATAGAGGATATGGCTGAAAAGTATCCCGACTTACCCATTCTTTACTGCAAGGGCGTCACTCTGACCTATGATGAACTGAACCGCAGAGCCAACAGGATAGCCCACGCCCTGAGAAAACGGGGTGTCAAGGACGACGGCAGGGTAGTGCTGCTGATGCCGCGAACAGTTGACCTCATAGTGTCGATGCTGGCGGTGCTGAAAGCCGGCGCCTGCTATATCCCGATGGATGTGGAATATCCCGAGGAGCGGGTCAACTATGTTGTGGAGGATTCCGAGGCGGACTTCATCATCACCGACCGCGATCTGCCGAAGCACATATCCGTGAGCGAGCTGCTTGAAGAGACTGACGAAACGAACCTGCCTACCACGATCGACGGTGACAGGCTCAGCTATATGATCTATACCTCCGGCTCCACCGGCAGACCCAAGGGCGTGGAGCTCACCAACAGGGGGCTTACCAATGTTATGCTGCCTGTTCCCGAGAATAACTACTATTACACCAGACCCGACAAGCCCGCCAGCGTGCTGGAGACCGCTACGGTATCTTTCGATATCTCCGTGCTGGATATCATAGGCTGCCTGACCAACGGCATGAAGCTGATTTTTGCGGATGACGAGCAGAACCGGGATATCAGTCTTATGGTGAAGCTGATAAAGGAAACAAAGCCCGAGGCTATCGGTATGATGACGCCCTCGAGACTGCTGCAGTATATGTCGGTGCCGGAATTTGCCGAGGCTGCCGCTCCGGCGAAGATGTGCTCTGTGGGCGGCGAGCCGTTCCTGCCTGCGCTGTATGAGAGGATCCGCGAGTATTCGGACATGGACATATACAACGCCTACGGTCCCAGCGAGACCACGATCATTTCCAATACCCGCATCGCCCGGGAGGAGCTTATGACCTCCGTAGGTAATGCACTTTACAACGTGCAGTGCGATATACGCGACCTCGACGGCAAGATGCTGCCGGACGGTGTTGTGGGCGAAATGTATATCGGCGGCTACGGCGTCGGAAGAGGCTATCACAACCTTCCCGAAAAGACTGCCGCCGGGTTTATCAGGATAAACAACGTTCCCTATTTCAGGAGCGGCGACTTCTGCTACAGGCTGCCGGACGGCAATTTCATGGTGCTCGGACGCCGGGACAATCAGATCAAGCTGCGCGGCCTCCGTGTGGAGATCGGCGAGATCGAACAGTCGATGCTGGCATACCCCTCTGTCCGTGAGGCGGCGGTCATCATCCGCAAGATAGGAAAGACCGACCACCTCTGCGGCTACTTCACCGCCGAGGGAAGCGTTGATACCGCAGAGCTGAAGGACTTCCTTGCTTCGAGGCTCACGCCCTATATGGTACCAACGGTGCTGATGCAGCTTGAGGCTATGCCCTACACTCCCAACGGCAAGCTTGACAGAAAGACTCTGCCCGAGCCTGTCATAACAAGGAGCTATGCTGCTCCCGTGAATGACGAGGAGGAATTCTTCTGCCGCATCTTCGAGCAGATACTTGAGACCGATGAGATCGGCGCTACGGATGATTTCTTTGCTGTGGGAGGAAGCTCGCTGCTGGCGACACAGCTCACCATCGCCGCCTCCAACGGAGGGTACGAGATCAGGTACAAGGATATTTTCGATAATCCCACTCCGAGAAAACTGGCAAACTTTGTCAGAGAAAATCACAGCACCGGCTCCACCGTCACCGACGAGGATGAGCGGGAGATCAGGGAGTATGACTATACTGCCATCCACGAGCATCTTAAAAACAACACTATCGCAAACTATACCTCCGGTCAGAGGCGGAAGCTTCGCCGCGTGCTCCTTACGGGAGCCACCGGATTTTTGGGTATCCATGTGCTGCGAGAGCTGCTCGAGGCAGAGGATGTATCAGTCTACTGTATGCTCAGAGGAAAGAAGGGCAAGTCTCCGCTTGCCAGACTCGGAACAGAGCTCTACTACTATTTTGACAATGATTACGCCGAGCAAAACGGCATCAGGCTTTTCGTGAGAGAGGGAGCTATCACCGACCCCGAGGCTTTCAGGGCGTTTGACGATGTTGAGCTCGACGCCGTCATCAACTGCGCCGCCTCCGTTAAGCATTTCTCCGCCGGGACGGATATCTACGATACCAACGTGGGGGGCGTGAAGAACGGTCTCGACTATGCTGTCGGGCGGGGCATCAGGTACATCCATATCTCCACCACCAGCTCAGCCGGAGAGATCCCCGCGGACGAAGAGCACGAGCTGTTCACCTACAATGAGCAAATACTCTACAAGGGACAGATACTCGACAATCAGTACCTGAGCTCAAAATTCCTCTCCGAGAGACTCGTGCTTCAGGCTGCCGCAGAGGGCGCGGATGCAAAGGTCATCCGTGTCGGGAACCTTATGGCGAGAGACCGCGACGGCATTTTCCAGCTGAACTTCCGCTCCAACGGCTTCATAAGCAGACTAAAAGCCTATGTGACCATGCACATGATGCCTTATGCCAAGATGCTCCAGAAGGTGGAATTCAGCCCGATAGACATAACGGCAAAGGCTATCGTTTCGCTGGCGTCCTCGCCGAAGGAATGCTGTCTGTTCAACTGCTACAACAATCATACCGTGACTTATGGCGATATCCTTAAGGCCGCCAACGAGAAAGGCGTCCCCGTAAAGCCCACGGAGGATAAGGAATTCGCACAGGCCCTTGAAGAAGCGATGCGCGACAAGGATAAGCAGAAGGGGCTTTACGGTCTTGTCACCACCGTTGGAATGGGAACCAAGAAGGAGAGGATCCTCACGCCGGTAAACAACGATTATACCGTGCTTGCTCTGTGCAGCGACGGCATTTACTGGCCTATTCTGTCCGAGCATTACCTTGCCGCATTTATTGATTTCCTGAAAGGTATGGGTTATTGGGATGACTGACAACAGATACAAACTTATCTCAAAAAAATACAAGGATTTCTTCTGGCCGACCCTTGCTATGACCATGGCAAACAACATGGCGCTGTTCGTGGACTCGGTGCTTGTGAGTACGTTCATAGGCGTTGAGAAGATGCCGGCGGTGCAGCTGTGCTTTCCGATCGTGGCCTTTGTGAATATGGTCTACTGGATGCTGGGCCTCGGAGGGAGTCTGCTGGCTTCAAACCTGACAGCGGATCACGAAAGGGACAAAGCGAACCGCATTTTTACCGTGTCCATGATCTCTGTGGTGGTATTCGGTATCGCCGTCGCGGTACTGGGGACTATATTCATGCCGGGGATCTCACAGCTCTTATGCAAGGATGAAATGTACCTCGGAGATGTCCGCGACTACGGCAGAGTGCTGGTGTGCGGGATGCCGCTGCTGTGCTTTATCATGAGCCTTTCCTACTTCTCGAGAGCGGACGGCTCGCCCAAGACCGGGTTCTGGGCGGTGGTGATCTCCAACTGCGTGAACCTGTGTATGGATACCGTGCTTATCAAGTTCTGCGGTCTGGGAGTAACGGGTGCGGCACTTGCTACCGTTATCGGATATATCTGCGGCTCGCTGTTCATGTTCAGATATCTTTGCAGCAAAAAGCGGCAGATGCGCTTTACCGATCCTTTCAAGGGCGGCAGCTTTTTCGGGGATCTGAAAAGCATATCCGTAAAGGGCATACCTACGGCGTCGTCACAGCTCTATATCATGCTGAAAACTCAGATACTCAATACGATCATAATCTCAAACGTCGGCTCTGTGGGTATGCAGATCTATTCGATTTACAGCAACAGCCTGTTCCTGGTATATATTATCTTTATCGGCACGGCTCAGACCCTTTCACCGATAGTTTCGGTATATGCTCACGAGGGTGATTACGACAGAGCCCGGTATGTGCTGAAACGATCCGTAAAGATCGCTCTCGGCGGAGCCGTAGGCGTCGGGCTGCTGTTTGCTGTATTCCCGCAGATCATACTTTTCCTCTACGGTATAAAGGATCCCGAGGTCACCGAGGCCTGCAAAACGGGCGTCAGGATGTATGTGTTCTCGTACCCGGGACTTGCATTTTTCTATATCATGTCCTACTACTTCCAGGCGATAAAAAAGGCGCGGCTCGCAGCGGTAATGACTGCCCTGGAGGGTCTGGTCTTTCCCGTGGGTTTCATGGCGGCTCTGGCGCCGCTGTTCAAAATGACAGGCGTGTGGGCTGCGATCATCGCTGCGGATACCGCGGCTTCCGCAGTTATCATCGTGCATCTTCTGCTCTCAAAGAGGAAGCAGGGCAGGGAGGGCGCTGTCAGCTTTCTGCTGCCCGCGAAGCCGTCTCCGGACAGGCTTGAATTCACCGTGAAAATGGATGTGCAGGACTCTGTCAGGCTGTCGGCCGAGGCGGAGTCGTGGGTCAAGGAAAGGCTCGATTCGTCGATCTCCGTAAAGACCTGTCTTGCGCTCGAGGAGATGCTGACCGGCATCGCGGAGGTGAACAGCTCATCGCCGGATGAGGTCGTTGACGTAGTGCTCAGGCAGGAGGATCAATGCGTTGTTATCTCGATGCGGGATATGGGAGAGACCTTCAATCCCACAATAGTTGATAAGGACAGGCAGCAGGATTTCGATAATGTTACGGTGCTCAATAAGATCGCAAAGTCAATAGAATATGACCGTTCGATAGGGATGAACTCCACCATGATACGGATATCCAATGAGTAACGGTGAAACGTACAAAGCCTCGCATACCGCTGAACTGAGCGGTCTGCGAGGCTGTTTTATCGGGTGGATCTGCTTCGTCAGGCTGTCATGATATCTGCAAAAGGAAGATCGTCCCTACTGATGTGAAACCGGAAAAGGACAGGCTGTGGGACGGCCTTGACCAGATGCCCTGATATATCATTCGGGTGAGATACATTATATAAATGGAGAAAAAATGAAAAGAGAACAAAAAACAGCTGCGGTACGGTGCCGCAGCTGGTTTGATGATCAGAACATGCTTGTTTCTTCCTTCCCGTCGTGCCGGGGGAGGAGCCTTTCCTCCGCGACAGCCTGGGTGTCGAGGTCAAGCAGGATGAGGGAGAAAGAATTGTTGAACTTTATCCCCTCAAGCATCTGTGAAAAGCCGTTGAACAGATCCTTGTTGACAAACACGAAGGAGAACCTTGTATTCTCGAAAGCCTCGGGCTCCCAGATATCCCGCAGGAAGAGATCGCTGCACCAACCGAACAGGTTCCTGACTTCATAGCCGACTTCTTCTTTGTACTTTTCGGGATCGTTTGCGAATTCTCCGCCCGTAAACACATTGATCCTGAAATTCCAGTATTCGGGATCGCTGCCGGGAATGCTCAGGGCAAAATTTACATTCCGCGAGAAATTGAACCTGCTTTTGCGGAGTATCGGATCGGTCTCCGCCAGCGGAGTGTTGAAAACCGGCGAGATAGTCTTACCGCCCTCAAACAGACGACGCATAATGATGCTCTGCATATTTTCGCGGCGCCGTCTGCTTTCCAACGAGCGCTTTTCGGACTCCTGCCGTCTCGGAGTGTTGTCGTCTTTCGGCACCATTCCGTTTGCACGCATAAGATATTCAAATATATCCTCGGTAGGTTCATCGGACTGTTCGGCGATCGTTCGGATCTCCGCCTGACTTAACGGCTTTCTTATATCGCCCTTGACTATCCTTGAACAGGTGATAGGGTTCATGCCGCAGATTTTTGCAAACTCAGCCATCGACCGTTTACCCTTGGCGAAGAGCAGAGCCTCACCGAGCTCCTTCTGATATCTCGGAACGTATTCTATATCCAGCATACTCTTGGGGGTGGTTTCGTTATCCATGTCATGATCCTCTTTTCTTTTGGTCTGAGATATAAATTTCAAAGATATTATATCACATTCTGCATATAAAATCAAGTCATTTTTGTATATTCATACGAATTTTTCAAAAAGCCGCAGAAACTGTTTACAAACGGGTTTTTATGAGGTATATTATAGAAAAGAGAATTTGTTCAAGAGCATTTGATCTGTTCAGATGCTCTTTTTCTTTTGCCCGAATACTGCACGGATCCCGAAATCAGTAAGATTCAAACTCAGAGAGACCATTGTTCTGCCCGCGATCTATACTATTGTATAGTATAGAAACTGCTCAGTTGAAAAAACTGCACAAATCAAAAAGGGAGCATTTGTGCAAGCGTACAAATTTAATACAGAAGTTCTAAAAACTGTAGACAGGCTATTTAAAATATGATATAATGCCTAATACACTATCTCAAAAGCATAATATATAATAAAACTTATACACCACACATAAAATTTATTATATTACACTTCAGCTCCGACACGGCCGCGGTAATTATACCTGTTTGCAGAAATCGCTTTCAAGGCAGGAAAGGAGCCTTAAAAGATAGATCATCCGTTTTCAACACCGAGACATAAAAAAGGAGAGATTGCCATGATCAAGACAGACAACACAAACAACAGCATCAACCTCGTTTTCACCTCTTACGAGGGCAAGGAAAAGAGCGTGGTCATCCCCGAGGGCGTGACTGCTATCGCGGCGGACGCCTTCAAGGGCTGCACGCAGCTTGAGGAACTGACTATCCCCGAGAGCATGGAAGAGATCGAGCTGGGAGCCTTCGATGACTGCACCAGCCTTTCGGTCATCAACGTTCCCGATAATTTCACACTTCTCGAAGCCTCCGACCTTTACAACACCAAGTGGTACAGGGACCGCAAAAAGGACGACTTTGTGATCCTCGGGACGGTGATCCTCGAATACAACGGCCGCGACAAGGAGATCGCGATCCCCGACGGCATCACAGCCATAGTCGATAAGGCTCTCGTAAACGCTGAGCCTGACCGGATACTGTGCTATCCCCAAAACGCAAAATCCGTCTTCCCCGGAGCCGTCAGCGATATCGGCGAACCCATGATCGCAATTTATTATAATTGAAAAGAAAGGAAGGAACACTATGAATCTTATCCCCACAGTTATTGAAACCACCTCAAGAGGCGAGCGCGCCTACGACATCTACTCCCGCCTGCTGAAAGACAGGGTGATCTTTATCTCGGGCGAGATCAACGATGCAGCGGCAAGCTCCGTGGTGGCACAGCTCCTCTTTCTCGAGGCGCAGGCGCCCGACAAGGACATCTGCATCTACATCAACAGTGCGGGTGGTTCTGTTTCCGCGGGCATGGCTATCTACGACACTATGAGATACATCAAGTGCGATGTATCGACTGTCTGTGTCGGCGTTGCGGCCAGCATGGGCGCCTTCCTGCTGGCGGGGGCACGAAGGGCAAACGCTTTGCCCTGCCGAATTCCGAGATCATGATACACCAGCCCCTCGGTACGGCAAACGGTCAGGCCAGCGATGTGCGGATCGCTGCCGAGCATATCCTCAGTATACGGGAAAGGCTCTACGGCATCCTGGCGGAAAACTGCGGCAGGTCCCCGGAGACGATCTCCATACACTGCGAGCGCGACACCTGGCTCACCGCCTCTTTGGCTCTGGGATACGGGCTTATCGACAAGGTGGTCACAAACCGCTGATCAAATCACACAGACCCACAACAACTGAAAACAGTACGGAGGTAACAACATGATCTTCTATTCTTACGAGCTCAGATGGAAAAACTACGACCCCGAAAAGGCAGCAAGGATGTACAGGACAAGGAGCTCCTTCGAGCTCAGCTACTCCGAGAGCACCCTTGAAAGCCTCAATGACAAGTTCTACAGCGACTATGTCACTAAGGATGATATCCTCTGCTGCGTCACTTCCCGGGATGAGGGCACGCTGTTCGTTTACACCGCAGCAAAGGTCGCCGGCTTCGATGAGAAGGTCATCAGCGGCATCCTGAGCAAGACCTTTCCTGACTGCGTTATCCACCGCGCTCACGAGGTAACGGTGGACGAGTTCAGGATAAACGTGGGCGATACAAGCTTCTGCAACGGCAGAAAAGTTCTGACCAAGCTCAGGATCGACTACCGTCTGGCAAATCTCTTTGACCCCCTGCCCTACAGCTGGACAGAGCAGGTCATCAGCCTGCCGAAGCTCAGTTCGGCTGAGTGCAGAAAGCAGGCCGAGAAGATCCTCGCATCAAAGAGCTTTACGGATGAGCTTTCCCGCGTCTACTCCAGAAAGAATGCCAAGGCATATTACGGCCACCCGGTACACTACTATATCAGCGCGGGCGACTGGGGCGGCGCAAAAGATATGTATGAGCTGCTGATAAGGGCGCTCACAAGCAACAACAGGCTGCTCTCAAACAGGCTGTCGGTGTTCAGAGATTTCAGAAAGGGCGCCTACCGCGACGAGAGATACCGCCAGCACATGACAGCTTCCGAGGGCGGGATAATCGTACTTGAGCTGTGCAGCGACACCGGCATGGGACGCTTTGCCATCGACTTCCACGAGTTCACAAAGGCCACAGGTCAGATGCTTGAAGAGATGAAAAAGGACACGCTTTTCATCTTCGTCGAGATCATGGGCAAGTCCGTCAAAAACGCCGATGCGGTGGGAAATATTACCGCGAAGGCGGATATCATCCAGCTCACCGAGGGCTCCGGCACCACCGAACAGGCAAGGGCTTACCTTACGGATCTTACGGACAAGTCCGACATCAGGCCCGACAGCATGGACGAGGTCTTTGAATACCTGCCGGATAACGAGTCCTTCACCGTCACCGATATTTACAACGCTTACAACAGCTGGTACGGCGACGGCCTGAAAAACCACATCTACAAGGCTTACAAAAAGCAGCACTGCTGCAAGGTGGTCGTGACCGAGGCCGAGGACAAGCCCTACGAAGAGCTCAAAGAGATGATCGGTCTCACCGATGCCAAGTCGATGCTGGACAAGATCGTCGCGGCGGGCAAAATGAAATGCCTGCGCGAACAGATGGGGCTCAAAAACGCTGCCGCCTCCTTCAATATGCTGTTCTCCGGCAGCCCCGGCACCGCCAAGACTTCCTTCGCCCGCTTGCTCACACAGATACTCAAGGAAGAAGATGTCATCAAGTCAGGCAAGCTTGTCGAGTGCGGCAGGCAGGATCTTGTTGGCAAGTATGTGGGCTGGACGGCTAAGATCGTCGAGGAAAAATTCATGCAGGCCGACGGCGGCGTGCTGTTCATCGACGAGGCTTACTCCCTTATCGACGACAAAACCTGCTTCGGCACCGAGGCGATCAACGCCATAACTCAGCTCATGGAAAACTACCGCGACAGGGTCATCGTTATCTTTGCGGGCTACCCCGACCAGATGAAGCTGTTCCTCGAACAGAACGAAGGTCTGCGCAGCCGAATCGCATTTCACCTGAACTTCCCCGACTACACTCCCGAAGAGCTGCTCGGCATACTTAAGCTCCAAATCAGAAAGAGAGAGTACGTCTTATCCGAGGATGCCGAACAGAAATGCCTTGACATCCTCACCGAGGCCTCAAAGCATGAGAACTACGGCAACGGGCGTTATGTCAGGACGTTCCTTGAACGAGCCGTTATCAGGCAGTCGGAAAGGCTCGTGAGCGAATATGCGGACAAGCCTCTCGGCAAGGACGAGATGTGTCTGCTGCTGCCCGAGGATTTTGAAGCCGTATCCCTCGGCCTGGCTGACGAAGAAGAAAGAAGGATGGGATTTGCGGTGTAATGCCGCAGATCCCCCTTCAAACCCACAGACATAAAACAGAAAGGAAGTATTCTTATGGTATGGAACATCGTAAAGGATATGTTTGACAACACCGACAGCACAGGCACACTTATCATCAAGGGCTGGAATACAGAGGCCGAGGGAACAGAGTCAAACCCGCGCTTTTACAAATGCAGGATGAACTGGGACTTCAACAAGGCAAAAGAGATCGCCGACGATGCGGCATACTACTGTGAGGCTCTTGAAGAGATCGGCGAATTCCTTGCCGATGAGGAAAAGGACATTTACTGCGCGTCGTACTTCGGGGAGTCCTCAGACGACAGCTATACCGCGCAGCTCAATGAAGTGTGGGAGCTGTTTTTATGCGGATGTGATGATGATACCGACGACGGTAATGCTCTTGCAAAGCTTGCGGAAGAACGTCTCGGAAGAGAGCTGAAAGCCTGCAGTGTTTTTGAACGCGCAAGGCGCATTGTGAACGTATCAAGGCTCGGTGCTCCCGATGTGATACTCGACAATGAGAAGTACGAATTTGTCCGCGCATACGTCCTCAACCGCGCCTGCGAGGAAATGGTCTGCGCCGATATCTCCAACGACAGCTTCGACGAAAAAGCGGTCACTCTCGGCAGGTTCGACGAGGACGACATTGACCGTATTTTTGAAATGCTCACCGGAAACTGCTCGGTGATGCCAGAGGAACGCGTTGGCTACACTCTGCTCGTCAACATGATCTTCGGCGACATACGCCTTGATCTTTACCGCAGGTTTGAGGAGATAAAGCCCGCGGTCGATGCGGCGCTTGCGACCCTCTCCAAGACCGAAAGGGAAGTGCTTGAAAAGCTCTGCGGCCTCACCGACGGCGTGAGAAAGACTCACGCGGCAGTCGCCCTTGAACTGCATATCCCTCTGCCGATGATAATAAAGTACGAAGGCTTGGCTCTGCGCAAGCTCCGCCACCCGGGCAGATCGAAAAAGATCAAAGCGTTGTTCGATGATCGGGGTGACGAAAGCTGAATTACCGAGCCTTATGCCTTCGATGCCGATGGTGAGCTTGCAGAGCCGTATCGGGCAAAAAGCATTGAGGCAACACCGCACACCCACCGGCTAAAGCCTCTGCACGTCATCTGCTTGCATATTTTCCGTCATTATTACCGTGTCAACTTGTTGACACTATTCTCCTTGCCGTTGCGTAAAGCGAAGTGAACTTCGCTTGCAAGGCGGCGTCGAATTTAGGCAATCTGACGAAAAAATCTCAGCTCAACTTTATTGAGCTTGCGCGCGATCTGA
>JAFXVY010000017.1 GCA_017534595.1 Ruminococcus sp.
ATTCTCCTTGCCGTTGCGTAAAGCGAAGTGAACTTCGCTTGCAAGGCGGCGTCGAATTTAGGCAATCTGACGAAAAATCTCAGCTCAACTTTATTGAGCTTGCGCGCGATCTGACGCACAATGGTTGTGCGGTGTTGCCTTAATATTCTCATCCGGTCTTGAGATCTTATGAGGAGGTTCACGGCGTATGAAACATACACAGCCGAAAAAATATATCACATCAGCTCTGCTTGCAGGTATGCTGCTCATGAGCGGCTGCTCGGATGCGGACAGCACCTCCCTCAAGGAAAGTACAGCGGCGATCGCTGAAACTACTGCCGCAGCATCTCAGAGCACGGGACCCGAAACATCGTCCGAGGCAGCTCCGCCGAAATACGACTATGTTCACGGCACCGACGGCTATTACTGCCTTACCGATGAGCTCGAGCACTTCACGATGCCCATACAGTATTCGGGCACCTGCTGGCTTTACGCGGCATCTGCGAGCATGAGGTCAGCTTACGAAAAACAGACGGGCAAGCAGCTTGAGCTCGACATCCCAGAGCTGCTTGAAAGCATATACGGCAGCGGCAAGCAGGAGGGCATCTTCCTTCAGAACGGTCTGGATATGGATGCCGTCGGCGGCTGTCAGGGGTTCGTCACAGAGAGGCTTTCGGGGCTCTGCAAAAACGGCATCACCCTTGAAAGCTCGTTGATGATCGACCCGAATGACCGCGAGGCTGTCAAGAACGCCGTTAAGACAAGAGGCGGTGTCGCGGCCTGCATCTGCGATAAGAATGTCAAGCAGGATATGTTCGGGAACTACCAGACCGTGAACTACACCGATCCCGAGGAATACGACCACGATGTTACGGTCATCGGCTGGGACGACAACTTCCCGAAGGAATACTTCAAAGTGCCCGCCGCAGAGGACGGCGCGTGGATAACCTATAATTCAAACTTCAGCGGAGGATATTACTACATCTCCTACTGCTCGCCGATCAACTACACGGTGAGCCACATGGTCAGCGATGAATACTCTGAGGTGCTGAGCTATGACGCCGGCAACGAGATCGACGCCTGCATCAGAACAGGCGACTCTACCAAAGCGGCGAACGTGTTTCACAGGAAAGGAACGCTCGCAGCCGTCGGCACCTATAATGATTTCGATACGCAGGATATAAAGATCGAGATAATGTCAGCGGACTTCAAGGAGGTGCTGTACACCCAGGACGCTAAGCTCAGCTGTCGCGGTTATCATACGGTCAGGCTGAACGAGCCCGTTGAGGTCGAGGACTGCGCGGTCGCTGTAACCTACTCCAAGGGCGCCCCGGTCGAAGGGGAGAGCGCTGATACCGTCGCGGGCAGCTACAAGACCGTCATAGAAAAAGGTCAGTCGTTCGTGTTCGCTGACGGCAAGTGGAAGGATATGTCCGACAGCAGCATAAGGTCGGCGGTCGAGACCTTCAAAGGCGGATCGCTCTTCTTCAACGAGAAAGGTGCGTGGAAGGACTTCCTGACCGACAGCGATCTGAAGGCGCTGTCAGACCCGGACTTTGAACCCGGGAACTGCTGCATCAAGGCGCTGTTTGTTGATCGACGCAGACAATGAACATCCTCCGACGAAGCGGAGTGTTTATGAGAACCGAGACTGAGTAAAGGAGAGCAGTATGTTCAGAGATAAAGTAGCCGTCGTAACAGGCGGAGCCAATGGCATAGGAAAATGCATAGCCGAGGAATTCAGAAAAGCCGGCGCCGGGGTCTGCGTTATCGACAAGGCGGAGGGTGAGCATTACGTCGGGGATATCTCCGACAAAGCCGTGCTGGAAGCCTTCGCGGAGGAAGTCATCAGAAAGCACGGACATATCGACTATCTGATAAACAACGCCCTGCCGCTGATGAAGGGCATAAACGAGTGCAGCTATGAGGAATTCCAATATGCCCTCTCGGTGGGTGTGACGGCGCCGTTTTATCTGGCGAAGCTGTTCCTGCCGTACTTCAACGAGGGGGGCTCGATAATCAATATCTCCTCCTCCCGGGACAGGATGAGCCAGCCTCAGACCGAGAGCTACACCGCCGCAAAGGGCGGTATCTCCGCGCTGACCCACGCCCTTGCGGTAAGCCTCGCGGGGAGGGTGAGGGTAAACTCGATATCCCCGGGGTGGATAGACACGGGATTCAGGAAATACGAGGGTCCCGACGCCTATCAGCAGCCCGCCGGCAGAGTCGGCGACCCGCTGGATATCGCCAACGCGGTGCTGTTCCTCTGCTCGGACAAGGCGGGGTTCATCACGGGAGAGAACCTCTGCATCGACGGCGGCATGACAAAGCTGATGATCTACCACGGCGACAACGGCTGGACGCTTGAATGACATAATAAGACACCGCCTGCTTTGCGCAGACGGTGTTTTTCATTCATGCATCAGTAACTCCCAACGGCTCGACAGGATATAGGCAATACCGCACAACCCCTGTGCGTCAGATCGCGCGCAAGCTCAATAAAGTTGAGCTGAGATTTTTCGTCAGAGTGCATAAATTTGACGCAGGCGGGCTGACGCCCGGCAAGGAAAATTTGTGTGCTATGACGGA
>JAFXVY010000018.1 GCA_017534595.1 Ruminococcus sp.
GCTCGCTGCTCGCTCGCAGGCGAACTTGTGCGGACGACGAACAAGGGGAGGCCCTCTCTTTCAGGGCCTCCCCTCTTTAAAAACAGTCCACCGGACTGTTTTTAAATTCACCTCTCTCGGAGCGCCCTCCGGTAAGGGGAGTTTCGCCGTCTGCGGACGGCGACAAGGGGCTCTGCCCCTTGACCCCGCGAGCCTCTGGCGCGAGGCTCGACCGCGCGCTTTATTTCGCTTCGCGTTTGGGTCACACAAGCTTTATTCCTTTGATCCGTTCAAATTCGTCTGCCTGCTCGTAGTCGATCAGCATATCCTGTCCGAAATGCGCAACGATCCGCTTGCCCTCACGGTCAAAGGGAGTGCCGTTCCAGAGAAGAAAGCTCTCGACCATGATCCTGTGATCGGTATAGGCGTTCTGGATGACCCGCATTATGATGTCAATGGTCTCCTTGGCGCCGACGGGCGCGAATACCCTCGGGTCATCGGGAGCTATCGCCATCATTACTGCGCCGTTGGCGTGGGGACCTTTATAGTAGCAGTAGTTCTTCTTCGATATTCCGGTAACTACCGCCGCGACAGTGTGACCGTTGAAGGTCTCGTCAAGAGAGAAGCAGTCGGTGGTCAGCGGCTCGAGCTGCCATTTCTCGCCGAGGGCTTTTGCCTCGTTCGCAAGCTCGAGGAGGCGCTCGTCGAAGTGATTGATATTGTTCCAGCCCCACATATAGCTGTTGCTGACGGATGACTCGCTGCCGATGAACTGCATCGCGTAGGCGTCGTTCCCGAAGGAAAGAGTACCCGCACCGAAATCCACGTTCCAGTTGCGGTTCTTCACCACGAATTCGGACATAGCGTCCTGCACGGCAGTGCAGCGGCCTATGCAGGCCGAGTAGATATCGAACCAGCTTGAGCGGTCAAGGGGATAGTCGGTATCGAACACCGAGACCCTTTCCGCGGCTGTCGGTATGGGGAGACGTTCGTTTTCTTTTTTCTTTGAAAAGAGACCCATTGATATTCACTCCTTGTTATTCGTCCGGCAGGGGCTCGAAGCCGCCATTGCCGTCTGCTCTGAAACCTGCGCCGACAGGTGAATGCAGCAGCGGGATGATTGCCGGGAACCTGTCAGCCAGCTGATGAGTGCTGTACAGCCTGAAATTATCGCTGTCGTCCCAGTAGTCCTGATCCTCATCGAAGCCGTAGAAGATCCAGCCGTTGTATTTCGGCGGATCGCTCTCGGCCTCATACCGTATCATGCAGGCGATATCGCCGTCTTGGGCGACGTGGTTTGAAACTATGCAGGCTTCCACTCCGTCCCAGACGGCGAGGAATTCCTTTCCGGCGTTCTCCATGACCTCGGGATCCACCAGCGGGACTATAAGCTCGCAGATCTCTCCGGCGCTGTCGTACCCGCAGAAGAGCTGATACATCCCGTCGCCGAAGCCGGTGGCGTTCATTACCATCCTGCCGCTGCCGGGGACGGTCCATTCGATGAAGTCGCCGTCGGCGCGCTGATAATCGGGAAGCTCCATACTGCTTCGCATGAACAGCTCGGCGAAATAGTCGTCGTAGTGGTTGCCGTCGGGGTGAGCGGCGTGCCACTCGCGGATAAAGCGAATATAGTCCTCGGAGACCCCGGCATCGGCAAAGGCCATGGTGCCTGTCTCCACCGGGAAGGCGGCAAAGCAGCCGTCGGAGGAACGAAACGCCTCCGTCCCCGGGGCTGCCGAAGCGACCTCATATCTGACGGCTTCGGTATCCTTTACTTTCAGCCGCGAGGAAGTTATCCTCACGGTGTCAAAGGGCGTATAAACAACAGAAAGCTCCGCCGGATAGGCTCCGGGAGCTATCTCTGCACCGCAGACCGGCGAAGCCGACCCGGTACACATATAGGCGAGGGGATCTCCGACCCTGACCTTCCCGCTCGGGACGTCCACAATTCCTATCGTGAGATGAGCGCGGGAATCGGTATCAGTGAACAGCCCTGCGATCTTTACGGGATCGAGGCTGCTGCCGGAGATGAACGCGAGGTTATCGTTCCAAAGCTTGCGGTAGTCCATAAGGCGCCTCCCCTCAGTAATCGAATATGACGCAGGTGCCGTGCTCCTGTGCGAAGGTCACGGCCTGCCACAGTATCGAAAAGGCGAATTTCGCCAGTGACACGGTATCGAACTCATCGTGCTTTTCGAGCATCTGAAGACCCTTCTCCTTGCTGTAATAGGCATCGTCGGGGTAGCCTTCGCTGTCCCGCCAGGAGATTATCTCCTCCTCGGAGGCGTTCCATTCTATTGCATTTATAGCATCGAGCTCGAGCTTGAGCATCCCCACGGTGGAGAGGGTCTTCTCCTGACCCGTCGGCAGCGGCACGCGGAACATCAGCGGGTCGTTGAGCGGCAGCCACCACAGCTCGCTGTCGAACAGCGACACTGCCCCCTGTTTTCTCTCGGTGAATTCTTTATAAAGCTCCGTCTCGTAGACGTCAAAGTTTTTCCTGACCGTCGCGGGTGGCTCCTTGCCGAGCCATTTCGCACAGGCATAAAGCAGCAGAGCCTCGGCTGCATCCCAGTCGGGCTTGTCGGTATAGTAGGGTGTGGCGTCGTTGTCCTCAGACCAGTGAGGCTCACCCTCGATATTGTCCCCGAGCCATTCGATAAGCCCGCGGCGCCAGTCGGTGACGCCTGCAATTATCTCCTCGGGGGAGGCGATATTCTCATCCTCCTGCCCCTCGGGTCTGACGATGTTTACCTGCATCCCGTGCTCGAGACCCCACTGCTGTACGGAGGTCAGCCAGTTGCGGGCGTAGTAGCGGGTCATCGTTCCCGCATAGATATCAAGCCCCATAAGCGCTCACCACGTTCTGAGTCTCAGGGCTATGTTCACCTTTATGGGCAGATCGAAATACTGGATGATATTGATAACGTCTATCGCTATCGCGTTTCTTGCAACGGTCTCGATCTCGCTGTCATTCTCGGCAAACACATCCGCGATCTCGTTGATCGCTTTTGTCATCTTATCGAATTCGGCCTGGATCTCATCGGGCTCGTGCTCGCCCATCTCGAGCCAGCTTACGACTCTTTCGATCTCGACTCTTACCCTGTCTACCAGGTATTTCGGATAGTATTTGTCGGCATACATATCCTTGAGGTAACGGTAGGCTCTTTCGTACTTGCTGCCCATTTTGGTTCACTTTCCTTTCTGTGCTGTTTTGTATATTGCCGCAGCGGTCGCAGCTGCGTCGGATCTCTGTGTAAATATATTGCACTACACCACTATAATAACACAAAATCGCGCAGGTTGCAATGCCCTGCGCGAAATTTTTTGTTATTTTTTCAAATTTTTTTACTGCCTGTTCAGCATAGCTCCACGGCCTTTTTGCCCTCCGAGCTGAGATATATCTCGTTGCCGCTGCCGAGGTCGCTCGTCCGGAGTATGGAGCCGTCGGGGAGCTTCTTGTATTCTATGAACCTGCGGCTGTCCTCCCCGGGAGGCTCGTCGTAGAGATGCCATTCCCAGAGGACGAGCTCGGCGTCCTTGATATAGAACCTGCCCTCGTCAGAGAACACGCCCTTGGCGCCGTACACGCTCAGCGATTCGCCGTCTGCAAACTCCGCCATGAGCACGTCGCCGTCCAGCGACGCAGACACGCATTTATGAGAGTTATCGAGGGGCCTTCCGAACCATTCGCCCCAGAAGCAGAAGGAACCCGATTTAAGGATCTTAAACTCCGCCATTGCCGTCATCACCCCAAAGATCTTCATCGACATAGCTTTTTGCATCGTCCATGGCTGCCTTGAGATCCGCCTCGGCCTCAAGACCCGAGAGCTTCTGCTCGAAATCCGAGCTGCCGGCGGTCTTGGAGAATTTCAGCGAAGCATCCGCCGTCGCCTCACGCGCTTCGAGCACTGCGAGCCTCGACTTGGCCTCGTTGATCTCACGGACCATCTTATCGTGGAGCTCCATGGCGTTCTGACGGGTATTGCCGATCTCCTCAAGCTGGGAGTCGAACTTCTCGAACTTCTGATCGTGCTTGTATTTTTCTGCAAGGAAGACCTTGGCGTCATCCTGATTGCCGGCGGTGAGAGCCTTCTTGGCGTATTCTTCAAATTCCGCTGACTTGGCCGCCGCATCGCTCCTGCGCTTTACCACGCGGGCATACTCGGCGTTGAGCTCGCCGACCTGCTTTCTGACCTCAGCCAGCTTTACCGCCAGCTCTGCAAGCTGGAGCTTTATGCTTTCCTTGGGGTCTTCTTTCTGAAACAAACTCATAAGCCGTTACCTCCGCAGTCTGCTCAGTTGTCGTACTTCTTTTTCAGCTCTTCGACCTCGCTGGAGGCCTCGGAGCCCTCATAACCCGGTGCCGAGAACTCGTTGAGGTCGGAATTGAGGATATCCTGCGCCTGCTTCATCTCGTCGAGCTTATGCTTCTTCTTTTTCTTCCACCAAACGAACAGCACTATGACTATCGCCAGCACGAGCACAAAGATACCTGCGATCCAGCCGTAGCTCGGGGTAATGCGCATCATTCTGTCCGCTGCCTCATAGAAGGACTTGGAGAAGAAGGTCGCCTCATCGAAATCGGAGTAATAGTAGTGGTCGATATAGTCGAGGAGTATCTCGCCCGCTTCGTCGTCAACTACCGTCTTGGCCTCTTTGCCGGCGATATAGCAGCTGCGGTAGCTTCCGGACTTCTCATAGAACAGCACCACAAGGTGAGCCTCGTCGGAGAAATACTTATCGTAGACCTCGTTGCCGAAGGCCTCGAGCCTGTCATCTGTGGGAGAACCGCCGACGTTGTCGGTGATATACAGAAAAGGCTGAACGCCTGTTTTCTCATAGAAGTGCTCCATACCCGATCTCAGGGTAACGGGGTCGGAGATCCAGTCGAGCTCGTCGCAGAAATACTGGTCGCTCTCGACGAGCGAAGAGCTCTGGAGCTTTTCGCGGTTAACGGTAGACTTGGTGACGCCGCCGGAGGCCTTGCTGTCTGAACCTATGGCGAGGGCTGCGATGACGATTATGCCTATAACGATCCAGACGACGATATTGATAAAGCCTATTGTACAGCCGGAGGTCGGCGAGGCGGAATAGCCGCCGGAATAGCCGTTGCGGTATCTGGACCCGCCGAAGTAATAAAATCTCGGGCCGGAGTTATATCTGCTATGGTAGCTGCTGTGATAATTGCTGTGATGATAGCTGTGGGAGCTGTGGGAGCTGCTTGAAAAGCTGCTTCTGTGTGATGACGAGCCGCCGGAATGGGATCCGAAGCCACGCGAGCCTCCGAAGCCGCTGCTTCTGAAACCGCCGCCGCCTCCGCCGCCGCGACCTGCTCTGCCCATAATACACACCTCATTTCTTATGATGATACACCAATTAACAGTATACTATATTTTATCGGAAAAGTCAAGGGGACGGCGGCTCCGCAGGAGGTTCGGCGCCTAACGCAAAGCGAAATGAGGAAAAAATTTCCTCATTTCGCTTCACGGTTTGTTCTGCCGGCTTTTATTTAAACTTTACTCTGAACGGCGATACCGGCAGTCCGCTTTCATCAAACAGATGCGGTGTCGGTGCCGGCGCCCATGCATAGCGCAGCTGCTCAGGCTTGCCGCCGGGTAATGTGAGCTTTATGCCTCCGCTCTCCCCTGTCGCCCTGACTTTCTCTGCTCCGCTCGGGTACACCGCCTCAAAGCCTTCGCCGGTCTCATCCGGCATTACCGACGCCGAGAATGTCAGCGTCGCCTCGCCGTCCCCATACTCCGCAGAAGTACAGGTCACGGGCTCAAAATCTTTCTTGTCGTAGACCAGCGCCTTCGTGCAGACCGCAAGCCTGCGCCCGACCTCCCATTTATTCAGCGGGTGGAGGTCGTTCCATTCACCGAGGCCGATCGCTACCGCCATGGCTGTGCCGGGTATCTTGCAGCACTCAAGCTGCGCCTCTCTCACCAGCGACCAGGAGTCGTCGTTCACGAAGCCGAACTCCGGCAGCTGCACCGAGATCACCGGGATATCGTATCCGAAGCGCTGACGGGAATACTCGACGAAGCGGGTGTACATCTTAACATAGCTTTCGGCGTTATAGCCGTTGGATTCGCCCTGATATATGAGCATGGCCTTGAACCGGAGGTTATAGACCGGGGCGGTGCTCCTGCCGTAGACCGCGAGCGGGAGCCCGGGGAAGAATGCCGAGGGCTTGATCTTCTCCGTTACCACCGAGCGGCACATCGTCCAGCCGTCGGTGAGGTCAAGGATATGTGAGCCGCTCTTGAGGCACCAGCGCTTGCCCTCGGTGACGCCGCCGGCGCCGTATCTGATATCGAGCAGGAAAGCGATGCGGTTTTTGCCGGGTCTGAGGACGCCTGCGGGGACGCGGTAGTTTCTCGGCGGGTACATATACCCTGTCTCGCCGACCTGTACGCCGTTGATATAGGCGACGTCGCGGTCGGTCATGGTGCCGAGGATGAGCATAACGTCATCCGTCGGGAAGTTATCAGGGAGGGTGATGTCCTTATAAAACCAGAGCCTGCCGGCGAAATCGGGCAGGAACAGCGGGAAGGAGACGGTCTCGCCCTCGGGGGAGCCGCCGGAGAGGACAGTGTCTCTGTCCTTGTCGCTGTCTTCTATGAGGCGGTAGAGTGCGCCCTCGCGCTCGGCGTCGGTCTTCGCAGTGTTCTCGATATATCCGGGAACGGTGGCCTCGTCGAGGAAGGCGTCGTACTCGGGGTACTCACGCAGAACGCTGTAAGGCAGTCTGCCCTCGATGGGCGAACCGCCGGCGGAGGTATTCACGAGACCTATGGGTATCCTTATATCCTCATAGAGCGTTCTGGCAAAGAAATATCCTGCGGCGCTCATCATCAGCGCTTCCTCGCTGTCGGAGCGGATCCAGTGCCCGCCGGAGAACATATCCAGCTCGGCGCCGGGGTCGAAGCAGGGCTCTATCGGGGCGCGGAACTCCCTTATCATCGGGCTGTCCGGCTTGCGGAAGACATCCGAGAAGGGGTCGAAGGTGCGGATGATCGGCAGCTCCATATTCGACTGCCCGGTGATGTGGAACACATCGCCGACGAGCACATCCTTTACTTCGGCGGTCTCGCTGCCGCAGGTGACGGTCACGGTGAAGGGCTCGCAGCACGCTTCAAGCGGGGGAACGGTGCAGGCAAAGCGGCCGTTTTCATCGGCGCGGCAGGAAAGGGTCTTCCCGCCTGCGGCTATGCTCACCTCTGCCCCGGCGGGGGCGAAGCCTCTGAACAGGTTTTCTGTATCTCTCTGGATCACCATACCGTCGGAGAGGACGGGGTCAAGTCTTAACTCGGACATATTTCAACAGCTCCTTTACCTGACTTATTTCTGCGGCTTTGAGAGCCGCTTTTCTATCTGCTCGTAGCTTATGCCGAACTCGGTGAGGACGTCCTTTGCAAGGCTGGTCTGTGAGGGCTTGCCTTTTACGACCTTGTATTTGCGCTCACCGGTCTTTTCGTCGGTCAGGACGATAAGGCTCTCGATCTTTGAGCGGACGCCTTCCTCGTTGAGCGCGACTATCCTGTCGGCAAGCTCGAGAAGGTGGGTGGCGAATATCCCGCGGACGCCGATCATAGTGAAGATCTTTACCATCTCGGCGGCGATATCGACGCACTCCTTCGGGGTGGTGCTCTGGATCGACTCGTTCATGAACAGCAGCGAGCGGGGGGTGACGGTGTCGGAGATCGTGCGGAACTGCTTGATCTCGGTGGTGAAGCGGGAGGCGTTTATGCCCGTCTGCTCCTCCTTCGGGAAGTGGGTATAGATATAGTCCGCGGGGCGGAGAGTACAGCTCTCGGCGGGGACATAGAGCCCTGCCTGCGCCATGCAGAAGCAGATCCCGACGGCGCGGACGAATGTGGTCTTGCCGCCGTTGTTGGCGCCGGTGAGGATATAGAAGCCGGCATCCTCACCGAAGGAGATATCGTTGACCACCACCGGGCGCTTGTCCTTGCTGTGGAGGTTATAGGTCCTTGCCTCGCGGAAATATATCGGGTCAAAGAGCCCCTTGATGACGGTGTCGCCGTCGGTGATGACGGGGCGGCACATTTTCAGTCCCGAGCTCTCGCAGAGGGCGATCATCTCGATAGCGCCGAGGTAGAAATCCAGCTGATAGCTTATGGCGTACATATCCTTGAGGGTGATCTTCTGATACTCCTCGAGCACTTCGCTGAGCTTTTCCACATAGCCGTCGGTGAGGGATGAAAGCTCCTCGAACAGCGCCTTGTCTGCGGCGCTGATATCCTTGCCGCCGTCCATATTCTTGCCGTTGTAGCGGTTGCGGGCGCTTTTGAGCACCTTCTTCGACTGGAAGTTGGCGCCGTGGTAGATTATCCTGTCGAGCACCGAGGGCTTTAAGATATAGGGCTCCGACGAGAGCTCAAGTATGCCGGCCGAAACGGGCACAAGGGTCTCGTCGAGGTTTATCGCCACGGTGACGCTGCGGATGCGGTCCTTTATCATGGCGCGAAGCTCTGCGCACTCCTTTTTGAGCTCGATGTAATGGCTGCTCTGATACTGCTCGTCGAAGTAGGCGAACATGGCGTTGACGCCCCTTGAACGGAGGCGTTCGCGGTTCTCGGCATAGAAATTGTGAAGTATCTCCATGCACTCGACGTAGGCCTCGAAGGCTTCAAGTGCCTCTGCGAGTGTGGAGAAGGAGTCGGGCGTCGAGAGCTTGTAGACGTTCTTGCGGTCGTTCTCGAGCATGATATCCACGGTTTTCTTGACGGTGGCGCCGAGGCGGGGGTTGTTCTTGAAGTCCTCGAGGATGTCGAGGCGGTAGTTGATGATCTCGGGGTCGCAGCAGAACTCGGAGAGCAGGTCAAGGGTGCGCTTGGAGTAATAGTTGGAGATCTGCGCGGCGAGCTTTTCAAGCTCGAGGTTGGCGACGTGATCCGTGGGGTAGTCCCGGCGCTTGGCGGAGAGAGCCCGGCAGGCGTCGCGTTTTTCCTTTGAGGGATAGTAAAGATCGACTATTGGATCCTTTATCTCGTTAAGATCGGGTTTCAAGGGTGCACCTCCTGACTGTAGCCCGTGCGGGCGCAGCGGTGATATTTCCTGACGAGCAGGCGGGCGGATGAAAAGCAGATGATCACCTTGAACGCGATCATAAGCGCGGTCGAGGCTATGGCGAGCCCCTTGTACATATCAATGCGGCTTTGGAGGTCTGCGAGGCGGGAGGCTTTTGTCTCCGGCTCGGAGAAGAAAAGCATCGAGAGCCTGCGGCGCTCGTCGGCGGATATGATATCCAGCACCGATAGGAACCTGTTATACAGCAGCAGCGTATTGGCTGCCGCCAGCGCCGAGAGCAGGATCACATAATTGCGGAAGAAGGGGTACTCGCCGTTGCCCTCTATGCTGTGGTATCTTCTGCGCAGCTGCGAGACCGCGAACAGCGCAAAGGCGATGATCAGCGCTGCGTTGACCGCAGCGAACGCCGCAGGTACCGCGAAGAACTGAACTGCGGAGGATGACTTTTCGGTATCGAGTTCGGCGCTTCGGAACGCGCTGATAAGGAAGATATCCGAAACGACGGTGACTATGACAAGCCAGGCAAGAGTAAAGATCAGGAAATGCTTTTTGAACTTCATTCACTCACCCTCCTCCGGGGCTGTCAGTGCGAGGCTAACAGAACTATCAGCTGCGCGATCTTCTCCATGGATTCAAGGCAGCAGTATTCATAGCGGCCGTGGAAATTATGGCCTCCGGCGCAGAGATTCGGACAGGGCAGCCCTCTGTATGAGAGGTTGGCTCCGTCGGTGCCGCCGCGTATCGGCTTTACTGTGGGCTCTATGCCGAGAGCGCGCATACACTCAGCGGCGTTGTCTATGAGGAACATATTGTCCGGGAAGATCTTTTCCCGCATATTATAATAGGTATCTTTAAGCTCGGCGGTGACTGTCCCTCCGCCGTATTTATCATTGAGGGCGGCGGCGGTGTCGAGCATGAGCTGCTTTCTGGCCTCGAAGCGGTCTCTGTCGTGGTCGCGGATGAGGTATTCGAGGGTGCAGCACTCCACTCCCCCGTTCACAGCCTCGAGGTGGAAGAAGCCCTCGTAGCCCTCGGTATTCTCGGGCCGCTCGTCCTGCGGGAGGAGGGCGTCGAACTCCCCTGCTATGCGGGCGGCGTTCTTCATCTTGCCCTTGGCCTCGCCGGTATGTATGCCGACGCCGGTAACGGTCACTTTTGCGGAGGCCGCATTGAAGCACTCGTATTCCAGCTCGCCGAGGGCTCCGCCGTCAACGGTATAGGCGCAGTCGGCGCCGAAGCGCTCGAGGTCGAAGCGGGAGATCCCGCCGCCGATCTCCTCGTCGGGGGTGAAGGCTATGGCTATCCTGCCGTGGGCGGGAGCGTCGGGCTGCATGAGCAGCTCCGCTGCGGTCATTATCTCTGCGATGCCCGCTTTGTCGTCGGCGCCGAGCAGGGTCGTGCCGTCGGCAACGATAAGGGTCTGACCCTTATAGGCTCTGAGCTCGGGGAACTGCACCGGGCTGAGCACCGTACCCTCACAGAGGGTGATATCTCCGCCGTCATAGTCGGGGACGAGCCTCGGCTTCACGCCGCAGCCCGAGGCCTCGGGGGAGGTATCGAGATGTGAGATAAAGCCTGTAGTACGCCTGCCGTCGCAGCCGGCGGTGGCGGGGATATGCGCATAGACGCAGCCGCTTCGGGGATCGTAGGCGGCGTCCTCTATGCCGAGCTCATACAGCTCGGAGACAAGTAGCTCCGCAAGCTTCGCCTGCCCGGGGGTAGAGGGGAAGCTCCCGCTCTCCTCCGAGGACTGGGTATCAATGCCCGCATAGCGCGTGAAGCGCTCAAAAATCTTACTGTTCATATAGTCTCCGTTCAGTTGTGTGCTATGCCGAAGATCTCGGCTTTCATTTCCTCGCTGCCCTCCGCCATGGAGATCTCGATGAGGTAATCGTGCTCGGCGGAATGCTTGCCGAGGGGGAGTATCAGCGGGTTGCCCCAGCCGTCGGACTTCAGCGTCTCGACGGTCTTCTCGGTGGGCTCGCCGCCGTCAACGGTGATCTTTACCTTCAGCGTGCCGTAATTGCCGGTGTTTATCACCTTATAGATAAGGTACGCCGACCTGCCCCTGAACCTGAACGTCAGGGGTTCGCTGCCCGCCTTGGCGCTGTGGGTCCAGCCCTCCTTGAAGAAGGTGTTTACCGAGCCCTCGGTCCAGCTGCCCATGCTTTCGGGCTTGAGCTCGCCGGTATACTCATAGAGCTGCATACCCTGCTGCACCATCGAATTGAGGGGCTGCTCGGGATAGGTGCTGCCGGAGGGCTCTGACTTCCAGGCCATATCGAAGAAATAGCCGATCATATCGGCGACGATGGCGTGGCCGCGGAGGTTGGGGTGGGTATAGTCGCCGGAGAACTCGCTCCAGGTGATGAGATTCTTATCGAGCATATAGGTGAGGCCGTCGGCATAGGAGATCATGGGGATGTTATAGTAAGCGCCGATCTCCTTCATCTGAGACTGAGCGGTATAGCCCTTCTCCATGCGGGAGAACAGCAGCACGACGGCGACGTCCCGCTCTAACAGGTCGCGGACTATGGATTCATAGGCAGCCTTATGGTCGGCATCCTGAGAATCGTTGACTGCGAACTCGAGGAAGACGATGTCGGGATCCTTGGAGAGGATATCCCTTTGCAGCCTGAGATTGCCGAGTATCGACGGGGTGCCGGAGATGCCGGCGTTGACGTATTTGACGTTCTTGCCGCCGTCCTTGCCGAAGGCGTCTCTGAACTTCTCGAAGCTGAGCCTTGCATAGCATTTCTTCTCGCCTGCACTGTACCCCTCGGTTATCGAGCCGCCGAGATAAGCGACGGTGACGGTCTCGCCGTCGAGAGCCTTCTGCATCTTGGCCTTGATACGGGTCGTATCGCCGAGGCTGGTGATGGCTTTATCGAGGGTCTGCTGATCTATGGCCGCATCCTGCACGGCGAGGGGATGTGAACTGTCCGCCGGAGGGGTGCTTTCCGGCTGCTTATCGGATACGGGCGCGGTGCTTTCGGAGGCGGAGCTTTCCCCGCCCGAGGATGACGCCCCGCCTCCGCAGGCGGTCAGCCCGCAGACGGAGAGCGAGCACACGGTAATGAGCGAGAGTATCTTTATGAGCTTCATACTGTTTCCTTTCTTACAAAATCAGCCCCTCCTTGCGGAAGGGCTGAGATGATATTCGGGTTTTACCGTCAGTTGATAACGGTCTTCTCGGTATCCTTATCGAAGATATGGATCCTGTTGGGATCGAGAGCGATCTGGATCTCGTCCTGAGGACGGGCGGTAGATCTGGGCGATACTCTTGCGGTAAGAGGAATGCCCTCGCAGGTGAGGTACAGATAGGTCTCTGCACCCATCATTTCTGTTACTTCAACGGTAGCGTTCACAACGCCCGTGGTAGCCGAGGAGATGAACATCTCTTCGTCATGCAGGGACTCGGGACGGATACCGAGAACTACTTCCTGGTCTACCAGCGGCTCAAGAGCCTCTTCGTCTACCTTAGCCTCGGGGATCTCAACGGTGTACTTAACGCCTCTGGAGGTCTTGGTATCCTCAGAGCCGAACTCTACGAGATACTTGCCGTCCTGCTTGATCAGCTTAGCGTCGATGAAGTTCATCTGAGGCGAGCCGATGAAGCCTGCAACAAACTGGTTAACGGGGCTGTTGTACAGATTGGTAGGAGTATCGATCTGCTGGATGTAACCGTCCTTCATAACAACGATACGGTCACCCATCGTCATAGCCTCTGTCTGGTCATGAGTTACATAGATGAAGGTGGTACCGAGCTTCTTGTGGAGCTTTGCGATCTCGGTTCTCATCTGAGCTCTCAGCTTGGCATCGAGGTTGGAAAGAGGCTCGTCGAGCAGGAACACCTGAGGCTCACGAACGATAGCACGGCCCAGCGCAACACGCTGTCTCTGACCACCCGAAAGAGCCTTCGGCTTTCTGTCGAGCAGATGAGCGATATCGAGGATCTTGGCAGCTTCCTCAACCTTTCTTGCGATCTCGTCCTTGGGGACCTTGCGGAGCTTGAGGCCGAATGCCATGTTCTCGAAAACGGTCATGTGAGGATAAAGAGCGTAGTTCTGGAAAACCATCGCGATATCTCTGTCCTTGGGGGCGATGTCGTTTACGAGTCTGTCGCCGATATAGAGCTCGCCTTCGCTGATCTCCTCAAGACCTGCGATCATTCTCAGAGTTGTGGATTTGCCGCAGCCCGAAGGACCTACGAGGATGATGAATTCCTTGTCCTTGATCTCGATGTTGAAGTCGGAAACGGCGATAACGCCGCCAGCGTACTTCTTATAAATCTCCCTTAATGATACACTTGCCATAGTTTATAAGAACCTCCTAAAATATAAGATTTACTAACTATCCACAATTAGCTACGCTAATATCATAACAAATTTTCGGCCTTTATACAAGAGTTTTTTTTACTAAACTTTATTACTTCTCTTTATAAATATTGACGAAAAAAAACAAACTGGTGGAAAAATTTGGAAGTCGGCTTTCTAACGTGCCAAAAGTTTTTCAACATCTTTGTGCAGTATCTCCAAACAACCGCCCGGAGGCAGTTTTTCGTCGAGGTTAAGTGCGCCGATACGCACCCTTTTAAGGTACACTACCTTATTGCCGGCAGCTGCGAACATCCGCTTGACCTGATGGAATTTCCCCTCATGGAGCACGAGGCTGCACTCGCAAGGGTCGGGGGAGGGGGTGAGCTCTGCGGGCATACACTGCTCGCCGCCGTCTATCGTCATGCCCTGTGCAAACAGGGGTACTGTTCCGGCGGAGAGGGGCTTTTCGAGCCGGACGAGATAGGTCTTGGGGACATGGCTTTTCGGCGAGAGCATCTTATGGGCGAGCTCGCCGTCGTCGGTTATGAGGACGAAGCCCTCGGTGTCCTTATCGAGCCTGCCGGCGGGGAAAAGCCCGCTGCGGCGCAGCTCTGGGGGTATGAGCTCAAGGACGGTCTCGGTGAGCCTGTCCTTTGTGGCGCAGATGACCCCTGCGGGTTTATTGAGCATTATATAAATGTGTTCGCGGTAGGTGACGGGCTCCCCTGCCGCGCAGACCTTATCGTTGTTTTCATCTATGGCTTTGCCGGGATCCTTTACGGTCTCTCCGTTCACGGTGATGCGTCCCTTGCGGCAGAGCTCCTTTACGGCGCTGCGGGAGAGGTCGGGTCTCTGGGACGAAATGAATTTATCGAGGCGCAAGCTGTGCCCTCCTTTACTGTTTGGCAGCGGAGTTTTCCTCCGGGCTGTCGGAAGTGATGATATAGTCTATTGTTTCGCCGAGGAGCTCGTTGCCGAAGCCTTCGACATAGAGCAGCTCGCGGGGATCCGTGAAATACAGGATGTTATTTCTGAGCTCGACTATCGCCTCGGCGAGCTCGTCGGAAATGAGCAGGGCGTCGGCTATCTCGCGGGCATCGGCGGTATTGATATTGACGGTGCGGCGCTCGGGCGGCGGGAGCTCCTCTGTGGGGACTGTCTGCCCGGAGGTCCTCTCCGTTATCGAAGCGGTGGTGCTTTCGCGGGTAGTCCTTTCGGTCACTGTCCGGGTCTTCGGCGGGGCTGTGATCTTTTCGGTCTGGGTCTGCGTGACCGGAGCCTGATAATCATTTTCGGAGATAAAAAAATAATCCCGGATCACGTTCAGTGTACGTTCACCGATCCCGTAGATCCCGAGAAGCTCTTCGTAATTATGAATTATACCGTTTTTGTCCCGATACCTTATAATACTCTGTGCGACGCTGCGGCTAATCCCGCTGACCGAGGCGAGCATATCCTCATCGGCGAGGTTGATGTCCGCGGGGAAGGTGTACTCCGGGGATACAGGAGCCGCAGTAAGTGCGGTCATCTCCGTGATCCGGGCGTCCGCGGGCTTTTCCCTGACAGAGGAGGCTTTGGTCTGCGTCACCTGAGCGGACTCGGCGGAGCTTTCGGGGCGGCGGATCGGGATATCGCCGTCGGTCACGGAGATCCTGTCGATGATCAGCGCTGTGACGGCGGTGACGAAGATCAGCGCCAACAGCACGATCGTCGTGATCTGGAGGGCTCCCCTGCCCTTCACCTTGGGAGGGCTCTCGCCCTGCTTTTCCGGTGCGGGATCCGGTTGGTTATTTTGCTGGTGCAAATGCTCGCCCCCCTTCCTGAAAAATGCGGGAAAATGCGGTAAATACGGGCTTTTCGGTTACTGAAATTATACCGCAAGACCCGTCAAAAAGTCAATCGTTCGCCGGGATTTTCGGCATAATGCACTTATTATTTCGGACATTTTCACAATGCTCACAAAAAACGCCCCGGAAAATTTGTAGGTATTGCGGGCATAAAATTTCAAAAAAAGCTTGACAACGGTGAACAAAAGTAGTATAATATTATAGCAATCGGGGTGTGGCGCAGATTGGTAGCGCGCTACCTTGGGGTGGTAGAGGCCGTGGGTTCAAGTCCCGTCACTCCGACCAGCAGAAAAGTCCGCAAATGGCGTAAATTCGCTGTTTGCGGACTTTTAATTTTACCTGATTTTGAGTTTGGTCTTTGTTTGGTCTTTATTCTGCATATCCGGGTTCCCGGCTCCGGTTGAAGGTGTTCAAAGGGTGATTTCATTAACTTAAAAAGCCTATTCTTGTAATTCTGTGTCGGTTGTGATATAATAATGATACAATAATAATCAAAGCAATGAGGTGATTCCATGACCTACCTCTACACCTATCGCCTTACCTCAGACACCGGGCTTGCTCCCTGCGTGGATAAGGGGCTGCTTTCGCTTGCCTGCTGCAAGGGCGGACAGATCAGAAACGGTAAGGCGATA
>JAFXVY010000019.1 GCA_017534595.1 Ruminococcus sp.
CACAACCCGCGGCTAACGCCTCTGCACGCCATCTGCTTGCCAGCTTTCCGTCATGATCACCAACGTCATCAAAGATGACGTCAATTCTCCTTGACGTTGCGTAAAGCGAAGTGAACTTCGCTTGCAAGCCTGCGTCGAATTAGGGCAATCTGACGAAAATCTGACGAGCTCAATCTTGATTGAGCTTTTGCATCCTGACGCACAGGGGTTGTGCGGTGTTGCCTTAATAATTTAAGCTTACTCCATGAAGAAGCCGTTGTCGATAAGGCTGATCTCGCTGTTCTCGGCGGGCTTGCCCATGACGAGGACAACATCCGCTTCCTCGCGGCTGCCGGCCTCGGTGACGTTCTGCGCCCGGAAAAGCAGATCGAGGTATTCGCGCAGCGTGAAGCCGGCGCGGCGGTTGGTCTTCTCGTAGTAATAGTTATTGCCGGGGAGACCCTCAAAGATGATGACCTTGTTGAGCACATCCACGAAGCCGTACTTGAGCATCCTTGCCGAGCTTGTGAGGTAGTGGGTAAAGAAGCAGTTCTTCGGGTCGTAGAGAGCGATCTCCTCACCCGTCTTCGAGACGGCCATGGCACCCACATAGCACTCTTCGATATCCTTGAAGCAGGGCTTGCCGGAGAACAGGTTGATGTTCACGCTGACCGAGTCGATATCGTGTCTTGCTATATCGAAGTCGATGTCTATGTACTCGGCGGCGTCGCTGTGGGTGATGTCGCCGCTGAAAACGAGTGCGCCGTCCTTGAAGTTGGAGTTCCAGCCGATGTTGGAAACGGTGCCGTCGGTGAGCACGGCGCTGGCGTGAAGATCGACGTCCACACGCTCCTTATCGTTCCAGTAGATGAAGAAGCGGATCCTCTTTGCTGCATCGGGTATGCGGTAGGCGAGACCCGAGCGGATATATCCGCCCTCGTCGGACTTGTCTCCCGTTCTGATCGAGGAGAAGTCGATGTCGAAGTCGGGCATATCAATATATACCTTCTTGCCGTTGAGCTTGCAGCTGTTGGCGGCAAGACGCTTTTCGAGCAGCGAGCCCACCATAAGGCTGACCACCGTTGCTTCCTCGGTCTTGCTGTCGCTGTCAACGAAGTTCATCGGGTCGGAGAAGAAGTTCTTGAGGCTGACAAGGGTCTGGGTCCTGAGCGAAGAAGCCGAAGGCGCAAGGGCGTCGTAGATGTCCTTGGCGGTGTAGCCGTTTCGCAGCAGATAGGTCAGATGCCTTATCATCATTCCCGGGCGCTTGGCGTAATAGCCCACGGCCTCGGGATCGTTCTTTGAAACGAGCTCCTTGGCCACCGATTCCCACGAGCGGAGCTTCCCGCTGCGGAAGTCGTCCACCGCCTGCTTATGCTCGGGGCTGCGGCTGTATATATTGTAGTCGAGGAACCTGAGCATCAGCGAGGTGCGCTCGCCCTTCTTGTTGGAAAGCAGCAGATTGCCCTTGAAGTCGGCAGCGGGATAGCTCTCGAGCAGCTTGACGATCAGCCTCTTCTGAGAGGTCCTGAAATGGAAGCCGGCTCTTGTGAGGGCATAGTCCATGCACTTCCAGACGTCGCCGGTGTGCTGGCAGATCGAGTGCAGGCACTCAAGCTTGCGCTCGGAGGTCAGCCCCTCGGCAGTGAATATCGCGTTGAACAGATCGAGCAGGTTCTGCTTGAAGGTGACGTTGAAGCGGCTGAGCTCGTCTGCGGTGAGATGCTCGATGCAGGCGAGGATAAGCATTTTCTGCTTGCTGTCCATACGCTCGGTGCGGGAGAGTATCTTCTTGCAGGGCAGGGTGTACATATCCGCCTCGTCTATAAGCTCGATGACCTTCGCTGAGAGCAGCTGCTCGTCCTTTTCGGGGCGCGACAGAGTCCGCCTGTCGGGCAGCCATCCGCGGGACACCTTCCAGTCGAAAAGCTCCTCGAACCCGTAGGTGGTGAAGTAGTGCAGCAGCTGGTGGAAGCGGAAGGTCGCTTCATCCATAGCCATGACCTGCTCGGGGAAGCCGGGATACATGGGCTCCGCCTTGACATCTCCGATATAGCCCCTGATACGCTCGACAAAGCCGTCGAGCTCCCCGGAGCGGGCAAGCTTCATAACATCGCCGGCGGAAAGAGTGTAGCCGAGATTATTCAGTTCTTCGTTTGCAGTTACTGCCTTGAGAAGCGAAGCGTCGTCGGCAGTGCCCGACGGTTCGGGTATCGCAACGAGCCTGAGCTCGGAAAACAACAGCTGACCGTGATCCATATTTTACCCCTCCGTTATATATTATCTTTTTAATATTTGTATTATGTTTAGTTCTTCATTATAGCATCGGGCGGGAGATATGTCAAGCTTGTTCACATATTGTTTACAAATCTCCCGCATACTCCTGCGCTTATGGCACAGGTACACGCGCATTTGCGCGGTCTGCTCACTGAACTTTTGTATAATGTTACTATATAATGAAAGATTTTTTGTGTAAATTCTCTGATTAGTTTAATTGACGTATTTAGGGGGTTGTGATATAATTATTAGTGCAAAAGAGGAAGATCGTAAGAGAAGTATAATGATATGAAAAGGAGCACGAATATGAAAAAAGCTTGGACAATGCTTTTGGGTGCGGCTGCAGCGATAGCATTAAGCGTATTTTCGGCAGCGGCTGCCGACGTGGATCTCGATATCAGATCTGCGGTGGAAGCTGACGGCGTATCCTTTACCGTAAACTCAAACAAGCTCGCAGCTTCACAGTTCACCGACAGCACCGTTCTCACCGTTGCCTGCACAGGCGCAGAGGGCGATCAGTCCCCCGTGAAGCTCGTACTCAATTACTGGAACTCCAACTCCGAGGCCAACGAGAATATCGGCGAGCCCGCTTCTGTTGAGGTTGCAGCCAAGGAGTTTAAGGACGGCAGCGCCGTCTTCACCTATGCCGAGCTCTCCGCAGCTCTCGGCGAGATCGACCCTGTGTCGGTATATTCCATTGATGTAGCTTCCGTCGGCGGGACCGTTAAATGCACCGGTTTCCGTGCGGAGAATATCGTCGCAGAGGGCGAGATGGCAGAGAAGGGTCTGCTCCGCACCACCTGGGTACACGCCAAGAATCCCAAGGCGTCCAAGAACTGGGGCCAGTCCATCACCATCGGCGTGGATCAGTTCGATATCAGCTCGATGACCCCCGATTCCTTTATCGTTACGATGTTTGAGTCGGATCTCCCCGAGGGCAGCACCGCCGCTCCCGTTGAGTTTATCGTTCAGAGTACCGACGACCACATCTCCCCCAAGGCAAAGAACAGCACCGTCTGGGGCAAAGTATCCCCCGTGCTTTTCAACGGTCACTTCGCTTTCTTCTCCTATGACGATATCGTTGAGGCCTACGGCACCGACGATTTCAGCTGCGTTACCACCGTTTATGTGGGAGATACCGATAAGGCTGAGATCACTGTTACCGATGTTTTCGCTTTCAAGTGCAAGTCCCTTGCACAGCCCGAGCCCGAGCAGCCCGCAGAGTCCCAGCCGGCTGAGGACAGCTCCTCCAAGCAGGAGCCCGTTACCACCTCCGCCGCAGTCACCGAGGCATCCTCGGCGGCAGAGAGCGCAGCGGCAGCCGTAAGCTCGGCGGATACCTCCTCCGACAGCGGCTCGTCCATGGGCAATTCCGTTATCTTCATCGTTATCGGCGTCGTTGCCGGTATTGCGATAGCGGGCGTAGTGCTTTACATCATCCTCGGCAGAAAGAGCTCCGAGACCTATGACGTAAACAGGCACAGGTTCGTAAAGAACAAGAAGAAATAAGCAATATTTTCCTCCTGCGGCGTTTTGCTCCGCAGGAGGATTTTTGTGTCCGCACGGCGGAGCCTTAAAGTTTTGTTCTGAAAGTTTTTGCAATTACATCTTGCATTATTCGCCCGGATATGGTATAATAATCGGTAAAGGTGTTTTAATCTATTACGGACAGGAGTAGTTTTTATGCCAAAGAAACAGGACATCAACAAAATTCTTATCATCGGCTCGGGACCTATCATTATCGGTCAGGCCTGCGAGTTCGACTATTCGGGTACTCAGGCCTGTAAGGCGCTGAGAAGTCTCGGATATCAGATCGTGCTGGTGAACTCCAACCCCGCTACGATCATGACCGACCCCGATGTTGCCGACATAACCTATATCGAGCCCCTCAATCTCCAGAGGCTCACCCAGATCATCGAAAAGGAGCGTCCCGACGCGCTGCTGCCGAACCTCGGCGGTCAGTCGGGTCTGAACCTCTGTTCCGAGCTCGATAAGGCAGGCGTGCTGAAAAAGTACGGCGTGCAGGTCATCGGCGTTCAGGTTGACGCTATCGAGCGCGGCGAGGACAGGATCGAGTTCAAGAACGCCATGAAGGCTCTCGGCATCGGAATGCCCAGAAGCCAGGTAGCCTACTCTGTTGAGGAGGCTGTCAAGATCGCCGAGGAGCTCAAGTACCCTGTGGTGCTGCGCCCCGCTTACACAATGGGCGGCGCCGGCGGCGGAATGGTCTACAACGTCGATGAGCTCAAGGTAGTCTGCGCAAGAGGCCTCCAGGCCAGCCTTGTGGGACAGGTGCTCGTCGAGGAGTGCATCTTCGGCTGGGAGGAGCTTGAGCTCGAGGTCGTAAGAGATGCCAACAACAACAAGATCACTGTCTGCTTCATAGAGAATATAGACCCCATCGGCGTACATACCGGCGACAGCTTCTGCTCTGCTCCCATGCTGACGATCCCCGAGGACGTTCAGGCAGAGCTCCAGGAGATGTCCTACCGCATCATCGAGTCGATCGAGGTCATCGGCGGCTGCAACTGCCAGTTCGCAAGAGATCCCGAGACCGGCAGGATAGTCGTTATCGAGATCAACCCCCGTACCTCCCGTTCTTCGGCGCTGGCCTCCAAGGCAACAGGCTTCCCGATAGCCCTCGTTTCGGCGATGCTCGCCTGCGGCCTGACCCTCGACGAGATCCCCTGCGGCAAGTACGGGACCCTTGACAAGTACGTTCCCGACGGCGATTATGTCGTTATCAAGTTTGCAAGATGGGCATTTGAAAAATTCAAGGGCGCCGAGGATCACCTCGGTACGCAGATGCGTGCCGTAGGCGAGGTAATGAGCATCGGCAAGACCTACAAGGAGGCCTTCCAGAAGGCTATCCGCAGCCTCGAGACCGGAAGATACGGCCTTGGCTTCGCAAAGGATTTCCATGATCTCTCCAAGGAGGAGCTGCTCGCCAAGCTGCGCTTCCCCACCAGCGAGAGACAGTTCATAATGTATGAGGCGCTCAGAAAGGGCGCTACTATCGAGGAGCTCTGGGAGCTCACCAAGATCAAGCACTGGTTCCTCGAGCAGATGAAGGAGCTCGTGGACGAGGAAGAGGCACTGATGCAGAACAAGGGCGCCGTTCCCGCAGAGCCCGCTCTCAGACAGGCCAAGCTCGACGGCTTCTCCGACAGATACCTCGCTTCGCTGCTTGAAGTCACCGAGGAGGAGATCAGGAACGCCCGCATCGGCTTCGGCATCAAGGAGGCTTGGGAGGGCGTACACGTAAGCGGTACACAGAACGCTGCATATTACTACTCCACCTACCACCTCGACGAGGACAAGTCCCCCTCCAATACCGACAGACCCAAGATCATGATCCTCGGCGGCGGCCCCAACCGTATCGGTCAGGGCATCGAGTTCGACTACTGCTGTGTTCATGCAGCCCTCGCCCTCAAGAAGCTGGGCTTTGAGTCGATAATCGTAAACTGCAACCCCGAGACAGTCTCCACAGACTACGATACTTCCGATAAGCTCTATTTTGAGCCCCTTACCCTCGAGGACGTCCTCTCGATCCACGAGAAGGAGAAGCCGGTGGGCGTTATCGCACAGTTCGGCGGCCAGACTCCGCTGAACCTCGCCAACGACCTGAAAAAGTACGGCGTAAACATCCTCGGAACAACTCCCGAGACCATCGACCTCGCGGAGGACAGAGACCATTTCCGCGCCATGATGGACAAGCTCGGCATCCCGATGCCCGAGTCGGGAATGGCAGTCAATGTCGATGAGGCTCTCGAGATCGCCAACAGGATAGGCTATCCCGTAATGGTGCGTCCTTCCTACGTTCTCGGCGGCAGAGGTATGGAGATCGTCCACGACGACGATATGATGAGAGTCTATATGTCGGCTGCCGTAGGCGTAACTCCCGACAGACCCATTCTTATCGACCGCTTCCTCAACCACGCTACCGAGTGTGAGGCCGACGCTATCTCCGACGGCGAGCATTGCTTCGTTCCCGCCGTTATGGAGCATATCGAGCTCGCGGGTATCCATTCCGGCGACTCCGCCTGCATCCTGCCCTCCAAGAACCTCACCGAGAAGCAGGTAGCAACCATCAAGGACTATACCAAGCGCATAGCCGTTGAGATGAACGTAAAGGGTCTTATGAATATGCAGTACGCTATCGAGGGTGATACCGTCTATGTGCTGGAGGCCAACCCCCGCGCATCGAGAACAGTTCCTCTCGTATCCAAGGTGTGCAGCATCAATATGGTAAAGATAGCCACCGAGATCATCACCTCTGACATCACCGGCAGACCCTCTCCCGTGCCTTCTCTCAAGGACAAGAAGATCGGTCACTACGGTGTCAAGGAGGCTGTGTTCCCCTTCAATATGTTCCAGGAGGTAGACCCGGTACTCGGACCGGAGATGAGATCCACCGGCGAGGTGCTGGGCATCAGCCCGAGCTTCGGCGAGGCCTACTACAAGGCTCAGGAGGCTACACAGACAAGGCTCCCGCAGGAGGGCACCGTGCTGCTGAGCGTCAACGACAGAGACAAGCCGGAGCTGCTTGAGATCGCGCAGGCGTTCTGTGAGCTTGGGTTCAACATCATCGCCACGGGCAAGAGCTTTGAGATGATAAAGAACGCGGGGATCCCGGTAAAGAAGATCTTTAAGATCTACGAGGGCAGACCGAACATTGCGGACGAGATCGCAAACGGCGAGATCCAGCTCATTATCAATACACCTGCCGGCAAGACGAGCGTACACGATGACAGCTACATCCGCAAGGCGGCTATCAAGCACAGGGTACCTTACATCACGACGATGGCTGCGGCGAAGGCGAGTGCAGAGGGTATCAAGGCGATAAAGCAGAACACACATTTCGGAGTGAAGTCGCTGCAGGCGCATCATGCGGATATAACGGAGTAAGAAAAGACCCAAACGCAAAGCGAAATGGGGTCAAGGGGGGTCTCCCCCCTTGCGGAGTCAAGAGGCAGAGCCTCTTGTGGGGTGTGGGGCAAAGCCCCGCATGGCTCCGCAGGCACTAAAAACTCAATACAAATAAGGCGCTGCGCCCAAAATCCAAAGGGCACCAGCGCCTTATTATTTTGCTATGCTTCGGGGACAAATAATTGCAGCGCCGTCAGCTCCGTCTGGTGCCTGTACATACAGGAATAGCAGGGTGCAAAGCACCCGAGCGAATTCCGTC
>JAFXVY010000020.1 GCA_017534595.1 Ruminococcus sp.
ACGTCATCTGCTTGCCAGCTTTCCGTCATATTACCCAAATTCTCCTTGACTTGCGCCAGCAAGCCTGCGTCGAATTTAGGCAATCTGACGAAAATCTGGACGGCGCATCTGACGCACAGGGGTTGTGCGGTATTGCCTTAATTATTCGGAACGGCAACCGGGTGCTGTTCAAGCGGGAGAGATCTGAGCGGTTTCTTGATGGATCGACTGTGATTTAATTTGCGAAAGGTGTTGAAACAGACCCGGAAATGTGTTATAATGATATTGCAAATGCGGGTCTCTTTCTTTTAAGATCTTTGAAAGAAGGAAGAGATCATAATGAGCGAAAAAAGAAGAGACCGTAAGAAAAGGATGCTCAGATTCGGAGAGATCCGGAAGCTCCGCAAGCTCATGGAGTTCACCGGCTCCGGCCGCGACATCTCCGACCCGTGGTACTCCCGCCGGTTCGATACCGCCTTCGACGATATCACGGAGGGCTGCACCGCTTTGCTTGAAATAATTGACAGCTGACGGCTTTTGGTATATAATATATAGAAGCACATAAAAAACAGAAAGGAGCCCCGTACATGGAAGCTGCATATTCAAAGCTCTGGCTCGATTACAAGCCCCTCGATATCACCTTTTCGGGGAGCCTTGCCATACGCTGCCTCAAGGGCGTGCGCCGGGACTGCGCCGCAGTGAGCGAGCTCATCACAGCGCTTTCGGCTCTGCTGCCGCAGGCGGAGCTCACCTTCGGCGCCGACAGCGCCTCCTACATAGTCGAGCTCGATATCGGCGGGTATCTCGGCCCCGAGGACTATACCCTCAGCGCCGACGAGCGGGGAGCTACCATACTCGGCGGCTCGGAGACCGGGCTCCTGTACGGCGTCTTCGCCTATACCCGCGAGCTTATCACCGAGGGCGGCTTTACCCGCATCAGCCGAAGGGTCAGCCCCGCACTGCCGCTGCGTATGCTCGACCACTGGGACAATGCCGACGGCTCCATAGAGCGCGGGTACTCCGGCTCATCGTTCTTCTTCAAGAACGGCGAGCTCATAATCAGCGACAGAACGGTCCACTATGCCCGCCTGCTCGCCTCGGTGGGCATAAACGCCGCCGCGATCAATAACGTCAATGTCCGCGGGGACGCCGTGCGCTTCATCACCCCCGACTATTACCGCAAGCTCGATATGCTCGGAGACCTCCTTGAAAGATGGGGAATAAAGCTCTATCTCTCGGTGGATTTCTCCGCGCCCATGTCAGTCGGAGGCCTGCCCTCCGCCGACCCCCTCGATCCCCGCGTCCAGAGCTGGTGGAAGGATAAGGCCGCCGAGCTCTTCCGCTCGGTCAGGGGACTCGGAGGCTTTCTTGTCAAAGCCGACTCCGAGGGTCAGCCCGGCCCCTACGCCTACGGCCGCGACCACGCCGACGGCGCCAATATGCTCGCCCGGGCGATCCAGCCCTACGGCGGGAAGGTCATCTGGCGCTGCTTTGTGTATAACTGCTCGCAGAACTGGAGGGATACCCGCACCGACCGCGCCTGCGCAGGATATAATACCTTTGCCCCCCTCGACGGGCGCTTCGACGACAACGTCATCCTCCAGATCAAGAACGGCCCGATGGACTTCCAGATCAGAGAACCGGTGCATCCGCTGTTCGGCGTCATGAAGCAGACCAATACCGCCGCCGAGTTCCAGCTTGCCCAGGAGTATACGGGTCAGCAGCTGCACGTCTGCTGCCTGATACCGATGATCAAGGAGATACTTGCGTTTAAAACGTATAACGGCAGAGATAAGGATACCGTCCTCGATATGATAAGCGGCGCCGCCGCCGTCTCGAATACCGGCGACAGCTTCTGCTGGACAGGCAGCGAGCTTGCCGGCGCCAACCTCTACGGTTTCGGAAGGCTCTGCTTCGAGCCCTCGCTCCCCGCAGAGGATATCCTCGACGAGTGGATAAGCCTCACCTTCGGTCAGAACGAGGAGCTCAAGGAAAAGCTGCTCTTCATCCTGCTCGGCTCGCGGGACGCCTACGAAAGCTATACCGTTCCCCTCGGCCTCGGCTGGATGTGCAAGCCCAACCACCACTACGGCCCCGACCCCTGGGGCTATGAGTTCGACCGCTGGGGCACCTATAACCGTGCCGACCGCGACGCCGTCGGAGTTGACAGAGGCCCCGGGGGCACAGGCTATTCCGAGCTTTACTATCCCCCTCTGTCGGATATCTACGGCTCGGCAGATACCTGCCCCGACGAGCTGCTGCTGTTCTTCTGCCGCGTGCCCTATACCCATGTCTTAAAAAGCGGCAAAACGCTGATACAGCATATCTATGACAGCCACTTTGAAGGCTGTGAGCAGGCGGAGGAATTCGCCCGCCTCTGGCGCAGCCTCGAGGGGAGCCTCCCCGAGCAGGTCTTCAAGAACGGCTGCGAGCGCTTCAGGGAGCAGCTCCGCTGCGCCGCCGAATGGCGCGATATAGTCAACGCATTCTTCCACCGCCTCTCCGGCATCCCCGACGAGAAGGGGAGGAAGCTGTACTGAAATATCCAATGCACAATGCATAATGCACAATGCACAATTATTGTAACGGATGCAGTGTGCAAAGCGCCCGAATGGGCATCCGTGCGCCAAAGGCGCACTCCTTTGATTGTGCATTGTGAATTATGAATTATGCATTGAAAAAAAGGAGACACCGATGTTAAAAGCAGTATTTTTCGACCTCGACGGCACCCTGCTGCCGATGGACAACGACGCATTCACCAAGGGCTATTTCAAGATGCTGATAAAAAAGCTCGCACCCAGAGGCTATGAGGGTCAGACGCTTATCGACGCCATCTGGACGGGTACGGCAGCCATGGTGAGAAACGACGGCAGCCGCACCAACTACGAGGCCTTCTGGGAGACCTTCGCCGCCACCCTCGGCGAAAGGGTCTATGAGGATCAGCCGCTGTTCGAGGAGTTCTATAACGTGGATTTCAACGCCGCCGCCTCGCTCTGCGGATCCCGGGAGATCTCGGGCAGGGCAGTCAGGGAGATAAAAGACATGGGTCTGCGGGTGATACTCGCATCCAACCCGATATTCCCCGTGCAGGCGCAGCTCAACCGTATGGGCTGGGCGGGTGTGGATCCCGCCGACTTTGAGCTGATAACTTCCTATGAAGAGTCGAGGTACTGCAAACCGAACCCGAAGTATTACTCCGAGCTTTGCAAACAGCTCGGCCTCGAGCCGGAGGAGTGCCTGATGGTCGGCAACGACGTTGATGAGGATATGGTCGCGCAGACCCTCGGCATGAAGGTGTTCCTGCTGACCTATGATATGATAAACAGGCATGACAAGCCGATAGACTGCTATCCCCACGGAACAATGGAGGCAGCGCTCGAGTACATAAGCTCTCTTGTGACGGAGAGCACAAATAAATAACGGGAGGTATCACGATGAACGAAGTACTGGAATTCCTGAAAGCGGCAGGGACCTATTACCTTGCCACAGTTGAGGGCGATCAGCCGAGAGTAAGACCCTTCGGAACGGTCTGCGTGTTTGAGGGGAAGCTTTACATCCAGACAGGTAAGAAGAAAGCCGTGTCGGCGCAGATAGCGGCGAACCCGAAGGTAGAGATCTGCGCGTTCAAGGACGGCGTGTGGCTGAGGGCAGCGGGCGAGCTCATCAGCGATGACAGAGTTGAGGCGAAGAAATTTATGCTTGACCGGTACCCGTCGCTGAGAGCGATGTATTCCGAGAACGATGACAATACAGAGGTGCTGTATTTCAAGAGCTGTGAGGCGACATTCTCATCGTTCACGGCGCCGCCGAGGACGGTAAAGTTCTGAGCAAAGCTGCAAACCCAAACGCGAAAGCGACTTGCGGGTCGAAGACCCCGCAGGCACTGATAATTAAGGCAACACCGCACAACCATTGTGCGTCAGACGCGCAGTCAGATTTTTCGTCAGATTGCCTAAATTCGACGCCGCCTTGCAAGCGAAGTTCACTTCGCTTTACGCAACGGCAAGGAGAATAGTGTCAACAAGTTGACACGG
>JAFXVY010000021.1 GCA_017534595.1 Ruminococcus sp.
AAACAGTCCACCGGACTGTTTTTAAATTCACCCCTCTCGGAGCGCCCTCCGGTAGGGGAGTTTCGCCGTCTGCGGACGGCGACGAGGAGGGCTCCGCCCCCTCGACCCCCGCAAGGGAGCAAAGCCCCCTTGACCCCATTTTGCTTTGCGTTTGGGTCTATCAGCTTGTTCAGCCCGCCGTCAAACCGAAGTGATTTTCTGCACTTCATAAACTAAAGGCGGAACTGCGCCGTCCGCGTTAGAACCCGTCCGCGTTAGGACCCGTCAAACCGAAGTGCTTTCCTTTTCTGAGAGCCGAAAAAACGCTGCACCCCTTTTCAGGCTGCAGCGTTTTTGTTTTACTATCTTTTATCCCCCATAAAGAAGAACGCCAGCGTTCCGGGGCCGGAGTGGGCTCCGATAACGGTCCCCGTGTAGGAGATTATCACCTTGGTGTCTTCGCCGATACGCTTCTTCATCGCGTCGGCTATATAATCCGCGTCGCCCCAGCAGTCACCGTGGCAGATCGCCACTACCGGGTTGTCATAGTCCTTGATCTTCTCTTCCATGATCTCAATGAGCTTGTTGAGGCTCTGCTTGCGCCCGCGTACCTTGCCGATGGATACCAGCCGGCCTTCATCGTCTACGTGCAGGATCGGCTTGATGCCGAGTATGGCTCCCGCGATCGCCGTCGCCTTGGAGATTCGCCCGCCGCGCTGGAGATATTTGAGATCGTCTACCGTGAACAGATGGCACAGGTGGAGCTTGTTTTTCTCGATCCAGTCCGCAAGCTCGTCGATTTCCATGCCGGCCTGCTTCTTCTCCCAGGCCTTGTAAAGCAGCAGACCCTCACCCGTGGATGCGCAGAGGCTGTCGATGCAGATGATCTTGCGCTGGGGATATTTCTCGGCAAGCGCTTCCTTTGCGAGGCAGGCGCTGTTGTAGGTGCCGCTGAGCCCCGACGAGAACGCAAGGTAGATCAGATCCTGCCCGCGGGCAAGCACTTCGTCAAAGGCCTTCTCACAGTCGGAGGGGGAGACCTGCGAGGTCTTGGTGGAGGAATCGTGACGCATCCTTTCGTAGAATTCGTGGGGGTCAAGGTCGCCGTCGGGATGAGGCTCGCCGTCGATCTCGAAACTCAGCTTGATTATTTTTACCCGCATCTGCTTGTAAAGCTCGGGCGAAAGATCACAGGTGGAATCGGACATCAGAACATAGCTGCTGCTGTTTGCCATTGTTTTGCCTCCCAATAAAGAGATTTATACATATACATTATAGCATATTACGGTAACTTAGCACAACAGCATTTTAGACAAATTATACGATTATTTTGTAAACAATGTGTGAATGTCGTCCGATTTGGCGACAAAAAAGCTTTCACCCCGGCAGACAAGCTCCAGCTCGCGGGAGCCGTCGAGCAGGCAGCGTCCGAGCTCGGTCTCGATCTCGGAGGTCAGCAGCCGGCGGATGCCCCTTGCTCCGGCGTTCCCGGCGGCGCAGCGGCTCGCGAGCAGTGCGGCGGCTTCGTCGGGGACGGTCAGCGTACACCCGAGGGCGAGGGCACGCTCCTTGAGGTCGGAGAGCTGCCTCCGGGCGATCTCTGTGAGCTCGGCTTCCGTGAGCCTGCCGAAGACGATGATATCGTCGAGCCTGCCCAGCAGCTCGGGTGAGAACAGCCCCTCTGCGGCCTTGCGGGCGGCGTTTTCAAGAGCTTTGCCGTCGGAGACCCGGCTTGTGAAGCCCGGGCGGGAGGTCTGCTCTTTGGCCATGCCCGCGTTGGAGGTCATGATGAGGACGGTATCCGAGAAGGAGACCTTGCGCCCCGAGGAATCGGTGAGCACGCCCTCCTCGGTGATCTGGAGCAGCAGCTCGAAGATACTGCGGTCGGCTTTTTCGATCTCGTCGAGCAGGACGATGCTGTACGGCCTCCTGCGGACGGGCTCGGTGAGCAGGCCTCCCTCGCCGTAGCCGACATAGCCGGCGGGAGCGCCGATGAGCTTGGAGACGCTGTGCCGTTCGCTGTACTCGGACATATCGAGGCGGATAAGTGAGCTGTCGCTGCCGGTGAGGGCGCGGGCGAGAGCCTTGGCGGTGCGGCTCTTGCCTACTCCGCTGGGGCCGATGAACAGAAAGGAGCCTATGGGCCTTCTGTCGGTGCGCAGACCCGAGCGGCAGCGGATGACGGCATCGCAGAGCCGGGAGACGGCGTGCTGCTGGCCGACGATCTCCTCCGAGAGCAGGGAGGGGAGGCGTCTGAGCTTTTCGGCCTCGGAGAGGGACAGCTCGGAGCATTCGATGCCGGTGAGCCGCGAGACCACCCGGCAGCAGGTGTCTCTGGTGAGCTCGGGACGCATAAGTGTGCGGCACTCGGTTATTTCGTTGAGGTACTGCTCCCGGGTGAGGCGGCCGGTGACATAGCTCTCGAAGGCCTCGGAGATGCCGCTGCGCGGGGAGCTCTCATCCCGGCGGAGGCGTTCGCAGGCGCAGGCTTCGTCGAGGATGTCGATGGCCTTGTCGGGCAGACGGCGCTCGGGGATATACCTCTGGGAGAGGTCAACGATAAAGCAGAGCACACCGTCGCTGACGGTGACGCCGTGGAACTGCTCATATCTTGGGCGAAGCCCTTTGAGGATAGCCACCGAGCGTTCGCGGTCGGGCTCCTCGACGGAGACTCTGCGGAAGCGTCTGTCCATGGCGCTGTCCTTCTCGATGCGCTCGCGGTATTCCTCGCAGGTGGTGGCTCCGATGAGCCGGAGACCTCCCCGGGCGAGCTGGGGCTTGAGGATATTCGCGGCGTCTATGGCGCCCTCTGCGGCTCCTGCGCCCATGATATTATGGAGCTCGTCGATGAAGAGGATGACGTCGCCGGCGTCGGCGGCCTCGTCGAGGCAGGCCTTGAAGCGTTCCTCGAAGTCGCCGCGGTACTTTGCCCCCGCCAGCAGGAGGGTCAGGTCGAGGGCGAATATGCGCTTGCCCATCAGCTTTTCGGGTACGCTGCCCGAGACTATCCGCGCTGCGAGACCTTCGACTATGGCGGTCTTGCCGACGCCCGCATCGCCGGTGAGGCAGGGGTTGTTCTTGCTGCGGCGGCAGAGTATCTCCTCGATGCGCGCAAGCTCGGCCTCTCTGCCGATGACGGGGTCGAACCCCTCGCAGACGGAGCGCAGGGTGAGCTCGCGGCCGTACTTCTCGAGCTGCCGGAGGCGGGGGCGGGTCTGCTCGGAGAGGTCTCTGCCGCAGGCTATGCTCTGTGCGTAAAGCTTGGAGAGGCTGCATCCCAGCTCGCGGAGCAGCCTTACTCCGCCGCATTCGGGCTCCCGGAGGACTGCAGCGAGGATATGTTCGGTGCCGGTGTTCGTGCAGCCGGCGGACACCGCCATGGAGGATGCGCAGCGGAGCATACGGGCCGTTTCCGGTGTGAGATCCGAGGGCGAGGTGCGGCAGGGCTTTCCTTTGCCGAAAAGTCTTGCGGCGGCGTCCTCGGCTGCGGCTGCGGTGACGCCGTTTGCGCACAGCACGGCGAACGCTGTACCGCTGCCCTCGGCTGCCAGCCCGCAGATAAGGTGCTCGGGGGCTACCAAGGCGTGACCGAGCCGGCCTGCGGTATCCGCGGCGCAGGAGAGGGCTGCGCGTGCCTTTGGGGTAAATCTTCTTGTCTCGACGCTGTTATCGTTCATATCGTAAGCTCCTTTCGGGTTCGTTGCTTTATGGGAGTATTGTCAGCGCAGGGGGATTTGATACAGCGGCTGCACTACTATGTCTATTCGCCGGACAATTTCACCTTTCCTGCGGACTCGCTGTATTTTTTCACAAAATACCCGCAGGGCGCGGGGATGTAACCATGCGGGTGGCTGCGGCATATCCTGTAATATAAGGCGGCGCGGCAGCGCACCTTAAAATCACGGTAAAGGAGCAAATACTATGAACAACGGTTACTGGTGGATCCTTATTCTCATCCTGATCGTAGTTGCTTTCGGCGGCTGCGGCTGCGGATGCAATGACAACTGCGGATGCGGCGGTTTCGGCTGCGGGTGCAGCAACAACTGCGGCTGCAACTGATGAAGAGGGGCGCTTGTCTGCTTTCGGAAAAAGGCGGGCGAGTGCCGGAGACGAGAAAGAGCCTTCCCGGGAGGGGAGGCTCTTTGGGTTATGCGGGCTCCGGACGCGACGGGGAATGAGAAAATTTCTTCCTCGAATAAACTCGGAAGATATCGGGGGGCTCCCCTCTTGGAACCGGCCGGTTCTGGGTGGGTGCCTGCGGGCGCCGCGCCTATGCCGTCATCGTCGTCTTGTACTTCAAACAGATCTTGTCGGTTATCAACGCTATAAACTCCGAGTTCGTCGGCTTGCCCTTCCCCGTGTTTATCGTGTACCCGAAAAAGCTGTTTAACGTGTCTATGTCGCCCCTGTCCCACGCTATCTCTATCGCGTGACGTATCGCCCGCTCTACCCGCGAAGGCGTCGTCTTGAATTTCTTCGCCACCGCCGGATATAACAGCTTCGTCACACTCTCCAGCATCTCCTTATCCCCGACAGATAAAATGATCGCCTCACGCAGATAGTGGTAGCCCTTGATGTGCGCAGGTACCCCGATCTGATGGATGATGTCCGTTACTATGATCTCAAGGTTCGGGTTCTGCTTGCCCTTGCCGAAGGTCAGATCGGACGTGATATCCGTGTCTATGTCCAGCATCATCTTGATCCGCTCGCCCAGTATCTTTACATCGAACGGCTTGAGCATGAAGTACGACGCCCCCGCGTTCATCACCTGCTGCTCGATAAATGCGTTCTCATACGAGCTCGTTACGATGAAAAGCGGCTTCTTGTAGCTCGACCCCATTACCTTTCGGATAAGCTCTATACCGTCAAGGTTCGGCATCACAGCGTCTGTCATTACTACGTCAGGGGCTTCGTTGCGGATCGCATCGTAGATGACGAGCCCGTCCTTCGGGCGGGTTATCACAAAAAACCCCAGATTTCTCAGCGAGGCTGCGCAGCTGACACCGTACTGTGCGGAATCGTCTCCTATAAGTATCTTGATCTTGTTGTTCATGGCTTTTTCCTCCGTTGTCATATATTGGCGCCCGGTCGGGGTGCCGGCTTTCCGACCGATACGCCTTTGGTTTTCCGTCTGAACATATTTTATCACAGGGAGATATAAAAATCAAGACTTTTTTGCTCAAAACGTCAAATTTTCATCGACAGACTTGTGCAAGATATACTATGTTTCGAGCTTAATATCGCTATTTGTGATAATTAACCCGTTTTGAGAAGCGTTCCGCCGTTTTCTGCGCCGGACTGCACGGCGTCGCTGGCGCTGACCATATCGTCGGCGAAAATGGCGTATCCCCGGGTGGGATCGTCCACAAAAACGTGGGTCACGGCGCCGACGAGCCTGCCGTTCTGGATTATCGGGCTGCCGCTCATCCCCTGGACGATGCCGCCCGCCTTATCGAGCAGGGCTTTGTCTGTCACCCGGACGACCATATCGTGCCCGGCGTTTTCCGACAGGTCGATGCTCTCGATCTCGATGGTAAAGCGCCGGGGCCGGGTACCGTCAACGGTGGAGAGGATCTCGGCGGGGCCTGTTTCGATCTCCTGCTTGAAGCCGAGTGGCAGTGTTTCGCCGTCTGCGGGGAAGCTGCCGAGGGTGCCGAAGACCCCTTCGGAGGTATTGCGCCTGACTGTCCCCGCCGGCTCGGGAGAGGAGAACTCTCCGCAGAGCTGCCCGGGGTCTCCGTGCTCGCTTCTGATGCAGCCGGTTATGACGACCTCGCCGACGGTCCCGTGGGAGATGGGCATGGGCTGGCCGGTATCGGCGTCGCAGATCGGGTGCCCGAGGCCGCCGAAGGCTCCGCTTTCGGGGTCGTAGAAGGTGAGGGTACCTATGCCGGCGGAGGAATCCCGCACCCACATCCCGGCCTTATAGGTCCCGCCGGAAAATACGGGGCTCAGGGTGGCGCTGCGCTCCTTGCCGTTTCTTTTGAAGCTGACGGCGCAGGGCTGACCCTTTGAGCTGCTTATCAGCTCGCCGAGGCGTTTGTTCGTCATGACCGTCTGGCCGTCGATGCCGGTGATTATGTCTCCTATCCTGATGCCGCACTCGGAGGCGGGGCATGAGCCCTCGAGCTCCTCGAGCCCGATGACCATGACGCCGTCGGTCATCAGCTTGATGCCGAAGGCCTGTCCGCAGGCAGTGAGAACGGGTCTTTCGACCTCGTTGGCGGTGACTGTCTTTATGGGAAAGGTATCGAATAGCATAAGCGTTCTGTTTTTCACTGTCCCTTCTTCGCGGAGGCTGTCATCGCATCTGACGGTCACGGGGAGCTCCGAGCCGACGGATAGCTCCCTGCCCGCAGGGAGGAAGAAGCTGTCCGGCAGGCTCCGCCCGTAGAAGCCGATGAGTCCCACGACCGCCAGCGCTGCCGTACCCGCAGCCGCAGCGGTCCTTTTGATAAAGGTCTTCAATTTTATCAGTCCTTTCGGTTTTTTTCAATTTTAGTTTTTGTCGGGCGGGGAGAAAAATGCGCGGCGGTCAGAAAGCAGTTTTTGCATTGGAAGCGGAATTTTCAGAAAAAATCTCCCGCGGAGCTGCGCGGGCGGTGAATATTTACTGTAATATTTTCAAAAAACGCTGATTTTTAATTGACGGCCGATGCGCTTTACTTTTCGGGAAAACTGTGTTATAATAGTCTGCGTGGAATGATCTGCCTTCGGGCTGTATATATTTTATCCTATCAATGAGGTGTAATATGTCAAAAACGGACAAGCTCAGAAAAGAAAGCCTGAAACAGCTCGAAGAGAAAAAGGCCGAGGTGCAGGAAGAAAAGCGCCGCAGGCAGGATGCGGGGGAGAGCCGCTCCGCCGCAAGGATGCGCCGGGATGCCAAAAAATTCAACTCGCCTCTGACGCTTATCATAAAGATACTGATGTGGGTGCCGTTTCTGTGGTCGGGGCTCTATTACGGCGGGATATTCGTTCTGGGTATCTCAATGGATCAGATGGACGACGTTCCCGGGCGGATCGCAGTTTTCATAGCCGTCGGGTCGCTGATCTGCCTGGCGGGGCTGGTGCTTGCGATGCTGAGCCTCTATATACCGCAGTTTGCGGCGATACTTACGGGCACTGTCCTGTTCATGCAGGGGGCTTCGTATATCGTGAACAAGGCGGAGGAGAGGATAGCCTCCGGCAGCGGTCTGACCGTAGAGCAGCAGGGCCTTGCGGACAAGTGGAGGTTCGGGCTCTACCCGATAATGATACTCGCAGCGCTCTCGGCAGCGCTCATGGGAGTGTATCTCGTGCGCAGGCACCTCAGAAAGCGCCGCCTGCAAAAGGAAAAGGACAACGCGCCGGTCAAAAGCATCGTCGCGGACGACTGATCTGGGTAAAATTTTACCCTCGTTTATTTTTTATCAACCGCCGTCAAACCGCGCAATTATACGGTTTATGAGCGTTTGCACCCTTTGTTTTGTGCACTATTTACTATTGACAAAGGCGGTGGAGGGTGATATAATTATATTGTCGTTTCCGGGCGGAAATGCGTTCCTTTGCGAAAACGTTTTCGCTCGTTTTGTTTTTGATGGTATAGATAATCAAGCAAAGTGAGGTTTTTTCTTTGGTCTTTGCAGATCTGTTCTTTATATATTTCTTCATGCCGCTGTGTATGCTCTGCTATTTTATAGCAAGGAGCATCAAGGCCCGCAACATCGTGCTCATGGTGTTCTCGCTGGTGTTCTACGCCTGGGGCGAGCCGGTATGGGTGATAATGCTGGTAGCTTATTCGTTCTTGAACTATCTGACCGGCCTCGTGATCGGAAAAACGCGGGGAAAGCCTTCCGCTAAGAAGGCGCTGATACTGGCGATAGTCGTGGATATCGGCGTGCTGGGCGTGTTCAAGTACAGCGGGTTCTTCGTTGAGAACATCAACGCGCTGTTCGGCATCTCGATACCCGTTCCGGATATCAGGCTGCCGATAGGTATCTCCTTCTACACCTTCCAGACCCTTTCCTATTCGATAGACTGCTACTGGGGCAAGGTAAAGACCCAGAAGAACTTCGGCAGGTTCCTGCTCTACGTTTCGATGTTCCCGCAGCTCATCGCAGGACCTATCGTGCGTTACTCGACGATAGCCGAGGAGATAGAGGACAGGCATACCAACCTCAAGGATGTTTCCGAGGGCTTCTCAAGGATAATCCTCGGAATAGGCAAGAAGGTAATAATCGCAAACAGCCTGAGCACCATAATCACCAGCTGCTTCGGCAACCGGGAGAACGGCTATGCCGGCGTGGGCAGCGTTTCGGCGCTCGGCGCACTGCTCGGCGCGGCTATGGTGGCACTGCAGTACTACTACGACTTCTCCGGCTATTCGGATATGGCTATCGGAATGGGGCGTATCTTCGGTTTCCATTTCGACGAGAACTTCAAGTACCCCTACGTCTGCAACTCGATAACCGAGTTCTGGAGGCGGTGGCATATCTCCCTTTCGACCTGGTTCAGAGACTATGTCTACATCCCGCTCGGCGGAAACCGCAAGGGCAAGGCAAGGCAGTGCTTCAACATCATGGTCGTATGGGCGCTGACAGGCTTCTGGCACGGTGCAAGCTGGAACTTCATGCTCTGGGGCGTGTACTTCGGCATACTGCTGCTGATTGAAAAGACCTTCCTGCTCAAGGGGCTCGGAAAGATGCCCAAGGCGGTGGGACACATCTATGCGCTGTTCCTCGTGACTATCGGCTGGGGTATCTTCAACTTTGACGATCTCTCGGCGCTCGGGAAGTTCTTCAAGGCGCTCGTCTGCGCCAACGGCAACCCGTTCAGCTCGATCATCACAAGAAAGCTGCTGCTGTCCAATATTTTCCTGATCCTTGCGGCAGTGATACTCGCAGCGCCGGTGATCCCGTGGCTCAAGAAGAAGGCCGCAAAGAAAGCCAACAGCTACTATTTCATGCGCACCGCAGGCATAGTGATGAACGTTCTCATCCTTGCAGTGAGCTCGCTGATGCTCGTAAACAACACAAACAATCCGTTTTTGTATTTCAGATTCTGAGCCATAAGGCCGGAAAGGAAAGGACAAAATGCCCGATAACAGACCCAACAACAGCTCCGATGACGACGAGCTGATGAGATCCTTTTTTGAGAGCATGAAGGCTCTCGAGAAGGTCAGCGCAGAGCTTGAGGAGTCCGAAGAGGAGCCTTCGCCCATTGATGCGCATGAATATGTTGACCCCGAGCAGCAGGATCCCGAGGTCTACGACAAGATGGTCTCCGAGATCGAGCGCAAACGCGCCGAGCGGAGAAAAAGTATATGGAGCGACGAGCCTGTCATCCCGGTGAGCAAGAGCCACTGGATAGATGACGAGCCGCAGGAGGCTGCTCCCGAGGAGATCCCCGAGAGACCCGCACGTCCGAGGAGGACGGAGGCTGTCATAAGGAAGCCCGCGCACGCAGCAGCCGGAGCTGCCGGAGCCGGAGCGGATGAGCTCCGCCCGAGAAGACCGAGACCCCAGGGCTCGCAGCACCGCCGTCCCGACGGGGAGAGGCCTGTGCGCAGGAGCGCTGCGCCCGACGGTGAGCGTCCGCGGAGAAAGAGAAAGCCGAAGTATAAAAAGCATGAGGCGGAGTTCTGCTTCTTCAATGCGGCGATCTGCATAGTCATGGTGTTCGGCATCGGTATCGCGCTCGTTGTTATGAAGCGCTCGAGCGGCTTTATCGAGTCGGAGAACCGCAACCTTGCGGAGTTCCCCGAGTTCTCGCTGAGCAGCTATTTCAGCGGCGAGTTCACCGACGGCATCGTCAACTACTACACCGATACCATCCCCGGACGTGAGGATCTCAGAACGCTTTCCAACAGGTTCACAAACCTGTTCGGCATCAATACCGACAACGTAAAGATCATCAACAACAACGGCAGCGGTCAGCCCACCGAGAAAGAGACCGTTGACGAGGAGAAGAAGGCCACCACCACCAAGGCCACGATCTACACCGGGCCGCGTGAGACCTCCGCAAGCGTTTCCGACGGCGGTCAGACTACCGAGACCGAGACCCAGACCACCTCTGAGCTCGTGACCAAGAAGAAGGTCGAGATCCCCGATGAGGGTTCGCTGCTCAACGGAATAATCATCTCCAACCAGGGTACGCCCGAGGTAAGAGCGCTCTCGCAGTTCGGCGGGATATTCAGGATCGGTGAGAGATACGCCAACGCCCTCAACGCCTACAAGCAGATGGTAGGGCCGACGGTCAATGTTTATAATATGTGCTGCCCGCTGGCATCGGCTTACTACACGCCCAAGAATATGCAGAGTATGCTCTCCGACCAGCATGAGTGCATAGAGAATATCGCCGTGAACCTCAAGGATGTCGTGAACGTGGACGTTTTCGATACCCTGAAGGATCACATGGACGAGGATATCTACTTCCGCACCGACCACCACTGGCAGCCCCTCGGCGCTTACTATGCAGCCAAGCAGTTCGCCGAGACCGCACAGGTGCCTTTCGCAGACCTCTCGACCTATGAGGAAAAGAAGATCGAAGGCTTCGTAGGCTCGATGTACGGCTACTCCAACTATCTTGAGGATCTCAAGAAGTACCCGGATACGCTGACCTACTACAAGCCGACCAACGAGTACACCACCACCTTCTACGATTCCACATTCTCGAACCCCTACACCAGATCGCTGTTCTATGAGGAGTTCGACTGGACGCAGAACTATTCCGTTATCCTCGGCGGCGACACCAATATCGCCGAGATCAAGACCGACGTCAACAACGGCAGATGCCTCGTTGTCATCAAGAACAGCTACGGCAACGCGCTTGTACCGTTCTTTGTGGGCAGCTTCGAGAAGATCTACGTCGTGGATTACAGATACTGTCAGGTGGGCATGAAGGACTTCTTCAACAGAGTCGGCGCCACCGACGTGCTGTTCGGCATGGCTATCTTCGGCTGCTACTCCGACGACCATGTTAAGATGATCGAGGATCTGATGATCTGAGAGCGGACCATTGAACGTTCAAAACCTTAAGGCAACACCGCACAACCCACGGCTAAAGCCTCTGCACGTCATCTGCTTGCATATTTTCCGTCATAGCACACAAATTCTCCTTGCCGGGCGAGATCTCCCCGAGCCGGGGAGGTGTCAGCGAAGCTGACAGAGGGGCTGACCGACAGACCAGCCCGCCTGCGTCGAATTTATGCACTCTGACGAAAAATCTGTACCTCAACGCCAGTTGAGGTTGCGTATACTGACGCACAGGGGTTGTGCGGTATTGCCTTAAAACAGAGCTGCTGCGGACTGCGGCAGCCTGTTTTTATATCCCGAAAGGAGAACAGACCATGTCTACGATATGCGCCGTTTCGACTCCGCTGACCGAGGGCGGTCTCGCCGTCATAAGGATAAGCGGGGATAACGCCATAGGCTGCGCCGAGAGGATATTCAAGCCCTTCGGCGATAAAAAGGTCAGCGGGATGCCGGGCTATACCTGCGCCTACGGCAGAGTCATCGACCCGGAGAACGGGTCTGTCCTCGACGACGCCATGCTCACCGTGTTCAGGGCGCCGAAGTCCTATACCGGCGAGGATACCGCCGAGATCTCCTGCCACGGGGGAGTCTATATCGCAAGACAGGTACTCAGGCTGTGCCTCGCAAACGGCTGCACGCAGGCCGACAGGGGGGAGTTCACAAAGCGAGCATTCTTGAACGGCAAGCTCTCCCTCACACAGGCCGAGGCCGTTATGGAGATGATTTCCGCGAGGGGCGAGCAAGCGCTGCGCTCGGCACGCCTCACCCGCGAGGGCAGGCTCTTTGAACGCATCGACGGGATCAAAAAGCAGCTGGTCACGCTGCTCGGCGAGCTCGCCGCATGGGTGGACTACCCCGAGGAGGATCTGCCCGCCGTGAGCAGCGAAGCGATAGAGTCCGCCCTCACCGACGCCGGACGGAAGCTCGAAAGGCTCATCCGGGACTACGACTGCGGGATGGTCTTCCGGCGGGGGATAGATACCGTTATCGCGGGGAAGCCGAATGTCGGGAAATCCACGCTGATGAACGCTTTGCTGGGATATGAGAGGTCTATCGTCACCGAGGCCGCAGGCACCACAAGGGACGTTATAGAGGAGACCGTCCGGCTCGGGGACATCGAGCTGAGGCTGTCCGATACCGCCGGGATACGCGGCACCGATGACCGCATCGAGCAGATAGGCGTATCGCTGGCGAAGAAGAGGCTCGAGGAGTGCTCGCTTGTCATCGCGGTGTTCGATACCTCGTCGCCGCTGGACGGGGAGGATCTTGAGCTGATAGACGAGATCCGGAGGCTCGGAAAGAAGCTTGTGATCGTGCTTAACAAGAGCGATCTCGGCGGCGGGCTCGACCGGAGCGCCTTTGAGGGCATCGAAGCGCGGATCACGGAGATCTCGGCGAAGCACGGCGAGGGTCTTGACGAGCTGAGAGAAGCGGTCGCGGAGCTGTTCGGCGCGGACGAATACGACGCCGACTCGACGATCTTTGCGAACGAGAGGCAGAAGCGGTGCGCCGAAGGAGCGCGTGAGAAGATAGCAGAGGCGCTGGAAGCCGTCCGCGTGGGAGAAACACTGGACGCTGTTACGGTAATGATAGATGCCGCGGCATCGGAACTGATGGAGCTGACGGGAGAGAAGGCGACGGAAGCGACGGTGGACGAGGTATTTGCGAAGTTTTGCGTGGGGAAATAAGGCGCTGTGCGCCGATGCCCGTTCGGGCGCCATTGTCCCTGTAAGCCTTGAACATAAAAAAACGCTGCATCCCTTTTGCGTCGGGATGCAGCGTTTTTTGTGTTTATCACTTTAAGTATTTCTCATAGATCGCTATGTTGTCAAGCGTGCAGGAAAGATCCGAGGTGGAGTGTGCGTTTACACAAATGTAGGTCTTGTTGTTCCTTGTGAGAACGGTCGCAAGCGCATAACCCGCTTCGTCGGTAAAGCCCGTCTTGCCGCCGTCGAGCTTGGTATTCGGGTCTGCCGCACCGTCACCGTCACAGTCGATGTAGTAGCCTAAGAACCGGCTATGTACTATGCTGTAAAGCAGAATGCCGTCGGGATGAGCTTCCGTCTTGGCCGTGGTGTATTTATCCGCCGTCAGTACCTTGCGGCAGGTGTCGTTCTTGAGGGCGTAGGCAAGGGCGATAGCCATATCCTTGCAGGTCGAGTAGTGGTCGTCGTCATGCAGACCGCTGGCGTTTACGAAATGAGTGCCCGTCAGACCGAGCTCCTCTGCCTTCTTGTTGAGCATATCCGCGAACTTCTTCTCGGAGCCGGCTACTATCTTTGCCAGTGCAGAGGTCGCATCCGCGCCGCTCACGAGTATCGCGCCGTAGAGCAGATCCTTGAACGGAACGCTCTCGTCTACCAGGAAGCCCGCTACGGAGGCTCTTTCCTCGACCAGAGGATTGAGCAGATCTGCGGTGAACTTGAACTCTACCGTTGTGTCCTCGACATTTTCCACCGCTACGATCAGCGAGAGGATCTTGGTCAGGGAGGCGGGATAGATCTTCTTGTCGATGTTCGTGCCGGCGATGATCTCGTTCTTGTCAACGTCCATGAGCACGGCGTATTTGCTGGAGAGCTTATCCTCGATGAAGTCGATGTCCTTATAGTCGGCAGCTATCGTCGGCGCGGCCATGACCGGTTTTTCGGGCTCGCTGCTCTCGTCGGGCTGGCTGCTGGTGTCATCGGGAAGGCTGCTGCTCTCATCGGGCTGACTGCTGCTCTCGTCCTGATGGACGGAGGGTACGTCCGCAGCCTCCTTGATCTGCCCGCGTCCGGTAACTATCATTATTGCAGTTCCCGCCGCAAGGAGTATTATCATTATGAGCACCGCTGCCAGTGCGGCGCCGCCTTTTCGGCTGCTTCTGAGGATCTTCATATCCGGTGTTCTCCTTTATATGTAATATGGATCATTGTTCGGTATCTTTGAGTATGCCGTGGCAGTACTGGAGGATATCGCTTCGGGTGACGATGCCGATAAACACCTTCCTGTCGTCGATGACCGGGACGAAGTTCTGGTTCATCGCCAGCAGCACGAGCTCGTCGAGGGTCGCCGTGACCGAAACGGGCGTACTGCGCACACGCTTGGGGATGTCCGAGATGCTGTGGCGCTCGAGCTCTCTGATATCAAAGAGACTCTTGTCCAGCATATAATAGAGGAAATCGCCCTCCGCGAGGGTCTTGACATACTCGCCGTCCTTATTGATGACGGGTATTGCCGTGAAGCCGTGGTGACGCATCTTCTCTATGGCCTGCCTGACCGTGCAGTCGTCGTAGACGTAATCTATCACGGCCTTGGGCTTTAAGAATTTAAGAATATTCATGATCTATTCTCCGTCGGATGAGACGGAGCCTCCGTTATCGTCGGTGATATCGCTGTTCCCGGCCTCGGAGCTGCTGTCAGGGAGGGTATCCGTGCCGCTTTCGGAGCTTTCACTGCTCTCATCTGCGGAGCTGTCCTCTCCGGAGCTCTCATCGGTGACGGCGGAGCTTTCATCCGCCGCAGAGCTGTCGCCGCTGCGGGTGCCGAAGGTATATACGAGCCGGAACAGCGTGTCGTAATCAAGTGTTTTGAGGTCATTTGCGGAAATGCCCGTTTCAAAGAGCTCCTCGGTGGTGATGCCTCTGCTTGCGCAGACGCCTCTGATGAAGCCGGCCCGCTCTTCTTCGGAAAGGGTGTCGAAGTTCACGAAATCGTCAGCGAAATAGGCATTGAACACCGACTCGTCCGCTTCGGTGTCGAGACGGTCTATCGTTCTTGTCTCGATGATGTCATCCGAGCCCTCGACGGAATATCTGGTGACATACTTGATAAGGTGCCCGTCGAACTTGTCAAAGCAGAAGTCCATGACGGTTATATAGGTATCTCCGGTATAGGTATACTGCTCGACGTTGTAATCGCTGTATTTTTCCCGGTCGGAATCGCGCATTGCGCCGGGGGCTATGCCGAGCCTTTCGAGCTCCTCGACTATATTGAGCCCGGGGACGTTATCTGTTTCGCGGTACATCCCGCAGACGCGGTCGAAGTCATAGCTCTTGCCGTTTACGGTAACTGTGCCGTGGCTGCCGGCAGCCTCTGTCTGGAGCTGGTAGCTGTCGCTGCCGCTGACGACTCTTTTTATCTTGACGGGTGAATCGAGCTCTGTGCTTTCGAGAGTACACTCAAGGGTATATTTCTTTGTCCTGTATATATCCGCGACCTTCTGCAGATCCCGCCCGAGGCGGCTCTCTCCCGCAGCGGGAGCGCTTTCCGCCGGCAGCAGGCCGGTCTGCTCATGGGACGATGCATCCGCGGAGGACGGCTCCTCCGAGCTGCACGCCGAGCCCGCAGCCATAACTGCGCAGAGGCAAAGGGCGCATATCAACTTTTTTATCACTGACCCTCAGACCTTTCTTGGGGCAAACATATCCGTAAATTATATTATACCACCAAACAGAGGGATGTGTCAAGCAAAATCGGTCAATTCTCCGCAGCCGATCCCCGCAAGCTCAAGCAGAGAGCGCATATCCGCGGGCAGGGGAGCCCTTACCGACAGGCTTTCGCCGCTGTCGGGGGAGAGGAAGCTTACCTCTGCGCAGTGCAGGGCCTGCCGCCCGATATCGGACATATCCCCGCCGTACATACTGTCTCCGGCGAGGGGGCAGCCTATATGGGCGAAATGGACTCTTATCTGATGTGTCCTCCCGGTGAGGGGGAAGACCTCGCAGAGGGTATATAGCGGACTGCGGGCAACAGCTCGGAACCTTGTCACCGCCTGTTTTCCGTCCTCGCGGACGCAGCGCAGGATTATGGAGTCCCGCTCGCGGGCTATGGGGGCGTTTATCTCCCCGCTCTCTCCGGGATCCCCGCAGCAGACGGCGAGATAGCGCTTTCCGAAGCGTCCCTGAAGTGCCGAGGCCGCGAACTGCGATCTTGCTGTGATGACGCAGCCGGAGGTGCGGCTGTCGAGGCGGTTGACCGGTCGGAAGGTCGTACCCGGGCAGCGGGCGGCAAAGAGATTGGCGAGGGTATCGTCCTGATGCTTTATCGAGGGGTGAACGGGCATATCGGCCGGCTTGTCGAAAACGATGACCTCGCTGTCCTCATAGAGCACGGGGGCGCAAAGCTCCGGCGAGGCGGAGATATCCGAGCTGCCGGTATCGGCTATGACGATCTCGTCCCCTGCGGAAACGGTATCAACGGTGCGGATGAGCTCGCCGCGGCGGCTCATTCCGAGGGGTATCTGTTTGAGGCGGCAGATGAGCCGGCGGGAATAGCCCCTGCGCCGCAGCACTTCTCCGAGAGGCTTTCCGTCCTCCGCCGGGAGCACCGTCACCTTACCCCGCATACTTGCTCCACCTCTTTATCATGGCGGGATACTTATCCTGCCAGTAGGAGCCCATGATATCCTTTGCGAGCATGGCGAAGGAGACCCTGATATACGGCTCTATCGCAAAGATCGGGTAGATCAGCAGCATCAGCGGTATATACTTTACAAATGAGAACAGCAGCGAGAGATATCTCATGTGGTGGCCGTCCATGAGCCGGACGGAAAGATCGCAGGCGTCGAACACGTTCGCCCGCGGATTGAGGGTCATGATGTATTTGGTCAAGGACAGGGAGATACTGTAATGCACCAGCACGCCCACCCAGACTATCGAGAAGCCTATGGCGAGCATGAACAGGAACAGTGCGGCGGTGGTGAGCTGCTCGCCGCTGCGGGCGGTGCCGAAATAGTGGGCGATATAGATGCTTATGAACAGCGGCACAGCCGCAAAGCATTTGAGCATAAAGGGCACGACTGTTCCGGCTATGGTCTTGGCGTAGATCCTGCGGGAGTTCTGCTGGATGTAGCGGCGGGTATCGAGGAAGTTGTTGCCCACGCAGATATCGAGCAGCAGCCTGCGCATGATGTAGACCTCGGGTATCATCAGCAGCAGGATGACGAGTATTCTCGCCGAAAGCATGAACCTGCCGAGATCGGTGCCGAACACCGCCGAAGGCCAATAGCTGTATTCGATGCCGAGGTGATCGAGGATGACATATATCATCGCTTCGATCGCGATGAGCGCCAGCACGAAGGATGCTTTGAAAACGGTCAGCGCCACGCAGGTGCCCCATTTTCCCCTGAGGCGGTCAAGCGCCAGACGCTTTATTTCCCTGTTTGTCACGGCGGCTCCGCCTCCTTTCGCTGATCTGCCGTCAGACGGTCAGTCCTGATCTTCTTCTTTGTCTTCGTCCTCCTGCTCGACGTAGGGCAGCAGCCCGAGGATCTCAAAGGCTCCGGAGCGCTGCCACATGGCAGCGGTGACCATTATCTCGAAGCCCTCGCCGAAATCGCAGCGGCAGTCGGCGGGAGGGAGCTTCGGCAGCCCGAAGCAGGAGAGCATATCCATTATTATACCGCCGTGGGTCACGACAGCGGCGGAGGTGAAGCCCTCGTACATCATATCCGAGATGATTATGTTGAGCGCCTCATAGCAGCGGTTGACCACATCCCTTGCGGACTCGCCCTTCGGCGGGGGATTGTCGAGCCCGCCCTCGAGCCATTTCGCGTAGGCGGGGTCGCCGGAGAGCTGCTCGGGGGTCTTGTTCTCGAAGTCGCCGAAGTCCATTTCGGCAAGAAGCCCGAGATCGACGGTATAGGCGCCGTTAAAAAGGATGTCCGCCGTCTGCCTGCACCGCTTGAGGGGGGAGGTATAGACCTTCTGCACGGGCGGGTAGAAGCTGTTTTCGCGCTTTTCGTAGATGCTCTTGACGCCCTCGGCGCTCAGCGGGACGTCGGTGATACCGATATATCTGCCCTCGGTATTGGCATCCGTCATCCCGTGACGTATGAGCTGAAGCTTGTAGCCTTTCATCGGACTTTCTCCTTTTTTGTCAGAATAAAATTATGCTTTTTGTTAAAATATGTGTAAGAATAACACTTTACAAATGGTTGGTTTAGTGGTATAATAATACAGGCAAAAACACAGAGCAGGGAGGTCGGAGCGATGGATAAAAGCACCCGTTTTGCTGATAATCTCGAGGTCGGGCAAAGGCTTGCAGCCGCCCGCAAGGCCAAGGGCATCAGCCAGCTTGACGCTGCCCGTCTGATCGGGACGTCCCAGAGCAATATCTCCCAGCTCGAGAGCGGGAAGCGGACCGTCAGCTCCGCTATGGCTCTCGCCTACTGCCGGGTCTGCGGGATAAGTCCCGCCGAGATCTTTGGCGAAGGGCTGGCCGCAGTCGTCCTTGACGGCACCGGCTCGCTGCTCATGCAGCTTGCAGCCGCCTCCGGCTCGGACGAGGCTGTACAGAGCGCGGCGGCGTATATCTCCGTCTGCTCCTACTATATGCTCAGAGCCGTTTACGAGCTCAACCCGCACAATTCCTCCGAGATCTTCTCTCTGCCGAGAGAGGAGGCGGATGAGATCTGCCGCAGGATAATGGCGGAGGCTCCCGGCAAGCTCACTGAATACATCGGCGGGCTGGGTGCCGAAGCGGCGGGCCGTCTCGAGCTGCCTGTGGAAAGCTCGGCGGAGCTGCGCAGCTTTATCGCGGGGTGCGAAGCGCTCCTGCGCGGAGCCGGCATCTGAGCCACTTTTGATTATACCACATCGGGCAGGCTTTTGCAAGCATATTTTATCCTGCCCGTTCCTTAAAGGAGATAATGCGTTGATGAGACTCAGCGGAATCAGGCTTTCGCACTTCAAGAACACCGAAAACTGCGAGACTGTCGGGCTCGACTGCCCGGAAAGGGTAATCATGTCGATGAGCCAGCATATCGGTGCTCCCGCAGAGCCGCTCGTCAGGGCGGGCGACGAGGTGAAGGTCGGCACCAAGATAGGTGACGCCGACACGAGGATGACCTGCCCCATCCATGCGAGCGTTTCGGGGAAGGTCGAGAAGATAGGCGAGATGCTGCTGCCCAACGGCAAGACCTGCAAGACGGTGGAGATCCTCTCGGACGGCCTAATGACCCCCGACCCGGACATCGCGCCGCCGGTCATCACCGACAAGGCCAGCCTTGCGGCTGCCGTAAAGGAGTCGGGCTGCTGCGGAATGGGCGGAGCGGGCTTCCCCACGCACATCAAGCTCGATTACGACGAGCAGAAGACCCGTATAGATACACTTGTGATAAACGCCGCCGAGTGCGAGCCCTATATCACCAGCGACTACCGCGAGCTCATGGAGAACACCGACCGCGTCATCGGCGGGATGAAGCTCGTAAAAGAGGTGCTGGGCATTGAAAGGGCGGTCATCGGCATCGAGGAGAACAAGCCGAAGGCTATAAAGCTCTTCCGCGAAAGGCTCGCGGACGAAAAGGGCTTTGAGGTGCTGAAGCTGCGTTCGAGCTACCCCCAGGGCGCCGAGAAGGTCATCGCCTTCTACGCCACGGGCGGCAGGATCATCGGCGAGGGCGAGCTGGCCTACGATAAGGGCGTCATCGTGCTCAACGCATCCACCACGGGATTTTTATACGACTATTCGCAGACGGGTATGCCCTTCGTTTCAAGGAGGGTCACGGTGGACGGCGACGCTGTCGGCAAGCCGGGGAACCTGAGAGCTCCCATAGGTACGCCGATAACCGACCTGCTTGCCGCCTGCGATACGGATATGGAGAATGTAAAGCGGCTTATCGCCGGCGGGCCGATGATGGGCATTTCCCTCTACGACCCGGGGCTCCCGCTGCTCAAGACCAACAACGCCTTCCTCGCCTTTAAAACTCCGGCGAAGAAGGAGGTACAGACGGCCTGCATCAAGTGCGGGCGCTGCATCGCGGCCTGTCCGCTCGGGCTCATGCCCGCCGAGTTTGAACGCGCCTATGACAGGCGTGACCGCGAGGCGCTCAACCGTCTGAAAATAAACCTTTGCATGAACTGCGGGAGCTGCAGCTACGTCTGCCCCGCAAAGAGGCCGCTTGCCGAGAAGAACCAGCTCGCCAAGGGCTTCGCCATCAGCAGATAAAAGGAGATAATCAGCTTTGGATCCGAAGGAATTTACAGTCGATCCCTCACCGCATCTCAGGGACAGCTGCACGACCTCAAGGATAATGTTGCACGTTATAATCGCTACCGTCCCCGCTATGGTGACCTCGGCGATATTCTTCGGCTGGAGAGTCCTGACGCTCATAGCGTTCTGTGCGCTCTCGGCTATGCTCTGGGAGCGGCTCATCCGCTTCGTGATGAAGCGCCCCGACACCACCGACGATCTCTCGGCTATGGTAACGGGCATACTGCTTGCATTCAATCTGCCGGTAACGCTGCCGATCTGGATGGCGGCTATCGGCACGTTCACGGCGATAGTCGTGGTCAAGCAGCTTTTCGGAGGGCTCGGTCAGAACTTCGCCAACCCCGCGATAGTCGGCAGGATAGTGCTGATGCTGTCGTTTACGGGCTATATGACCCACTGGGTGCTGCCCGAGGGAGTTGATGCCGTATCGACGGCGACGCCTCTTGTCACCGAGGAGAGCTATTCGTATATAGACCTGTTCCTCGGGCGCTGCGGCGGCTGCATCGGCGAGACCTCCAAGCTCGCGCTGCTCATAGGCGGGGCTTATCTTGTCATTACCCGCGTCATCACGCTCCATGCGCCGCTGGCGTTCATAGGGACGGTGTATCTCTTCTCCGCGGCTGTCGGAAAGGATCCGATATATCAGATACTCTCCGGCGGACTTATGCTCGGAGCCATTTTCATGGCTACCGATTACGTCACCACGCCCGTTACCAAGAAGGGCAGAGTGGTGTTCGGCATAGGCTGCGGGATAGTCACCTGTGTGATACGCTTCTGGTGCAACGCGCCGGAGGGCGTGTCCTACTCGATACTGCTGATGAATATAGTCACCCCCTATATTGATATGTTCACCGGAAAGAAAGCCTTCGGCGGGAAGTACGGCAGGGACAAGAAGGAGGCGGGCAAGTGAAGAACACGCTGATGCCTCCCGTAGTGCTCACGCTGGTATGCGTGGTGGTCTCAGCGCTGCTGGTCATCGCCTACAACAACACCTATGTGGACACCACCGGCATAATGACCGAGCAGCTCACCGCAGCCTGCGAGGATATCTTCGGCAAGGGAGACTATAAGATGCTCCTCGAGGAGGGCACCAAGAAAAAAGTTCCTCTCACCTTCGGGGTCGAGGGGGTAAGGTCGGTGATAACCGACGGAAAGAGCAAATGCTTCATAGAGCTGGAGCAGGACGGCTACTCGAAGGGCGGTCTGCATCTGCTCATAGGTATAGGCACCGACGGCAGGGTCGCGGGGATAGAGTTCCTTGATATCGGCGAGACCCCCGGCCTCGGCACAAGAGTGCAGGAGGACGGGTTTAAATCCAAGCTGATAGGCTACGGCACCGATACCTCCGACAGCTCGATAGACGGCGTTACCGCCGCTACCTTTTCTTCAAAGGGCATGAAGGCCGCCTGCCGCAAGGCTGTGGAGCTCTATGCAAAGAATAAGGAGGCGATCTTCGGTGAATGAGAATAAGACCCCGCTCTCGCGCGAGTTCACCAAGGGCCTTCTCAAGGAGAACCCGGTGCTCGTAATGCTGCTCGGTATGTGCCCGACGCTTGCAGTCACCACCCTTGCCTCAAACGCCATCGGCATGGGGCTCGCCACCACCTTCGTGCTGGTGTGCTCGAACCTGGTCATCTCGCTTTTGAAGGGCGTGATACCCAAGGCGGTAAGGCTGCCCTGCTTCATAGTCATCATAGCGGGGTTCGTAACGCTGATATCCTTCCTGATGCAGCGGTTTTTGCCCTCGCTTTACCACTCGCTCGGAGTGTTCCTGACGCTGATAACCGTTAACTGCATCATCCTCGGGCGGGCGGAGGCCTTTGCCTCGAAGAACAAGGTGCTGCCCTCGGTGCTCGACGGGCTCGGAATGGGCCTCGGCTTCACGCTGGCTCTGCTTGCCATGGGAAGCGTCCGGGAGATACTCGGCTCGGGCTCGTGGTTCGGCATAAAGCTGCCGGTGCTCAAGAACGACCCGATGCTCATATTCATCATGCCCGCCGGCGGATTTTTCGTCCTCGGGTGCATAATAGCCCTTGTGGGCAGGCTCTCAAAGAAGAAGCCCCCGGAGGAGATAAGCTGCGAGAACTGTCCCGCCGCCGCCTTCTGCATCCGCGACAAGGCGGAGTGCAAAGGCCCCGAGAAGGAAGGTGAGGGGCAGTGAAGGAAATAATCATCATCATACTGACCGCTGTGTTCGTCAATAACGTTGTGCTCTCGCAGTTCATGGGCATCTGCGCGTTCCTCGGCGTCTCGAAGCAGCTCAAGAGTTCCCTCGGCATGGGAGGGGCAGTGATTTTCGTAATGGTCTGCGCCACCGCCTGCACCTACCCTGTATATCAGCTTCTTGAAAGATACGATATCACCTATCTGCGCACCGTCGCGTTCATACTCGTTATCGCGATGTTCGTGCAGCTCATAGAGATAGTCATGAAGAAGACCATGCCGCCGCTCTACAATGCGCTCGGCGTGTATCTGCCGCTCATTACCACCAACTGCGCCGTGCTGGGAGTCACCGTTGCCAATATTGACGAGGGCTACGGATTTCTTCAGTCGCTGGCAAACGCCTTCGGAACGGGAGCCGCGTTCACGCTGGCACTGGTGCTGTTCTCGGGCGTGCGCAGCAGGATACAGCACAGCGACGTGCCTGCGGCGTTCAAGGGAGTACCCTCAACGCTCATCGCGGCTTCGATAGTCTCGCTGAGCTTCATGGGCTTTACGGGTCTGTTCTCGTGAAGCATCAGATCATTCAACGGAGGATCTGCTTAATATGAGTTATGTCATACCAATAGGCCTTTTTGCGCTGCTCGGGCTTGTCTCGGGAGTGCTGCTGACCGCAGCCTCGAAGTATTTCGCCGTCAAGACGGACGAGAGGCTCGAGGCCGTCAAGGAGGCGCTGCCGCAGGTCAACTGCGGCTCCTGCGGGTATTCCGGCTGCGCCGATTATGCGGCGGCGGTAGTCGCGGGGGCGCCCTGCAACCTCTGCAATCCCGGAGGGGCGGGGACAGCGGCAAGGCTCGCCGAGATAATGGGCGTCGAGGACGAGGGCGCTCAGGCGCACCGCGCATTCGTCAAGTGCGCGGGGGACTGCAGCAAGGCGCAGCATAAATACGTCTTCGGGGGGATAAGCTCCTGCGCCGCCTGCAACAAGTACTACAACGGCTCCAAGGGCTGCACCAGCGGATGCCTCGGGTACGGCGACTGCGTCAGGGTATGTCCGCAGGACGCGATCTCCGTAAAGGACAGGATCGCCAAGGTCGATATCAGGAAATGTATCGGCTGCGGGCTCTGCGTAAGGGAGTGCCCCAACGATCTGATCGTCCTCAGACCCATAAACCAGAGGTTCGAGGTCGCCTGTGCCTCGACGGACCCCGGAAGAAAGACCAGGACGCTCTGCACCTCGGGCTGCATAGGCTGCGGCCTCTGCGCCAGGAACTGCCCCGGAGGAGCGATAACGGTCAAGGAGAACCATGCCGTCATCGACGGCGAGCTTTGCCTGGGCTGCGGCCTTTGCATACAGAAGTGCCCGACGGGCGCGATAATCGAAGTGTGAATTCATCCCGGGACGGCAGTGCTCAGCCGCAAGGCGCAGGCAAGGAGCATAAACCCGCAGGGATCGACCAATATTACCAAGGAGGAAACCACTATGAACAAGGCAAGAAAGAAGAGCATCGACGCTATGTTTGAACTCTATCCCAGAGGAAGGAAGCTCATCTACGAGTCCTTTGACAAGCTCGGCAGTGAGCTCACCCGTACACAGCAGATGATCCTGCTCGCACTTTCCGTGCAGGACGGACTGTCGATGTCTCAGCTCGCCGATAAGATCAGCACCAGCAACGAGCAGGCAACAAGAGCAGTGGCTCAGCTCGTTGACAAGGGCTATGTCACCAGAGAGCAGAACAAGCAGAACCGCAGAGTTGTGAATATAAGCCTCACTGACAAGGCCGTCGAGCATATCAACGCTGCAAAGGCTACCGTTCTCGACGATACCCGCAGCCGAGCAAAGGCTCTTACCGACGAGGATATGGATGTGCTCTACGAGTCTGTTACCAACCTGCTCGGTATCTTCAACAAGCTCGAGGATCAGGTCGCCAAGAAGTACTGATACTCCGCGGCTTTGCCGTGCCGCCTGGCGGACAGGCCGGGGCAAAATTATATAAAGGCAACACCGCACAACCACCGGCTAACGCCTTTGTACATCATCCGCTTGCATATTTTCCGTCATATTACCGTGTCAACTTGTTGACACTATTCTCCTTGCCGTTGCGTAAAGCGAAGTGAACTTCGCTTGCAAGGCGGCG
>JAFXVY010000022.1 GCA_017534595.1 Ruminococcus sp.
GCAGTCAGATTTTTCGTCAGATTGCCTAAATTCGACGCCGCCTTGCTGGCGCAAGGCAAGGAGAATTTGGGTTATATGACGGAAAATATGCAAGCGGATGATGTACAAAGGCGTTAGCCGGTGGTTGTGCGGTGTTGCCTTTATTCTCTCGGAGCCTCTCAGCAGACCGGAACGATCCAGCCGAAGGTATCCTCGATCTTGCCCCACTGGATACCGGTCATGGTATCGTAGAGCATCTGGGAGATAGGTCCGATCTCGTTGTTGTTGATCGTCATGATCTTGTCGCCCCACTTGAGGTGGCCTACGGGAGAGATAACAGCCGCAGTACCGGTGCCGAATACCTCGTCCAGCTTGCCGTTGTCGTAAGCCTCGGCGACCTCCTGGATGGTGATGCGCCTCTCGGAGACCTTGAGTCCCTTGGACTTGCATACCTCAAGAGCGGACTTCCTTGTGATGCCGGGGAGTACCGAACCCTGAAGCTCGGGAGTGATTACCTCGCCGTCTATAACGAAGAAGATGTTCATGGAACCTACTTCCTCGATGTACTTTCTCTCAACGCCGTCGAGCCAGAGCACCTGCTCGTAGTCCTGCTCGTGGGCCTCTTCCTGACCCTTGAGGGAGATAGCGTAGTTTGCAGCGGTCTTTGCAAAGCCTGTACCGCCGCGGACAGCTCTTACATAGTTGTTCTCAACATAGATCTTAACGGGGTTGAGACCGGTGGAATAGTAAGCGCCGGAGGGCGAGAGGATGATGAGGAACAGATAGTGGTCTGCGGGACGAACGCCTACATAGGGATCGGTCGCAAAAATGAAGGGACGGATGTAAAGGGCAGCGCCGTCAGTGTGAGGTACCCAGTCCTTCTCGATCTCGACCAGCTTCTTGGTAGCCTCGATCATGAACTCCTCGTCGATCTCGGGGATGACCATTCTCCTTGCGGAGTTGTTGAGACGCTTGTAGTTCTCGTCGGGTCTGAACAGCTGGATGCCGCCGTCGGCACGTCTGTAAGCCTTGAGGCCCTCAAAGATCTCCTGACCGTAGTGCAGGCACATAGCTGCGGGAGAAAGGGAGATCTCGCCGTAAGGAACGATCCTTGCGTCATGCCAGCCCTCGCCGGTATCGTAGTTCATTACAAACATATGATCCGTGAAGATGTGGCCGAAGCCGAGCTTGGTCTCGTCCTGCGGCTTTGCCTTGGGTGTTTTGGTAAGCTCTAATCTGATATCCATTGTGATTTGCCTTCTTTCATTTTAATATGCTAATACTTATTGTAACACGTTTTCCTGCACATTTCAAGAGGGGGGACGTGATTTTTTTGTGAAAAATGCAATTTTTATCCTGCGGTTATTCATTTTTGCCGGTGAAGACCTCCCCCGGACGCAAATACCGGGCCGATGCTCTGCGCACCGACCCGGCGGATATACTCTGTCTCAGCAGATACGCGGCAGCAGCTCTCCCTTGGGCTGTGGGAGGATGGTCTGGGTGCCGAGCTCGGTCTCGAGGATGACCCGTCCCTTGTTTTCCTCGGTGATGCGCCCGATGACGGCGGCATTCGCGGTGTACTTCCCCTTGCGGAGCTCCGCGACTATCGCCTCTGCCTTGTCGGCGGGAGCGACCACTACGAGCCTGCCCTCACAGGCAAGGTACAGCGGCTCGAGACCTAACATCCCGCAGACGCCCTTTACGCGCTCGTCCACCGGGATAGCCGACTGATCGAGCGCAACGCCCACACCGCTCTGCTCCGCGATCTCGTAGAGCACGGTGCCGACGCCGCCTCTTGTCGCGTCGCGGATGACGCGGATATCCTTGGTCACGCCGAGCATGGCCTCAACTGCTCCCCACAGAGGAGCGCAGTCGGTATCGACATCAGACTCGATGCCGTAATCGTCGCGGGCTATAAGGATAGTGCAGCCGTGCCTGCCCACGTCGCCAGTCACAATGACGGCGTCGCCGGGTCTTGCATATTTGCCGGAAGTGTCTGCGCCCTCCTGTATCTCGCCGATGCCGGTGGTGGTGATGAAGACCTTGTCCACCTGACCCTTTCCGGCGACCTTGGTGTCTCCTGCAACTATCTTCACGCCGACCTCTGCGGCGGTCTTCTCCATGGCGGCGGCGATCTGCTCGAGATCGTCAAGGGGGAAGCCCTCCTCGATGACGAAGGCGCAGGTCATGTACATCGGCTTGGCGCCCATGCAGGAGAGGTCGTTGACCGTCCCGCAGATCGAGAGCTTGCCGATGTTCCCGCCGTTGAACTTCCACGGCGAAACGATAAAGCCGTCTGTGGTCATGGCGAGCCTGCCCTTGATCTGCGGCAGCACCGCAGCATCGTCGGCGGTGAACTCGGGGCTGTCAAAATGCGCCTTGAACACCTTTTCGATAAGCTCGCTCGTCTGCTTTCCGCCCGCACCGTGGGCGAGGGTCACTGTATTGTTACTCATTATCATCATCCTCCGGATCATTATCGGTTTCGGCAGCTGCGAAGCCGTATTTTATCAGCCATTCATTGAAATAACTGCGCTCGGAAAAAGTCCTTACAGCCCTGAAAGAGCCGAAAAGCGAGGAAAGCCTGCGCTTGAGCGCTTCGTCGCCGGGAGAGAGCTGCATCAGCCTTAAAAGGCAGCTCACAGGCTCTCTGCCGAGCTCCCGGGAAATGTTTTCCATCCCCTCATCGTCAAGGAACATACCGGTGAGCTTCTGCTCGTCCTCCTTGTGCCAGCGCTTGCGGAAATTCGGCCAGACAGCACGGAGCTCCTCATCGGAAAGCCTGCAGTACTCGGTCTCCTCGCGCAAGGCCTGCTCGACATCATCGTTATAGTCCCTGATGATCGCAAGTATCTCCTCGCCGAACGTTCTCAGCTTGAAGTTCCCGATGCCCGTGATCTTTCCGAGCTCGTCAAGGTCCTTGGGCATCTTTATGCAGATCTCGCTCACGGTATCACGGGTCATTGAGCGCCGCTTTTCCTTTTCCGCGGGATCGTCGTCATGAGAGTCGCCGGCTCTTGCAAGCAGCTCCTCTCTCAGTTTCAGCAGCCTGCTCTCAAGAGGCTGTCTCGAAGGCCCTTTACAGACATCGAGTTCGCTGCCGCAGATGCGCCCGAGCAGATACTCTATCGAAGTATCGGCTCCGTACTCAAGGCGCTGATGCTTCACATAGGGCTGCACAGAGCCGCTCCACTCCGCATCGGGGATATCCTCAAGCATTATGATGCTCATACGTTTCCTGTTATCGGAGGCTGCAAGCTCTGTGTACCAGCCCACCTCGTTCATGCAGTTCCGGCTCTCAAAATACGCCCTTGAAACGAAGACCATGAACACTCTGCTTTTTGCGATCCTGCCTTTGAGCTCTTTCTCCCAGTTCTCGGCGGTCTGCGGAATGCCCTCGGTATCCATCCAGATACGGTAGCCTTCAAGGTACAGCCGCTCGAGGATCTCATAGACCCTTATGCTGTCACGGCGGCAGTAGCTCGCAAAGATATACGGCCAGTTACCTTCGTATGCTTTAAGATCGCATTTATACATCTCTCCCATAAAACGGCCGCTCCTTCACACAAGCCCCGAATACTGATAATATGCGGAGCAGGCACCCTCGTCGGAGACCATGCAGGCACCGATCGGGTGCAGCGGGGTGCAGCCCTTGCCGAACACCTTGCAGTCCGAGGGCTTGCATTTGCCCTGGAGCATGTCTCCGCAGCGGCAGGCGGGGTTGGGCTTACCGGTTATGAGCGGCATGGCGTACTTTATGCGTGCGTCGAAGCGGGCGTATCTGTCCCGCAGCTTCATGCCCGACATGGGTATCAGCCCGAGACCGCGCCACTCGCTGTCGCAGGGCTCCATGACCTCGTCCATCAGCTTTATGGCGGCGGGATTGCCCTCGTCCTTCACGACGCGGGGATAGCAGTTGCGGAAGAACGGCTCTCCCTTTTCGAGCAGGCTCACCGTGACCGCAAGGGCGGTGATGAGCTCGCTTGCCGTAAATCCGGCGACCACTCCCGACACTCCCTTTTCCTCGCAGAGCTTTATGCAGGCTCCGTTTCCGGTTATGGCGTTGACGTGCCCGGGATAGATAAAGGCGTCGGCGCTGCCCACAAGTGCATTGTAGGCGTTGGGCATCGTCTTGTTGGCGGTGAGCAGAGAGAAGTTCTCAAGCCCGAGCTCCTCGGCCTTCTTTACCGCAAGGCAGGCGGAGGGAGTGGTGGTCTCGAAGCCGACGGCAAGGAAAACTATCTGCTCATCGGGGTTCTCCTTAGCCAGCTCCACAGCGTCAAGGGGGGAGTACACCGGCCTTACCTTTGCACCCTCCGCCCTTGCACCCGCAAGGCTCATTTTCGTGCCTGGCACCTTGATAAGGTCGCCGAAGGTGGTCACGGTGCAGCCCTTTTCCAGCGCGAGCCAGCAGGCCTCGTCGATGAAGCCCACCGCCGTCACGCAGACGGGGCAGCCGGGGCCGGAGATTATATCTATCCCCTCCGGGACGAGCTTTCTTATCCCGAGGCGGAATATCTCATGGGTATGGGTGCCGCAGACCTCCATTATCCGCACGGGCCTGCCCTTGTAGCCGGTTATTATGTCCCGGGCTTTCTTCATCTGTTCGTTCATAGGAGATCCCCCATAACGTCGGCGGCTTCGTCCTCATCGCTCTCGGTGATCCTGGCGATGGCTACGCCCGCGTGAACCATAACGTAATCTCCGGGCTCGAGATCGTCGAGCACTCCCGCGCTGATCTCTCTCTGAGCTCCGCCCGCGTCAATGACCGCGGTGTCGTCCTTGATGCTTACTACCTTTGCCGATAAACCTACACACATGATAAATACCTCCTGAAAATGTTATTCCGTTATTTCTGTCAAATTCCCCTCGCCGTCGGCGACGCAGCTTTCATAGCAGCCGTCGCCGGTGACTCTCGGGCCGCTGACGATCCTGTAACCGTCTGAGCGCAGACGCTCGGTGAGGCTGTCCACCGCCTCCCTGCTGCCGGCAGAAAAGGCGATATGCGCCCAGCCGGTGCGGTATGGCGGCTTTTCCTGCCCGGTGATATCGGGGCGGGTCATGAGCTCGAGCCTTGCGCCGTCCTCAAAGGTGAGGAAATACGACCGGAAGCCTGTCCGTTTCGTTGTGATACCCGCCGTTCGACACCCCGCCGAAGTACTTTACAAAGAAATCCCTTGCAGCCTCCAAGTCCCTGACATAGAGGGAGGCGTGTTCAATTTTCATTTTCGTTCACCCCGTTGTGCATTGCATAAGCCGCCTGCCCGAGAGCTATGCCGCCGTCGTTGGGCGGGACAAGGCTGTGCAGCAGGACTTTAAAGCCCCGGTCTGTCAGCCCCTCGTTCACGAGCCGGACGAGCAGCCTGTTCTGGAACACCCCTCCGCTCAGAGCGCAGGTATCGAGGCCGGTGTCCGACCTTATGCGCTCCGCCGCTTCGATAAGCATACGCGAGAGTGTGAAATGGAACTCGTAAGCGAGCCTGCCGGTGTTCCCGCCGATAAGCCGCTGCTGAGCGATAAATCGGGCAAGCTCGGTGGTTTTCAAGGTGATATATCCGTTCTCCGCGGAGAGAAGCTCACCGCTGTAAAGCGGCTCGTACTTCCCCGCATGGCTGCGCTCGTAAAGCTCGGCGTGATACATCAGCGCCGTGGATGCTTCGCCCTCAAAGGTCGAGGCGCGTCTGATGCCGAGTATCGCGGAGAGGGCGTCGAAGAGTCTGCCGGCGCTGGTCGAGCGGACGCTGTTGAGCCCCTTGGAAGCCATGGTATTTATGAGCCTGTGCTCGCTCCGGGTACAGATACCGAGAGCGGTGCAGGTCTCCTCGCCGAGCATGGCTGCGGCTATACGCCAGCCCTCCTTCGCGGAGAGGTCGCCGCCCGCCTGCATGAAGGGCTCTATGCTCCCGGTACGCTCATACCCTCTGAAGTCCGCAATCAGGAGCTCGCCGCCCCAGATCGTGCCGTCGCTGCCGTAGCCGGTGCCGTCGAGTGAGAAACCGATGACCTTTTCGGTGCGGTCGTTCTCCGCCATGCAGGAAAGGATGTGGGCATAGTGGTGCTGTATCTTCACGAGAGGCAGCTTATGCTGCTCTGCGTATTCCTCCGCGAAAGCGACAGTGTTGTACATAGGGTGGGTGTCGCAGACCACCGTCTGCGGCTCGCACTCGAGCATATCGAGCATCCTGCCGAGGGACTCGTCAAGCGCTCTGACGGTGCGGGGGTCTGCCATATCGCCGATGTAGGGCGAGAGGTAGAGCATACTGTTTCTTGCGGCGCAGAAGCTGTTTTTGAGCTCCCCGCCTATACCGACCGCCTGAACGCTCCTGTCCCCCTTGGACATCACGGGCAGCGGCGCGAAGCCGCGGGAGCGCCTTATCATATAAGGCTTGCCGTAGAGCCAGTCGGTGACGGAATCGTCGGCTCGGATGAGTATTTTTCTGTTGTGGGACAGTATCAGGTCGCAGAAGCCGCCTATCTCGCGGACGGCGCTCTCGTCGTCCCGGCAGATTGGCGCGCCTTTGGCGTTGCCGCTGGTCATGACGAGGCAGTCGGACATTTCAATGCCGTCGGGATAGTCGAACAGCAGCATCTGCACCGGCGCGTAGGGCAGCATCACCCCGACGGTGAGATTGTCGGGAGCTATGCGCTCCGAGAGGGTCTGCCGTTCTTTCTTTTCGAGCAGCATGATCGGCTTCTGCCAGCCGGTGAGGTATTCCTCCTGACCGTCCTTTATGACGCATTCCCGCTTTACCGTTTCAAGGTCGCGCATCATGACCGCAAATGGCTTCATGGGGCGGCGCTTGAGCGTTCTCAGCCGCTCGACGGCCTCGGTATTCTTCGCGTCGCAGCAGAGGTGAAAGCCTCCGATGCCCTTGACGGCGATTATCCCGCCGGACATCACTGTCCTGCGCGCCTTGGTTATTGCGTCGGCGCCCTTTGTGTCCTCACCGATGATGTAAAGCTCGGGGCCGCAGTCGTTGCAGCAGACCGGCTGGGCATCGAAGCGCCTCGTTTCGGGCGAGTAATACTCACCCATACACTCCGGACACATCGGGAACTCCTTCATGCTCGTCCGCTCCCTGTCGTAGGGCATCGAATCGAGTATTGTCAGCCGGGGGCCGCACTGGGTGCAGTTGATGAACGGGTGGAGATACCGCCTGTTGCCGGGGTCAAAAAGCTCGGCGCGGCATTTGTCGCAGGTGGCGATGTCAGGGGAAACAAAAATGTCGCCGTATTCCTTCTCGCTCTCGATTATCTCAAACCCCTCAAAGACGGGGTATTCCCCGTCGGCGGGGAGCTCGTCGAGGCCGAGTATCACAGCCCGCTCCGGCGGACGGTGCCTCACCTCGTCGATGAAGCCCTCTACCGCCTCCGGCTCGCCCTGAGCGATGATCTCAACGTAGGAGCCCTTGTTGGCGACCGTCCCGCGGACGCCGTGCTTCTCGGCAGCGACAGCCGTGAAAGGCCGGAACCCCACGCCCTGCACGATGCCGTAAACGTGTATGTTAACTGTTATCATTGTCATCTTCCTTGTTTCGGGACTCGCCTGAAAGCAGGGCGTCGAGCGCCCTCACGAGCTCGTGGTAATGCTTCGGAAAGTTCTCCGAGCCGTGAGCGTAAATGCTTTCGCCGCCGTTGACCTCTGCTTTGAGCTCGAACATCTCGCCGTCACGGACGTTCTTGGGGTGATGACCGACAAAGCCGTCCCAGCTCCCGACGCCGAGAGAGTTCAGCAGCGCCGTGACCTCCGGCATCGCGGCATACGCCCGCTTCTCAAGCTCCGGCTCCATGCCGCCCGGAACGCATTTCATATAGTAAAGGGAGGTCTCCGCTTTGCTATTAGTGTCCAAAATTTCGTACACTCTTGTCAGCCTCATCCCGCTGATGCGCAGGGTGAGCTTTTCAAGCGAGACAATCTCGATGCTCCTTACCGGCTTCTTTCCGAACAGCATAGGCACCCTCCTTAAAACCTGTTGAACCGCGCTCTTTCGTCAAAGGACTTTTTCTTAGGCTCGGGAGCCTCATCCTGCGCTCTGCCCACAGGCAGCAGGCAGACCAGCTCGTACCCCTCGGGAACGCCGAGCAGAGCCGCGATCTTATCGCAGATCCTGTCCTCGTCGGTGATGTGCCCCTCATACCAGCAGCTCGAGTATCCGAGCCCCACTGCCGCCAGCAGCATATTCTCTATCGCCGCGGCGTAGTCCTGCACGGCAAAGCAGCGGTCACGGTAGGCGACGATCCTCTGCGACAGCACGCAGATAACTGCCGGAGCCGTCTGCGCCACCGGCGGATCTATCACCGAGAGCACCGCTTTCAGGGTCTCCGGGTCGTCAACGGCAATAAGGCTCACCGTCTGCTTGTTGCAGCCGGAGGGCGCTGAAAGACCCGCTTTCATTATCGTTTCAAGATCCTCTCTCGGTACAGGCTCCGGCTTGTAGCTTCCACGGTAGCTGCGCCTGCGAAGGATCGCTTCGAGTATATCCATCTTTTGCCTCCGTCATTTCCCGAGCCGCCCGCTGACTGCGAACTGCGGCAGGTCGATCCACTTGGCTGTGAAGCCCTTGGCGGCACGCTTGAAGAACTCGTCCGCGAGGATGACGTCGAACCCGCCGTTCACGGCAAGCTCGCAGAAGTCCTCCTCGCCCTTGATTTGAATGTCGCCCTCCCGCATGAAGGTCGGGCGCATTGAGAACCAGCTCGCGCAGGTGACTTCGCAGCCCTGCGCTTCCAGCTTTTCACGCAGAGCGTTGGCTGCGAACTGCTGATGCATGATCAGCACCCTGCTCCCCTGTCCGGCGCTTACCTCGCCGAACAGTCCGGTCGGGTAGCCGGCCTCAAAGGGGGTGCCGAAGCGCTCGTTCATAAGCCTTGCGGCCTTGACCCCGGAGGGCGCGATGACCAGCAGCCGCTCACATCCCGAGGCGCTTATTATATCGTCGAGACCGCTGTCCATTCCGAAGCAGACAGGATCCTCATATCCCTGTTTTTTCAGCGCGGAGACTATCCGCTCCGACGTGAGCTCACCGGTGTTGAGCGGCGTCGCGCCCAGCACGCCCACTCTCCCCGGCTTTACCGGCAGCTTTTCCTTTGCGAACTGCTCGAACAGCCGCGCATAGACCATTTCCTCGCCGCAGTCGTAAAGGCGGGTGCCGTCGGTGCGGAAGGCAAGACAGGGCAGACCCGTCCGCTTCTCGCTCATTCGCTCGAGAGCCTTCATATCGGTGGCTATGACCGCCGGCACGGGCGTGCCGACTATCGCGGTGAACCGCGCATCCACCTGCTCGGTTATCAGCGTAAGCTTTTTGACAAGCAGCGCGTCGCGGCCGAGTATTGCGTCCATATCCCTGAGGCCTGCCGAGAACAGCGCCGAGCGCTTAGTGAACCACCTCGGCTCATCGAACCCGCAGACGTTTCCGGCGCAGCCGCCGGCATCGCATATTACCGTTATCCCGCCGAGCTCGTAGAGCACCGAGCAGGCTCCCGAATCGTCGGGGGCAAGAGGCGAGATATGCTTCAACAGCTTTTTCATCAGCCGTTCCCCCTTTCCGAAAGCGCACGGTCAAGCTCCTCAAGGAGCATGGTCACTCCCCTGTATCCGAAGGGCTGGGCTTCGCCGTTGAACTCGACTCCCGGCTTTCCGGCGTGGTAATAACAGGCGTCGGCGCCCACCGCCGCATCTACCGACGGGTCGGGGACGTAGTTCATCATAGTGGGCGAGAGGTTTGAATATACCCTTGTCTCCGGCGAGACCTCGGCAAGCTTCTTCACGAACACGAAGTTCCTCTCGCCGACGGTGCCGTAGATCTCCGAGACGGTAAAGCCGTAGCCTATCAGCGCCAGCGAGAGCTCGAAGCTGTCGGCGTTGAGGCTCTCGCCCACCGCAAGGGTAAGGGGACCGTACTTTGACTTGATATCGGCTATCGCCTTTTCCGCGGCGGCGAGATAAGCGCTGTCGTCAAGCTCGGCGCCTATCGCCTGACCGAGCAGGCGGTACTGATTGTGTATCTTGTCGAGGCGGTACATCCGCGTCAGCTCGATGAAGGGTATGCCGAGGCGCTGCTGCATATCCTGCGCGGCGGCTCTTGCCTCGGAGTTTAAGACTATCGCAAAGTTCGACCGCGAGATCGCGGAGTATTCCTCGAAGGCAGTGCAGCGGCCTATCTCGTGGATCTTCTTTATGCCCGCATTTTTAAGCAGATCGTACAGCTCGCAGCCGTCGTCGAGGGCGGAGAAATATCCCAGCAGCGAGCACTCGTTTGAGTATCTTTTCTGCTTCTCGAGCAGCGAGTACACCGACTTGCGCACGAGCCCCATGGGCGGCAGACGCTTCTCTCTTGTCAGCGCATACATATATGCCGGTGCGGCTTTTACGCCCGTCCTGTCATAGCAGGCGCGGCAGACCCGCTCCATATCCGTGCCGAGCAGCGCATCGACGCAGGTCACGCACAGCATTATCACCGAGGGGGTGTAGTCGAGCTCGGAAAGCAGCTCCTCGCAGGCCTCGGGTATCTTCGCCACATAGCGCCCGGTGACGATGTCGGTGTCGTCGAGCATCAGATAGAAGAAGCGCTCGCTGTAGCCGAGAGCGTTGAGCAGCTGGGTATTGCGCCCGCAGCAGCCCGGTGCGATGAGCAGCATGACCGACCCGGGTATCACCAGCCCCGCCCGCTTTACACCGAAGCCCTTGGCTCCGGGGGAGTTGAAGTCGAGGGTCGCCGGCGAGGAATAGATCATGTGCTTTGCCGAATTGAGCTCACGCGGCAGCTCGTCGGGCGAGAGCTTCGCCAGCTCCGCCGCTGTGATGTAATAAGCCTCTGTCATTTTATCCTCTCCCGATCTCAAGTACCATACATTCCTCCGACGCCCTGAAGCCGAGCGCCTCATAGAGCGGCCTGCCCGACTCGGTGGCGTCGAGGCTCATCTCGGTAACGCCCCTGCGTTTTGCCTCGTCAATGAGCATGAGCACCATTTCCTTTGCTATCCCGCGGCGGCGATAGGCTTTATCGGTGTAGACGTTCATAAGGTGAGAACGCCTGCCGGTGGGATGCGATACGGTGGGCATGATCTCGATATAGGAAAGCGTCGCACAGCCCACTGCCCTGCCGTCCTCTACGGCGAGAACCGTGGTCTGATCGCCCTCGAGGAAGTAGCGCCTGCTGCACTCGATAAGCTCCTCCGAGAACTGCTGCTCCGGCCCCATGCCGAAGACTATACGCATCATCTCAAGGCGTATATCCATGAGCATCTCTATATCGTCCGGTGTACCGATCCTGTATTCCATAGTGTTATCCGTCCTCTTCGATAAGTGTCTTTGCAAGGGCTATGAAGCGCTTTGAGGCCTCGCATCCGGGGTCGCCCTCAACGCAGGTCATGCCCATATCCTCATACCTGATGATATCGTCCGAGCGGGGGATGTCGGCGGTGATCTCGATGCCGACCCTGTCGGTGAAGGCTCTGACCTTCTCCTCCTCGCCCTCGACGTTCCTTCGGTTCATTATGACTCCCCGGACCTTGGCATAGCTCCTGTCCTCGAAATTCTTTACAGCCTGATAGATGTTGTTCGCGGCGTAGAGCGCCATCTTCTCGCCGGAGGTCACGATAAGCACCTGCTCGGCGTAGCCCTCTCTGATAGGAGCCGCAAAGCCTCCGCAGACGACGTCTCCGAGGACGTCATAGAGCACGGCGTCGGGCTTTACACGCTCGAACAGCTCCAGCTGCTCGAGCAGCGAGAAGGTGGTGATTATGCCCCTGCCGGCGCAGCCGAGGCCGGGGGTGGGGCCGCCCGTCTCGATGCAGAGAACCCCGCCGTAGCCGACCTTGGAGATCTGCTCGATCTTATCGGGTTCCTCATCGTATTTTCTCATATAGTCCATAACGGGCAGGACGGCGTCACCGTGCAGCAGGTTGATGGTCGAGTCGGCCTTGGGGTCGCAGCCGATCTGTATGACCTTCTTGCCGAGGCTCGCCAGCGCGGCGGAAAGGTTCGCCGTGCAGGTGGATTTGCCTATGCCGCCCTTGCCGTAGATAGCCAGCTTTATCATTCAAAAAACTCCTTGATATCGGTATTTATCAGCGCCTTCATATCCCGCTCGAAGCATCTGCCCGAGAAGCCGAAATGAGGCAGCGGTATCAGCCTTGTCCCCTCCGGGACGACGTATTTGTACAGCGGGTCTGCAATGACCGTTTTGGGCTTCATATCCGCAAGGCAGGCCTCGATGTCCTCCTCCGCGGAGATCTCGCCGCCGGTGTGGCGGCTGAAAAAGCGGTGTGAGGGCAGAGTACACATCGGCTTGGGGAGCATCCGGAGGTCAGCCCAGAGCGCCGCCGAAAGCGAGCCCGCCGATACGCTCTCGCCTATGACCACGGTGTCCGCATCCTCGAAGCCGTCCGAGGGATTGACGAAAGGCGGCAGATCGGCTCCGCCGGCTACGGCCTTTAAATGCTCCGCCAGCTTGGCCGCGAACCGCTTGCCGTAGGGCACTCCGTAAACATAGGGGATGCCGAAGGTCTCCTTCATATATCTTGCTGCCGCAGCTCCCGCCTCCGAGACCACAAGGTTCACCGAGGCCGAGGCGGCGCGGCTTATCTCCCCGAGGCTGCCGCCCATTCCGGGGTTGGAGACATAGCGCAGCCCGTTCTCCCCGAGCCATTTTCTGACCGAAGCATCCGAGCCGAGAGGGAAATCAAGGGGCGTCATGCCGAGGATGTTCACCCCTGTCCCTCCGCAGCGGGGACATTCCTTTGCGTACTCCCTGATCACTGCCTCAAAGGCCTCCGAAGCGCCCTCAATGTAGGAGCGGGTGCCGTTGGTATGCAGAGCGAGGGTGCGGATGCCGCTGCGCGACTCTATCTCGGCAGCGACGGCGTCGAAGTCAACGCCGGTCATCATCGGCATCGGCGAGCCGCAGACGGCTATGAACGCCGGACGCCTGTCCGCAGCGGCGGAGACGGCGTCGCTTATCAGCCGCTCGTCGTTGCCCATTATCGCGTCTATCTCGGTCAGCGCCGAGATGAATATATTTGAGCGCATCCGCGTCCAGCGGGGCTCGTCATGGGTGGAGTAGGTGGAGTTGCAGCCGGAGGCGTCGTGGACGACGGTCATCCCGCCCAGCTCGTAAAGCGCCGAGCAGACGCCCGAGGTGTCCGCCGCATAGCAGGGTATTATCCTTGAAACGTTTTTCATTCCGACCCTCCTCACAGCAGGCAGCTGGCGCAGCCCATGCCTTTGAGCCTGAGCAGCCCGGCTCTGTCCTTGGGCTCAAGGTGAGCCTCGCGCATGAGCCCGGCTATCTTTGCGATGCCCGCAAAGCCGTAATATCCGCCGTTGACGATGATGTTTACGAAATTGTCCGATGAGAAATAGTGCGCCGCCTTCTGCCCGACGGCAAGAATATGCTCGTGCTCACGCTCGGGCATATTTATCATATTGACATTGACCGCAGAGTATATCAGCAGCTCCGGAACGAGCGAAGCAAGCTCTCCGAACGCTTCCTCCTCGCCGGCCGCGGTGTCGGCGATGACATATCTCACATTGAAGCCGTGGCGCACGAGCAGCAGCGCGAACTCAAAGGGTCGGGTCACGGCGGTGTAATCAATGGCTATCGGGGTGTCCCCGATGACCTGCTTCGCCTCGCAGAGCGCCTGCTCTGCGGCGGCGATATCGTCCGAAAAGTCAGGGGTATCAATGCCGAGGGCTTCGCAGAGGCGGGAGTAGTTCGCTTTGAGAGCTTCATATTCATACCGCGCCGGCAGATGCAGATGCTTTGCTCCGAAGCGGCGTTCAAGCTCCTCGCCGGCAAGGAAGCCGGTGGGTATCGTGCTGATATTCACCGCCGCCTCAGCCATTTGCAGATACTCCTCAAAGCTCTTGCAGTAAGCGATATCGTAAAGCTTACGCCCGCTGCTGCGTATCATCTTCACCAGCTCGGAATCCTCATCGGCGGCTCTGTCGCTGCCGACGAGCCCCACTGCCTTGTCGTTGAGCGGCAGCGGCTTCAAAGCGCCGTAGATCTGAGCGCTCATCTTCATGACCGGGGAAACGGTAGTGCGCATGGTGGGGGTCATATAGCAGTCAACGAAGGTAATATCCGGGAACTGCTCCGAAAGCCTCTCGATGACCGAGCCGAAGTCCACGCCCGCGAAGAGATGTATGCAGCTGAGATACAGCAGCACGACAGGCGGCCTCCTGCCGAGCTTGTGTATGATCTCGGCGGTGCCGTCAACGATGTCGCTCTCGAGAGTGCCGTCGAACATATCGCTCTCGGAAACGGAGATCCAGCTCATGCGATCGAGCTCGAACATCTCCGCTGCCGTGAGGATAACGCCCCTCAGACAGCCCTGTGCGCAGCAGAAGATCTCCTGCGCCTCGGGAACGAGCATACCGGTGTGGACGATGTTCCACATACCCCTTGCCGGGGGATTGTATTCAAGACCCGCAGGGAACAGCGCTCCGGGGTCGGCGTCGGCTATCCTTATACACTCGGGCTTGTCACGCCCGGCGGCAGCGTTCACCTGACACCTCCGAAGCTGTCGAGCACGGCCTGTGCAGCCGCGTCGAGCTGACGTCGGGCTTCACTGTCGGGACAGACCTCGGCTACCGTCTTGCCTGCCTTTTCGGCGGCGGGGATCTCAGTGCAGCGGTCAATGTCCGCGATTACTGTGCTGCCGAAGTCGGCGGCGAGGGTCTGCGCGGCGGCAAGCTCATCCTCGACGCCCCGGCGGTTGAGTATTATCCCGCCGAGGGAGGCGTATCCCCTGCCCTTGAAATTATCTATCGCCATGCAGATATTTGCTGCGGCGTAGACGGACATTTTCTCGCCGGAGGTCACGACGAACACCTTGTCGGCATAGCCCTTTCTCATCGGCATCGAAAAGCCTCCGCAGACAACGTCTCCGAGGACGTCGTAGATCACGATATCCGGCTTGCAGATCTCGAAAGCGCCCTTCTTCTCAAGAGTCTCAAGGGCGTTGATTATGCCTCTGCCCGCGCAGCCCAGCCCGGGGACAGGTCCTCCCGCCTCGACGCACTTAACGCCGTTCGTCCCCTCAAAGACGACATCCTCAAGGGTCAGGGCGCTGCCCTTTTCGCGGGTGATCTGCAGAACGGTAGGTATCCTCTCTCCGCCGCGGAGCAGCGAGGTGGAGTCGGCCTTGGGGTCGCAGCCTATCTGCATGACCCGCAGTCCCTTTGCGGCGAGCGCCGCCGATATATTGCAGGCAACGGTGGATTTGCCTATCCCGCCCTTGCCGTAGATCGCAAGCTTTATCATACATAGTCTCCTCTCGTTATAACGACCTCATAACCGATCCGCTTCATCCTTGCCTGTATGCAGCTGCGGCATTCGTCGGAACGGTCCTCGGTGCAGATCTTGCCGTCGTAGAGCATATATTTCTTCCTCACCGCCGTGGGCGAGAGATTGGGCATTATGACGTTCGCTCCCGAGAGCACGCCCTGCTCCCTGCCGTCGGGGCGGATGGTGCCGAGAGCAGTAGTCGCCGGAAGCAATACCCGGGGCAGCATTATCCTGCAAAGGGAGAGCAGGAAAAGAGTCAGCTCATAGGAGCCCTTGGGCATATCCTTAAACGGGGTGTCCTTGTGGGGCAGGAAGGGACCTATGCCGATCATCTGCGGGCCGAACTCCGCAAGGAAGATCATATCGTCCGCGAGACATTCATTTGTCTGATAGGGCGAGCCCGCCATTATCCCGGCGCCGGTCTGATAGCCCAGCTCCCTGAGCCAGCGCAGGCACTGCATCCTGTGGTCGAAGGACATCTCCGCCGGGTGGAGCTTGGCGTAATGCTCGCGGTTGGCGGTCTCGTGCCGGAGCAGATACCTGTCGGCGCCCGCTTCTTTCAGGAGCTTCAGCGCGTCGTATTCAAGCTCTCCGAGAGAGAGGGTGACGGCGCAGTCGGGGTGGGCGGATTTGATGCTGCGGACTATCCCCGCCATTCTTTCCGGCGGGTAGACGGCGTAGTCCTCGCCGCTTTGCAGAACAAAGGTGCGGAAGCCGTACCCGTAGCCCTCATCGCAGCAGGCGAGGATCTCCTCATCGGTGAGGCGGTAGCGTTCGGCGTTGGTGTTGGAGCGCCTTATCCCGCAATAGAGGCAGTCGTTTTTGCAGACGTTGGAGAACTCGACTATCCCTCGGATGAAGATCTTATTCCCGAACTGTGCAAGGCTCACCGCCCGCGCCTTTTCGGCGGCATAGGCTCTGTCCTCCTCGTCCCAGCCGGAGAAAACGGTCAGCCACTCCGGCTTTGACAGCTTCTTTTCCTCCCCGAGCTTATCTATAAGGGCTCTTATCTCTTTGCTCATTCCTGTCACCTCGTTTATCCGGTATGATACCGGCCTGTCAGTCAAGCAGCGCCTTGATCTGCGGGAACACCTCAAGGCTGCGCTCGAGTATCCCGTTCATATATGCGAGGGCGACGCCGTAATTCGTGAACGGCACGCCGCTGTCCTCGGCGGTGCGCATACGCCATACCATCTCGCGCTCGGTCAGCATACAGCCGCCGCAGTGGATGACAAGAGCGTAGGCGCCGGGATCCTCCGGGAACTCTCTGCCGGAGGTCAGCTCGATGTTTATATTCTTTCCGGTGGTCTTTTTAAGCAGTGCCGGCAGCTTGACGCTGCCTATATCCCCGCACTGGCGGTGGTGGGTGCAGCCCTCGGAGATGAGCACGGTGTCGCCGTCGCGGAGCCTGCCGATAGCGGCGGCGCCCTTTACGGCAGCCTCAAGAAAGCCCTTGTACCTCGCCATAAGTATCGAGAAGGAGGTCAGGCGGATCTCCGGCGGAACGGTCTTGCTGACAAAGCCGAAGACCTGGCTGTCGGTGATGACCACAGAGGGCTTGGCAACGAGGCTGTTAAGGGTATGCTCCAGTTCCGTCTCGCGGACTACCGCCGCGCAGGCTCCGGCTTCAAGGAGGTCTCTTATGACCATCTGCTGCGGGAGGATGAGCCTGCCCTTGGGGGCGGCCTTGTCAATCGGCACCACCAGCACTGCAAGCTCATTCTCGCCTATGATGTCCCCCACGATGCGCAGCGTCTGATCCTTTGTCTCGACGAGCTGAGCTATGCGCTCCCTGAGCTCGTGGATGTTGGTCTTGTTAAGAGCGCTCACCGGGAAGCGCTCGCCGTCGGGAGCTGTCCCGGAGAGGTCGCACTTGTTGCCGGCTATGATGTAGGGTATCTTCTTCTGCTCGAACAGCTCGATAAGCTGCTTCTCGCAGCCGCCGAGGGGCTTGGTCATATCTGTGACCAGCACGGCGCAGTCGGTGCGGTTGAGCACCTGCCTCGTCTTCTTTACTCTCAGCTCTCCCAGCTCGCCCTCATCGTCAAAGCCGGCGGTATCTATGATGACCACGGGCCCGAGGGGCAGCAGCTCCATAGCCTTGGTGACGGGGTCGGTAGTCGTTCCGGGAGTGTCGGAGACCACTGCGAGCTCCTGATTTGTAACTGCATTTACAAGGCTCGACTTCCCGGCATTCCTGCGGCCGAAAAAGCCTATATGTATCCTCTCGGAGGAGGGGGTGGAATTAAGTCCCATAGGTTCTCCTTTCAAACAGAAAACGGGCGCTTACACTTAGAGTAAGAGCCCGTCTGTGATATACGTCAAAGCTTCTTACTTTCGCCTCAAACACGGTTTTCGGCGTCAGATATCAGTTTTTTGCGCAATGAATATTCAGTCCTCTATGTCCTTCGCGTCATAGGGAAGGATGAGCGATCTCGACCCGACGGAGAAGAAATCCGCGGTGATTATGTTCCCGACGATGTTCGTGATAACGCCCTTGCCGTGCTTCTTGTGGGTGATAAGGTCTCCCACATGAAATACCTTTTTCGGCTTGGGAGCCGGCATGGGTGCGGGAGCGGGGCGTGGTGCCGGCGGCGGTGTCGGTACAGGCGCCGGAGCGGGTGCGGGAGCCGGAGGCGGCACGGGTGCAGGTGCGGGAGCCGGTGCCGGCTTGGGCTCATCCTTGGGAACGAACAGTGTACGCTTCTTCATGCCGATGTCGTCGGTGTAGTAATCCACATCGTCGAAGGTGCCGCGATCCCTTTTCTTGCCGAGGATGATCCTCTTGAAATGATCCTCGAGCCACTCGAACAGCGTCAGATCGTACATCCGGGGCACATCGTGATACGCGGCGATCTGGTTCCAGTCGAGCTGACCGACCATTCCCTTCTTGGGTCCGGAGATCATGATGAAATAGTCATAGGTGCAGCCCGCAGTTCCTATGATGAGCATACCCCTGAACACATCGTTGTAAAGCCTGCCGATCTCGTGCTCGGCGAGCTTGCCGTACTCGGCATCGAGCTTGTCGGACTCACGCACCTTGGAGACATAAGTCTCGGCGGGGTCGTGATAATCGAAAAGGGTCATGCCGGGGGACGTTGTCGCCTCGTCGCACTGGATCATATCGAGGGGGAACATACCGTAATCGACGCCGGCGCCGCCGTTGCCGATCTCGGTGAGGTAAGTAACGAGCTCCTTCGGGAGAGTGACGCCGTGCTTTTCCTCAAACGCACGCACCTCCGAGATATCTGCGGGAGCCTCAAACTTATACTTATGCTTTTTCGCGCCGAACACACGGTACTCCGGGTCGGCCTTTTCCGCAAGCTCTGCGAGCAGCTTTATACGCTGGGCGGCGGAAAGCCCAGCGAGCATATCATTCAATTCCTGTACTGTCATCATATCACACCGCCGAATAAACTGTCTTTGCCGAAACGCCGTCGAGCCTGCCGATCTTTCCGGCTACGGTATTGATATCGTCTGCGGGCGCATCAATGGCTATGGAGATGATATTGATGCCCTTTGTACGGTAGGGTATCCCCATTCTGCCGATTATGCCTGCGCTGTACTCGTGAAGTATAGCATTTACCTGCTCGACCGAATTCTCGTTCTCAATGATTATCGCGATCACTGCAACTCTTGTTTCCATTGTCATACACACCCCTTTTCCTGTCACGGCATTTCCCGCCGCTCTTTATGTTTTAACGGGAGCCTCCCGTTCACCACTGATCCTCGCAGTCCTCGATGAGCTTCTTGACCTCCGGGTTATTGTAGAGCCCGAGGTCGAAGAGCCTGTCGGCCTGACGCTTGGTTATCTTTCCTGTCAGCGAGTAAACGAACTGCCCGTGCTCACGCTGAACGCCGTCCCACGAATCAATAATCTTGAGCCAGCCGGCCTTGCCCAGCGCCCTTTCGGGGAGCTTGGCGTGGGGGAAGAACTTCTCCGCCAGCACAGTGGCGCACTTGGTATGGCTTGTATAGTCGCAGGAATAGGTATCGCCGTCGGGGGACATCCAGCCGAGCTTGAAGGTATCCTGATTCTTAAAGAACATCTGCTCGAGGGTGAGAGGTCTGCCCTCGCTCTCGACGATACGGTCAAACATATAGTCGTCCTCGGTGAAGTGGAAGTAGCCGCCCGTACCGCCGATGACGACGGGGAGCTTGTCCTCCTCGATTATCCCGTCGAACTTGGTGCCTTTAAGGGATTCGAGCGTATCGTGATACTCATAGTAATAATATCCGGTATCCGATCTGTATATCGCATATTTCTGCACAGTGCCCGCCTCCTTTCAGACTTACCGCATACCACGGCTATGTTATTATTATATTATAACATTTTTTTCAGCTGTATGCAAGCCCTTTTACACAATTTTTGTACTTTTATTCTATAATTTTAAAGGATTTGTAAATTTCTCCGGCTTTGGTTGTAAAACACTGTATTTTGTGGTATAATGCTTGCAGATATATCCGCATTTTGTGGGAGGTGATAGCTTTGAGACTGATAGCCTTTTCCGACACGCACGGCAACCTTGCCTCTGCGGACAGAATCTTTGCGCTCAACCCCGCCTGCGATCATTTTTTCTTTCTCGGTGACGGACTTGACGAGCTTGAGGTCATCAAGGCGAAGTACCCCGACAAGAAGATATACAGTGTTCTCGGCAACTGCGACAAGCCCGGCACTGCGCCTGCGGCTGCGGTAGTGGAGCTCTTCCGCACGAAGATCTACATGACCCACGGGCACCTCTGCTCGGTCAGGGACTCGACGGAGCAGCTCGTAGCGAACGCGAAAAAAGAGGGAGCCACGATGATCCTGTTCGGGCACACACACTGCCGTTATCTTGAGCAGGAGAACGGCGGTCTCTGCATCCTGAACCCGGGGAGTGCGGCGCAGCCGAAGGATCATCTGCCGCCGGCCTATGCGTTCATAGACATCACCCCCTGCGGGATAAGCTGTGTACACGTTGATCTTACATAACAACATCAAGAGCCGCTGATCTCAGCGGCTCTTTTTTTGCAGGTTTGCAGACAGCGGGCGAACGTTTTTCGTCCGGCTCCGCAGAATGTGAAAGCGCCCGCCCGAAGGGGTTCGCGGGCAATCCCCGGCGCGTTTTGATCTGCCGGTTTTATTTAAGGCAACACCGCACAACCCGCGGCTGACGCCTCTGCACGCCATCTGCTTGCCAGCTTTCCGTCATATTACCCAAATTCTCCTTGCCGGGCGCCAGCCCGCCTTCGTCGAATTTAGGCAATCTGACGAAAACCTGGACTTCGCATCTGACGCACAGGGGTCGTGCGGTGTTGCCTTAAGGCTTCTTCTTTCCCGCCGGCTTCTTCACTTGCTGTGTCTCCTCCGGCTTCTTCCTTCTCGCAAATACTTCCTCCGGATCCTGAACCATCTCCGGTGCGTCATCATCGTCGTAAGCTACGAACTCTTCATCCTGCTTCTCAGCCTCGGCACGCTTCTTCTTTTTGAACGGCTTCATGATGAAGATGTATTCCAGCGCTATGGCTGCGATGCCGAATGCCACCGCCGCCGCTATGCAGAGGTTCCTGCCGGTGTTGTCGGTCTCGGCCTCAGAGACGTCCTCCGACGCCTTCGACTCGTTCTGATCCGCCGGCTCGGTGATATGCAGTATGAACCGGAGCTCCTTGCCGGTAAGGTACTTGACTATCATCTCGGTCTCGCCGGCCTTTTGCAGGAATACTGCCCCCTGCTCATAAAACGCTATATTCATGTCCATGAGCTTCACGGACTTCACGTTTATGACATCGGGCACGCCCAGCGAATCGAGGGTAACGGGCAGCTTGTCAAGCTTTACGTTGATGATCGGCAGACCCGTCTCTTCGTCGATGCGGCTCTCGGGAGCAGACGAGCTGTCGTCATCCCCGGGATAGCTCTCATCGTCCTTGAAGCGGACTATGCCGTTCTTTATGTTGTTCGGTATCTCCGCAAGGTCGGTGTTCTCAAGGGACTCCACCGACACATAGATAACGGAGGAATTCACCGAATCGTCCTTGACCTTGAAGTGCAGCGTCGAATAGGTGCCGGAGTATATGGTACCCTCGGTGTTGATGTACGCGAACTTATAAACGCCGTCCTCACTGCTGTCGGAGGGGATGCCCCCGATAGCGGAGCTGATCGTGCTGCTCTCGAGACTGACCACGCTCGAATCGTACTCTATCCTGATCTTGGCGCCGGAGATTGGCGTCTGGGGGGAGATCCTGAGCTCGACGTCGAATTTGCCGTCGCTTATCCTTCCGACCTCAAGCATTACCTTTGAGGGGTCAAGCTCGGAGGGATCCGGCTTGCTGACGACCTCCGCAGCGGATTCTGTGGTCTCGGTGGGCTTGGCAGTCTCTGTGACCGTCTGGGTCTGTGTCTGAGTCTGGGTCTCCGTAGGAGGAGCCTGTGTTTCGGTAGGCTTTGTTTCGGTGGGGGGAGCCTGTGTTTCGGTAGGCTTGGTCTCGGTGGGCTCGGTCTCGGTATCGCTGCTGTCGCCGGAATCAGGCGGAGCCTCGGTAACTGTTGCCTCGGAGGAATCCTCGGGCGGCTCCTGCTCGGCGAATGCCGAAACGGGGCACAGAAGCATCAAAGCCGCAGCCGCTGCGGCAGCAGCAAGTCTTCTGATGCGCATACTGATTCCTCCTTTCAGTAATCGTGCGTCTGCCCTGCCGCCTTCGGCGGGACAAAACGCTCACTCATATAATTATATTACATCCTCGGGCTTTTGTCAAGCACTCGAACGCTGCGCGGCACACGATTTTGATTTCTTATATCCCGCGCTCCACCATATATGGTATAAATTCGACATCAGAGTATCACGCCGACCACATCGGCGACGGTTATGGTCATAAGCTCGTCGTCGGTGGGCTTTTCTATCGCGGCGAGCCTGTCCGCCTGCTGGGTCAGGACGCGCTCGAAGTAATTTCTCGCATCCCGGGCATTGGCAAAGCCCTCCGGCTTCACCGAGCACCTGTCCTCAAAGAACGTCCTCGCGCACTCTGCGGCTTCCTCCTCGACGCGCAGATCGTAACTGCGGCAGCGCATCATAAAGATCTCGGTCAGCTCGTCGGCGGTGTAGTCGGGGAAGTCGATGAACTTGTTGAAGCGGGATCTCAGACCCGGATTTGAGGCAAGGAACTGCTCCATCAGCTCGGTATACCCCGCGCAGATGACCACGAAGTCATCGCGGTTGTCCTCCATGAACTTGAGGACGGTATCCACGGCCTCCATGCCGAAATCGTTCTGCCCCGCGGACGCTGTCAGAGAATAGGCCTCGTCGATGAACAGCACCCCTCCGAGGGCGCTCTCGCAGACCTGGCGGGTCTTGATCGCCGTTTGACCCACATATCCGCTGACGAGCCCGGAGCGGTCCACCTCCACGAGCTGCCCCTTGGAGAGAGCTCCGAGGCTGCGGTAGATGCCGGCTATCAGCCTTGCCACGGTGGTCTTGCCTGTGCCGGGGCCGCCGGTGAACACAAGGTGCAGCGAGATCTTGGGCTGCGAGAAGCCTCTTTCCTCTCTGAGCTTCCTGACCCTTATCAGGTTGGACAGCGAGAACACCTCGCTCTTGACGTTCTCAAGCCCGATAAGGGAGTTGAGCTCGTCGAGCAGCTCGTCGAGGGTCTTCTCGGGCTCCCTGGGCTTTTCCTCCGGCTTGGGAGCCTGCTGTACAGGCTTGGGGCGGTTCGTGCGCCTCGACCCGCTGGCGGAGAGCCAGCTCTGGCAAAAGTTCTTCATGCGGAATATCAGCTTGCCGAGTATCGCGGACTCCTCGCTGTCGGTCTTGCCGTCGCAGGCGATATAGTCGAGAACGATCTCGTTGACAGAGTTTATGAGCTTGTCCGTGCCGCCCGGAAGTACGCCGTCGCTCTCCGCCTCCGCAAAGGGAGCGCAGATCATCAGGAAAGAGTCGAAGATGCTGTCCGGCTTGAGAGTGTCGGCTCTGACGATGCGCAGAATATCCTCCTTGGGTATTGACGAGCCCATCAGCTCGCTGATATAAAGCGCCTCTGCGCCGCCGAGAGTGCGTCCCCTCGTCCCGAGGTAGACGAACAGCCTCAGCAAGGCGAGGCGGGTAAAACCTTCTATTGCGGTCTGACCCTTGCCGATGATATAGCCGCCGCGGTCGAGCAGGGCGCAGTCTCCCATCAGCGAGTCAAGAGTCTGTCTGACCGTGATATCCAAAACGATCCCTCCTTATTGTTCTGAGCTGCGTTATCAGTCAAGCTGACACAGCGCAAAGCTCCCGCCCTCGAACACGGCAAAGCTGTGGGGGGAGCCGTTTTTCGGAAGCGCCGCCGACCCGCAGTTTATGTAGGTCACATCGCCGAGGGACGTGATCTCCGGCACATGGAAGTGCCCGTTGAGCAGATACGCGCCCTTGGGCAGCGGGGGCAGGCTTTCCTTGTTATGGATATGCCCGTGGGATGCGAACATCTCGCAGCCGTCGGCATATATCCAGGCATAGTCCGCGAGCATTGGGAAGTCAAGCATCATCTGATCGACCTCGCAGTCGCAGTTGCCGCGCACGCAGATCAGCCGCTCGCGGTACTTGTTGAGCATATCCGCGACGGACTTGGGGTCATGCCCCTCCGGCAAGGGATTTCGCGGGCCGTGATAGAGCAGATCTCCCAGCAGTATGAGCTTGTCATAGCCGCCGCGGTCGAATTCTCGCAGCAGCCTTTTGCACCAAAGCGCCGAGCCGTGGATGTCGGAAGCGATGAGCAGCTTCATCTCACACCTCGGTCTTGAGCTTGGAAAGTGCGGCGTAGTCGGACTTTATGAGCTTGTAGATCTCGCAGCCGCGATCCTTCCTGTACTCCTTGACGATCGAGAGATAGAGCTTCTGCTTGCTGTCGGTCTCCTCAAACAGGCGGACGACGGCAGCGATCTCCTCGGCGGAGCACTCTGCGGAAAGCCTCTTTTCGATCTCCGCAGCGAGGGGTGATACCTTCGCTCTGGGCTTTCTGCGGGAGGACTTCTTCTTCGGCTTCTCTGCGGGAGCCTCGGGCTCTGCGGCCGCCTCCGGGACGGTTACGGTCTCCGGCTCGGGAACAGGCTCCGGCTCGGCGACGGCGGCGGGCTCCTCGGCGGGAGCCTCCTCCTCGGCAAAGGCAAGCGCCTCCTTGATCCTGAGATACTTCGCTCTCAGCACCTTGTAGAGGTCGGTGGCCTGCGCCTTGAAGATCTTGGCGAGGGCGTTGTGGAGATCCTCCTTGTCCTCCGACTCCTTGACGCACTCAACAATCTGAGCGATCTCGTCATCCGAGAGGTCAAACAGCCCGAGCAGAGCGCTGCGGATCTGTGTATCGGCGGGCTGGGGACGGCGGGTGCGCTTCTTGGAGGGCTTCTTTATGATGTTGACCTCCGGCAAGGCGGGCTCGGCGGGAGTCTCGATGACCTCGGCGGGCGCTTCGGGAGCAGCCTCCTCTGCGGGCGTCTCGGGGACTTCCTCTGCGGGAACAGCCTCGGGCTCCGGCTCGGATACGGCCTCCGCCTCTGCGGGAGCGGACTTGTGCTTGCAGGCGAAATCAACGGCTGCACTGAGGGTCTGCGTCCTGAAAACTATGCAGCTGTTGCGGTCGGCAAAGCTGACGTTCCAGAAATCGTGGAGCTTGTCAAAGCCCTTGTCGCCGCTGATGATGAAGATGTGGGTATACAGCTCCTTGGCGAGCAGGTAGCCCAGCAGGGTCGAGAGCTGGAAATCGAGAGCGTTCTTGCCCCCGACGCGGACTTTCAGATACTCGATATCCGCTGAAGAGGTCATTACCTTGCAGTGCATCTCGAAGCTGATCGTATCGCTGTTCTCGCTGTAGAAGATGATGACCTTGTCGTCGGCGCCGAGCTGCTCGATGCCGGTGAGGCCCTTGGATTTTACGTTCTCGAAATCAATGAGATATGCTTTCATTTACAATTTCCTTTCAGTTATGCGCACTCAGTTCGCGCGCTTTTTGATGATGATAACAGCCGCAGCCCCGACTGCGACAACGCCCGCCGCAACAGCAACGGGAACTACCGGGAAGGATGATCCCTCCTTCTTGCCGTCCTCGGCGCCGGTGGTGATGACGGAGGCCTTCTCCGCAGACTGTTCGGCTGCGGGCTCTTCCTTCGATACGGGTTCTTCCTTGGAGGCGGGCTCGGCTGCGGACTCTGTCACGGACTCTGCCGCAGACTCCGGCTCGGAGACCGTTTCCTCCACGGTGCGGGTATAGGAGAAGCTGCCGGTGCGGACAGTTTTGTCAAGCTGCTCGGCGATGACCGCATGACCCGCTGCGGTGGGGTGGATGTCGAACTTCTTGATGTTGGTCAGCGTATCGGCCTTGCCCTTGAACCCGGGCACGATATCACAGACGGTATAGGAGCCCCCCGCGTCAGCGGAATGGTTCCTGATGATCTCGTTGAACCTCTCAAGCTTCTGAGCGGACAGCTCCGAGATCCCGGGGACGAGCGAGAAGGATTCAAGGGGATCGTAGAGCGTCTGGATCACCACCATGCCCTCGGTATGGCTGTCGAGATAGGCTGCGATCCGGGTGAGATTGCTCTCGAAGGTCTCGAGGTTCTTGTCGAGATCCTTGCCGAGAGCGGCAAGCTTGAGGATCATCGCCGCCGCGGTCTTCTCGTTGATGCCGTCCTGAACGTTCGTTATCCCGGTATCCGAGAGGATGCCCCAGAGCGCGGCAAGCAGGTCGTTGCCGCCTATCGACACGATCACGCAGTCAGCCTGCGCAAGAGCCTCGTCGTCGGCGCCGGAATTGAGATCTCCGAGCAGATCCGCGGAGGTCTTGCCGTCAACCGCAAGATTTTCAAGGGTGAACGAACAGCCCTCGGGGAGCTCGTCTGAAAACTTCTGCCCGAGCAGGTTGGCATAGGAATCGCAGCCGGTCTTTCCGTTGTTGTAGCCCTCGAGACCGAAGCCGGTGGCGATAGAGTCTCCGAGCACGACCATATATGTCGGCACGCCGAGCGCGACCTCCTCGGTCTGCGCAAAAGCGGGTATCGCGGACACGGCAGCGATAACTGTACACATAACGAATGCAGCGATCTTTTTCAGCATGATATCACCCTCCATAGGTAAGCGGACGCTGACGGTTGGCCTGACATCTTATTATATCATACTTTGCGGAAATTTACAACTATGAAAACAAAAAAGTAACAAAAAACTGCGGGCAGTGACCCGCAGCGCTTATTTCCTGTAAGGCTTTTTGACATTTGTCCGCCCGAGGATATAATCGGTGGAAACGCCGTAGAAATCGGCAAGGATGATGAGATGCTCGACGGGGATCGTCAGCACTCCGCGTTCGTATCTCGAATAGACGGTCTGACTTGTGAACAGGAGCCTGGCTATCTCTGTCTGGTTCATATCCTTATCCTCGCGCAGATCGCGCAGTCTTGGAAAATGCACAAATATCTCCTCCCGTTTTTAGGCAATTATCCGATTTGGCTTTAGTACCGTTCGGTACTATTGACTTTAGCACATATTCATAGTATAATGTAATTGTTAGGACTTATAAGTACTAATATCTGCTTATGGAAGGATGATATGTAAATGGGTAACAAAGAAATATGCAAGGCAAAAATCGAATCAAAGATCACGATATTGTATTGGATAGTTTTCGGAGTATTGCTTTTGTTTACGGTTTTATGGTCGGCAGGGGTGTTTGGGCATTATAATCCAAATCCTTTCACAAAAGGCTTTTTTAAAGGATATGCGTTACCTCCTTCAATTACAATCGTACTAATGATAGTATGGATAGTTTGGGGAATAAGATGTAAAATAGTATCGTCAAGGTGTGCTCTCAATCTGACAGATTCCGGTATTTCCGGAAGCCGCGCAACTCTTTTCTCAGTGAAAAATCTTGATCTTCCCATTGATAAAGTTGACAGCATAATGCGTTCATCAACGCTTTATAACAAGCTAACGGGCGGCAATACCGTTGCTATCCGTTCTGCCTCGGGATTGATCAAATTCCCGTGGGTACAAAATGCCGAGGAATTCGTGAATGCGACGCTTGCAAAGATCGAGGAATACAAGAAGACAGTCAAGAAAGACAATCAAGAGCTGATAAAGGCAGTTGCCGAAACTGCTGCCGCACCCGCAAATACATCGTCCGCTTCAAAAATAAAGGAGATCAAGGAGCTTCTCGATCAGGGGCTTATATCTCAGGAAGAATTTGATGCAAAGCGCAAGGAACTGCTCGAAAAAATGTAAAGCACAAAAACGACCCCGTCCTGTCAAAAGGCGGGGTCGCGCTGCTGTGTAATTGTTTAGGTCAATAACCGTTTGACAAATCGGCTTGCTTGTGATATAATGTATGCCGAACCGAAAAAACAAACACCCCGTCTTGAACAAAGGCGGGGCACTTGTGCGTTGAAGAAAAAATGTCGTCGGGAGAGATATTATGAGTATATGGGATATTTTTGAGAGGATATCGTCCAAGAACGAGCCGCAGGGCGGCAAGCCGGAGTTCATCATCGTCGGGCTCGGCAACCCCGGCATAGATTACGAGCGCACCCGCCACAATGCGGGGTTCATGGCTATGTCGGTCATCGAGGAGAAGACCGGCGCTGCGGTGAACAGCTTCAAGTTCAAGTCCAAGACCGCCGTAACGCAGATCGGCGGGGTACAGTGTCTGCTCATGAAGCCCGAGACCTATATGAATCTCAGCGGCGAGGCCGTCTCGCAGGCCATGGCTTTCTACAAGATCCCTCTTGAGAACGTACTCGTCATTTTCGACGACGTCTCGCTGGATGTCGGAGCCATGCGCATCAGGCGCAAGGGCTCGGCGGGGGGACACAACGGCATCAAGAGCATCATAGAATGCTGCGGCGGCGAGGATTTCCCCCGCATAAAGATAGGCGTCGGCAAGAAGCCCCACCCCGACTACGATATGAAGGACTGGGTACTCGGGAAGTTCACCGACGAGGACAGAAAGACCCTCGAGGGGGTATTGGCAAACGTCCTCCCCGCGGCGGAGCTGGTCGTTCAGGGGAAGATAAGCGAAGCGATGAACAGATACAATTAACTTGGTATTTGAGGAGGATACTATGTTAAAAGATTATTTAATAGATAAACCGATCCTTGAAACGGACAGATTGATCATTCGTGCGCTTAACGAAAATGATGTGCCCGATCTGAAAGAGTGGCTTGGGAGAGATGAGATCTATACATATTGGGGCAGAAAAGCAAGTAAGAACGAGAAAAATCCCGAACTTTTGTTTATTGATGCCCGTCCTTGGGTAAAAAGAATGCCTTCTCCTGACTTTGACTGGGGGATCGTATTGAAAGGATCCAATAAAGTGATAGGCATGATCGCGGTATTTGATATCCAGAATGCCAGAATGGGTGATATCGGATACAGGATCGCTCCCGAGTACTGGAATATGGGGATCACTACGGAAGCTTTAAAGGAAGTGGTACGGTTTATATTCGAGAACACCGAAATAGACCGTTTGAACGGGCGTGCTGATGTAAGAAACATTGCATCAAACAGGGTCATGGAAAAAACCGGTTTTATAAAAGAAGGGACCGTTCGCCAGGGAAAAATGGTTTCTGTTTACTGCGATTATAATATTTACGGTATGCTCAGAGAAGATTATGCGTGCCTGCAAGACGGAAACAGTTAAACAGATCCCGGTTTGTCGGACAGAAACACTTTTGCAAAAAGGAAGATACTAAATAATTGTGGTATCGCCTGCGGCGATGTATTTTGATCGTGCATTGACTAAGAAAGGAACAGTATGAACATTTTTTCCACTGCCTGCCGGACGCTGCCGTTTTACCGTGAGCTTGAAAGGGCTCTTGACGGCGGGCATACTCCTGCGGCACTGACGGGAGTTTCAAATATCCATAAGGCTATGCTCTGCGCGGACCTTGCATCCAGGCGCAGGCTGCTGGTGATCTGCGACGATGAGGCCGCCTGCACACGGCTGGTCTCGGACATAAACGAGCTGGCACGCGAGGAGCTTGCCTGCATATTCCCGGCGAAGGATCTCAACTTCGCGTATATGGAGGGCGTTTCCCGAGAGTACGAGCACAGGCGCATAGAGGCGCTCTCAAAGCTGTCGCAGGGGCGCTGCCGCGTTATAGCGGCGTCTGTGGAGGCCGCCATGCAGGCCACTCTGCCTCCCGAAAAGCTGAAAGAATACTCCTTCACTCTCAGCTCCGGCACCGAGGTAGAGCTCCCGGAGCTGACCTCCAAGCTCATCGCGGCGGGGTACACCCGCACGGATCAGGTCGAGGGGCAGGCGCAGTTTGCAATCCGCGGCTCGATAATCGACATCTTCCCGGTGCAGGACAGCCGCCCGCTGCGTATCGAGCTGTGGGGCGACGAGATCGACAGCATTTCATATTTTGATACCGAGAGCCAGCGCCGCACCGACCCCGTCAGCGAGCTGACCGTCTTCCCTGCGCTGGAGGTCATCTTCGGCAGCAGCGGGGAGCTCATCTCCGCCCTCGGCACGCTCTCTGCGGGCGTCCGCGGGAAGCTGACCGAAAAGATCAGGCTGCACATCTCCCGGGACATCGAGTGCGCCGAGGCGGGCATCACCCTCTCCAACCTCGACAAATACTACTCCCTCGCCTACGGCGGGACATATACCGTATTTGACTACTTTGACAAGGCCGACAGCCTTTGCATCATAAGCGAGTATCAGAACTGCTCCGAGCACGCCAAGGCCGTGACCTCCCAGCTGCGCGAGGATATGAAGCTGCTCTACGAGGACGGCATACTCTTCAAGAAGCTCGACGGCTTCATGACCGAGTTCCCGCAGCTCATGCACAGCGCCCTCTCGCTGCCGGCGCTTTTCATGGACACCTTTATGCGCCAGCTCGGAGACGTCAAGCTCAGAAAGCTCATCAACACCGACTGCCGCCAGACGGGCGTCTGGGGCGGGAACATCGTCCATCTCGAGGAAGAGCTTAAAAGCTTCTGCTCGCTGGGCTACTGCGTGGTAGTTTTCGCCGGCTCGGAGAAGACGCTGCCCATAATCTGCGGCGACCTCTGCGACGACGGCATCTCCGCCCGCGTCATGACCGACGACAGCCCGCTGCTCCCGGGGATAGTCTATCTGCGGACGGGCAGCCTCTCGGGCGGCTTCGACTACCCCGATATCAAGTTTGCCGCGATCACGCAGATGAAATCCATGACCGTGGGGCACAAGGCCAAGAAAAAGCGCAAGAAGGGCGAGGAGATAGGCTCCCTCTCGGAGATCTCGGAGGGGGATCTCGTCGTTCACGCGATCTACGGCATAGGCCGCTTTGCCGGCATACGCAACATAGAGAACGGCGGCGTCAAGAAGGATTACATTTCGATAAAATACGCGGGCACGGATGTGCTCTATGTGCCGGTAACGCAGCTCGACCTCGTGTCGAGATACATCGGCCCCAAGGAGGATGCCGGCATCCGCCTCAACAAGCTGGGCTCCGCAGAGTGGAGCCGCACACGCTCCCGCGTGAAAACGGCGGTCAAGGATATGGCTGACGAGCTCACCAAGCTCTATGCCGAGCGTCAGCGGGCAAAGGGCTTCGCATTCTCGCCCGATACCGACTGGCAGAACGACTTTGAACAGCGCTTCGACTATCAGGAGACCGACGATCAGCTCCGCGCCATAGCCGAGATCAAGGAGGATATGCAGAAGGAGACCCCGATGGACCGACTGCTCTGCGGAGACGTGGGCTTCGGAAAGACGGAGGTCGCGCTTCGCGCTGCCTTCAAGTGCGTCCTCGACTCTAAGCAGTGCGCGATAATGTGTCCCACCACCGTTCTCGCCTGGCAGCACTATCAGACCGCGATCAAGCGCTTCGAGCACTTCCCTGTCAAGGTCGAGCTGCTCTCGCGCTTCCGCACGCCCAAGCAGCAGGCGGAGGTCATCAGAGGGCTCAAGCGCGGCACCGTGGATATCGTAATCGGAACACACCGCCTTGTTCAGAAGGATGTTGAGTTCAAGGATCTCGGCCTCGCCGTCATCGACGAGGAACAGCGCTTCGGCGTCGCTCACAAGGAGAAATTCAAGGAAGCCTTCCGGGGAGTGGATATCCTCACCCTCTCGGCGACCCCGATCCCGAGGACGCTCAACATGGCGCTTTCAGGCATGAGGGATATGTCCGTCATAGAAGAACCCCCGCAGGACAGGCAGCCGATACAGACCTATGTCATCGAGCACGACGACGGCGTAGTCGCGCAGGCGATATTCAAAGAACTGCGCCGCGGCGGGCAGGTCTACTACCTGCACAACCGGGTCGAGACGATACCGTCGGTGGTCTCCAAGCTGTCGAAAATGCTTCCCGAGGCGCGAATCGGCGCCGCACACGGTCAGATGTCCGAAGCCGAGCTCTCGGAGATCTGGCGCCGGCTCATAGACCGCGAGATAGATATACTCGTCTGCACGACCATAATAGAAACAGGCGTTGACGTCCCGAACGTCAACACCCTTATAATCGAGGACGCCGACCGCCTCGGTCTCTCGCAGCTGCACCAGATCCGCGGCCGCGTGGGACGTTCGAGCAGGCGAGCCTTTGCCTACCTAACCTTCAGGCGGGGCAAGGAGCTTTCCGAGATCGCCGAGCGCCGCCTCACCGCGATCAAGGAGTTCACGCAGTTCGGCTCCGGCTTCCACATCGCCATGCGCGATCTGGAGATCAGGGGCGCGGGATCGGTACTCAGCGCAAGGCAGCACGGGCATATCGAGGCCGTCGGCTACGATATGTACCTGAGACTGCTCAATGAAGCTATCGCCGAGCAGCAGGGTCTTGAGCTTCCGCACTCGCCGGAGGACTGCCTTGTGGACATCTCGATAAACGCATTCATCCCGGAGGACTATATCGAGAGCCTGCCGCAGAGGATAGACGCCTACCGCAAGATCGCGTCGATCGTATCGGAAGAAGACAGCCGGGACGTACTTGACGAGCTCATTGACCGATACGGCGACCCGCCGGCGAGCGTATCGGGACTTGTGAACGTAGCGCTCATCAGGAACATGGCATCGAGGCTGCGGGTAAAGGAGATACAGCAGCGCGGGGACAGACTTTTATTCTTTGCGGGGGCGCCGGAGGTCTCGCAGCTGCAGGCGCTCATTTCGGCTTACGGGAGCAGACTGCGGTTTGCGGAAGGCGAGAAGCCTTTCTTCTCGGTACAGCTTGAGAAGGGGCAGAAGCCGGCGGAGCTTATGAGTGCGGTGATAAAGCTGTTGGCAGCATCGGCCCCGCAGGAAGCATAGCCCAAACGCGAAGCGAAATGGGGTCAAGGGGGCTTTGCTCCCTTGCGGAGTCAAGAGGCGGAGCCTCTTGTGGGGTACGGGGCAAAGCCCCGACGGCTCCGCACAAGGTAATAGCTCTATACAAATAAGGCGCTGCGCCCAAAAACCAAAGGGCAGCAACGCCTTGTTTTTTTTGCTGTGCTGTGGGGACAAATAATCGCAGCGCCGACCTACTCCCTATGTCGCCCGCACTCCCAGAAACAGAGAGCGAGCACCGCGAGCGAACGTTTTTCGTCCGGCTCCACATCCGAAGGGGTTCGGGGGCGACCGGAAAGCCCCCGAGACAGGGCGGGTGTCAAACTTTAGGTCACTATGAAGTTGAGAGCGTGAAACAAAGTTTTGTTTATACTTGGAAAGGAATAAAGTCCGTGCTCGCTGCTCGCTCGCAGGCGGCCTTGTGCGGGCGACGAACAAGGGGAGGCCCTCTCTTGCAGGGCCTCCCCTCTTTAAAAACAGTCCACCGGA
>JAFXVY010000023.1 GCA_017534595.1 Ruminococcus sp.
AGTCAGATTTTTCGTCAGATTGCCTAAATTCGACGCCGCCTTGCTGGCGCAAGGCAAGGAGAATTTGGGTAATATGACGGAAAATATGCAAGCGGATGATGTACAAAGGCGTTAGCCGGTGGTTGTGCGGTGTTGCCTTTACGTTCCTTACAGCTTCATTATAGCTTATTTTTCAGATACATTATATCACGGATGTAATATGAATGTCAAGTATATATCACAATATCAAAAATATAAACAGCGTAGCATTCAATTAACAGGAGCGTTTTCGATCTCTGCGGCGAACTCCTCGTTCAGGTCGGGGTAGGCCGAAAGCATGGGCGGAGCCTTGATGCCGCGCCGGCGGTCGAAGTAGTTTTTGGTGATCCTCGCCACAAGCCCGCTCAGCGCTATAAGGCAGATCAGGTTCGGCAGTGCCATAAGGCCGTTGAAGGTATCGTCTATCTCCCAGATGAGGTCTCCGGTTATAAAGGTCGAAAGCAGGATCAGCACTATATATCCCGCCTTGAACACCTTGACCGTGGCCTCCCTCCCCTTGACCCCGACTTTTCGGAACAGGAACTCCACCGCCTTCTCGCCGTAATACGACCAGGCGAGTATCGAGGTGAAGGCGAACAGCGGCATTATGATGCTGTACACTATGACGCCGAAGGATCCGAAGTTCGTCTCGAACATTTCTATCGCCATGGCTGCATCGTCCTCCTTGCCGGTGAGAGAGGAGATATCGAAGGTGGTCAGGAAGGTCAGAGAGGTCATGGTGCAGATCACGAATGTGTCAAGGAAGACCTCAAACACTCCCCAGAGCCCCTGCTTTACCGGTTCCTTGGTCTCGGAGGCGGAATGTGCGATGACCGACGAGCCGAGCCCCGCCTCGTTTGAGAACACTCCCCTCGCCATTCCCTTGCGGATGACCGTGGCAAAGGTATAGCCCAGCACTCCGCCGCCTGCGGCCTCGAAGGTGAAGGCCTTGGAAAAGATCATCCCGAAGGCGCCGGGGACGTTCTGAATATGCATACCTATCGCGATAAGGGAAAGGGTGATGAACACCAGCGACATGAACGGCACCAGCATCGAGGCCACCCTGCCTATACGCTTGATGCCGCCGATGATGATAACTCCCGCAGCGGCGGCGACGACCGCCCCGACGATGAGCTTGATGACACCGGGATCCTCCAGCCCGACGGCTTTATCGAGGGCTTCGGTGACCGTTCCGGTGATCTTGTTGGTCTGCACGCCGCTCATGCCCACCGAGGCAAGCAGGCAGAACACTGCGGCAACATAGGCGAGCCAGCGCCATTTCAGGCCGTAGGCGATATAGTAGAACGGGCCGCCGGAAAGCTCGCCGTTATGGTTTTTCTTTCTGAAATAGAGGCCGAGGACGTTCTCGGAGTAGTTGGTGACCATGCCGAAGAAGGCAGAGATCCACATCCACAGGACGGCTCCGGGACCTCCGGTAAGTATTGCCGATATGACACCGACGATGTTGCCGGTCCCGACGGTTCCCGAGATCGCGGCGGAGAAGGCCTCAAACTGCGAGACCGAGCCTTCGGCTGTCTTCTTCTTCTGTTTCTTTCCGAGGCCCTTGACCGTCGGGAGGATGGTCGTACCGAGGGACTCCTTGAACCTGCGCACCTGGAGAAATCTCGTCCTCACCGAAAGCAGGAGTCCCGTCATCAGGATAAGTATTATCATCGGCCAGCCCCACACGACGCTGTTTATAGCACCGTTGACCCTGCCGACAGCTTCCAGAAATCTGTCAAGCATCGTTTTGCTCCTTAAAATTTATTCGAGCCGGCATACACTCCGGCTGATAGATTATACCATACCTAAAAGACTGTTTCAATAGTATTCAGATAAATAACGGATATTCCCGAAGGTGCGGGGTGTTCTGTTAAATCATATAGCAATTTTAGGCATTTGTTACATATTCCTTAAAAGTTTCAGGCATTTATTATTTGATATTGACAAATCATATCTTAGGTACTATAATGTATATTAAGGAAATATGCGCCGGAAGGAGGAGCATTTATATGAAAAAAGGAAAAGCTTCAAGAGCTTGTGCAGCGGCAGCGGCGGCGGTCATGGCGTGTACCGCGCTGGTATCCTGCGGGTCGTATGATATCCCTGCCGACAAGCTCTATTCCAAATTCTCTGTTGCGGCAAACAATGCAGGCCATGCCAAGGCAAAACGTGTTCTCGCGTCTGATGACGCTTACTTTTCAATGCTCAGCAGCAGGCGGTCGTCGGGCAGCCTGACCGATTACGATGCGGGCTACGATGTCGGCTATGACGCCGCCGCGGACGGTGACGTCAGCAGCGGGGAGGAAAGCCTGGTAACTGTTGACGAGTCCTCGGAGACCGAGAGCGTATCCGTTCAGGAGGAGTCGGTATCCTCCGAGGAGGAGAGCTCTGAGCCGGAGGAGGTCAGCAGCGTCGAGGAGCCCGAGAGCTCCGAGAGCGACGATGAGAGCAGCGTCTCGGATGTGGATGTCTCCGAGCCTGACGATGAGAGCAGCGTGCCGGAGAGCTCATCCTCAAAGGCTGCCGAGAGCAGCAAGACGGCTTCGAGCAGCAAGGCCGACAGCAGCTCGAAGAAAGACACGAGCAGCAGCAAGTCCGACAGCAGCTCAAAGAAGGACACGAGCAGCAGCAAGTCGGACAGCAGTTCAAAGTCTGACAGCAGCTCCAGGTCTGACAGCAGCAGCCAGAGCGGGAACGGCGGTAACAGCGGAGGCAGCAGCAGCGGCGGTAACAGCGGAGGCAGCAGCAGCGGCACGGCCTCCCCTGCCATGATCTCGCAGAAGCTGCTCAACGAGGATGTTTCGCCTTACGTCAACGACGACATCACCGAGCTGCTCGGATATATCAACCTTGAAAGGCGGAGCATCGGCAAATCGGATCTCAGACTCAATGCTACGCTGTGCAGAGCGGCTGCGGTAAGGCTTCAGGAGATACAGACCAATTTCAGCCACAAGCGTCCCAACGGGCAGTCTCCGAGCGACTATGTGCGTTCGCTGCTCGGAGCCAAGGGAGTTGTGGCGGAGAACATAGCCCTCGGCTTTGATACCGTCGAGCAGGTGATGTATTACAGAGACGAGGGGCTGAATATCCCCGACAGCGAAAAGGTCTACGGGTGGATGTTCACCTATTATTCCGGCGGCAAGCACAGGGAGATAATCCTTGACAACACTCCGGATCAGAAGCCGAAGAATTACGATCTTATCGGCCTCGCATACGATCCCGTTTCGGGCGGCTGCGTAGCGCTGTTCTACAGCACGACGACAGCGGTAAAGGGCTCATAAAGCATACAAAAGGCATATTCCCGTTCAGCGCGGGGATATGCCTTTTTCGTCTGCCGGTGTGTCTGCTTTCATAATCGTATCAAGCGGTGAATATACTCTAATACATACCATAGATATTGGAGTTGAGACCGATGACAAACGATGAGAAGCAGCGTGCCGTTGAGCTCGGAGAGTACACCGTAGCCAACCGGACGACAGTCCGCGCTGCCGCAAAGCATTTTGGGATCAGCAAATCAACGGTCCACAAGGAGCTGACCGAGCGCCTGCCGGAGGTATCCCCGGCGCTCTACGAAAAGGTCAGGGAGCTGCTCGAGCTCAACAAGCGCGAGCGCCACATCCGCGGGGGACTTGCCACGAAGCATAAATACGAATCGGCAAGGAAGTCCGGCAGCAAGTGACCGGGCAAAAAAACCGCCGCAGGGTCTTCACGGCTCTGCGGCGGTACTCTTTCAGTTCTGATCGGTCGCGTAACGGTAATCGGAGGTTATGCCGAGATATTCCTCAAGGCAGAGCCCCTGCTCGGTGAGCTTCTTTGCGAGCTCGACGCCGACATAGCGGATATGCCACGGCTCGTACTCAAAGCCTGTATAGCTCTCCTTGCCCTCCGGGAAGCGGATTATGAAGCCGTAGTCTGCGCAGTGAGCCTCGAGCCAGAGCTGCTGGGGAGTGCCCACGAACCAGTAATCGGTGGTGTTGATATCCATGCTCAGGCCGCTCTGATGCTCCGAGTGACCGGGGCGGGAGGATACCTTGTCGGCTTCCTCGGTGCCGCGCTCGTTGGCATATCTGTTATAGACCTCCTCCTGCTCCTGATAGGTACGGTAGCCGGAGCAGATGAACAATCCTATGCCCTCTCCCCACGAATCGTTGGCCATCTGATTGAACGCAGCCTCCGCCTCGGGGGCGAGCCCGCCGGGAGCATAGGTCCTGGGAAGGCTGTAGGTCTTGTTGACGACGAGTATACCGTCAACGTAGGTGACGCCGTCCTTGACCTCAAGGGTATGACCCTCCGCGACAGGAGCTGTCACTTTGTTCTGCGGGGTCTGCGGGGCATCCTGTGAGCTGACGCTCTCAGCTGCGGAGGCATCCGTCTGCGCCGGCTGAGAGGATGTTGCCTCTGCCGAGGCGGGGGTACCCGCGCTCTCATCGGGGGATGATACCGGGAAGTTTACCTCCTGGGTGTTTTTGTTTTCGTTTACGACCTTCGGCAGTTCGGCAGCCTTGCCCTCACTGTCCTTGTTATGGAAAAACATGAAGTATATCGCCATTACCATAAGGAATGCGAAAAAGCCGACCATAACGCCGTAGGCCTTTGCGGTATCGCGGCGCTGCTGTGCTCTGCGGCGCCTGCGCTGCATTTCGTTATCCATAGTTCTCATTTGAAATTCCTTTGCAGTATTTTTGCTGAATGTATTATACCACAAAACATCTGTCAAATCAAGTCGAAACAATGAACGTTTGATTTTTTTCTCAGCATACCGAAAAAAGGGCTTTTCTTTTGCGGCATGATATGTTATAATATAATTAAAGGAGGAATGTCATCATGAATACCGATAAAAGAAAAGTCGTGCTCATCGGCACCGGGATGGTCGGGATGAGCTTTGCCTACGCCCTTGTCAATCAGGGCTCGGTCTGCAACGAGCTGGTGCTCATAGACATCAACAAGGAGAGAGCCAATGGAGAAGCCATGGATCTTAATCACGGTCTGGCGTTCGCCAAGTCCAATATGAAGATCTACGCCGGCGAGTACCACGACTGCAAGGATGCGGACATCATCGTCATCGCGGCGGGCGTAGCCCAGAAGGACGGCGAGACGAGGCTCGATCTGCTCCAGCGCAACACCGAGGTCTTCCGCTCGATAATAGGCCCGGTCATCAAGAGCGGCTTTGACGGGATCTTCCTTGTGGCGACAAATCCCGTGGACATAATGACCCGCGTGACCTACGAGCTTTCGAGGTTCGGGGCTTCCCGCGTGATCGGCACGGGCACCTCCCTCGACAGTGCCCGTCTGCGCTATCTGATCGGCGACTATCTGACCGTTGACCCGAGAAACATCCACGCTTATGTCATCGGCGAGCACGGGGACAGCGAATTCGTGCCCTTCTCTCAGGTGATGCTGGCCACCAAGCCGATACTCAAGATCATCGAGGATCCCCGCAGCGGCTACTCCATGGATGATATGAGAAGCATCGAGGAGCAGGTGCGCACCGCGGCCTACAAGATCATCAAGGCCAAGAACGCCACCTATTACGGCATCGGCATGGCTCTTGCAAGGATAGTCAAGGCCATACTCGGCGACGAGAACAGCGTGCTGACCGTTTCGGTCAAGCTCTGCGGAGAGTACGGCGAGAGAAACGTTTTCATCGGCGTGCCGGCGATCATCGGGCGCAACGGCGTCAAGGAGATAGTCGAGCTCGACCTCACCGAAGAGGAAACCACCAAGTTCAGGAATTCGGTCAAGATACTCAACGACAGCTTTGACGGGATAGAGCTGTAAGCGGCCGCTGTAAATGCAAAGGGGTCGTTGCCGCTTTGCATAATTACAAAAACAATGCGAAAAAGGGATATCTTCCCTGCCTTCGGCGGGGAGATATCCCTTTTTTTGCCAGATATTCGCTTCGTGCAGCAGCCCGGTCTTTATTTCTTCCTGAAATGCCTGAATGCCAGCAGACCTATCGGCAGGAAGTAAATGCACCAGATAACAAGGGCTATGACGCCGCCTTTGCTGGTTTGTCCGCTGCTATGCCCCTTGGTGAAGACGCCGAATATCGGCATCAGGAAGCAGCCTGGGAAGAATGCGCCGTGGATGATGAGCAGCCGCTTCATCCACTTGTCGGCGGTGTCCTCCGGCTTGACAGAGAGGCCGATGAACAGGGTCGAGAGCGCCATCATGCCGTAGCCCAGCAGGTCGTAGTTGAAGATAAGGCTCATATACCTGAAATCGAGAAGGCTCCTTGCCTGCTCGTTGAGGCTGTCGTTGCGCACGCTTGTGGTCTGGGCGAAGTAGACGAGAAGTATCAGCACCGCATAGACACCGGCGAGCACCAGACCGATATTCGCGGCGGCCTTGCGGTCGGCGGGGCTTTCGTTATGCAGCCCGGCGGCGGTCATTATATAGCCTATCGGCAGCAGCATACACACGAAGTATGAGCCGAAGGTGAAATCAACTATCAGGAACACGGCGAACAAAAACACTGTAACGCTTACTATCCCTGCGCCTATCCTTGAGACGAGCCTGTTCACGGATATGCCCTCCTTATTTGTCTTTCTTGTTTATATGCTTCTGGATCTCGGCGATCATAGGCGTCAGCACGCCGCCCGCAGCAAAGATCACCCAAGTCCAACGCCAGCTGTCAAAGATGAAGCTAACTGCCAGGAAAGCCGCCACCAGCACCATCCAGTAGATCATAACGAGGTTAATGCCGGTCTGACGGCCAAGCTTCTTTTCCCGGGAGTAGTCGTCCTCTTCAAGAAGCCTTGCAAAGCCGCCCATGATCATCGACGCCTTGACGATAAAGAACACGCCCACCGAAACGAACCCCATCATGATGGCGAGCCCCAGCCCGCCGATGAAACCCTCGGCCTCACCTGCCTGTTCGCTCAGTATACCCATCACGATCATCGGTATAACCCCGATGATGCAGAATATCACGCCGAAGGTTATGCTCCGCGAGTATGAGGGCTTGTACTGATCCTGCCGCTCTCTGACCATGCCGCTGACGCCGTATGCTGTGTCGATAGGTTCCTTTTCAAGGTAGGAGTATCTCTCCATTGAGCGGGATGCGGGTATGAAGATGCCGACTGCGGCAGCCACGAAGCAGATCAGTACGGCTACGCCTATCCCGCCGAGGAATTTGTTGTCGGCGACCTCAGAGAGCCCGCCGAGTATAAACATCGGTATGCAGCCGATCACGCAGAGAAACGTTCCGAGAGCTATCCGGAAGGCGTAGCGGTTATTGGCTTCAAGAAATGCATTTGCCTCTTCCATGCTGACCTGACGAAGAGGTGTACCGCTGTCCTCGGCGGAGGTGTACTCCGGCTCACCGAGCTCATCCTTTAACAGATAGTCGGTGGTCACGCCGAAGATCTCGCTGAGGGCGATTATCTTGTTGAGGTCGGGCACCGACTGCGCCCCCTCCCACTTGGAGACCGACTGTCTGCTGACTCCCATCTTCTCGGCGAGCTCCTCCTGGGAGAGGCCGTTCTTTTTTCTTAATGCTATGATTTTGTCTGCAAGTATCATTATGCTTCCTCCTTCGGGTCCTGCCCGGTTTTCTTGATCCAAGCATAGCATATCCGGCGGGTGCAGTCTATAAAGTGTGCTTTTCAATTTGTCAACCGGCGGTTGCGTTTGGTTGCGAAACGCGCAATTCCGCGCTTTGAGCGATTTATATGCCGGCGATCTCCCGCTTGGCCGTACCCTGACCCGACAGCATATCCATTATAGCACAATTCTGACGATAATCAAAGTCTCCTGCATATTTTCGGCTTTTTGTACAATCGGGAGACGCCGGATTTGTGGATATCGTCGGAACGGTAAGTGTACCCGGGGACTGTCGGGATATACAAATCTACGTGCCCGGATTTGTGCAGGTCTACAAATCTCGCCGAAACCCCTTGACCCTGACGTAACGTAAGGGTGTATAGTAATATCAGCGGGGAGGGATGGCTGTGAAAACAGTGAATGAAGTGAGCAAGCTCACGGGGGTGAGTATACGCACCCTGCAATACTATGACAGCCTCGGGCTGCTGGCTCCGGCTGCGCGCACGGAGGCGGGATACAGGCTGTATGACGATACGGCTCTGGAAAGGCTGAGGCAGATAATGCTCTTCCGGGAGCTGGACTTCCCTCTCTCGGAGATCAAGGCCATACTCGACAGCCCGCACTTCGACAGGAACGATGCCCTGACGAGACAGATCGAGCTGCTCAGGCTCAAAAAGGAACGTCTCGAGCGGATAATCGCTCTTGCCGAGGATATGAAACAGAAAGGAGATACCGATATGGATTTTGAAGCATTCGACAGCAAGGTCATCGAGGAGTACGCGCAGCGTGCAAAGGAAAAATGGGGCGGCACCCCGCAGTATGAGGAATACGAGCAGAAGCACGGCGGCGAGACCGCCGAGGAACAGAAGTCCGCTGCCGATGAGTTCATGGAGCTGTTCGCACAGTTCGGGGCGCTCAAGGACAAGCCTGCGGACAGCCCGGAGGCACAGGAAATGACGGCAAAGCTCAAGGCATTCATTACCGAACACTACTACACCTGCACCGATGAGATACTTTACTCCCTCGGGCAGATGTACGCCGCAGAGGGCGAGTTCAGAACGAACATCGACCGCGCCGGCGGCGAGGGTACGGCTGGATTCGTGAGCAGGGCGATCGCAGTGTACTGCGGGAAATGACAAGTAAACCAAAAAAGCTTTCGGCGGCTCTTTTCAGGGCTGACCGAAAGCTTTTGTTTTTTTGTGTGTTGTGAGCATCAGCCCTCGTCGAACTCGCTTACGAGTGAGGAGACTGTCTGCTTGGCGTCGCCGTAGATCATTACGGTGTTGTCATTGGTGAACAGCGGATTCTCGACGCCCGAGAAGCCGGTGCCCTTGCCGCGCTTGAGCACGAATACCGTTCTTGCCTCGAAGGCGTTGATGATAGGCATACCGTAAAGCGGCGAGGTCTCGTCGTTGATCGCCGAGGGGTTAACGACGTCGTTCGCGCCGATTACGATGGCAACGTCTGTGTTGGACATCTGCGGGTTCATCTCGTCCGCAGTCTTGAGCTGCTCGTAAGGCACATTGGCCTCAGCGAGAAGAACGTTCATGTGTCCGGGCATACGTCCTGCAACGGGGTGGATCGCAAAGCTTACTTCAGCACCGTTTTCCTCCAGCTTGTCGCAGAGCTCCTTGACGGCGTGCTGAGCCTGGGCAACAGCCATACCGTAGCCGGGGATGAATACCACCGAGCTTGCGGCCTCAAGGATAAGGTAAGCGTCTTCAACTGACATGGACTTGGGCTCCTTATGCTCGCCTGCGGCACCCTTCTTGGCGGATGCGCCGAAGGAGGAGAACAGCAGAGCCGTGAGCTTGCGGTTCATAGCCTTGCACATGATGAGGGTCAGGATAAGTCCAGAAGTGCCGACGAGACAGCCGGATACTACCAGTACCGAGTTGCTCATGGCAAGTCCTGCGAAGGCAGCAGCCAGACCGGAGAAAGCATTGAGCAGCGAGATGATAACGGGCATATCGCCGCCGCCGATAGCAACGACCATAGTGAAGCCGAGCAGCAGATAGGAAACGGAGGTAACGATGATACCCACGTCACCGACGGTCTTGCCGACCACATCGGCGATGCTCAGCGCATAGAGCAGTACGCCGACAAGTCCGACGATCGCAAGGCAGGCATTGATCGCATTCTTTGCGGGGATCGAGATGTTCTTCTTGAACATCTTGCCGGAGAGCTTGCCCCATGCAACTACCGAACCTGTGAAGGCGATAGCGCCGATAGCGATAGTCAGGCCGAGAGCCACGGAGCTGAACACATTGATGCTGCCGTCGGTCATATACTGTGTAAGGGCAACGAGCAGCGAGGAAAGGCCTCCGAAGCCGTTGAACAAAGCAACGAGCTGGGGCATACCGGTCATCTCGACCTTCTTCGCCCATACAGCGCCGATGACGCCGCCGAGCACGATCGCTGCGAGAGCCCAGAGATAGGCGTTTTTAAGAGGACCATTCGTAACGGTGTCAGTGACCTTCTTTTCCAGCAGAACGGTCACGACTGCGATGAGCATACCCACCGAGGACATAAGATTTCCGCGCCTTGCGGTGTCTGCCTTGCCAAGCAGCTTGATGCCTCTGATGAACAGCACCGCCGATACCATATAAAGGATCGTCGTGAGGACGACGCTTACTTCAGACCAGTTCACTTCTTATCGTCCCCCTTTTTCTGTTTTGACTTGAACATTCCAAGCATCCTGTCGGTGACGAGATAGCCGCCGATAACATTGATCGTCGCAAGGACGATAGCTGCAAAGCCGCAGATCGCACTTACGGTCCCGTCGGTATGGAGCGCAACAGCGGTAGCCGAGATCGCACCGACTATGGTTATTCCCGAGATCGCGTTCGTACCGGACATCAGCGGGGTGTGCAGCTGAGAGGGCACCTTCGAGATGAGCTCTACGCCCAGAAATCCCGCGATGACAAATACAAATACAAGCAGTAATATTTCACCTATTGCCATTATTTACTCTCCTTAAATCTTTCGTGGATTATCTCTCCGCCGCGTGTCAGCAGACAGCCGCGCATGATCTCGTCATTGAGGTTGATGTCCAATTCTTTGGACTCTTTGCTGTAGAAGTGAGTGAGGAACGCGGTGAAGTTGCCCGAGAGCATCTTTGAAGCATCGTAGGGCACCTGTCTCTCGAGCAGGTCGCCGGACATGATCGTAACGCCGTTGTCGGTGACGACATTCTCAAAGAGCTTTGAGCCCTCGACGTTTCCGCCGGTGGATACCGCCATATCAACGACTATGCTTCCCGGCATCATGCGGTCGAGGACGTCCTTCTTTATCAGCACGGGAGCCTTGCGTCCGAAGACCTTAGCCGTGGTGATTACGATATTCGATCTCTCGCAGACCTTGGCCTGAGCCTCCTGCTGCTTGGCGATCTGCTCGGGGGTGAGCTCCTTGGCGTAGCCCTGATCGGTCTGACCCATTTCGCCCAGGTCGATCTTTACGAAGCTGGCTCCGAGAGACTTTACCTGCTCCTCGACTACCGGACGGGTATCGAAGGCGTCAACTCTCGCACCGAGACGCTTTGCGGTGGCTATGGCCTGGAGTCCCGCGACTCCGACACCGATGATGAACACTCTTGCAGGGTTGATAGTACCCGAGGGTGTCACCATCATGGGGAGGATCTTGGGGAGCCTTGCGGCGGCGTTGAGCACCGCGACATAGCCCGCCAGCGAGGTCTGGGAGGACTGAACGTCCATTTTCTGAGCAAGGGTGGTACGGGGGATCATCTCGAGAGAGACCGCCTGTATGCCCCTCTTGGCGAAATCGTTGAGCAGCTCCTTCTCATTGAAGGGGTCGAGGTAGCTCAGATGCAGAGTATCCTTATCGAGACCCTCGGCGCTTGCCGGCTTCATGATTCGCAGCACGATCTCGCTGCCCTTGTACCCCGCCTCATTGGAGGGGACGACCTTTGCTCCGGCCTTTTCGTAGGCGGCATCGTCAAAGCCGCTCTTTTTGCCCGTCCCGCTGACAACGGTTATCTCAAAGCCCATGGCTGTGAGCTTCTTCACATCGTCGGGGATGAGCGGTGTGCGTGTTTCACGCGGGTCTGTTTCCCTGCAGACCAGTATCTTTTTCATACTCTTTCTCCTTTCGGATTATTTGCATTGACATAAGACAGCATAAGGCAGCACCGCTTTTTACGGCAGTGCTGCCAAAGCATATTGTAAGGGAGTTTTATGCGTCAGTCTCTTGCTTCGGTGTTCTCGGTGTACTCGCAGTCGGTGATCACATCGAGCCTCTCGTCGCGCTCGGTGTACTCAAGCTGCAGCTCCGGCGTCTCATGCTCGAAGGGACAAACCGGAAGGAAACCGATCTTATCCTGCTTGCTGTCCATAGTGCGCCTCCTGTATTATACTATGCCCTGAGCGTTCATAGCGTCGAGGACCTTCTCGAAGCCTGCGAGGTTAGCGCCGGCAACATAGTTGCCCTCGAAGCCGTACTTCTTCGCAGCCTCGTCGATGTTATGATAGAGGTTCTGCATGATGGTCTTGAGCTTGGAATCAACTTCCTCGAAGGTCCAGCTCATGCGCTCGCTGTTCTGGGACATCTCAAGAGCGGAGGTAGCAACGCCGCCTGCGTTGGCAGCCTTGCCGGGAACGAAGAACACGCCGTTGTCCTGGAAGTACTTGGTGGCTTCCTCGGTGGTGGGCATATTCGCGCCCTCGCATACTGCGATAACGCCGTTCTCAACGAGTGTGAGAGCATCCTCGATGTCGAGCTCGTTCTGAGTTGCACAGGGAAGCGCGATATCGCACTTGATGCGCCATACTCCCCTGCCCTCGTGATACTCGGAATCGGGACGGTACTTCTTGTACTCGGTGAGCCTTGCTCTCTTGACTTCCTTGATCTCCTTGAGAGCAGCAACGTCGATGCCGTCGGGATCGTATACCCAGCCGGTGGAATCGGAGCAGGTAACTACCTTAGCGCCGAGCTGCTGAGCCTTCTCGATAGCGTAGATCGCAACGTTTCCTGCGCCGGAAACTACAACGGTCTTGCCCTCGATGGAATATGTATGAGAGCGGAGAAGCTCATCGGTGAGGTAAAGCAGGCCGTAGCCGGTAGCCTCAGTTCTTGCGAGGGAGCCGCCGAAGGTGAGGCCCTTGCCGGTGAGCACGCCCTCAAAGAGGTTCCTGATGCGCTTGTACTGGCCGAACATATAGCCGATTTCGCGGGCACCTGTACCGATATCGCCTGCGGGAACGTCTGTGTCAGCGCCGATGTACTTGCAGAGCTCGGTCATAAAGCTCTGGCAGAAGCGCATGATCTCGCGGTCGCTCTTGCCCTTGGGGTCGAAGTCGGAGCCGCCCTTGCCGCCGCCGATAGGCAGGCCGGTGAGGCTGTTCTTGAAGATCTGCTCAAAGCCAAGGAACTTGATGATGCCGATATTTACCGACGGATGAAGTCTAAGACCGCCCTTGTAGGGGCCGATAGCCGAGTTGAACTGTACGCGGTAGCCGGTGTTTACGCGGGCGTTGCCCTCGTCATCGAGCCACGGCACGCGGAACTTGATCTGACGCTCGGGGTTTACGAGACGCTCAAGTACGGCGTCGCGTCTGAACTGTGCCTCATTCGCATCAACGATAGGTCTGATCGAATCGAGCACCTCTCTGACAGCCTGATGGAACTCGGGCTCGTCGGGATTTTTGACTGTTACCTGTTCGATGATCTCATCAACATAAGACATTTAAATTTCCTCCTTGTTCGCGCTCACATCTATAATCATACCGCTGTGCGGCAGGAAAAGTCAATGAAAGAGCGCCCTGCTTTTTCCGTTATTATACGTTAAATATCAGACATGACAGTTCGATCCGATTGACAGCAGCGAGCGCAAAATATTAAAATCATTTTGAAGCATATCAAACGGAAGTGATAGTGATGTCGGAAAGACAAGATAAGAGACCGGCAGATGAGGAGCTTGCGATACTGCTCGCCAAGGAGCTGCTCATGTACGACTGCGGGATGACCGAGCAGCAGGCGCACAAGTACCTCCAGAAGGAAGCTATGGACAAGTGCGTCACCAAATACGAGATCGCAAAGCGCATACTCTCCGGGCACGGGAAATGATCATTTTTTGTACTTCGAGGGGAGCTCCCCCGTTACCCTGCGGAACACGCGGGTGAAGTAATCCGCCGAAGCGAAGCCCAGCAGCTCGCTGACCTCGTTGACCTTATAGTGTCCCGAGGACAGCAGTAGCTTGGCGTAATCCATGGTCAGCAGCTTGTAGAACTCTGTGAAGGCGATACCCGCCCTCGATTTGAAATACCGCCCGAAGTAATCGGGGTTGAAGCCGAAATGATCGGCAGCGGCCTCGACTGTCAGCGCCGAGCCATGGGACTTTATCAACAGCTCGGAGAGCTTTTCGGTGAACGCCTCGCTGCCCTTGGGGATATCGAGGGAGCTCAGCGCACGCTTCATCGCCTTTTCGTATTCGGCGCTCATGATCCTGCTGCCGATAGCCTTGACCGCACGCAGCAGCGCCGCACGCATATCCTCTTCAAGTGCCGGCTCGGCGAGGTAATCGACGGCGCCCAGCAGGAAACACTCTCGCATATCGTTTGAAGCGTTGACCTTGCTTATAACAACCGTCGGCACGCTCATCCCTGCCCTTGAACAGCGCTTGAGCAGATCCACGGCTATCACCGCTGCGGGGCGGTTGATGCAAAGCAGCATATCACATTCCCCGCGGGAAGCGGCGGACACCGCCTTATCGGGTTCGGAGGTATGGGAGACGATCTCAAAGCCGCACTCGGCAAAGACAGGCATAGCGCTGTAATGACGAAGATCGAAATTAGAGCTGTCCACAACTGTTACTCTGTACATCTGCCGCACCTCCCGAAAAAATAAAGAGGCTGCCTGCCGCCTAAGCGGTAGTCAGCCCCATTGCTTTAATTTGACTTTAACACAAAGATTGGACAAAGTCAATGAACAAATTGTTAACGCCCCGCGTTTATACGCCTCTTTACAGGCAAAAGTCGGAAATTTATTGTGTATTGATACATCTTCCTTGGTATAAACAGGAAAAACAAAGCACCGTTCGGAAAAAACGGTGCTTTGTTTTTGTGTGAGGTATTTTATGGTAAGTTATGTTACGGTTTTTCTGTGTTACGTTATTCGGTGAAAAGTGCGGTGGAGTAGTATCTGTCGCCGCTGTCGGGGAGCAGAGCTACAATGGTCTTGCCCTTGTTCTCGGGTCTCTGAGCCAGAACGATGGCAGCATGCAGAGCGGCACCGGAGGAGATACCTACCGAGATGCCCTCCTTCTTGGCAAGGAGCTTGGCCTTGGCGAAGGCGTCCTCGTTGGCAACGGGGAGGATCTCGTCATAGACCTTGGTGTTGAGCACATCGGGAACGAAGCCGGCACCGATGCCCTGGATCTTATGAGCGCCTGCCTTGCCCTCGGAAAGCACGGGGGAATCCTTGGGCTCAACTGCAACGATCTTTACGTTGGGGTTCTGCAACTTGAGATACTCGCCGACACCTGTAACTGTACCGCCTGTGCCGACACCTGCAACGAAGATATCTACCTTGCCGTCGGTATCCTTCCAGATCTCGGGACCTGTGGTGTTCTTGTGGACCTCGGGGTTGGCGGGGTTAACGAACTGTCCGGGGATAAAGCCGCCCTCGATCTCCTTTGCGAGCTCCTCAGCCTTGGCGATAGCGCCCTTCATACCCTTTGCGCCCTCGGTGAGGACGATCTCCGCACCGTAGGCCTTGAGGATGTTTCTTCTCTCAACGCTCATGGTCTCGGGCATGGTGATGATGATGCGGTAGCCCTTGGCTGCAGCGATAGAAGCAAGACCGATACCGGTGTTGCCGGAGGTGGGCTCGATGATCACCGAGCCGGGCTTGAGCTTGCCCTCCTCCTCGGCCTTTTCAATCATAGCCTTGGCGATCCTGTCCTTGACGCTTCCTGCGGGATTGAAGTATTCGAGCTTGGCGAGGACTGTTGCCTCGAGGCCGAGCTCCTTTTCAACGTTCACTGCCTCTACGAGAGGTGTGTTTCCGATAAGACCGAGTGTACCCTTGTAAATGTTAGACATAGTAATTACTCCTTTATTTCAGTTATGAATTGTTTACTTTATTGCTGCAAAGCCTTTTTCGAGGTCTGCGATGATGTCGTCGATATGTTCTGTGCCGATCGAGAGGCGGATGGTGCTCTGCTCGATGCCTGCGGCTGTCAGCTCCTCGTCCGAGAGCTGGGAATGAGTTGTGGATGCGGGATGTATAACGAGCGACTTAACGTCGGCTACGTTTGCCAGCAGCGAGAAGATCTCGAGAGCGTCGATGAACTTCCAGGCTTCTTCCCTGCCGCCCTTGATGTCAAAGGTGAAGATCGAGCCGCCGCCGTTGGGGAAGTATCTCTTATAAAGCTCATGCTGCGGATGATCGGCAAGTGAAGGATGATTTACCTTCTCGACCAGCGGATGCTTTGAAAGGAACTCTACGACCTTCTTGGTGTTCTCAGCGTGACGCTCCAGTCTCAGCGAAAGGGTCTCTATGCCCTGCAGGAGCAGGAAAGCGTTGAACGGAGAGATCGCAGCGCCGGTGTCACGCAGCAGGATAGCTCTGATGTAGGTAACGAATGCAGCGGGGCCTGCGGCTGCGGTAAAGGATACGCCGTGATAGCTGGGGTTCGGAGCGGCGATGCCGGGGAACTTCTCGGGAGTCCAGTTGAACTTGCCGGAGTCGATTATCACGCCGCCGAGGGTGGTACCGTGACCGCCGAGGAACTTGGTAGCCGAATGAACTACGATGTCGGCGCCGTGCTCGATAGGTCTGATAAGGTAAGGGGTACCGAAGGTGTTGTCGATAACGAGCGGGATGTTATTAGCATGAGCTATCTCGGAGAGCGCGTCGATATCGGGGATGTCGCTGTTGGGGTTGCCGAGGGTCTCGATGAAGATCGCTTTGGTGTTGGGCTTTATTGCCGCCTTGACCTCTTCAAGGTCATGGATATCAACGAATGTAGTCTCTATGCCGTAGATCGGGAGGGTGTGTGCGAGGAGGTTGTAGCTGCCGCCGTAGATGGTCTTCTGAGCTACTATATGCTCGCCCTTGCCGGCAAGCGCCTCGATCGTATAGGTAATGGCTGCCGCGCCGGAGGCTACTGCCAGAGCGGCAACGCCGCCTTCGAGAGCTGCAACTCTCTTCTCAAGAACGTCCTGGGTGGAGTTGGTAAGTCTGCCGTAGATGTTGCCTGCGTCCGCAAGGCCGAAGCGTGCGGCAGCGTGCTCGCTGTTATGGAAAACGTAAGAAGTTGTCTGGTAAATGGGGACTGCTCTCGAATCGGTCGCGGGGTCTGCCTGCTCCTGACCTACGTGAAGCTGTAAGGTCTCGAATTTGTAATTGCTCATAATATATTACTCCTTTTCAGATAAATGTTTTGATGTTGTTTACAGTACCGAGTCTCAACATCGCGACATTCGTCCGAAACGGTAATTGATCCTCAGCAGATCTATAAATCTGATCGTCATTTCGGTCACTTCCTTGGGTGTAGATCTTATATCCGTATTACCGGCAGGAGCTCCGCCTTGCGGAATGTTTTGATTTCCTATCGGTATGATATGATTATAGCACATAAATCATAGCAAGTCAATAGGTAATAACAGACAAAGAGTTTTGACCGAACACCTATCGGCTTTGTAGTATATGATGAAATTGTATTTATCCTATTGACAAGGTAGGATATCAGCGTTATAATAAATCATAGCGATTTTATAGGATTAACGGCGCGCGTATATAGGCAATACCGCACAACCCCTGTGCGTCAGATCGCGCGCAAGCTCAATAAAGTTGAGCTGAGATTTTTCGTCAGAGTGCATAAATTTGACGCAGGCGGGCTGACGCCCGGCAAGGAAAATTTGTGTGCTATGACGGA
>JAFXVY010000024.1 GCA_017534595.1 Ruminococcus sp.
CGCCGCCTTGCAAGCGAAGTTCACTTCGCTTTACGCAACGGCAAGGAGAATAGTGTCAACAAGTTGACACGGTAATATGACGGAAAATATGCAAGCGGATGATGTACAAAGGCGTTAGCCGGTGGTTGTGCGGTGTTGCCTATAAAACCCGTAACCACGAAACGGAGGAGTATTATGGATATCTCAGCTATTGCCGCAAAAGGTTCGCCCAAAAGCTTTATGGTCTGCCACGAAGACCCCGCTGTCCTGCACACCGGAGCGCTCCCGGATCACGCTTATTTCATACCGTTTGAAAAGGGGCAGGATCCCTTCGGCCTCCGCGAGACCTCTTCCCGGTTTGAACTCCTGAACGGTGAATGGGATTTCGCATACTGCGCAAGCATAATTGATCTCCCCGATGATCTTATCTCCGCCGGTCAGCCGGACAGAATACCCGTGCCGGCGAACTGGCAGCTGTACGGCTATGACAAGCCGCAGTACACCAACCTCGCCTACCCCATACCCTACGATCCGCCGTTCCTGCCCGACGATATCCCGGTAGGCGTTTACGGCAAGGATTATAACTACACTCCCGACGGTCTGCACAGGATACTCTGCTTCGAGGGTATTGACAGCTGCTTATATCTTTATGTGAACGGCAAATTCGCGGGGTACTCGCAGGTGTCGCACCACACCTCGGAATTCGATATAACCCCTCTGCTTTGTGAGGGCGTCAACCGCATAACTGCGGCGGTGCTCAAATGGTGCGACGGAACATATCTTGAGGATCAGGACAAGTTCCGGCTCTCGGGCATCTTCCGGGATGTATATATGCTCTCGAGACCCGAAAGGCGGCTTGAGAACTACCGCGTGACTGCGGATGCCGACGGCAGGCTCTGCGTGACGGTCAAGGGCTGCACGGCTTCGCTGCGTCTTTATGACGGCGGGCAGCTTATCTGCGAGGGGAAGGTCTCGGAGGAGATACCCTTTGAGCGCAATCTGAGCGGGATAAGGCTCTGGTCGGCGGAGGAGCCGTATCTCTACCGGCTGGAGATCGAGACGGACAGTGAGCTTATCGGTGAGCTCGTGGGCTTCCGCACGGTTGAGATCACAGGGGGCATATTCAAACTCAACGGCAGGCACATCAAGCTGTTCGGCGTCAACCGGCACGACAGCTATCCCGACACCGGGGCTTATGCGAGCCGTGAGCAGATGATCCGGGATCTGACTTTGATGAAAAAGCACAACATCAACGCCGTGAGGACATCCCACTACCCCAACGCGCCGGAGTTTTACAGGCTGTGCGATGAGCTCGGGCTTTATGTGATCGACGAGGCCGATCTTGAATCCCACGGCTGCGTTATCGTTCACAATGATCTGAAATGGTCGGGGCCGAACGCTTATGACGGCATAGCTCTGATCGCACGCGAGCCGATGTTCAGAGAGGCCATACTTGACCGCGAGCGGCTGCTGGTCACGAGAGATGTGAACCGTCCCTGCGTGGTGTTCTGGTCGCTCGGAAACGAGTCGGGGTACGGTGAAAATCTGCGGGAGGCTGCGAAGCTTATCAAGTCTCTTGACTCCACCCGCCCCGTTCACTACGAGAGTATGTATAAGCTCGACGACACCCCGGACGACGTGCTCGATGCGGTATCGAGGATGTATGCCTCGCAGGATGACATCAGGAAATATCTTGAGGATGAGAATGAGAAGCGCCCATATCTGCTCTGCGAATACTGTCACGCCATGGGCAACGGCCCCGGAGACCTTGAGGATTATCATGAGCTTTTCATGCAGAGCGACAGGCTCATCGGCGGGCTTGTCTGGGAGTGGGCAGACCATGCCGTCATTCTCGGATACGATGAGAACGGCAGGCCGAAATACGGCTACGGCGGCGACAGCGGCGAGCTCCACGATGACGGCAACTTCTGCATGGACGCCCTCTGCTATCCCGACAGGACGCCTCACACGGGTCTGCTCGAAGTCAAGCAGGTCTACCGCCCGGTAAGGGTAAGGCGTACTGCGCCCGACCGCTTTGCAATAGACAGTCTGCTGCGGTTCACTGATGCAGGAGAGTATCTTGACTGCCGCTGGGAGATAACCTGTGACGGCGGGACTTTTGCTTCGGGGAGCTTCGGCTTCTCGGTACCGCCGATGGGTACTGCGGAGATAACTATTCCCGAGGCGGCGGGTGATTTTGACAGCGATACATATATTCGTTTTATCTTCACCGCAAAGAACGGGTACTCCGTTTTTGAGGACGGCGAGGAGGTCTGCTTCGAGCAGATAAGGCTGTTCAAAGCTGAAAGCAAAGCCGCGGCAGCCGGAGGCGGGATGCCTGAATATTCCGAAACGCCGCTTGAATACCGCATAACTGCGGGAGGGGTATCGTATACGTTCAGCAGGAGGACGGCGCAGTTCACAGGCATTGAGGTCTGCGGGAAAAGCCTGCTTGCTAAGCCGCTCGAATACAACTTCTTCCGGGCGCCGGTCGATAACGACACCATGCGCGGAGACTGGTACGCCGCTCACTTAAACGAGCCGAAGGTCAAGGTCTACGGGACTTCCCTTTCCGCAGAGGACGGCAGCGTTATCATCCGTGCGCAGCAGAGCTTCGGCTGGAGCATACATCAGCCGTTCGCAAGACTGACCGCCGTTTACCGCATAGACGGCAGGGGTGCGCTCACCGTTGAATGCGAGGCTGAGTTCTCGAACAAGGCGGAGTTCCTGCCGAGGTTCGGGCTGCGGCTGTTCATGCCGCAGGAGTTCCGGGAGATATCCTACTTCGGCTTCGGCCCTTTTGAAAGCTATGCCGACAAGCATCAGGCGTCGTATATCGGCAGCTTCACGGCGGATATCTCGGATATGCACGAGGACTATATCCGTCCGCAGGAGAACGGCTCGCACTGGGGCTGCACGCGGATGACGGTATCGGGCGGAGGGGCAGCGCTTACCTTCACCGAGCCGGAGGGTTTCTCGTTCAGCGCCTCGGAGTACACACAGGAGGAGCTGGCGGCGAAGCGGCATAACTTTGAGCTTGAAAAGAGCGGGTACAGCGTTATCTGCGCCGACTTCGCCATGGCAGGCGTGGGCTCGGCAGCCTGCGGCCCGCAGCTCGCGGAGAAGTACCGCATACCTCTGCCGAAGGTATGCGGCAGGATAAGGATAGAGCCGTCAGCGGCAAAGGAGTGATACTATGAAGGATGAGTTCGGAGGCTACTATTTCAAGGCACAGAGCGAAACGCAGACCCTTGCGGTCATAGCGGCATTTCACAATTCAAACGGCGCGGGCAGCTGCTCTATACAGATAATCAGCGACAGCGGAGTATGGAGCGCGGCCTACACCGAGAACTCTTACAGCAAGAGCCCCAAGGGGTTCCGCATACGCCTCAGCGAGAACTACTTTACCGAAAAGGGCATGAACCTCGACATACACCGCAGGGATCTCACCGTCACCGGACGGCTGCGCTTCGGCAGCTTCACTCCGATACGCTACGACATAATGGGACCCTTCTGTGCGGTGCCTTTTATGGAGTGCAGGCACACCGTTGTGAGTATGCGGCACAGAGTTGACGGCACGGTGACGATAAACGGCGAGAAGTATGTCTTCAAGGATGCCGTCGGCTACATCGAGGGCGACCGCGGGACGTCCTTCCCCAAGCATTACACCTGGTCGCAGTGCTGCTTTGAGAACGGCTCGCTGATGCTCAGCGTCGCGGATATACCGATAGGGCCGGTGAACTTCAAGGGAGTTATCGGAGTAGTCATGCTCGACGGCAAGGAGCACCGCATAGCGACCTATCTCGGAGCGAAGGTGATAAAGCTCGGGGACAACTCGGTCACGGTGAAGCAAGGGAACAAGGTGCTTACGGCAACGCTTATCGAGAAGCGGGCGCATCCCCTCGCCGCGCCGGTCTCGGGCTCGATGATACGCACCATACACGAGAGCGCCTCCTGCACGGCATCGTTCAGGCTCGAGAAAAAGGGAGAGGTGCTGCTCGACCTGCTCACCGACAAAGCGTCGTTTGAGTATGAGTGGTAAGTCTGAGGACATAAAGAAAACGGCAGCGGACGGCTGCCGTTTTTTTCGTTATGCTGCGTTTCAGCTCTCCGGCTGGACTTCTATGATTACATACTCCGACTTGGTGCCGGACTTGAATTTGATCTCCCAGTCGGCGATGCCGGAGGTCACGATGAAATCGGTATTGCCGCGGCGCTCGTAGCCGTAGGTCCTGTCGTTGGCGCCTATCCACTCGCCGACGTAGGTCGCGGGGAGCAGCTGACCGCCGTGGGTGTGCCCGGAGACGACAAGGTCTGCGCCGGCCTCGGCTTCGGCGGCGTAATCGTTGGGCTGATGATCCATAACGATGATATAATCGCTCTTGTCGGCCTTCTCCATGAGAGAGGCTATGGGCAGACGGCTGCGGTTATTCTTGTCCTGACGGCCTATGATGCAGATACCCTCGCCGGGAGTGACGACCTCATCGTCAAGGACGCCGACGCCGTTTTTGGTAAGCTCCTTTTCGAGATCGTAGTAGGAGAAATTACGCCTGTTGAAATAGCCGCCGTCATGGTTGCCGGAGACATACCAGACGCCGTATTTCAGGTCCATTTCACCGAGAGCCTTGCAGGCGGTCACCATATCCTCTTTTTCGGTGCCGTCGTCAACGAAGTCGCCGGCGATGAGAAGCATATCGGGGTGCTGATCCTCTATGGTGCGCAGATGCTCCGCGAAGCCCTCACCGTCAAAGGTGGTGCCGATATGTGAGTCGGCGATGAGCGCTATCTTGAGAGGCTCGGAGAGCTTCCGGGTCCTGACGGTGTAATCCGTTCTGACAACGGTATGACAGATGATATACGCGATGACGAGGTACACCGCCGAGCAGCCGACCGCGAGCCAGCCCTGCCAGAAATGAGCGGCGGGCTTGCCCCTGACCGCCTTGACTATGCGGAAGATCAGCCCGAACAGCAGCATGAAAAGGACAACGTGCAGCAGAACCATTACGGCGTTGACGGTGTTGAGCGTCAGCACGAGCAGACCGAACACAGCGCCGATAAATGCTGCGGGTATGACGAGCCTGCGGACACGGCTGCCGGCTGCAAGCTTCTGCACGAGCCCGAATCTGCCGAATGCCCAGACCAGATAAAGCGCTCCGGCGATCGTCGCCGCAAAGACTCCTCCGATTATCGCGCCCCACACGACACATCTCCCCTTTCAGACAAAGTGCTGCTCTGCGTCAGGCGTCCGGCGCAGATGCTTTCCATATTATAGCATATTGTTCCGGATATTTCAAGTCCCTTGACAGATGACTTGTATGCGCGGGATGTGAAAGGTCAACTATTTGTAGGTTTTGTCACTTGACATTGAGCCTGCCGCGTGTTATATTTTTATTGTATACGCGATCACAAACACTCAAGTTTTAGGAGGATATACCATGAAAAAGATCTGTGCAAAATACGCTGCCCTGCTTCTTGCAGGAACGGTTGCTCTCGGCTGCTTCGCTGGCTGCGGCAGCAGCGACAGCTCATCCAAGTCCGAGTCGGCCAAGGACGTTTCCTCGTCTGCGGAGGAGGAAAGCTCCGCTGAGGACAGCGCCGAGGACAACAAGGCCGTCGTCGGCGATATAAAGAGCTGGGGTATTTACACCGTCCTCGTGCCAAATGACTGGACGCTCAGGACAGGCGACGTACTGGACGACAATGACGAGAGATACTGCTCGGTGAAGAAGTCCGACTTCTCCTACTTTGATTTCAAGTGCGAGACCGAGGAGCTCCAGCAGATGCAGTACAACTACAACAAGAACACCTACACCCTCAATCAGAAGGATATCCCCGCGACCAAGATCGGCGGCATCGAGTGGAACGGCTTTGAGTACGGCAACGAGCTGACCAAGGGCTTCGAGCTTTACGGGACCAGCAGCGGCAGGTTCCTGAGAGTTTCCTGCGCGGGCTTCGCATTCGACAGTGCCGAGGCAAAGGCTATACTCGAATCGCTCAGCGTAACTGCGGCTCCCTCCGAGGATACCTCCTCGGAGGAGGAGAGCTCCGCTGCCGATGACAGCTCCGAGCAGAACGGGAGCTCCGACAGCACTACCCTTGCGGAGAAGGCTTCTGTCGTGTACAACGGCATCACCTTCAATATAGGAGACAAGCTTGGCAATTTCAGGGATATGCTCGGCGACACCGCCAAGGAGTCCATCAAGATGCAGCCCTGCGTTCCCGGATCGCAGGAGGTCGAGCTGGTCTACTATCCCGGCCTGACTTTGCAGGTCAACTATGAAGATACGGTCATTTCGGTAAGCATCACGGAAGAGGATGCTCCCGGACGCGACGCCGCGCTCAGCTGCGGTCTCAAGCTCGGCGACGACCGTGCCAAGGCAAAGAGCCTGCTCGGTGAGCCTGACGAAGAGAATGAGTATGCGCTCACCTATAATATCGGCGACACTTCTCTGATGGTATATGACAGAGAAAAGGACGGCATCTATCTCATCGGCATCAACAATTTGAACCTGCCCTTCTGACGGCATAAGACAGAAAATCATACTGGAGGAAGATAAGAAATGACGCTACGCAGAAAGCTCTGCTCGGTCTTTACGGCATTGGCACTGGTGATCTCGATGTTCACGCTCCTGCCCAAGAGGGCATTCACAGTCACTGCCGAGGGCGGGGCGCTGAATGTCAGGGCGGCTTATATCCCCGAGACCGGTCAGGTGACTGTCACATGGAACAGTTACGGAGCCGATTTCGGCTACACGCTGTATTACTTCAACGACTGTGTGTCCGGCGAAAACGCGGGCAAGATGATGAAGATGCCTGAATTCAGCAGCGGCACCGAGATCGCCGTTTACGCTCCCACGAGCTACACGCTCCCGAAAGACAGATACTTCGGAAACCAGTACGGCAACGGCGGACAGAAATTTCAGGTGCTTGTCGTGGCGCATAATATTTCCGGCACAACTTACAGCGAGTACAGTAATGTTTTCAAGACAAATGTTCCCATGCTCCCCGCTCCGAAGGTACCCTCGCTCTATACAAACGGCCTGGTGACCTGGGAAAACGATGATGTCCGTGGATGCTATACAAATGTAAAGCTGTTTGAGCATTCGACCCACCGGCAGCTCCGCATGAGTGATGTATCGGTGCAGTATTTTGATGAATCCGATGTGATGACGGAGGGCACGAGCTACTATGCTGTACTTCAGGACAGCGTCGAAAGGTCGGGGCAGATAAATTACCGCAATAGCCCCGTTGTCTATACCAACGCCCAGGTCTTCCGGAAGAGGACGGGCATTCTCGGTCTCGGCTGGGACGGCCCCGTGCTTTACTGGACAAGATACCCCAAAGCAACGAAATATCACATCGATATCATGGCTAACAACTTTTTTCACGAAGAAAAAGCCGGTGAAACAGATTTATACAGCGCTAATTTTTCCAATGAAACAGCTGTAATGCGCTACGATATACGAAGAGATCTTAAAAAAATAGGTATTGGCCCCTACAGGATAGTGATCACCGCATACAATTATCAGGGTGAGCAGATCTCCGACCCAACGACCCCGGATATTTATTTTTTCCCGGGAGCACGTTTGGGAGACGTCAATGACGACGGAGCGGTGGACGTCAAGGATCTGACGATACTCGCAAGGGCGCTTGCCGGATGGGACGGCTGCTGGAGCCGGATCGCATACGTGAATGCCGACATTACCGATGACGGATCGGTGACCGTGGACGATTACACTATCCTTGCGCGGGCGCTCGCCGGGTGGAGCGGCTATGCAAAAAAATACGGGATCATTCTCGGGTAATGTCTTCCGGCGCTTTCGTCGGGTCGTCTGCTGTGCTTATGCCGGCGGGATGGCTGTATCGAAGAAGAAAAGATAAAGCATGATCCGGGTCCTGTATAATACGGAAAATATAATAAGCGGCATACCTGTCGGGAAGGACGGGTATGCCGCTTTTTAAAGATTTTTTACAGAGGCGTGAATGCGAAAAGAGCGGTCTGCGCAAAGGTTTTCGCAGGATCGGTTTGGAGATTTTTACAATTAAAAAAACTAAATATCATATCATCAGGCAGAACAAAATGCTATAATGGATTCAGAATGGCGGCTGCTGTCCGTTATGCTTTTTTTCATTCCGGAACTGCTTCGGAGTGATGCCGCGGAATTTCTTGAAGCTGCGGATGAAATGGCTCTGATCCGAGAAGCCGGTCTGCTGGCTGATATAGCTGAGATCGTGGTCGGTGAAGAGCAGGTATTCCTCCGCCTTGAAGATGCGCATACGCTCGATGTATTCCTTGCAGCTCATGCCGTACTGCTCGCGGAACTTCGTGGCGAAGCCGGAGTAGCTCATGTGGCAGCGGGCGGCGATATCCGCAACGCGGATGTTCTCGTCGAGGCGGGCGTCTATGTACTCGGTGATGTTCTCGATACCGCAGAGGCCGTCGGGAGTTATGGGGCAGCGGTCGATTTCGAGACCAGACTTTATCCATATCCTGACTATCCCGAAGATAAGGCGGTAGATCTGAGCGCGGAGTATCATCTCGCGGCCGTAGAGGTAGCTCTCGCTCTCGGCGATGCAGTCACCGAAGATCTCCCGGCAGTGCAAAGCCTCAGCCTCCTCGGCGGTGAAGCGTGTACGCATCCCGCAGTCTCTTGCATACCTGAAAATGTTGGAGGCGGAAGGAGCGTAGGAGTTCATATTCGGGAACTTGACCGGGTCGAATTTGAGACCCGCGAAAAGCGGCAGGCCGCCGTCTGCGGAGCCGATCGAGTGTACCGTCGAGGGCTGAAGTATTATGAGCTCCCCCTTTGAAACGGTATAGGTCACGCCGTCGCAGGTGATCTCGGCGCTGCCCTCGAGGATATAGAGAAACTCGGCAAAGTAATGCCAGTGCGGCTTCACCGGGAACTCGTTATCCGCCGAATTGAAATAGAAGGTCTCTATCGGGGCATTGAGGCTGTCCTGCTTTTCAAAGAGATTTGTCATATCGTTCACACCTCGCTTGGTATAGATAAGATGATTATACCATACTTCTGTGAGATTTTCCATAGACTAAACACAACAGTTCTTTCAAAAATTGAGAGAGAAAGGAGCCGGGCATGGACAGAAAGTATTTTGAGCGCGACAGCTCGCATCTCAGGACTACTCCCTTCGGCATCTTCACCGATCAGGCGGGATATCTGCCGGGCAGTGAGAAGAAGGCTGTGCTGCCCTTTGAATGCGAAAGCTTTGAAATAACAGACACCGACGGAAGGATCCACTTCTCCGGCAGGACCGAGGCCTTCGGCTTTGACGGCTGCTCCGGCGACGAGGTCTGCATCGCGGATTTCTCCGGCTTCAATGAGGAGGGCACCTTCCGGGTAAGCGCGGGCGGAAAGGTCTCCGCTTGCTTCCGCATCGGAGCGGACGTTTACGACAGCGTTCTGTACGATGTGACGAGGGCGTTCTATTTCCTGCGCTGCGGCTGCGGCCTCGGTGAGGAGCACGCCGGCGTCTACGCCCACGGCAGATGCCACTGCGCTCCCGCAGTTCTGTTCGACGATCCCCGCGTCACGCTCGAGGTCTCGGGCGGCTGGCACGACGCGGGTGATTACGGCAGGTACGTCACGGCGGGAGCCTGTGCGGCGGCGCATCTGCTCTACGCCTACAAGCTGTTCCCGGGAGTCTTCGGGAAGCTGGAGCTGAACATACCCGAAAGTCCCCTGCCCGACTTCCTTGCGGAGATAAAGTACGAGCTCGACTGGATGCTCAAAATGCAGCGCCCGGACGGAGCCGTTTACCACAAGGCGACCACCATGCAGCACGCTCCCTTTGTGATGCCCGAGGAGGACAACGCGCAGATGTATGTCTTCCGTATCTCGACTATGGCGACGGCTGATCTTGCGGCTGTTTCGGCGCTGGCGAGCGGGATATACCGCCCCTTTGACGCTGACTATGCGGACAGGCTCGCGGAGGCTGCCGTAAGAGCTATTGAGTATATCGAGGCGAATCCGGAGTTCGTGGGGTTCACCAATCCTCCCGGCTGCAACACCGGCGGCTATTACGAGCGCGACGCAGATTCAAACATCTTCTGGGCTTACGCGGAGCTCTACGCTTTGACCGGCGAGGAGCGTTATCACCGCGCCATGCTCGAAGCCAAGGACAAGGGCTTCCCGCTTACCGCCTTCGGATACGGCGAGCTGGGCGGTCTCGGCGTGACGGCGTATCTGCTCTGTGACAGGGCAAAGGACGAGGCTGCCGCCGCGCAGTTCAAAGCGGCTCTGGCAGAGCGTGCCGATGAGCTCAGGCGGGTCTCCGACGGCTGCGGCTACGGAGTGGCTATGGCTGACTGGGAATACTGCTGGGGCAGCAACATGAACGTTATGAAAAACGGTATGCTGACAGCGGTCAACGGGATAATTAACGGCGACGGGAGCGCCCGCACATACGCTGCAAGGCAGATACACTATCTGCTCGGCACCAACGCTCTCGGGATAAGCTACGTCACCGGGACGGGTGAGTTCCGCTGCAACTACCCGCATCTGCGGCCGGCCTTCGCCGACGGGATAGAGGAATGTATGCCCGGAATGGTCTCGGGCGGAGCCAACAGGCGTCCCGGAGACCCCTTCGCCAAGGAGGTCATCCCCGAGGGTACGCCCCCGATGAAATGCTATGCCGACGATACGAGCAGCTACTCTCTCAATGAGATAACGATTTACTGGAATTCCCCGACAGTGTTCCTGCTCGGGTACTTACTTGACAGGTGATCTGATGAAAGCAACAGTTGATTTTACTGCCGGCAGGACGACGGGGCAGGTGCTTCGCTTCTTCTTCCCGCTGCTTATGACAAATCTTCTCCAGCAGCTCTACAACTTCGCGGACTCCGCGATAGTCGGCAAGGGCCTCGGAGACGATGCGCTTGCGGCGGTGGGAAATATGTCCTCGCTCTGCTTTCTGATAATCGGCTTCTCCATGGGGCTCTCAAACGGCTTCTCGATACTGATAGCCCACAGCTTCGGAGAAAAGGATATCAAAAAGCTGCGCAGGACGCTGGCGGGCTCGATCTCGCTGGCGGTGATAATATGCTCGGTGCTGACGCTGCTGAGCCTGACCTTCCTGAGCACTATACTCAGGGTCATGAACACGGATGAGTCGATAATCGGCGACAGCCTGTCCTACGGCTACATCCTTTTCGGCGGTCTCTGTGCCACGATACTCTACAATATGAGCGCGGGCATACTCCGCTCTCTCGGAGACAGCAAGACGCCTCTCAAGGCGATAATCATTTCCTCTGTGCTCAATGTGGGGATGAACTCGCTGTTCATCTTCGTGTTCGGCTGGGGAGTCATAGGCGCTGCGGTTGCGACCGTTATCTCGCAGCTGATCTCCGGCGCGGTATGCGTCAACAAGCTGAGAAAGATCGAGATACTCGCCCTCTCCCGCGAGGACTTTCACGAGGGCAGAAAGCTATTCGGCACTCTGCTGCGAAACGGCATACCCATGGCCTGCATGAACTCGATCACTGCGGCGGGCTGCATGGCGGTGCAGTCGTTCGTAAACGGGCTCGGCGTGGCGTTCACCTCGGCTTACTCGGCCTGCAGCAAGTTCCTCAATATGTTCATGCAGCCGGCGGCGACCGCAGGCATCACGATGTCCGCCTACACGAGCCAGAACTACGGCGCAAAGCGCTTTGACAGGATCAAGAGCGGTCTGCGGGTATGCCTGACGATAGCTTTGGTATCCTATGCGCTCTTCGGCAGCGTTATGGTGATCTTCCCGAGGCAGCTGGCGCTGATGCTCTTGAACGGCGAGGAGCAGATAGGCTACGCCGTACAGTTCCTGCCGATGTGCGGGACGATGATCTTCGCGGTGGATATGCTGTTCGTTATCCGCAGCGGAGTTCAGGGAATGGGTTTCCCGTTCGTGCCGATGCTCTCGGGCATAGCCGAGATGCTGCTGCGCACGCTGACAATAGTATTCCTGATAGAAAGCGTCGGCTTCAAGGCCACTGCCCTTGCCGAGATCATGGCCTGGGTCGGAGCGCTGCTCATAAACGCCGGTGCGTTCATCACGGTGTTCATCCGCGAGCGCAGGAAATACGAAAAGCCCGAAGACCTCTCTGCCGGATACGGCAAGGCTGTCAAGCAGTGCGTACACGCCGGCAGATAACAATGCATTATTCTCTCCCCTGTATAATATTTCTGACTGATCCGCCGAGGGTGTTCCTTCGGCGGATCGGTTGGTTTACGGGGGAGAGATTTCACGGTTTGGTAACAGTCACGACTTGCAAAAATGCTTGACATCCGCGGATATATGTGATAAAATAAACGTTGGCACTGTATGTGCCCGACAGTTCGTTTGCGCCATCCTGTCGTTAAACAAATACCAGGGCAGACTACGGGACAGCTATGCGCTTTCGTCTGCTTTATCAGGCGAAAGCTTTTTTTATGGGGTGAAGTTATGTACACGCTGAAAACATCCGCCGCTTTTGACAGCGCACATTTTCTCTCGGGCTATAAGGGGAAATGCGCGAACATACACGGCCACCGCTGGGTGATCGAGGTATATGTGAGCTCTGCGGAGCTTGAGCATGAGGGCGAGAAGCGCGGCATGGTCATCGACTTCTCCGATCTGAAAAAGGCCGTCAGAAGGCTTGCGGACAGCCTCGACCACTCGCTGCTCTACGAAAGGGGCACGCTGAAAAAGGCCACCGAGGACGCTCTGCTTGACGAGGGCTTCCGGCTGATACCCCTCGGGTACCGCCCCACCGCCGAGAACTTTGCAAAAGCATTCTTCGACGAGCTGACCGGCGAGGGACTTGAAGTAAGCAGGGTCGTGGTTTACGAGACACCCGACAACTGCGCGGGCTATGAGGTGTGATCGGACAGATGGATAAGTACAGAGTAGCGGAGCATTTCGTGAGCATAAACGGCGAGGGTCAGAGAGCCGGAGAGCTTGCGCTGTTCATACGCTTTACGGGCTGCAATCTGAATTGCAGCTGGTGCGATACCAAGTGGGCGAACGAGCCCGGGGCACCTTACACCGAAATGAGTACCCGGGAGATCTGCGAAACGGCAAAGCAGTGCGGGACAGTCAATATCACTCTTACCGGCGGCGAGCCGCTTCTGCAGCCGGACATAGCAGGGCTTATAAAGGCGCTGGCCGAGCAGGGTCACAGCGTGGAGGTCGAGACCAACGGGAGCGTACCGCTGCCGGAGGGGCTCGACTGCGATGTAACATACACAATGGACTGCAAGCTGCCCTCAAGCGGCATGGCGGACAGGATGTGCCGGGAAAACTACGGCAGGCTGACTTCAAGGGACACGGTGAAGTTCGTCTGCGGGTCGCAGGAGGATCTGAGGCGCGCCGCCGAGGTGATCGCGGAGCATGATCTGACGAACAGATGCAGGGTGTATCTGAGCCCGGTGTTCGGGATGACAGACCCGAAGGATATAGTGGATTTCATGAAGGACAGAGGACTCAACGGAGTGCGCTTACAGCTCCAGCTGCACAAGTTCATCTGGGATCCGAACGAGAGAGGAGTATAACAAATGATAGATACAAAAGCCATTGAGGAGCATATAAGAGGCATACTCGTCGCTCTCGGTGAGGATCCGGAGCGCGAGGGGCTTATCGAGACCCCTGCCCGCGTAGCCAGGATGTACGAGGAGGTCTTCGAGGGCATAGCCTATTCAAACAGCGATATAGCCAAAATGTTCGGCAAGACCTTTGAGGCGCCCGCCAATGCGGGGCCGGTCATAGTCCGGGATATAGAGGTTTTCTCATACTGCGAGCACCACATGGCGCTGATGTACGATATGTCTGTCAGCGTGGCGTATATCCCGAGAGACAGGGTCATCGGGCTGAGCAAGATAGCTCGCATCTGCGACATGGCAGCCAAGCGCCTGCAGCTCCAGGAGAGGCTCGGCTCGGATATCGCAGAGATAATGACCGAGGCCACCGGCTCGCCGGATGTGGGAGTGGTGATCGCCGGGACGCACAGCTGTCTGACCGCAAGAGGCATCCGCAACGCCTCTGCGAGGACAGTGACCCAGACCTTCTGCGGAGCCTTCCGCACCGACAGGGATCTTCAGAAGATGCTGACGGAGGGCGTGAGATGAAGGCGCTCGTACTGTTCAGCGGAGGCATCGACAGCACGACCTGTCTTGCGCTGGCGATCGAAAAATACGGTGCTGACAACGTGCTGGCGCTGAGCATATCCTACGGTCAGAAGCATGACAGGGAGATACGCAGCGCGAAGGCCGTGGCAGAGCATTACGGCGTCGAACTGCTGACGCTGGACCTTGCAAGGATATTCGAGGGCTCAGACTGCTCGCTTCTCAAGGGCTCGGGGGAGGATATCCCCAAGGGTGAGTATGCAGAGCAGCTCGAGGGCAGAGAGGGAGAACCTGTCTCAACATACGTTCCGTTCCGCAACGGGCTGTTTTTGTCCTGTGCGGCGAGTATGGCGCTTTCGAGGGGCTGCGAGGTGATTTACTACGGAGCCCATTCCGACGACGCTGCCGGCAACGCATACCCCGATTGCAGCAGCGAATTCAACGACCACATGAGCAAGGCGATATACATCGGCAGCGGAGACAAGCTGACGGTAGAGGCTCCGTTCGTGAGCCTTACAAAGGCGGATGTCGTAGCCGAGGGGCTGCGTCTGCGGGCTCCCTACGAGCTCACCTGGAGCTGCTACGAGGGCGGAGACAAGCCCTGCGGCTGCTGTGGCACCTGCATAGACCGGGCTAAAGCGTTCGCGGCGAACGGTATCGCAGACCCGGCACTCAACCGAACAAGGAGGACAATATGAGCAGAGATAAACAGGCAGAGAACCTTACACATCTGGGCAGGAGCGGGATAAAATACTCATCCGAGTATGACCCATCTGTGCTCGAGACCTTTGACAACAAGCACGAGGGGCGCGACTACTTTGTGAAGTTCAACTGCCCCGAGTTCACCTCCCTGTGCCCCATTACCGGGCAGCCCGATTTTGCGACTATTTATATCTCCTACGTCCCGACAAAAAAGATGGTGGAGAGCAAGTCGCTCAAGCTGTATCTTTTCAGCTTCCGCAATCACGGGGACTTCCACGAGGACTGCGTGAACATCATTATGAACGATCTTATAAAGCTCATGGACCCCGCCTATATCGAGGTCTGGGGGAAATTCCTCCCCCGCGGCGGGATCTCCATTGACCCCTACTGCAACTACGGCAAGCCCGGCACGAAATGGGAGCAGGTCGCGTGGCAGAGGCTCACGCAGCATGATCTCTATCCCGAGGATGTAAACAACAGATAACAAAGGCAACACCGCACAACCCACGGCTAAAGCCTCTGCACGTCATCTACTTGCATATTTTCCGTCATAGCACACAAATTCTCCTTGCCGGGCGTCAGCCCGCCTGCGTCGAATTTATGCACTCTGACGAAAATCTGTACCTCAACGCCAGTTGAGGTTGCGTATACTGACGCACAGGGGTTGTGCGGTA
>JAFXVY010000025.1 GCA_017534595.1 Ruminococcus sp.
CCGTGTCAACTTGTTGACACTATTCTCCTTGCCGTTGCGTAAAGCGAAGTGAACTTCGCTTGCAAGGCGGCGTCGAATTTAGGCAATCTGACGAAAAATCTGACTGCGCGTCTGACGCACAATGGTTGTGCGGTGTTGCCTATATCATTATACAGTATGGGCGGGAGAAAATCAATAGTGCAGTCGGATAATAACAAAAAAATGCTGCGGCTCCAAACGCGACAGCGGCTTGGGGTCAAGGGAGCAGAAGCCCTCCTGCGGGCGAGCACCGAGCGCGGACAAAATGACAGACAAAAAAACGATACCCCGAACCGGTAACCCTTGACAAACCTACCCGCGTATGATATAATGACAGCAATACTTTTGACTGAACAGGCAATGAGAGATCATGAAGCCGGGCCTTTGCGGCAGCAGATAGGGCATCTGTGGGACAGCGAGTTTGTGTTGTTCCGCGGATGTGTTTTTATATCTGCGGGCAGTAACGAAAAGGGGATGATACTTTGGCAGAGCATAACGGAAACACCGGTGCGGACTTTCAGAAAACAGCTATGAGAGTCTCGGTGGTCAGCATCGTCGTGAACGTCTTTCTCTCGCTGCTCAAGCTGCTTGCAGGTATCATTGCCGGCTCGGGAGCCATGATCTCCGACGCCGTGCATTCCGCCTCGGATGTGTTCAGTACCGTCGTCGTGATGATCGGCGTCTCGCTGTCCGGCAAGAAAGCCGATAAGGAGCACCCCTACGGCCACGAAAGGCTTGAGTGCGTCGCCTCGATGATCCTTGCCGTGATACTGGCCGCCACCGGTATCGGCATCGGCTATAAGGGTATAGAGAAAATGACCTCCTCCGACCCCGACGCCCTCGCCGTCCCGGGAGTGCTGGCACTGATAGCCGCAGCGGTCTCGATCACCGTCAAGGAGCTCATGTTCCGCTATACAAAGCACGCCGCCAAAAAGATAAACTCCGGCGCACTCATGGCCGACGCCTGGCACCACCGCTCGGATGCGCTTTCCTCGGTGGGCTCGTTCATCGGCGTTCTCGGAGCAAGGCTCGGCGCCCCCATACTCGACCCCCTCGCAAGCGTCGTGATCTGCCTGTTCATCGAGAAGGCAGCCTTCGATATCTTCCGCGACGCCGTCGATAAAATGGTGGACAGATCCTGCCCCGAGGAAACTGTCGAGGATATGAAGCAGACCATACTGAAAACCGAAGGCGTCCTCGCCGTCGATGAGCTCAAAACAAGACTGTTCGGCTCGAGGATATATGTCGAGGCGGAGATCCGTATGGATCATTCGATCACCCTCGCCGAGGCTCACCGTACCGCCGAACAGGTGCATGACCTCATCGAGCAGACCTACCCCGACGTCAAGCACTGCATGGTACACGTCAACCCGGATATTGAAGATCCAAACAGCATAGAATGAAAAATGAATAATGAATGATCTCAGCAAACATCCCGATCATTCATTATTCATTGTTTTTTTCGTCTTATTCCGGGACGGTGTACGAGCGCGAGTCCAGACGCTTCTCGAATTCATCCACCGGCAAAGGACGGTCAAACAGGAAGCCCTGCGCGATATTGCAGCAGTTCTCCCGCAGGATGTTCAGATGCTCCTGAGTCTCCACACCCTCGGCGATACATTCAAGCCCGAGCTCCTGCGCCATACCTATAACGTGACGGAACATGACGCTTCGCATCCTGTACTGCGGATCGTCCCGGATCGGCAGGAAGCTGCGGTCTACCTTGAGCACGTTCCACGGTATCGCACTGATCAGATTCAGCGACGAATATCCGATGCCGAAGTCATCGACAGAGGTGGAGATGTCCACCTGCTGCAAGCCGCTTACGACACGCTTCAGGTCGTTGAACTCAACGTCTGTGGTCGTCTCTGTCAGCTCGATCTCGATGTATCTGTGATCTATCCCGCAGCGGTCGATTATCCCGGTGATCGTGCCGAGCAGATCGGTGTTCATCATGTGCTTGCGCGAGAGGTTCACAGATACCCTTACCGGGTCGCGTCCCTCTTCTATCCAGCGCTTTATGTCCCTGCAAACGTGCTCGAGCATATAGAAGTCGAGCCGGCAGATATCGTTGGTCTCCTCAAGCATGGGTATGAAATCTCCGGGCGGGATGACCTTGTTCTTGCGGAACCACCGGCAGAGCGCCTCCGCCCCGCAAAGCTCCCCGGTCTCGATATTGACCTTCGGCTGGTAGAATACCCTGAACTCCTCGTTCCTGATCGCCTCGGGGAAAAGCTGCTGAACGCGCATACTCTTCTCCCTGCGGATAACGATAGAGTCGTTGTAGAACACTATCCGCTCCTGACCGCCGCTCTGAGCAACGTGCGAGCAGGAGATTATCCTTTCCATGATATCGCCCTGATCGTTGAAGGTGAATCCGTCGGGCACCTTGAATACCCCGACGCTGCACCCGATCCTGACGCTTTCGTTGTTTGTCCCGAAATGTGTTTGCGTCTCGGTGAGATACGCCAGCAGCCTGTCCAGATCCTCGTGGGCGCAGAAAGCCACAAAGTTGTCGCCGCCCAGCCTGAACACGCGCCCCTTGGCGTTCACGATCTCATCAACGCCGAGGTAGTGGTTCTTTATGACCTCGTCGGCATACTTCTTGCCGATCTCCTTGTTGACCAGAGAGAAGTGCCGCAGATTGTAGTGCAGCACCGCCATCCCGTCGAGCTTGCCGGTGCCCATGCGGCGGTAGATGTAGACCTGCAGGCTCCTTAGATTGCGGAAGCCGTCGTCGTCATAGAACGCAAGCTCCTCAACGATGTCCCGCAGACGGTTGCGGCTGATATAGCTCAGCACCGTGCGCATAACGAGTTCGGCCCTTGCCTTCTCCCATTCGGTGAGCGGCTCGGCGTCCGGCGACATATATACAGTCATTTCTGCGCTGTTCATAACGCTCGTAACGACGCGGATGCGCATTACCTCAACACATTCCTCGCCCATGTCGAAGCAGGAAAGCGTCTCGCCGCCGCCCTTTTCCTCTTCCTGCGGGTTGCGGTAAACTCTTGTTACGCCCTTCGACAGCCTCAGCAGCAGAGATATCTCAATGAGCAGCCTTTCTATCTCGGGCACAACATCGCTGCGCCCGCTGGTCATAGCGGTAACGAGCTGCTCAAACAGCTCGGAGAACCGTGATTCTCTTTCATGATCCGTTCCGGTCATACCATGCAGCTCCTTTCATAGTGCTGTATCATAATGATCGTACTTAAGTGCAATAGTTTTCCTATATTGTACCACAAAATATCCAAAAAATCAATTGGGTACAGGGAATTTTTTATAAAATTTACAATTCAACCTATTGCATCACTATGATATCTCCGCTCCTTGACCTTCCCGCCGGGATGTGGTATAATGAGACAGTACGTATTTTCGGGAGGGGAGGCGTCAGCCGTGATAACAGAGCTCAGGTGTTCGGCAACGAATTGCTGCCTCATTCACGGCAGCCGTTCGCTGCTGCTTTTCGATACCGGCCCCGCAGGCAGCCTTCCGGCTCTTGAGAGCAGGCTCGCGGAGCTCGGGCTGTCGCTTTGCGATATCGGCTTCGTGCTGATCTCCCATTACCACCCCGACCACATGGGTACGGCCCGGCATCTCGCCGAAAGGGGAGCCGTCATCGCGGCGGCGGACGTGCAGGCAGCCGCAGCCTCACAAGCCCTTGACAGCTTCACGAGCTTCACCGTCCCGGAGAGCAGGGAGTTCCTTTCACAGCTCGGCATAAGCGGCGAGGTCTTTCATACCCCCGGCCATACCGACGACAGCATCTCCCTCTGGCTCGATGAAGATAAGACCCTGCTCACCGGCGACCTCGACCTCTCCGGCAGCACGAAGTACAAAAGGGGCAGCGCCGGAGCGCAGAGCCGCAAGCGTATGCTGGCTTTGAAGCCGGAGCTCGTCATCCCCGGCCACGGCGAGGCGTTCACCCCCTGGAAGCCCTCCCAAAAGACAGCCCCCTCGGACAGCGACGTCTACGGGCTCGTGAAGAGGATAATGAAGCTGATAGATAAAGGCGTCAGCCTCGACCGCATCAGCGCAAAGACCGGCGCCGACAGCGTGTTCGTTCAGGACGTCGCAAGGATGTACCTCACCCATCAGAACGTCGGCGTTCAGGGCATTCTTGACCGCATAGAGATCAAAGGAAAGTAAAGGAGACAGTTAACATGATATACAAACGTTCCGGCCTCGTGGGCGGGAGTATGTGCGATACAAAGCTCAGGCTCTCACCCCTTGCCATGCTCGAGCTCATCGAGGACTCTGCCTCGGAGCTCCTGAGCGCTCTGCACATCGACGGGCGCACCGCCATGCGCGAGTACGGCGCCATGTGGGTGTTCACCAAGAACACCGTCAGCATACTCCGCCGCCCCGAGTGGCTCGAGCAGTTTGAGATAAAGAGCTTCATCTCGCGCCATTCGCCGCTGCGCCTGTTCATAGACACAGAGCTCAGCTCCCCGGAGGGTGAGCCGCTTATGCGCTCCCGCCTCGAGATCTGCGCCCTCGACCTTGAAAACGGCGGCATCCGCAAGCCCGGGACTCTCGGCTTCCGTGAGGATATGGAGCATCCCGAGCCGCTCCCCGGAACAGCCTTCTGCCGCTTCCGCAAAGAGGAGACCGAGAAGCTTTACAGCGTGACCGTCCGCTCCACCAACCTCGATTTCTGCGGGCATACCAACAACGTCGAGTATCTGCGATTCGTGCTGGCTTCATTCGAGTCACGCGACCTCGAACAGAGAGGTATCCGCTCTATCGAAATGGACTACCGCGGCCAGTCCTACGAGGGAGACGTCCTCGATATCGAGCGCTCCCGTCAGGATAACACCGACTGCTTCTTCATAACCAGAAACGGCCAGACCGCCGCCGCCTGCCGCATAGAGTGGGAGCAGGCGTGAGCCGAGCCGCATCAATAGGTCTGCTGAAAAGGCAGACCTGTTTTTGTGTCAGCTCCATGCCGTCCACACTTGACTTTTCCCCCCTTTGTGTGATATAATTATCAGAAGCATAAATACCTGTCCGCCGCGTGAGAACGGACAGAAAGGAGTCAGTCATGTCTGTCGATCAGAATGAAGCCCTGTTCAGTAAATTCTGCGAATACGCCGGTTCCCTCGGCGGGAGGAACGGTACTCTTGCCGCGGATTCTTTCATACTTGCCGCCGTCAACGTTGCCCTCAGCCGCGAGGATGAGACCGGCTTTGACGAGGACTGCCGTCTCAGGATAGGCGAGGCCGTGTTCGGCAGGCTCGCTGCCCCGAACATCGGCGGCCTTGTGGACGAGCTCACCAGGCGCGTCAGCGAGCACAGCCCCGACAACTACGACGTCCTCTATATGACCGTCCAGATCTCCAAGACCCGTACCGAGAGCAAGAGCAAGGGCAGGAACGCCGTCGCTCCCGAGGATGTGCTCGAGCATATGTTCCGCGAGCCGAATTCCTATCTCAAGACCCTCATAGGCTCCTACGGCATTGATAAAGACACGGAGGGAACTCCCGCTCCCGCCACCGAAGAGGCTCCCGCAAAAGCAGAGGCTCCCGCAAAAGCAGAGGCTCCCGCCGATGCCGGACCCGCCGATACCGCCGTCCCTGACGCCGCCCCGCAGCCTGTCCGCGAGCCCGCCGAGGAGAAAGCTCCCGAAGAGCCCGCCGACAGAAAGGCCACAGCCGCCCGCCTTACCGAGCGCACGAAGAAGATCCACGAGACCCTCTCGCAGAGCATTTTCGGTCAGGATAACGCGATAAGCGTCTTCACCTCCGGCTACTTCCGCTCCGAGCTCGTAGCTCTCACCGATAAAGAACGCCGCAAGCCCCGCGCTACCTTCCTGTTCGCGGGACCTCCGGGAGTCGGCAAGACCTTCCTTGCGGAGAAGGCCGCCGAAGCCCTCGGCCTGCCGTTCTGCCGCTTCGATATGAGCGAGTACGCCGACAAGGAGGCCAATCTCCAGTTCTGCGGTTCGGATAAGGTCTATAAGGGCGCCAAGGCAGGTAATGTCACCTCCTTCGTCGCCAGGAACAAGAAATGCGTGCTGCTCTTCGACGAGGTCGAAAAGAGCCATATAAATGTCATCCACCTCTTCCTCCAGATGCTCGACGCCGGCAGGCTCCGTGACGTCTTCACCGAGAAGGAGGTAGACTTCAAGGATACAATCCTCATATTCACCACCAACGCAGGCAAGCAGCTTTACAGCGACCCCGACGTCAGCGACTTCTCGTCGCTCTCCCGCAAGGTCATACTCAACGCCCTGCGCAACGACGTCGATCCCGAGACAAGGGTCGCCTATTTCCCCGACGCTATCTGCTCAAGATTCGCTTCGGGCAACGTTGTTATGTTCAATAATATCTCGGCTCATTATCTCAGGCAGATCGCCCGCAGCGAGATCCGCCGCAGCGCCGATAACTTCTCCAAAGGCACCGGCATAGAGACCGAGATCGACGAGAACGTCTACTCCGCACTGCTGTTCGCGGAGGGCGGCTCCGCCGACGCAAGAACCGTCACCAGCCGCGCCGGCACCTTCTTCAACGACGAGATCTTCGAGCTCTTCCGCCTCCTCGATTCCGAGAAGGTCAACGGCAGTATCGAGGCTCTCGAGAAGATCTCCATGACCGCCGAGCTCCCGAAGGACAATCCCGAGATCTCCGGGATGTTCTGCCCCTCCGATAAGCTGACCGCTGTCGTCATCGCCTCGGAGGAGACCGCCGCAAGATGCTCAGCCGCGGCAGAGGATATCACCTTTGTAAATGTCCGCGATACAGATACCTGCCGCAGTAAGCTCAGCACCGGCGATCACGCCTTCGCACTCATAGACTACAGCTTCGGCGTAAGGGGTCACAGCGACTACCTCAACATCGAGGATATCGACTCCGAAGCCCGCGATATCTTCTGGTTCATCAGAGAGAACTATCCCGAGCTGCCGGTACACCTGCTGCTCAGCTCCGGGCGCGAGCTCAAGGAGGAGGAGAGGGTGTCCCTCGCAAGGCAGGGCATACTCGGCTCCGTCATCCTCGGGGACGATCCCGCAGCCTTCGCGCAGGCCGTTGCCGCCATAAGCGAGAAGGTCAGCCAAAACGCCGCTATGACAAGGCTCGCCAAGGCCAATAAGCTCATCACCTTCGAGACTGCCCAGCAGCTCTCCGAGGACGGCAAAACAGCTTACATCAAGCTCTTCGACTTCGAGCTCGCCACCGCCGTAGATGCCGAGGATACCAAGAATATACTCAGCAGCGTCTCCAAACCCAATGTCAGATTCAGCGAGATCATCGGCGCCGAGGACGCCAAGCGTGAGCTCAGATACTTCGTCGATTATCTCCGCTCGCCGAGGAAATTCATCGGCACGGGCGTCAGCGCCCCCAAGGGCGTGCTGCTCTACGGCCCTCCGGGAACCGACAAGACCATGCTCGCCAAGGCCATGGCAAGCGAGGCGGGCGTTACTTTCATAGCCGCAGAGGGCAACCAGTTCTTAAAGAAGTATGTCGGCGAGGGACCCGAAATGGTGCATAAGCTCTTTGCCACCGCAAGGAAGTATGCCCCCGCGATCCTGTTCGTGGACGAGATCGACGCCATCGCAAGAAAAAGGACAGGCGGCAGCGAAGGCTCCGCCAGATCGTCAGAGGCCGTGCTCACCTCCTTCCTCACCGAAATGGACGGCTTCGTCAACGATACCAGACACCCGGTCTTCGTCCTCGCCGCCACGAACTACGGCGTTGATGCCGACTCAAATATGAGCCTCGATGCAGCCCTGCTCCGCCGCTTCGACAGGCGCGTGTTCATCGACCTGCCCAACCGCGACGAGCGCAGGCAGTATATAATAGCAGCCATGGCCCGCAGACCCGCCTTCGGCATGAGCGACGAGCTGATCGAGAATATCGCCCTGCGCTCCACCGGCATGAGCCTCGCGGAGCTTGCAAGCGTACTCGAGCTCGCGCTGAGAACAGCCGTGCGCGAGGAGCTCCCCGCCGTCACCGACGAGATATTTGAGGAAGCCTTCGAGACCTTCCAGGGCGGCGAAGCCAAGAAATGGAACAGCGATACCCTCAAGAGAGTTGCCCGCCACGAGTCCGGCCACGCCTTCCTCTGCTGGGAAAGCGGCGAGACGCCGTCTTATGTTACGGTGGTCGCCCGCGGCGACCACGGCGGCTATATGCAGCATGGCGACAATGAAAACAAGCAGCTCTACACCAAGGACGAGCTCCTTGCCCGTATACGTACCTCCCTCGGCGGGCGCGCCGCGGAGCTGGTCTTCTACGGCGAAAGGGACGGCCTTTCCACCGGAGCCTCCGGCGACCTCGTACAGGCTACCAATACCGCGAAAAGACTTATCTGCAATTACGGCATGAGCGAGACCCTCGGCCTCGCCTGCATAGATGAAAGAGCGGCAGCCTCCGGCCCCGTATCTCTAAGGGTCAGCGAGGAGATCAATGCGATCCTCACCGCCGAGCTCAAAAACGCCGTCGATCTTATCTCGGCGAACAAGGCCGCCATAGAAGCTCTCTCCGACGAGCTGATAGTCAGAAATCACCTCACCGGCGCCGAGATAGACAGCATCCTCTCCGCCCACGCAGTGCAGCGCAAAAAGGAGACGGTATGCAGCTGAAAGAGCGCCCCGTCACAAGGGCGGAGCTCGATATGATCTATGAGGATTTCCGTCAGCTCGAGATCTCCGACGGCGTCCCCCAAAGGGAGATCAGACGCATAGAACTCGTCCTCGAGGAGGAGGGCAGGCTCATAGGCTATGCCTCCGGGATAACCGAGCATAAGTGGCTGTACCTTACCGACCTCTGGATCGAGGAGAGCCGCCGTAGGCAGGGTCTCGGCAGCAGACTGCTCCGAGAGCTCGAGCAAAGAGCCGCCGCAGAGGGTATGGAGCACGTCTACCTCTGGACGTCCGGCCCCGGAAATCCCAAATTCTACGAGCATAACGGCTACCAAAGCTTTGCCGTGCTCGAGGACAAATACGAGCTCGAAGGCTATCACCAGACCGGCCTTCGCAAGGAGCTCACACACACTTAAAACACAGAAGGGAGGCGCGAGCCTTGGCAGAAAAGCAGAAGCCGGATTATCTTGTCGATATATCCGCAGGCCACAGATACCGCAACCAGTCAAGAGAATATCAGCGCCTCTATTATAAGTGGCGTACCGATCCCGCCAACCGCTACGGTTATAGCTTCGTCTACGACAAGCGTCTCAGGACTTACGTTGACGGCGAGGGCTACCTCACCGAAACGCCGGTTCAGAACGAGAGAAAGGCACTTCGCAACTGCTGCCGCCTCACCTGTATGACCCTGCTCATCATGACGGTATTCACGGTAGTCAAGATCATCGTGATGCAGCTGGTCTTCGGTATAAGCGACGGCGCGAGGACATATTACTCCGAGTTTTCGAGCGGCTTCACCGGCTACCGCGACGGAGCCGTCTATGCCCTGATGACCCTCAATCTCCTTGAGTATATCATGCCGCTGATCTTCCTCAAGGCCACCACACGTATGCCGACCAAGATCGCGGTGCCCCTCAAGAAAAGCCGCAAGGGCTCGACCGTCTCAGCCGTGACGATGATGCTCGTTATAATGGTAATCGGGCGGATATTCAACAGCTTTACCGCCTTCGTTCTCCAGAAGCTAAAGATCGACATACCCTACTACGACTATATCGAGGCAGCCTCGCCTCTTGCACAGGTCATCAGCTCACTCGTCCAGCACGTTGTCATCGCCATACTGATCGAGATGATCTTCCGCGGCTACCTGCTCCAGCTGTTCCGTCAGTTCGGAGATACCTTCGCCGTGATAGTCACCTCGATAGCCGGCTGCCTCATGCTCTTTGACCTCACACAGGTACCGTATATGTTCTGCGTGGGCGTGTTCTCGGGCGTCGTCACCATCCGCTCCGGCTCCATCAAGGACACCTGCATAATGAGAGTGTCCGCCCGCTCGATAAACTTCCTCGTCACCCTTGCCGCAGGCTATATCGGCGGCTTCACCGGAAGGTTCATACAGCTCTGCTTCTGCACCGCCGTAATGGTCGGCGCGATCTTCGTGTATATCCGCATCAACAACAACCGCCGCTGGAGCTTTGAGATCGGCAGATCGGACACTGCTCTCGGTATGGGCGAAAAGCTCAGAACGCTGTTCGTCAGCCCCGCATTCTGGATCTGGGTACTCATGGCGTTCGCGGTTTCGATCTGGACGGTGAGACTCTTATGACCGACGACGAGAGATATATGAGGCGTGCCCTCGAGCTCGCCGCACAGGCCGCCGCAGACGGCGAAGTGCCCGTCGGGGCGGTGGTGGTCAAGAAGTCCACCGGGGAGATAGTCGGCGAGGGCAGGAACCGCCGTGAGGCCGACCGTTCCCCACTCGCACACGCCGAGCTCCTGGCCATAGCCGAAGCCAGTAAAAACCTCGGCGGCTGGCGCCTCGTTGACTGCGCCCTCTACGTCACCCTCGAGCCCTGCCCCATGTGTGCCGGCGCGATAATCAACTCCCGCGTCGAGCGTGTCGTCTACGGCGCCTCCGACCCCAAAGCGGGAAGCTGCGGCTCGGTCACAGACCTCTTCAAACTGCCCTATAACCACATCCCCGAATTTGAAAGGGGAGTCCTCGCCGAAGAATGCGGCGCCGTCCTCACCGAGTTTTTCAGAGGGCTGAGGAAGAAAAGAAGCGAATAATCAGTTCCGGATATTCTTTCCGGCGCAGAAAGGGTATCCCCGCCGCAAGGCGGGAGATAACCTTTATGCGCATCCTGCCGCGCTGCGAAGCAGCGCGGCAATTCTATTTCCCCATGATCAGCCGGACTCCTACACAAAACCGATATCCGCGAAGCGGACACCTTTATTTTTCATTATTCATTATTCACTCTTCATTATTCATTGAGCGGGCGCTGTCCAACGTAAACAAAAAGACACCCCCGCCGGTCCCCCGACGGAAGTGTCTGAAAAAACCAATGTATTCACGCGCCCGCGTTTCAGCACGTCACCTTGTGAAATACCTTCTTGCCCTTCTTGATGATCACCGGCTCGGAGAGATCAATAAGCCCCTTGGGGTCGGTGAATTTCGCATCGTTTACCGAGATGCCGTTCTGTGTCACAAGACGGCGAGCCTCGCTGTTGGACGGTGCAAGTCCCGTCTTTACCAGCAGATCGAGTATGCCGATCTTTCCGTCGGTCAGATCGCCGGCATCGAGAACGGTGGTGGGCATATCGGCACTGTCAGTGCCCGCACCGAAGATAGCCTTCGCAGCGTCAAGAGCCTTCTGAGCCTCCTCCTCACCGTGAACGAGCTTGGTCAGCTCGAAAGCGAGCAGCTCCTTGGCCTTGTTGAACTGTGCGCCCTCCATGGTCTTCTCCATTTCCTCGATCTCCTCGATCGGAACGAAGGTCAGCATCTTCAGGCACTTGATGACATCGGCGTCGCCGACGTTCCTCCAGTACTGGAAAAAGTCGTAGGGCGAGGTCTTCTCCGGGTCGAGCCATACGGCGCCCTTTTCGGTCTTGCCCATCTTCTTGCCCTCGGAGTTGAGCAGCAGAGTGATCGTCATGGCGTGAGCATCCTTGCCCAGCTTCTTGCGGATGAGCTCGGTGCCGCCCAGCATATTCGCCCACTGATCGTCGCCGCCGAACTGCATATTGCAGCCGTAATCCATGTAGAGCTTGTAGAAATCGTAGCTCTGCATTATCATGTAGTTGAACTCAAGGAAGGTAAGCCCGCGCTCCATTCTCTGCTTGTAGCACTCGAAGGTCAGCATCTTGTTGACCGAGAAGCAGGCGCCTACCTCGCGCAGAACGTCGATGTAGTTCAGGTCGAGCAGCCAGTCGCCGTTGTTTACCATAAGCGCCTTGCCGTCAGAGAAGTCAATGAAGCGGCTCATCTGCTTCTTGAAGCACTCACAGTTGTGCTGGATAGTCTCCTTGGTGAGCATCTTGCGCATATCGCTCTTGCCCGAGGGGTCGCCGATCATACCGGTGCCGCCGCCTACGAGCGCGATAGGCTTGTTGCCGGCCATCTGCATCCTCTTCATCAGGCAGAGCGCCATGAAGTGACCTACGTGCAGGCTGTCTGCCGTCGGGTCAAATCCGATGTAAAAGGTGGCCTTGCCGTTGTTGATCATGTCGCTGATCTCTTTTTCGTCCGTTACCTGTGCGATAAGGCCGCGCCTTGTCAGTTCTTCGTAAAGTGTCATTTTAATTTCCTCCGTATATTTTATTTGTTTAGATTTATTCTTCCCGGGGACTCAGACTATCCGCTTTCCGCCGAAAGCGTGGATCGTTCTCGTCCCTTTCTTTACTCTGCCGTGATGCGGGGTGCGCTTCGGGATAAGCAGCTCGTCACCCGAGTGAAGGATGTGCTCTTCACCGTCAAAGATCTCAACATATTCCCCCGCTGCGCAGAAGACATATTCATCGAACTCGTGGATGTTCTCCTTCGACTCCCTGTCGGAAAAATACGTCCAGATGCAGATCTGGCTGCCGTCCTTGCCCTCGAAGTAATACCCGTCGATGTCCGGGGTGTTCTGCTGGCTGCTGTCGATACGGTTCAGGCTGTTTTTCATGAAGTCCGGAAAATCATTCATCCTTTATCCCTCCGCTTCTTTCTTATGCTGCAAATGTATGCCTATATGCCCTATGCCGAGTATCACCGAGCCTATCAGCATCGGCAGGTTTCCGCCGTAGACCGAGAGCAGGATAAATGCCAGCACCGGCAGCGTCGCCCCCGCAACGGGTATGCCGAGGATCGACGAGTACATATCCTTCATCGTTTTCTCACTGCGGAAATACCGCACCCAGTAGATCTCGTAAAGCACCATCAGCAGGAACGATATGAGCAGCACTGCGCTCCACGGCCTGATGCTCCGGATGTTGAAGTCCGAGAATATCAGGCAGAGCCCGCTCACGAGCACCTCGCCGATACGCTCGAACCCGAGCAGCACCTTGTTTTCCCCCGCGGCGTATTTCTCATAGTCCTGCGGCAGATTTCTGCTCCAGATTATGTTCGGCGTAAACAGCATTATCAGGTATATGAGCCCCACATAGGAAAACCCGAGGTTCATATCCCGTCGCTCCCTTCATAACAAATGAGCTCGTCGGGCGATCTCATTTCTATCACGACCTTTCAGTTCAGTTCGATGGTCTCCTCGACCGGCAGACCCTTGTGTTCTAAGATCTCATAAGCCTGCTGCATCGCAAACTTGTTCAGCCGCACCCTCCAGACCGCTCTCATGCCCGGGGTGAGCCCCCCGTCAAGCCTGAGATATATCTTGATGAAGTACATATCCGCCTGAGCCGAAACGGTGTGGCCGTTGTAATCGGCGTTGCCCAGCACATCGGCGCGGCGTATCACCGCTATGCTCCCGAGCGTTATCGGAATGACCCCGTAGGGAGTGATAAGCGTCAGGTATTCGTCCCCGATGACTATCGCGTTGGCTGTCATGCCGATTATCCGGCTGTTCATGTAGCTTCGCTCTATCGCGTGGAAGTCCGAGCGGTCGGTGAGCCTGAGATAGAACCTGTTCGCCTTGATGCCGAACATACCCGACGCCGCCAGACAAAGCAGCGCCACGGCTCCGGCGATCAGAATGTACTTGACGAATGCCGCTTCCGGGTCGCGCTGTTCCTCATAGTGCATGGGTATCAGCGCAAGCAGCAGCAGGAAAGCCCCCAACACCTCCGCGGCTATCGCCGCGCTGCGGTATCGGGATTTCAGATCGGTGAGCATATCCTTTTTCGGGAACTTCGGCTCGTGCTTCTCGTACCACTGCTCATACCGTCTCTGCTCCGAGGCGTTCTTGAAGGCGTCGCCGGCCTTGAGCTTTTCGGCCTCCTTGAAGGAGCTTTTGTTCTTGTGTTCGTCATAGAGCGAGACCAGAATGACGATCACAAAGAATACCGCCCCCACAGGAACGCAGATCATCCAGCTTATACCCTGGGATATCCCGAGAAATATGCTTATTGCCACTGCGATCGATCCGACCGCCGCGCCCTTGAGCACATTCATCCGTATTCCCCCCTCGCAGTATCAGAAACGCCCCCCGACCTAAGCCGGAGGGCGAATTTATCGCGGTACCACCTCTGTTCACAGAGCTAAGCCCTGCCTCTTGACGCTTTAACGCAGCGCGCTACGTGCCGGCTTTGACATACAGTCTTTCTCGCCGGCCTGCTCCGCCGATGTATTCGCCCGCACGCTTCCTCGCCCTCACACCTTCCGGGCGCTCTCTGTGCTCCGCTTCACGGGTTACTTTTCCGGCATCGTCGCATTTACCGTTTGAGTTATTATACCATATTGATAATACTTTGTCAAGTCGGGCGGAGCTATACCATAGGTCTATTCCGCCTCACCCGAAGCCTTTACGATCGCCGCGATGTACTTGGCGCACGCCTCGGTACCGAGAGCCGAGCTGTTCAGGCAGAGATCGTAGGTCTCCATATCGTCCCACTCGAGGCGGGTATTGATGTTGAAATAATCGCCGCGCTTCTTGTCATAGCGTTTGAGGCGGGCAGGTATCTCCTTGTAGGGTATGCCGTGCTCGTTGGCGGCGCGGTCGGCTCTGCTCTCGAAGTCGGCGCAGATGTAGACCTTCAGCGTGGGCGTCACGCTCTTGAGGATGTATCCCGCGCACCTTCCCACGATAACGCAGGGCCCCTTTCTCACAAGCTCGGAGATTATCTTCGTCTCAGCCGCGAAGACCTTTTCAAAGGCGTCGAGCTGATCGTTTCTGTGGAGCGAAAGGGAAGCCTTGAGCGGGTTTATCACCGACTCCTCATACTTCTCAACGTCCTCGGCGGAAATGCCTATCCTCTCGGCAGCCATGGTCACGAGCTCATGGTCATAGCAGGGAACCCCGAGCAGCTCCGCGGTACGCTTACCGATCTCGCTGCCTCCGCTGCAGTACTGCCTTTCGATCGCCACAACATTTATCTTTGACATAATACCCCTCCGTTCCTGCGGGCGTGAGCACCGCAAATGTAAATTTATCTTTAATTCTATTATACTATCCCTTACACCCGCTGTCAATTACACTATTATTACAATTCACAATGCACAATGCACAATGCACAATTAAAGGAGCGCCTGCGGCGTTTTTTAGCCGCGAGGCGGGTAGATCTGCAAATTAAAAAAACTACGGTGCCCGAATGGGCATCCGTTCGCGCAGCGAACACCTTCATTGTGCATTATGCATTGTGCATTGTGCATTGAGCATTGCAAAATAAAAAAAGACTGCATAGCAGCCTTTCTTTATCGGAAGTATTCAGTCGATCTCGACCCTGACCTTCTGGCCGATGCGCGAGCAGCCGGCTCTCATCACGGTGCGGATAGCCTTGGCTATACGACCCTGCTTGCCGATCACTCTGCCCATATCGTCGGGAGCAACGTGCAGATGATAAACTACCTCGCCCTCCTCATTGGGCTCATCGACTGTGATCTCTATCGCGGAGGGATCCTCCACGAGCTCGGTCACGATCGTTCTGAGAAGCTGTTCCATGTCTTAGTCCTCCTATAGGTGACCTCTAAAGCCTTGTTTTCCCGCGGAAACTCCGGACGTTTCCCGCCCGGCTATCGTCGGAACGGCGGCGGGATAGGTGTTCCGACGACACAAGAACGGTCATCAAAGGGTGCCGTTCTTCTTCAGAAGAGCCTTAACGGTATCGGTAGGCTGTGCGCCCTTAGCGATCCAGCTCTTAGCCTTCTCGTCATCGACCTTGAGAACTACCGGATCCTTGGTGGGATCGTAATAACCGATCTCCTCAATGAAACGACCGTCTCTGGGATATCTCGAGTCCGCTACGATAACTCTGTAGAAAGGAGCCTTCTTGGCGCCCATTCTTCTGAGCCTGATCTTTACTGCCATTTGTATTCACCTCGCTTGTCTCCATGCCGCAGATACGGCATCAGATTTGTTGTATATTCAAGGCTTTCGCCGTGGATATCATTTCTTTGCGTGATGCGTCGCTGCCCCATGCTCCTTGGGATACACCGCACCTTGCTCCTTGGGATACACCGCCGCACCTTACTCCTTGGGGGGGACGCCGTTGCCGCCGAGACCTTTCAGCAGGGCAGCGCGGTTGCGCCTTGCCTTCTTGCCGTGCAGAGCACCGCCCAGCCCGAAGGACTTCATCATCTTCTGCATATCCTCGAACTGCTTGAGCAGCTGATTTATGTCGGAGACCTGAGTGCCGCTTCCGGCAGCGATACGCCGCTTGCGCCTGGGGTCTATGACCTGCGGCTTCTCACGCTCGAGCTTTGTCATCGAGTTGATGATCGCCTCGGTCTTCTTGAGCTGAGCCTCGCCAGCCTCGAGCTGCTCGTCGGTGATCTTGTTCGCACCGGGGATCAGCCTCATTATCGTGCGCATAGAGCCCATCTTGTGTATCGACTTCATCTGGTCGAGCAGGTCGTTAAGGTCGAAGCCCTTTTCCTTGACCTTTCTGGCCAGCTTCTCGGCTTCCTTCTCGTCAACGGTCTGCTGTGCCTTCTCGATAAGGGTCAGCATATCGCCCATGCCGAGGATACGGGAAGCCATACGCTCCGGATGGAAAGGCTCGAACTCGTCGAGCTTTTCGCCCATACCCACGAACTTGATCGGCTTACCGGTAACGGAAAGTACGGACAGCGCCGCACCGCCTCTGGTATCAGAATCGAGCTTGGTGAGGATGACGCTGTCGATGCCCAGAGCCTCGTCGAAGCTCGAAGCTACCTTTACCGCGTCCTGACCTATCATAGCGTCCACAACGAGCATGATCTCGTTGGGCTCGGCGATCTTCTTGATGTCCTTGAGCTCGTTCATGAGCTCTTCGTCAATATGCAGACGCCCCGCAGTATCGAGGATAACAAGATCGTGACCGTAATCCTTGGCGTACTTTATGCCTTCCCTGACGATCTTTCTCGGGTCGATCTGACCCATCTCGAACACCGCGACCTCGGCTCTCTGACCCACAACCTTTAACTGCTCGATAGCCGCAGGACGGTAAACGTCGCAGGCAACCAGCAGAGGTCTCTTGCCCTGAGCCTTGAAATGCTTTGCGAGCTTGGCCGCATGGGTGGTCTTACCTGAACCCTGCAGACCGCACATCATGATGATGCAGGGCGGCTTGTTCGGGAAGTTGATCTTTGAGTTGGCCTCACCCATGAGCTTGATGAGCTCTTCGTTAACTATTTTGATGACCTGCTGACCGGGAGTAAGGCTCTTGAGCACTTCCTCGCCGACAGCACGCTCGGTGACGCTCGCCACGAATTCCTTAACGACCTTGTAGCTTACGTCGGCCTCGAGCAGAGCCATTTTGACCTCGCGCATAGCCTCCTTGACGTCGCTTTCGGAGAGCTTTCCGCGGGACTTGAGCTTTTTGAATACATTACCGAGCTTTTCGGAAAGTCCTTCAAATGCCATAATGCACCTCTTTATGAGTTATTCAAGATATTTGGTATTGTCGAAATCCTCGAGCTTCTCGTCAAGGGTCTCGAGCAGAGTGATAGTCTTTTCCGCGATGTTGCGGCCGAAGGAGACCTTCTTGCACTCCTCGAACACTGCGAGCGCAAGCTCCTTGTAATGCAGGAGCTCCTGCTTGTAGTTCTCCTGCTGAGCCCTCAGACCGAGCACGCGCTCATACTCCTCCAGCGCTTCTTCACCGCGCCTGATCGAGTCGTGTACGCCCTGCCTCGAGATCTCGTAATGCTCGGCGATCTCTGCAAGGGAGAGATCATCGTTATAGTAAAGCTCCAGCATATCGCGCTGCTTTTCGGTGAGCAGCTCACCGTACAGATCGAGCAGATCGCTCGTTGCAAGATTCTTGTTCAACTTTGTCCCTCCGTACTGTCTGAATTTTTGGACTCCTGTAAAGTGCGCACACTTTACCCGTCAAGTTACATTATATATCAAGTTCCCGAGCTTGTCAAGCGCTTTTTTTTAAAACCGGAAAAAATTATTAAAATTCATAAAAACCCCTTGAAATCGCACAGCGAATTGTGGTAATATGAGAATGTACGAAAACATAAGATAAACGGGGTGAAACAGTATGTTCAAATTCACGATGAAGAACAAGCGTCATGCCCTTGAGCTGCCCTGCCTTACCCTCGGTACGGCGAACTTCTCTTCTCAGGACAATGACGAGTTTTACTTTTCGCTGCTTGACAGATACGTCGAGCTCGGCGGCACCTGTATCGACACCGCGAGGGTATACTGCGAATGGATCGAGAACGGCGCCGATGCGAGCGAGTCTGTGATAGGCAGGTGGATGCAGGCGCGTCAGAACCGCGGCCGCATCATCATAGCCACCAAGGGCGGTCATCCCGACCGCACCGATATGAGCTCCCGCCTTGACGGGAAGTCCCTCAACGAAGACCTTGCCAAAAGCCTTGAGTGTCTCCGAACCGACTACATAGACATCTACTTCCTCCACCGCGACGACGAGAACATACCCGTCAGCGAGATAATGCCGATACTCAACGAGTTCGTTCAGAGCGGAAAGGTGCGCTTTATCGGCGCCTCCAACTGGACTACCGCGAGGATAGAGCAGGCCAACAGGTTTGCGGAGCAGAACGGTATGGAGCCGTTCCGCGTGAGCCAGATCAATTACAGCCTTGCGCATTCCTCCACTGACACCTTCGGCGACCCGACGCTCGTGTGCATGAATATGTGGGAATACAACTGGTACAGAAAGCACGATCTTCCGGTAATGGCGTTCTCGCCGCAGGCAAAGGGCTTCTTTGCACGCTTTGCGAAGGGCGACGCGACCATCCCGGTAGACGGTCAGTTCACCTCTACGGCGAACCTTGCGCGTCTTGCGAGGGTAAAGAAGATCAGTGAAGAGACGGGAGTACCTCCTGCGGTAGTACCGCTTGGGTACCTCAACAGTCAGCAGTTCTTTGTATCCTCTGTATTTGCCTGCTCGAAGCTCTGGCAGCTTGAGGAAGATATGGAAGCGCAGGATCTCCGCTACGATCCGAAGACGGCGGCTTTTCTGGAGAATATACTGTAACAAACAAAGCAGCGGGTCCTAACGCGGACGGCGTATTTCCGCCTTTGGCTTTTGGAGTGCAGGAAAGCACTTCGGTTTGACGGCGGGCTGGACAAAGTGCAAGACCCAAACGCGAGTCCTAACGCGGACGGCGTATTTCCGCCTTTGATTTATGGAGTGCAGGAAAGCACCATGGTTTGACGGCGGGCTGAACAAAGTTGTGTGACCCAAACGCGAAGCGAAATAAAGCGCGCGGTCGAGCCTCGCGTCAGAGGCTCGCGGGGTCAAGG
>JAFXVY010000026.1 GCA_017534595.1 Ruminococcus sp.
AGAGCCTATCCTGTATGGGAGATAAGGCTTGATCGTCAGCGAAAGGACGAAAACGGCAACTATCTGCAAAGAGAAGCCTGCGATCTTATCATTATCGACGTTCAGACCGGCAAGCTGACAAATTACATAGACAAGGTCTCGCAAAGATGACCCCTCAGCTCCCGCGATTATTTCCCGGGCATCTCTTCATACCCTATGATTTAAGGCAACACCGCACAACCACCGGCTAACGCCTTTGTACATCATCCGCTTGCATATTTTCCGTCATATTACCCAAATTCTCCTTGCCTTAACTTGACATAAGCTGTAATTGTATGTTATAATAACAAAAATACACCTTTTTAGGGAGGTGGTCGGGTTGACTGTATGGGGTTATCTGGAAGATCACTGGTCGCTGTTGGTGCTGCTGGTGGGAATGGCCGTCGTGCTCTTCTCCGATATACATCTTGAACGCAGGATGATCCGCAGGATCGCTGCGGCGAATATCATGATGTTCCTTTATTCCGTTTCCTGCTATGCGGAAGCCTATCTCGGCGATCAGCCGGAGTACAACGTGCTCAGGCCGATACTGAGCGCTTTCAATTACAGCTTTATAACGTTCATTTTTGTAACGATCATAATGATAATGTACCCGGATCAGAAACTCTATCTGTTCTTCCCGGCAGTGCTGAATGCGGTCCTGTGCTTTGTCTCGATCCCCACAGGGATAGTGTTCTCCATTGATAAAAACAATCATTTTCAGCGCGGGATACTCGGGTACCTCACCTATTTCATCAACGGCCTCTATCTGCTGTATGTGATATTGAAGATGTTACTGAACAGCAGGTCGCATAAAGAAGAGCTCAGCATGGTGGTGTTCTTGTCGCTGACCTCCGTGCTCTGTCTGATCATCCCGCTGTTCTCGTCAGATTCGACCTCCCACTGGTTCAATATGACGATAGCGGTGGATGTCATCATCTACTATGTATTCCTGCTCCAGCAGTTCACAAAGAAAGATCCGCTGACCAAGCTGCTGAACCGCCAGAGCTATTATTCCGACGCCGAAAAGTATGCCGAGCACATCACCGCTGTTGTGGCGATAGATATTAACGGCCTGAAGAAGATCAACGACAGGGAAGGCCACGAAGCCGGTGATACAGCGCTCAGAGAGCTCGCGGTATGCTTCGGCAAGGCCGCGGACCGCCGTCAGCGGGTGTACCGTATAGGCGGCGACGAGTATGTGATCCTGTGTGTCGGTGATCCCGAAAGCGAAGTGCTCTCGCTGATCGACAGGATCAGGCAGGAGGTCTCCGGGACACCCTATACCTGTTCTGTCGGGTATGCTATGAAGACTGAGGACAGTACCCTCGATAAGCTCTATCAGCTCGCCGATGCGATGCTGTATGAGGACAAGAAGCAGTACTACGAAAAGACCGGTAAGGACAGGTGCAAAAGGCGCACCTGACCCGGAATAACACAAAACAAAGGGCGCAGAGTTCATTCAGCTCTGCGCCCTGTTTTTATACCTTCTTCTTCGTGGTGTATACCGAATTGCAGTTCTTGCACTTGTAGGTCGTCTCCTGTGTGTCTTTGTCGATCATCACGGTGGAGAACACTTCGTAATGATGCCCCGTCTTGGGGATGACCTCCTGTTCGCTCTTTGCACCGCAGACAGTACACTCGTAATGCCCCGAGCCGTCATATATACACTCGGCAGGAACGTCCACTATGAGCTCCGAGAAATTATGGAGCCCCGTCGCGGCAACGTAACGGGTATTCTTTTTGCCGCAGACAGAACAGATCCTCTCGTCCGTTCCGGAGGTACCGCAGGTGGCCTGCTCTGAGGTCTTCCAGCTGCTCCATTTGTGTTCCAGCGCAGCGGCTATGCGGCTCTCGGTCGCTCCGCAGACAGAGCAGGTGCGGGTATCGAGACCGGTCACTCCGCAGGAGGCCTTTCTCTGCGTTGTCCAGGCGGAGAAGCTGTGCCCCTTCGCCGGGATGCTCACCGTGTTCCCCTTGGTCCCGCAGACGGAGCACACATAATGCCCCGAGCCGTCTGTCAGGCATCCCGCCGCGGTATCCTCGATGAGAGCGCCCCATTTGTGGGCTCCCGACGCAGCAAGAGAGCGGGTCTCCTTTTCGCCGCAAACCGTGCAGACTCTTTTCTCCGAGCCTTCTGTCCCGCAGGTGGGCTGTTTGACGGCCTGCCATGCGCTCCAGCTGTGATCGGCCTTGCCCGAAGAGCGGGTCTCGGTCTTGCCGCAGCGTGAACATTCACGCCTTTCGGAGCCCTCCGCATAGCAGGAGGTCCCCTCAACGGCTGACCAGCCGGAAAAATCATGCCCGAGAGGTTCGATCTCCTCGGTCGCCATCACCTCTCCGCATACGGTACACTTGGCGATCTTTTCACCCTTTGTCTCGCATCCGGCCTCAACTGCTGTCTCAAACTCTCCCTGAATGTGGGTGTGCTCACCGGAGGAGCTGTCGTCGGGCTGAGAACTGTCATCAGGCATCGAACTGCTGTCATCGGGCTGTGAGCTGCTGTCGTCACCCGCCGGAGCCGAAGCTTTCGGTCCGAGCAGAAGCCTGAGAAGCTCTCTGAGCCTCGGCACCGGCTCCTTCGGCAGGGAAGCGAGATCGAGTATGAGCACCTCGTCGCCCTTTTCGGACTTCACGAATTCCGAGAAATCGGCATCGGCGCGGATAAGTGCGCTCTGGCCTGCTCTGAATTCCTTTTCCGCACCGTTATACTCACCCGAAACGGTCTTGAGCCGGGTCAGCACGACGCCCTCCTCGACCTCGAGCAGAGTGTAGACCATGCCGTCGCTGTCGGTTAAGACCGTTACCCGGAATTTCGTCCCGCGCACCGACATCGTGGAGTTCGGAGTATCCACCTCGTAGGAGTCGTTGGCTTTCAGCTTTTCGGTCAGCTCGTTGAGTTCGGAGCCCTTGTCAAGAATGACACGTATCCTGCTGCTGTTGTCGTCGGAGCGATCCTCAAGACGGAAATGGGTGTTCTCATCGGCGTAGAGATACTGGCTGTTGTTCATGCACATCGTCAGATCCGAGGCTTCGTTCACGGTGACATCGTCGCCGCCGTAAAGCCGCTGACCCTTGTATGCCTGATCGTTGTTCTTGTCATTGGCCACGATCACCGAGCCCTTTACAGCCTCTACAGAAATACTGCGGTACTCCTTGCCGGACAGCACGACCGCAAGGATCACCCCGACCGCGATCAGCAGCGCAGCGATCACCGCCGCGATAATGATCTTCCCCTTTTTCGTTGAAAGAGTATCCATAGCTTTCCCCTTTATTTATCAGTCCCGGAGCCTTCCTCCGGCTTTGTGCATTCATACAGGTATTCAACCAGCCTGCCGTCGATATTGCCTTCCTTGGCCATGCTTCTCATTATGTCAAAGGCCTTCTCTCTCGGGATAGGCTTCTTGTACGGCCTGTCCTCGGCAAGCAGAGCGTCGCAGATGTCCGCAACGGCGATGATTCTCGACTCGGTACAGAGCTCCTCAGCCGTCAGCCCCCTGGGATAGCCCTTTCCGTTGAGGCACTCATGGTGCTGCACCGCGTAGACCGGCGAGTTTGCGAAATACTTGTTGAAGTGTACCTTTTTGAGTATCCTCTCGGTGATCTCAACATGGCTCTGCATGATCCTGCGTTCCTCATCGGTCAGAGTACCCTTTACTATCCGCAGGCAGGCCTTTTCCTCTTCCGTGAAGAACGGCCGCCTGTTACCCTCATCATCGGTGTACTCATAGTTCAGCACGGTCTCGAGCCTTGCCCTTGTTTCTTCGTCAACGAAACCCGCCCCGTTGACCTTATACATAAGGCTCAATGCCTCATCTGCCTCGGCTTCGGCACGCTGATACCACGCTTCGTCCTTCCTGCCCTCGAGCAGAGCTACCCGCGCTTCGAGCTGGTACTGCTTCAGCCGGCTTTCTATCGCTTTTTCACGGCCGTCCAGCCGCGTTTCCTTGTTCATTACCGAAAGCGGCACGGCGACCTTTCCCACATCGTGCAGCAGGGCACCCATAACGAGCTGCTCCCTGCGCTGCACCGAGAAATACTCCTCCTCGAGACCCTTTTCGTGCAGGGCGTTGATGTGATCGGCTATCATCCCGCTGTACTTCGCAACGTTTCTCGTGTGGGATACGTTATACGGCGTGCGTTCATCTATCGCGGCAGTCATGGCCTCGGTGAAGGACCACATCTGCTCCTTGATCTCCTCCTGATACCTGTAATTGGCGATCAGCTCGCGCAGGTATTTTTCCATGATGAAATACAGTATCATCAGCAGCAGCGAGAAATACATATATGCAAGGCTCAGATAGATCCCGTGACCCGAAAGTATCCTTCCCGCGGCCGTGTAGATCACCGCAGCCGCCAAGGACACGGGCAGCGTGATGAACAGCACTCTCTTTCGCAGCAGCACGAACAGCAGGACTATCAGCAGGCTTATGGCTGCCGCAGCCTGATAGGGTCCCAGCGAGACCATCGTTTTCTCGTACATATAAGCCTGGATGAGATTTGCGTGGATCTCCACGCCGTACATGAAGTTCCCGCGGTCGGAGGCCGCCTGATAGGAGTCCTGCAGGCCGGGGGCGTAGGCGCCCACCAGAACGATCCTGTCCTTGAAGGCGGAGGCCGGGATCTTCCCCGACAGCACCGCATCCAGCGAGACTACGGAGTATTCCCCCGATTCTCCCGAATAAAGGAACTGGAACTGCCCCTCATTGTTTACGCTCGGAGCGGTTATCTTCTCGCCTGTCCTTGCCTGATAGATCTCATAGATCCGGTAAGCAAAGCTCTCATGGGTGCTGCCGGCCTTGCCTCTCAGCTCCTGTGGCATGACCACGCTGTTGCGGCTGTACCGTATATATCCGTCGGAGGCGATAAATTCGTTCGTGAAGCCCTTTTCCGTTACCTCGCTGAGCTCCGCGTAGGGCATCTCCACATCCGAGATGTGCCCCTTGTTGTAAAACTTCTCACCGTTCTCGTCTGTCTCCACAGCGCCGCGGTAAACGATGTTCGTACCGATAACGACGTCTCTGCCCTTTGCGGCCTCCGCCAGAGCACTGTCGCCGGACTCGCTGTAATGATCGGAAAGGATGAAATCCAATCCCACCACGCAGGGAGCGTTCTCCCCGTCCTCATAGAGCCTGTTGAGCAGCTCCGCCAGCTTTTCCCGGGACCAGAGGGTGAAGTTGCCGTATTTTGAAAGGGTCTCCTCATCGACCCCGATGATGACGATGCTGCTGCTCGGCCCGTCGAGCCTCGAATACAGATGATCGGTCAGAAACATATCTATCGAATAAAGGGACTCGAACGCGACCAGCATAAAGATCAGCACGATCACGATCACATATCCCAGCTTGTACAGATGTTTTTTCATTCCACGGTCTCATTTCTTCAGTGAAAGCTCACTGTGTCTCGGCAGATACCAACTCTGCCATTTTCTGTATGATAGCATAAAACGGCGGTATTGTCAATACCGCCGGCACCCGTCAGCAAAGCGGCGCTGCCGCGGACAAAACAAACGCCCCTCCCCGCATCGGATCGTGAACCGCTCCAGTAAAAACGTACAATGACAAAAAGAGCCTCCTATGGTATAATAGAAACCATAGGAGGTTTTGTTATGGCAAGAAGTTACAGACACATTCAGCAGTACGAAAAAGAGATACTTGAATTAAAGGAACAAGG
>JAFXVY010000027.1 GCA_017534595.1 Ruminococcus sp.
AACTTGTTGACACTATTCTCCTTGCCGTTGCGTAAAGCGAAGTGAACTTCGCTTGCAAGGCGGCGTCGAATTTAGGCAATCTGACGAAAAATCTCAGCTCAACTTTATTGAGCTTGCGCGCGTCTGACGCACAATGGTTGTACGGTGTTGCCTAAAAAAATACCTCCGAAACATGAGTCTTACATAAATATACAGTCAGATCGGGACAGCATTATAAACGTTCCCGCGCTCAGAGCGGGAAGAATACCGAGAAGATCGTACCCTTGCCCTTGGAGGATTCGACTCTTATGGTGCCGCCGCAGAGCTCGATTATACGCTTTACGAGGGGGAGCCCGAGGCCGTTGCCTTCGGAGGCATGGGCGCTGTCGCCCTGATAGAAGCGCTCAAAGATATGGCGCATGGTCTCTTCGTCCATGCCCTCGCCCTGATCGGCGATGTTGACGCGCAGGCGCTGGTCTCTTTTAAACGCCTCGACGGTTATCTCCGAGCCCTCGCCGCTGAATTTTATCGAGTTGCCGAGGATGTTGAGCCATGCCTGGGAGAGCATCTCCTGATTGGTGTAGATCTCCACCGGCTCAAGCTCGATGACAAAGCTGATGTTCTTTTTCGTCCACTGCTTTTCGAGGAGGAGTATGCAGTTTCGCAGCTGCTCGTCGATGAGAAAGCTGCTGCGGTCGCTGATATATTCCTGATTTTCAAGCTTGTTGAGCAGCAGGATGCTGGTCGAAAGACCGGTGAGGCGCTTGGATTCGCTGATGATTATGTCGATGTACTCACGGCGCTTTTCCTCGGGGATATCCTCTTTTTTCAGGCGCTTGGCGAAGCCCTCTATGGAGACTATCGGGGTCTTGAACTCGTGGGAGAAGCTGTTTATGAAGTCGGAGCGGAACATCTCGATGCCGCTGAGCTCCTTGGTCATAAGGTTGAAGTTCTCGATCAGATCCGCGAAGACATCCGGCGTACCCTCGGGGTCAACGGAGACGTTGAAGTTGCCCTTTTCGACCTCGCTCATGGCCTTTTTGAGCTCCGAAAGGGGAGCGAGGACGTGCTTCGAGACGAAGTAGGAGATGATCGTTCCGATGATCGCACTCGAGATGACGAAGAGAGCCGTGAAGATCAGCGGGCCTTCAAAGCTCGAGGGGAAGTACCCGAGCAGGCGGAGGAGCATGACGGTGCCGAAGGTGATGGTGCCCGCAGCGAGGATTATGAGGAATACCAGCGCGGAGACCGTTCTTATGAGGGAGGCGTTCTGGCCGAAGAGGAAGCGCTTGAGCGTTTTGAAACGGCAGGGCTTTTTCTTGTCGCTCACCTTTTCTTCACTCCCTTGTAGCCGAGGCCGCGGATAGTCACGATCTCGAAGTCGGTGTTGTCGCGGAAGCGCTCGCGCAGGCGGTTGATATGTACGTCCACCGTTCGCTCGTCGGATTCGGAGGTCATGTCCCAGATCTCGTCGATGAGCTGGCGGCGGGTGAAGATCTTGTCGGGGTAGGAGAGCAGCTTATAGACCAGCATGAACTCCTTGAGGGGCAGCTCGGTGCGCCCCGAGGGCTCGGTGACGGAGAGGGTATCGTAGTCGAAGAGGGTGGAGCCGACCTGTATACGGTGATCGTTGGCGATCTGCGAACGGCGGAGCAGTGCGGCGATGCGCAGCAGCAGCTCCTCCTCGTCCACCGGCTTGACCATATAGTCGTCGGTGCCCTCGATGAAGCCCTTTTTCTTATCGGCGATAGCCTCCTTGGCTGTCACCATGATTATGGGGATGCTGTTTCCGGCGAGCCTGAGCTGACGGGTCAGCTCGTAGCCGTCCATGCGCGGCATCATTATATCGGCGATGAGCAGATCGACGTGCTTCTGTTCGAGCAGGTCGAGCGCTTCGGCGCCGTCCTTGGCGGTTATTACGGTATAGCCGTTTTCCTCGAGCACATCTGCTGTGAGGCGGCGTGTATTGATATCGTCCTCTACGACCATTATACTGAACATGGTATCACCCCTTACCGGAGAATATAACACACGATTATGAACTGCGTATAAACAAGCGACGCAGGCACGATGAGTCCCGTGCCTGCGTATTACAGAGGAAATATTATGACTGCATTTCCGGGCCGCAAGACCCGGAAGTGCCCCGTATGCTATTTGTTGGTGAGGGGGTCGATATAGCCTATGGGGTCGATCCACTCGTTGTTGCGCTTGACTGCGAAATGCAGGTGTGAGGGTTCGGCGGCCTCGATCTGGGCGGTATCGCCCACCATGCCGATGGTCTGGCCGGCTTCGACGGTATCGCCCTCGGCGACGGTCATAGACGGGGAGAGGCTGTAATAGAAGCTCTCGATGCCGGTGCCGTGCTCGATAGAGATACAGCTGCCCCAGAGGGGATCCTCCCAGATCCGGGAGACCTCGCCGTGGTTCATGGCTTTGACGGGGGTACCCTTATCGGCTTTGATATCGACGCCGTCGTGGGTCTTCCAGACGCCGAGAGTCTCGCTGCGGACAAGCTCGCCGAAGCTGAAGGGCTGGATGATCTCACCGTTGACGGGCATTACGTTCGGCTGGGATATGGGGATATCGGTACCGGGGCCGCTTTGCATATCCTCGGAGGAGGGGTCATCGGAGAGGGTATCGGGTACTGATGCTTCGTCCTTGGGGACGCTGCTGACCTTTTCGTCGGCGTACTTGGAGGGTTTGGAGCTCTCGCTGACCTTGGGGGCGGAGTAGTTGATGCCGTCGTTTATCTGCCTGACGGCCTTATTGTAGGCGGCGGCGCCCGCTCCGCCGACAGCTATCAGACAAGCCGCTGCCGCGACCCAGAGTCCCTTGCCGCTCAGCAGCTTCCTGATCCTTGTAAGATCCGGTTTTTTCATATCGTTTTCTCCTTTGCGATCGGTTTTTTGATCTCTGCTTGTATTCTGCACAGGCTGGCGGGAAATATACACGGGCTTTGAAAAAATCATCACAAAAATCCGAGCTGAAATTTGTTTGCTCTGCATATTGGAAAAGCTGTCACAGAATGTTATAATTGGAATATGAACTGACGAAAGGAGTGAACGGGTCTGTGAACGTGACCGTAAAGGATGTTGCGAGGGAAGCAGGAGTTTCCGTAGCGACGGTATCGAGGGTGCTCAACGGCAGCGATGCCGTGACCGAAAAGAGTGCGCAGAGGGTACGGGAGGCTGTGGTAAAGCTGGGGTACTCTCCGAATTTCCTCGGGCGAAATCTGAGGAAGCGTGCGACGAACGTTATACTTGTGATCATACCGAATGCAGACCATTCGCTCTACATGAAGATCTGTGCGGGTATGCAGGCCTGTGCTTTGAGGTACGGGTACGATATAATCACGGCGGTGTCCAACGCTGCGACGGCGGTGGAGACGCGGCATCTGAATATGCTTTTCAACAAGACGGTAGACGGGGCGGTGCTTATGGGCACGAGCTTTGATGCGGGTACGCTGAACCGGCTTGCGGAGGAATACGACATAGCGCTCTGCTGCGAGGGAGTGACGGGGGCGGATGTGCTGACCGTTACCGTAGACGATGAGCGTGCAGGGTACGATGCTGCGGACGCACTGATAAAGCTGGGTCACAGGCGTTTGGGGTTCATAGGCGTTGAATCGAACGCGCTCTCGGCTTCGCTGCGGGAAGAGGGCTTTCTGCGGGCTTTGGGAGATCACGGGATAGAGCTGCCGGAGGAATACATATACCGTGACACCTACGATGCGGTGAACGGGGCGAAGGCGATGGAGAGATTCCTTGCGCTTGCGGAGCCTCCGACGGCGGTATTTGCGGTGTCCGACCTCATTGCGCTTTCGGCTGTGAGGCGGGCGGCGGAGCTCGGATGCATGGCGGGGAAGGACATTTCGGTTATCGGGTTTGACGACATAGATGCGTGCAGCTTGACGACGCCGTCGCTTTCGACGGTAGCGCAGAACTGTTCGGAGATGAGCGAGGTCGTTTGCAGGAAGCTTATTGAGAACATTAAGAGTGAGAGGAAGGACAGGGGATACTACACGGTAGAGCACAGGGTGATGATGAGGGAATCGACGGGGGTTCTGAACAAAAAGTGAGACCCAAACGCAACAGCGAAATGGGGTCAAGGGGCAGAGCCATTGAAGGCTCCGCACAAGGCGATGATCCTATACAAATAAGGCGCTGCGCCCTTTGATTTTTGGGCGCAGCGCCTTGATTGTGTTGTGTTGGTGTTTGGTGCGGAGCCTCTGCTTTGTTCAGCCTTTCAGGAAGCCTTCGATGATGCGGCGCTCGGCTTCTTCTTCGGTGAGGCCGAGGGTGCGCAGCTTGATGATCTGCTCGCCCGCTATCTTGCCGATGGCGGCTTCGTGGATCAGCGAGGCGTCAAGGTCGCCGGCAAACAGCTCGGGAGCGGCGTTGACTTTGCCGTTCTCTGCAAGTATGGCGTCACATTCCGAATGGCCGGTGCAGCGTGCGTTGCCGCTGATCTTGGAGTGGTACTCCTGATAGGAGTTGCCCCTTGCTACCGATCTGGAGACGATGTCCGCGCCGGAATCCTCGCCGTTGAGGTCTATTGCAAACTCGGTCTTGGCGGTCTGCGTGCCGTCGGTGAGTATCCTCTCCTTGATGACCAGCTTGGCGCCCTTGCCGAGGGTGCCGGTGGTCTTGCGGAAGGTGCTGTCGATGCCGCCGATCTGGATGGTGTCCATTTCGAGGTAGCTGTCCTCGCCCTGGATGATCTCGGTGACGGGGTCTATGCGCTTGGCGCCCTGACCTGCGCCCTTGCCGACGTGCTTCTCTTTATAGAGTACCCGCGCTCCCTTGTCGAGGATGAAGCGGTGGATGCCGTGGTGGCGGACGTCGTGGCCGTCGTCGGTGTGGACTCCGCAGCCGGCGACGATGATGACGTCGGCGCCCTCGCCCACGAAGAAGTCATTGTAGACGATATCCTCGATGCCGCCCTTGGTGACGCAGGCGGGGATATAAACGGTCTCGCCCTTGGTGTAGGGCTTGATCTTTACGACGAGTCCGGGGGCATCCTCCTTGTTGCCGAGCTCGATGTTCTCGGAGGACTGCCTGCCGGCGCAGGTGCCGTTCTCGCGGATGTTATAGGCTCCGGTGAATTTGCCGCTGTACTCGGAAACTATCGCAAGGAGCTCTTCTGTCGTTTTTTCCATCAGTTATCCTCCTTATCCTTGCCGAGGGGGCAGCGGGCTGCCTTTTCCTCGCCCAGCAGACTGCCGAGTATCTCGTCTCTTGTGCCGAACTTAGTGACTTCGCCGTCGGCGATGACGGCTATGTAGTCGGAGATGCCGAGTATGCGCTCCTGATGGGAGATTATGAGCAGGGATTTGTTCTCGGTCTCCTTGAGCTTTTCAAAGGCGTCGATGAGGGAGGAGAAGCTCCAGAGGTCTATGCCGGCCTCCGGCTCGTCGAAGACGAGCACCTTGGCGTCCTTCTTGGCGAGGACGGATGCGATCTCTATACGCTTGGCTTCGCCGCCCGAGAGGGAAGCGTCGATGGTGCGGTCGAGGTACTCGTTGGCGCAGAGACCGACCTTGCCGAGGATCTCGCAGATCTCTCTGTCCTCAAGCTGCTTCTGAGCGGCAAGCTCGAGAAGGTCGCGGACGGTGAGCCCCTTGAACCTTATGGGGTGCTGGAAGGCATAGCCGATACCGGCCTTGGCGCGCTCGGTGATATCCCAGCCTGTGATATCCTCGTCATCGAGGAAGATCGAGCCGCCGGATGGGGCCTCGAGACCCGCGATGAGCTTGGCGAGAGAGGTCTTGCCGCCGCCGTTGGGGCCTGTGACTACCGTGAGCTTGCCGTCCGGAATGTCGAGGGATACGTTTTTGAGTATCTGCTCGCCGGTGGAGAGGCTCCAGCTCAGGTCATTTATTCTAAGCATTGTTTTTCCTCCTTGGTTTTTGATGCTGTCCTGAACTTTGTCTGCTCCTCGCCGCCTGCCGGCGGCTCGGAGATATGCGGGAAAGGCGCTTTCACCCGCCTGACGGCGCGGAGAGTGCTTTTCCGCCGGTTTTGTGTTTGAACGCACAGTTCCTGCCGGATCTGTGCGGCGCTCTTTTTATTATACCTTTCCGGTGTGGATTTGTCAATAAGCGAAAAATGAACAATAATAGTGAGCCTGCTTTTTACGGATATCATCGCCGCAGGCGATACCGCAATTATTCATTTTTCATTCTTCACTATTCATTATTCATTAGTTTATAAAAATACACTTCCGCCGGGTCATCAGCGGAAGTGCTTGTATCATCTCTGTGCGGTGGCTGTTCCCCATGTGGAGAACTTGTAGGTCACGCCGTCGATCTCGCGGACGGTGTCGGTGAGGGGTATGCCCTCGGTCTCGCAGTAGTAGCGGAGGTTGTTCCACTCGATCCAGCCGGTGGCGAGCTGACCGTCGGCATTGAAGATATAGAGGCTGTCCTCTATCGAGGCGAGGCCGCGGCACATACTGCCCTTGTAGAAGAAGTATTTCTTGCCGTCGATCGTCTGCCAGCCGCGGAGCATCTTGTGATCCTTGAAGCAGAAGGTGACGCCTTCGATGTCGATGAAGCCCTCGGCGGCCTTGCCGTCCTCGCCGAAGTAGTAGACCTCGGTGTCGGAGACGGAGACCCACTTGTTTTTCTCGGCACCCTTTTCGGTCATGTAGTAGAGATCCTTTCCGACCTCGCAGAAGCCGGAGAGCAGCTTGTAGTCCTCGCCGAAGATATAGATGTTATCGTCTATCGTGCGGCGCCCGGTGACGGCATAGCCGTTTTCGTTGAAGTAGTAGATATTGCCTTTTTCATCGGTATAGAAGCTGTTTTTGAGCCACTGATCGACGTTTGAGCCGTTGCTCTGACCGCAGCGCAGGGCATTGCCGGTCTGTATCAGGCCGGAGATCAGGGCACCCTCGTCGTCAAAGACGTAGTATTTGCCGTCTACGGTATTGGCACCGGTGAGGCAGAGGCCGGCGTAGTTGGAGTAGTAGCGCTTGCCGCGGAAATCGTGCCAGCCCATTGAGCGGATGCCGGTGGTCTCGTCGAAGTAGAAGATATAGCCGTTTATGTTGGTGGGTCCCTGAGCCATTTTGTGATCGGCGCCGAAATACTGGAGCTTGAAGATATCGCTGCCGATGTCGGTGTAGGCGGAGCGGGCCTTGATGCCGTTGCCGTGGGTATAGCCGTTGACGACGGACATTATATTCGACTGCTCGTCGGCGGTGAGCTTGACGGAGCTGTCATTGAGGGATTTGTAGTACTTGTCGAGGAGGAGCATCTCGCTTTTATAGAGGTCATACTCCTTCTTGAGGTCGGCGGGGCAGTCGTAGACGGTCAGCCAGCCGGTGACGGCCTTATGGGTGATCGGGTCGAAGTAGTAGACATCGTCCTCCTTGGAGATGAAGCCCTCGCTGACCACGCCGTCGAGGCCGAAGTAGTAGAGGTCGCCGGTATCGGGGTCGGTGTACCATTCGGTCTGGAGGATGCCGTTCTTGTCGAAGTAGTAGCAGAGGCCGTCAATGACGGTGAGGCCGATCGCGGCGCCCTCGCGTGTGTAGTAGAACTTCTCGCCGTTATCGTTGAGCACCCAGCCCTCGGTGAGCACGCCGTCGCTGCCGAAGATGTATTTCTTGCCGCCGATGACCTGCTCGCCAGTGACCATGTGGTAGTCTCCGTCGAAGTAGTAGGTCTTGCCGTCGATAGAGGCAAAGCCCACGGCGAAATTGCCGGTGGTCTCGTCGGCATAGCTGTATTTGCCGTTATCCTCGCGCCAGCCCTTGAAGAGGGCACCGTTGGCGCCGAAGTAATAGGCTCCGCCCTCGACCTTCTGGAAGCCGGTGAGCAGGTGACCGTCCGCGGCGAAGTAATAGGTCTTGCCGTCGATCTCGAGGAAGCCCTTTGCCATATCGCCTTCCTCGGTGAAGTAGTATCTGACGCCGTTGATCTCAGCCCAGCCGTTGACCATTTTGCCCTCGCCGTCGAAGTAGCGGCCGGAGCCGTCCTCCATTTCAAAGCCGCTGCCGGGGAAGCCGTGGTCGTCGAAGAAGTACTCGTTGCCGTTGAAATCGCAGAGGCCGGTGCGGAAGAGGCCGGAGTCGTCGGCGAAATAGTATTCCTCGCCGTCGATCGTGACGCGGCCTTTCTGGAGGACTCCGGAGCTGTCGAGGTAGTACTTGCCGCCGTCGTATTCCTGCCAGCCGGTGAGCATGATGCCGTCCTCGTCGAAGAGGTAGGAGGTGTTGTTTATCATCTGCATACCGACGGCTCTTGCGCCGTTCTCGGGGAGGATGTAATAGGTGCCCTCCGAGTGGGTATGCCAGCCGGCGGAGTAGTAGGCGTCGTAGAACAGCCAGCCCGCAGCCATCACTCCGACCGCAGCGGTGCAGACCAGCGCGGTCATCGAGGCTTTGGCACGGACTCTGATATTGAATTTTCTCGCAGAACGTGCGCGGGACCTGTGTTCGCCGATGCTCACGGGAGACGCTCCTTTCCTTACGGTGTGATATATCTTATTGATTATACCACATACTGCGGCTGATGTCAAATGAAAACTGTGTGAAACGGGTCGGCTGACAGTTGAGGTGCGCCTGCTAAATATTTGTCCGCGCAGCGGACACCTTAATTATTCATTATTCATTATTCATTCTTCATTATTCATTAGTTCTGTTCTGCATAGTAAAAGCTCAGGCCGGGAGAGAAGCCGCGGGCGCCGGGGTCTGTCGCCTGCACACAAGGATAACGCGAAAGAAATACGGTCAGCTGAACCTTTGAGGTGCAGGGGAGGTCTGCTATGCGTTCATTATAACGCGGCGGGTGTTCGCGGCGGGTCTGTTTCGGTTCGCTTAATTGCTTAAATTGACAACAGAGCGGGGGCGCGGGACTATCGTTTTATATGAAATTGCCTATGAACAAATGAAAGTTAGGTCAAAAATATTGACAGAATGCTCAAAATAAGGTATAATGTAAGCGTGGCAGGGGGGGTATAGCCTGCCAAAGTAAAAGAAAGGGGTAAAGGGGTATGAAAATGAGAGATAACAGAAAAACTCTGACCGCGTATTTCCCCGGGGCAGCCGACCACGAGCTGCTGCAGTTCTTCCTCGGAGTGATGATGCTCGGAGGCGGGATATTCTGGGCGATGAATATGTTTGAGGTCAGCTGGAACTTCGGCTGGAGGATAGGCAACTGGAACATGACGGCGGGCGTTATGCTCATACCGCTGCTCATAGGCATCTTTCTGCTGTTCCTTATGGAGAAGAAGCTGATCGGAGGGATAGTTACTTCCCTCGGCGTCGTGGTCATCATCATAGCGATGATAAACTCGGTACACTTCCATGCGAGGAGCGCCTCGATGTACGTTTACGTTCTTATGTTCGGACTGATCTTCGCCGGAGCCGGCCTTATTGCAAAGGTACTGTTCCAGAAGAAGCCCCCCAAGGACGGCGGAAACGGGGACGGGCTCTGATCTTAAGGTATGAACTTTTTTACGGTAGGATTTCTGCTTGCTAATATGCAGCTTGACCTCGGTTTTTTCGCGGGGTACATAATCAAGGCGGTCGGAGCGCTGTTCATGCTCGGCGGTGTCGCGGAGCTTGAACCGTTTGAGAAGCGCGTAAGGCCGATGCTTCCGCTGGCTGCGGCGCTTTTGGTGCTGAGCCTCGGGTCGGTGCCCGCGGTGCTCATCGTCGGCGGGAAGGCTGTTCCGGCGGTATGCGGAGTGGTGACTACGGTGCCTCCGGCGGTGTTCTTTTATAAGCTCATCGGGTTCTTCTCGGAGGACGAGGGGATCATAGGCAACGCCCCCGAGGTGCGCAGGATGTCGCTGAGATACAGGATACTGTTGGGACTGACGGCGGTTTCGCTCGCGGCGGATATCGTCAACCGGTTCACCGGCGGGACCTCTGCGGCGGACGCTGCGGGAGTGGTCATGGTGATAGCAAAGGTAGTGTTCTACTGTATGCTTGCAAGCTGCGGGTTCTATATGAACAGTCTGAGGAGATACTTCGACATGACCCACGGCTTCAGGGAGCCGCCCTCACACGGCGGGATGAAAAGGTAACTGACCGACACAGTCGGTAAAATAATAATTATTCAGGAGGAGAATATTATGGCAATTTTTCAGAGAATAGGAGATATCCTTAAGGCAAACATCAACGACCTGCTCGACAAGTGCGAAGACCCGGAGAAGATGGTCAAGCAGATCATCATCGATATGGAGAAGGAGCTCGAGAAGTGCACCAACGCTCTCGGTCAGGCTATGGGCTCGCAGAGACAGCTCGGCAAGCAGCTCGAGAAGGCAAAGGCTGAGTCCGCTTCCTGGGAGAACAAGGCAAAGGCTGCTCTCCAGCAGGGCAATCAGGATCTTGCAAAGCTCGCTCTTCAGAGAAAGGTCAATGCCGACAAGCAGGTAGAGCAGTATCAGCAGATGTACGATACCGCTACCGCTCAGGTAAACACCATCAAGGGTCAGGTAGACGCTCTCAAGATGAAGCTCGAGGAGGCAAGGAGCCGTCAGTCGATGCTCATCGCCCGTGCAAGGATGGCAGACGCTCAGAAGAACATGGCAAAGACCCTCGGCAACATGGATTCTTCGTCCGCGTTCAACAAGCTCGACAAGATGGAGGAGAAGATCGAGGCCAAGGAAGCTCAGGCAGAGGCATTCTCCGATCTGGCAGGCACCTCGAACGGTCCCGATCCGTTTGCTCAGCTGGAGTCCGACTCGGCTGTTGACGCCGAGATGGCAAGACTTATGGCTGAGCTCGGTCAGAGCGCTCCCGCTGCTCCTTCCGTTGACGACACCACAGGTCTCTGATACAAAGAAAGATCACGCAGCTGACGGCAGAAATGTCTGCCGTCGGCTTTCGCGCGTTATTGACGCCCTGATATGACAGGGGAGAAAAATACTCAGAAAAGGAACTGAAAGAATATGGTACTGCTGATAATAATCGGTTTATTGCTTGTGGGGCTCGGAGTCTGGCTCGCTGTGTTCCAGAGAGCAAAGAAAGCCAATGTAGCCCTTGAGATCCAGGCTCAGCCTACCAAGACCTACGATGAGGTCAAGGAAGCGCTCGAGGCTATGCAGGACTACGATCCCAACTACCGCGAGCTCGTTGAGGTCAAGGGCGTTGCCCAGGCTTCTCAGCCTACGCTCGCTCCTTTTTCGCACACGAGAGTGGCCTTCTATGTCGCCGAGAATTATCAGGTCTCGGAGGATACTGAGGAGTACCGCGATTCCAACGGCGCCCGCAAGATAAGGACTACCAAGCATGAGGACAAGCTCAGCGAGGAGGTCAGCACCGCCGACCTGCTCTGCAAGGACGCTGCCGGCAACGAGATCGTCATCGAGACCAACGGCATCGCAAACAAGCTCGACCTCATCAAGAGCTACGATACGCTTGACCGTTCCAACACCGGCCCCGCCAATCCGAGAGGTATGCTCAACGTCCGCGGGACGGGCAGAAGGATCATCGGCTACAAGCTGGTGGAGAAGACCTTTGCCGCCGGCGCACCGCTTTACGTGCTCGGTGAGGCTTATATGATGTCCAACCGCATCTATATCGGGCCTCCGAAGGATCCCAAGCAGCCGTTTATCGTTACCTCCAAGTCGGAGGAGCAGATGCTCGCAAGCACCAAGAGCTCGCAGTCGGCATCGCTGTTCGGCGGTCTGGGACTTATGGTGCTCGGACTTGTGCTGTTCATCGTGGGCATCGTCAAGTAAGAAAACAGAAGAAGAAAAGCATTACGGTGTACGGGCAGAAAGCGCATTTCTGCCCTTGCACCGCATTTGTGCGTTAAGGGCATTATAAAACACGAGGGTATTGCAGGTCCGGCAGGCCGTGCAGCAGAGAGACACAGCGGACAGACCCTCTCAGCAAAGGAGATAACCCCATGATTTCTATTATCATCCCCAGCTATAACGAGGAGGGGAACGTGGAGCATACCGCAGAGGTCGTCATCGGGATAATGGAGAAGAACGACATCCCGTTTGAGCTGGTGTTCATAAACGACGGCTCGTCCGATTCGACGTGGGACAGGCTCGAGGAGATGGCGCAGCGCGACGAGAGGATAGTCGCCGTGAATTTCAGCCGCAATTTCGGCAAGGAGAGCGCTATCTTCGCCGGGCTGGAGACCGCCTCGGGCGACGCGGTGGTGCTTATGGACTGCGATCTGCAGCATCCGCCGGAGACCATCGTTGAGATGTACAAGATCTGGAAGAACAACGATGTTGACGTAGTCGAGGGGCGCAAGGCGGACAGAGGCAAGGAGGGCAAGGCTTACAGGGGCTTCTCGCTTCTGTTCTACAAGCTGATCCACAAGGCCTCGGGGCTGGATATGAACGCCGCCTCCGACTTCAAGCTGCTCGACCGCAAGGCGGTGGACGCGCTGCTGAGGATGCCCGAGAGGCTGACCTTTTTCAGAGCCATGAGCTCGTGGGTCGGCTTCAAGACCGAGAAGGTCTACTTCGAGGTGGCGGAGAGAGAGGTCGGGGAGTCAAAGTGGACGACCAAGCAGCTCATCAAGTTTGCGATAAACAACATCACCTCGTTCACCTCGGCGCCGATGCAGATAGTTACGGTCTGCGGGGTGATAACGTTTATAATCTCGCTTGTCATGGGTATATCGACCATTGTTCAGAAGATAATCGGAGAGTCGGAGGGCGGCTTCCCGACGGTCATCATACTCCAGATGCTTACCTCGAGCATAATCATGTTCAGCCTGGGTATAATAGGGTTCTATATCTCCAAGATCTATGAGGAGATCAAGAACAGGCCGCGGTATATAATACGCGATATCGTAAGAAAACACGACAGGAGAGACAAGTAAGTGAGCAGTTCCTCTAAGAGCTTCATTGAGCGTATCTATGCTTTATTCCCGGGCAGGAAGATCTATCTGCTCGTCTTTCTCATACCCGTTCTGGTAATGTATATCGCTTATGCGACCTTTGGGGTGCATCCGTTCGGGAACAATTCGGTGCTGGTGCTTGACCTCAACGGGCAGTATGTGTATTACTACGAAGCCCTGAGAGACGCTTTCTGGGGCGACGGCAGCCTTATGTACGACTGGTCGAGGAACCTGTCGGGTGAGATGTTCGGCATCTTCGGATATTATCTGGCGAGCCCGTTCATGCTGGTGATCTGCCTGTTGCCGAGGACGTGGATGTGCGGAGCTATCGAGGCGATGCAGCTGTTAAAGATCGGCTGCGCCGCCGTGACCTTCGCGTTCTTCATCAGGAAGCGCCGCGATCCCTCGAACACGGCGATGATCGTATTCAGCAGCTGCTATGCGCTGATGAGCTATATGATAGTTCAGCTGATGGACCCCATGTGGCTGGACGGGCTGGTGCTGCTTCCGCTTATCTGTCACGGCTGCCACAGGCTGATAGACGAGGGGCGGATGGTGCCCTATATCGTGCCGCTGGCGCTGATGTTCATAGCGCATTTCTACATCGGATACATGGTGGCGTTTTTTACGTTCATGTATTTTGTGTATGTATGCCTGAGCAAGGAGGGGAGGATACTTCCCAAGCACTTTGCGCTGAGGGTGATACAGGCGATCGCTGCGACGGCGGTTGCGGTGATGTGCGCGGCGATAGTGCTGATACCGGTATACAAGTCTTTGAGCCTCGGAAAGCTTGAATTCACCACTCCGAACTGGTCTCTGGCAACGCAGTTCGATTTCCTGACCTTCTTCACGAAGCTGTTCCCCATGAGCTATGACACGGTTTATCCGACGGGTCTGCCGATGGTCTACTGCGGGACGGCTGTGCTGCTGCTGGTGCCGCTGTTCTTCATGAACAGCAGGATCTCAATGAAGGAGAAGGTATCCAAGGGTCTGCTGGCGGCGGCGCTGGTGATCTGTATGTATGTCAAGCCGGTGGACATCGTGCTGCACGGGTTCCAGGTGCCCAACTGGCTGCCTTACAGGTACTCGTTCTGCTTCTCGTTCGTGCTCCTTTTAATGGCCTACCGCGCCTGGGAGGAGTCGGACGGCTTTACTGCCAAGGAGATAGGCGGAGTGTTCACGGCTTTGTTCGTGTTCCTGATCTGGTGCGAGCGGGAGGGCTACGGGCACTTCAAGCTCTTTGAGGGCAGGGGCGACGGCGAGCAGAGGCACGGCGTTATGCAGGGGATATGGTTCGCTGCGATAGCGCTGGGCGTTTACTTTGCGCTGATCTACCTGTGGAAGAAATACAGGGGGAAAAAGGTGCTCTCTGTGGTGATCTGTCTGCTGGTGCCCTGCGAGCTGCTTGTGAACTCGATGGACACGCTGCACAAGGTCGATGTTGATGTGTCATACAGCAAGTACGATTCCTACGAGCCCTACATGAGCGACACGAGAGACGCGATAGAGGCGCTCAAGCAATACGATGACGACCCGTTCTACCGGGTAGAGTCCACCTTCCACAGGACGGTGAACGACCCGATAGGCACGGGGTATTACGGGATCTCGCACTCAAGCTCGACGATGAACTCGCCGGCTCTGACGATGCTTCATCAGCTTGGGTACGCTTACGGCGGGCATTATGTAAAGTATGACGGTGAGACGATACTGACCGACGCGCTGTTTGATATCCGCTACCTGATGACCAAGGAAGAGCACGCGGAGAACCGCAAGGGACGCTTCAAGGACGGGCGCAGCGCGATACCGGACGAATATCCTCTTGCGACACACGTAGACGAGCAGGAGGCGCTTTACAAGTTCTACAAGAACCCGTATTCGCTGAGCCTGGGTATGGTCGCGGATCCGTCGATACTGAATGTATCGTTGCTCGATCACGATCCGTTCTTCAATCAGACGCAGATCTTCAACTCGATGATCTCCGATGAAGCGAACTACACCTACTTCCACAAGCTGAGACCCTACAAGATAGAGACCGAGAACCTGAGAAAGGTAACGCTTGTGGACGGTCATGTGAAGTATCAGTTCGAGGATACGAACAAGGCGGAGTGCCACATCGACTACGTTGTCAAGATGGACAGGACGAGTCCTCTGTACTTCTTCCTGCCGACCAAGTACGAGAGAAGCTGCAACATCTGGTATCAGCCCGAGGACAAGTATCAGGCGGGCGAGACGATAATGGAGTACGGCGGGCAGTTCTTTGTGGGCGACAACTACTCGATACTGAACCTCGGCGTATTTGACGGGGGGGATTCGGTAAGGATAAGAGTAACGATCTCCAACGACGAGAATGCGGCCTACTGGCTGGAGGAGCAGATCTGCACCTTTGACTTTGCCGAGTTCGAGAAGGCGGACGCGATACTGAAAGAGCGCTGCTGGAACGTGACTGTACACGAGGACACCTATGTTGAGGGCACCTGCAAGGCAGAGGCCGGGCAGTATCTGATGACGACGATACCTTACGAAGAGGGCTGGCAGATCACGGTAAACGGCAAGGATGTCAAGCCGGAGAAGTCCATGGACACGCTGATAACGATACCTCTTGAAGAGGGTGAGAACACGGTAACGATGAAGTTCTCGCCGAACTATCACAAGCTGGCGATAATTGTTTCGATAAGCGGACTGGCAGTGCTTCTGCTGCTGATGTTGATTGAATACCGTGAGGGGAAGCTTCTGAAGAAGATCTTTGCCAATCAGGAGAAGCAGATAAATGCGGCGGAGGCTGCCGGGAAGCCGGAAGAGGCTGGTCAGCCGACGGAGGAGAGTATCAGGAAGCTGGTGGAGGAATCGAAGTCGGATGACGGCGGGGGAGAAGACGACCAGCCGGAAGAATAGACCCAACCGCGACAGCGAATTGGGGTCAAGGGGACTCGGTCCCCTTGCGGGGGTCGAGGGGGCAGAGCCCTCCTCGCAGGGTCAAGGGGCAGAGCCCCTTGCAGAGCTCGAGACAGAGTCTCGTTCGGAGCGTTAGCTCCGATTACGGCTCCGCACAAAGCTGCTCACTAAACAAACAAAGGCGCTGCGCCCATAATCCAAAGGGCGCAGCGCTTTTTGTATTTATACTGTGTTGGGGGGACAATAATTCGCAGCGCCGTCAGCACACACTGTCACCTGCAGGCACAGAAACAGAGAGCGAGCACCGCGAGCGAACGTTTTTCGTCCGGCTCCGCAGAATGAGGCGGTTCTGAGAAGCACGCTCGGAACTATGTTTAGACCGAAAGATTGGCTCCCGCCCTATCTCGGGGGCTTTCCGATCGCCCCCGATCCCCTTCGGGTGACACACTTCTGTGTTTGGATATATAGCCTTGTTCAGCCCGCCGTCAAACCGAAATGCTTTTCTGAACTCAATATGCCAAAGGGGGAACTGCGCCGTCCGCGCCGAGGACCGGGGGCACATTTTTCTTACAAAAATCATACAAATCTATTGACAACTTCCTATCGGATATTGTATAATATTACCGACAGGTCTCGCGCTTTTTGCGGGGTCGGTATTCCTTTGGGGAGATGATGTGATGAGTAAACTTGATACTGATATGAAAAAGCTCACCAATGCCGGAAGCGCCGCTTTGCTGCTCGCTTCGGTCGCTTTTGTCGCTGCGCTCGGAGGCGTGCTGCTCGAGCCGATAGGGTATTTTATACATGATATCGTCTACGGGAAGGACGTCGGCGTATTCTCGGGGAGATCGTGGTATACTTTCTTTACCGGCTATGACAAGCATATTATTATATTTCTCGTTTCTCTGGCCGCGCTCTGCATCTGCATATCCGCGCGCAGGCAGAGGCGTATCGGTGCCGAGGCGGGGGCGCTTTTGTCATTTGCCTCCTTCGGGACGCTGATCGCTTCGATAACTACCGTGGCGAGCGGGTCGGAGGGCGGAACTCTTGAATACACCTGGGCGACGGTGCTTGTCCCCGGGCTTGAGGAGGAAATGGTGCAGGCTGACCGCGTTATGGCGGTGCTGTATTATGTGCTGCCGATCACGGCCTCGGGACTTATGCTGATACTCGGGCTGATACTGCTGGTGAGAGCCGAGGTATCGAGCTTCTTCGTGGCCTGCCCGACAAATGAGGGGATACTCTCGTCGTCGAGCACCAAGGAGGCGGCGGAGCTTATCGAAAAGGCTGAGAAAAAGGCGGAGTACGCTATCCTGAACGAGAATGCCGAGATACCGGCGGCGGAGGGGCTGACAGTGCCGGAGCCGGCAGAAGAGCCGGAGCAGGAGGCTGTGTCTCAGCCGGAGGCAGAGCAGGTATCCGGGACGAAGGAGAAGCACAAGAAACTGAAAAAGCCCAAAAAGTGAAATATGGCTGTAGGGCCCGCAGGAACGCCGTTTCTGCGGGCCTTTTGCGCTGTGGGGAGGGCAGGGGGACTTTTTGCGTTTTGGAGTGAAAAATGCTTGCAAAATGTCTCCGGATGTGGTATAATAACTGTGTATGCAGGAACAAGGGCGGATAGGCTCGGAGTTCACGGGAAGGGCAGGTGCGGCAGGCTTGAAGAGAATGATAGGGTGCATCGCGGCGGCTATGATGCTCAGCGGGTGTACGACCCTTAACTTCGGCGTAGATACGCTGCTTGCGGCTCCCAAGCTCACCGAGGAGCAGTCGGCGATACATGAGGCGCTGATCGCTGCCGTCGGGAACAATCTGACGCTGAAATATCCGAAGAACGGCTCCAACCGTTCGGCATACGTTATTGCGAACGTTGACAGCGAGCCCGGCGACGAGGCGATAGTCTTCTATGAGTACACCGGGGATTCCGCCGAGGAGGGACTGCGGGTAAATCTGCTCGACAAGGCTACTGACGGCAGCTGGATCTCGGTCAAGGAGATCGCGGGTGCGGGCAAGGAGGTCGATCAGGTCATCCTGACGCGGATGGGCCCGGACAGCAGCCAGTATTTCCTGGTGGGGTATCAGACCCTTTCGGGTGATGAGAAGGCGCTGGAGATCTACAGCTACCGCAGCGGGGACTTCACCCGTATAGGTACGACGACCTATTCGGTGCTCGAGACCTTTGACATAAACGGTGACGGCACCAACGAGCTCGTTACCATAAGGCGGCAGACCAACACCGAGACGGGGCAGGTCACAAGCAAGGCGGCTCTGCTCGAGCTGAAGGTGGAGCAGGGTGAGGACGGCACGGAGACCGAGGAGGTCACTCTGAGCCAGTCGATAGATATGTGTGACAATGTGACGTCCTACGCGAAGGCGAAGGCGGGCAGGCTTGCAGACGGCAGGCGGGCGCTCTACGTTGATTCGGTCAACGGGGAGGGTCAGTTACAGACGGAGCTTGTATACTACCGGTACTCGGCGCTGCAGAACCCGATGCAGCTGAGAAGCGAGAAGCTGCTTCCTGTATGCACGAGGCCGACAGGCTTTTACAGCACCGACATCGACGGTGACGGGATAATCGAGATACCGTCGGTGAAGCCGATGCTGGGATACGAGAACGCCGTGACCGAGGAACAGGTCTACCTGACGAACTGGACGGTCTACAAGGACTTCTACGAGCTGGAGACGAAATACTCGGGTTATTACGATGTTTCGGACGGCTACGCGATGATGTTCCCGAGCCGCTGGGCGGATCAGGTGACGGTCAGGAAGGACGCATCCACGGGGGAAGCGGTATTCTACAAGTACGGCGGGGACATAAACGCCGACATGACCGAGCTTATGCGGGTCGCCGTGGCGGCGAAGCAGCAGTCGGAGTCGTATCTGTTCGACGGGTATGTGACCGTAAAGAGCGCGGGTCAGCTGGACTATCTGGTCAAGCTGCCGACAAACAAGCGCGAGCAGCTGATACTGACGATAGACGAAGTCACAAACAATTTCTATATCGCGGGAAGCTGAGCGGTCGTGACAATGCAAATTATATAAGAAATAAAGCAGGGAGGTCAATAATATGAGAAAAGTTCTGGTATGCGAGGATGAGGAATCCATCAGAGAGTTCGTGGTGCTCAACCTGACAAGGAGCGGCTATCAGGTAGTCGATGTGAACTGCGGCGAGGATGCCATCAAGGCCTTTGAGGAGGCTGACGGCGAGTTCGACGTGGCGCTGCTCGACATCATGATGCCGGGCATCGACGGGCAGCAGGTCTGCAAGAAGTTCCGCGAGAGATCGGATACTATGGGAATAATCATGCTTTCGGCCAAGTCGCAGGAGATGGACAAGATCAGCTCCCTGATGAACGGTGCCGACGACTATATCACCAAGCCCTTCTCGATCTCTGAGCTGGTGGCGAGAGTGGACGCCGTTTGCAGGAGGGTAAGTATGTCCCATGCGAAGCCGGAGGCTGCCTCGACTATCACCTCGGGACCCTTCGAGCTCAATCTCAAGAGCAGGACCGTTTCCAAGAACGGCGAGACGGTAGACCTTACACAGGTGGAATATCAGATCATGGAGTATTTCTTCAAGAATCAGAACACCGCTCTTGACCGCACAAGCATACTCAACCATATCTGGGGCGAGAGCTACTACGGCGACGACAAGATCGTTGACGTGAACATCAGGCGCATAAGAATGAAGATCGAGGACGAGCCCTCGAACCCGAAATACATACAGACCATCTGGGGCTACGGCTATAAGTGGAGCACCTGACTAAACTAATGCCTGGGAGAGCTTGACTTGACAAATAAGGTACATCACGGCAGACACAGCGTTACAAGGCACTGGCTCATAAACACTATGGGCACGGTGGTCGTAGTTCTGCTGATAATAGAGATACTGCTGATACTTGCGGTGAGAAGCTACTATTACAGCGCCGCGAGGCAGTATATGACCTCAAAAATGAATATCGTCTACAACGCCGTGATGCAGACTGCCGACGACACGACCAAGAACTACAACGCCGAGATACGCGAGGTGGTCGAGACCTATGCCGACAAGGACAAGGTGGAGCTCATGGCGGTAAAGACCGACGGGAGCATCGACATTACCTCGTCGGGGTTCTCGCCGTCGGATCAGGTGAGCCTCGAGGATTACGAGGCTGCCAAGAAGGCTGCGAGCGGCACCGCTTCGGCTGTGTTCGAGCTGCCCTCGGGCGAGAAGGTGATCGCTGTCACCTCGATGATAGCTCCGAAGGGGAGCGAGTTCGAGGCGCTGAGAATGGTCTCGTCGATGAAGGGTGTGGACTCGCAGATACTGTTCGTGATAATGATAATCACGGCGGTGGTGATCGCGGTAGTGCTGGTCATCTTCTTCTCGGGTATGTTCTTTATACGGTCGATCGTTTACCCTGTTATCAAGATCGGCGAGATCACGAGGAAGTATGCGAAGGGAGATTTCTCGGAACGTATCGAGAAGCGCACCGATGACGAGGTCGGCGAGCTCTGCGATTCGATAAACTACATGGCGGCCGAGCTTTCAAATACCGAGCAGATGAAAAACGAGTTCATATCCTCGGTATCGCATGAGCTGAGGACGCCGCTGACGGCTATCAAAGGGTGGAGCGAGACGCTCACCACGATCGGCGACGACAAGGAGACCTTCAAGAAGGGTATGCGGGTCATCACATCCGAGACCGAGAGGCTCTCGCAGATGGTTGAGGAGCTTTTGGACTTCTCGAGGATCCAGGACAACCGCTTACAGCTTCAGATGGCGACTATCGACATACTTGCCGAGCTGGGCGAGACGGTGCTGATCTATCAGGAGCGTGCGCGGGCGCTGGGCATCAAGCTCGATTACTATGAGCCGGAGATGCTGCCGTTCGTTTACGGCGACAAGAACAGGCTGAGGCAGGTATTCATCAATATAGTTGACAACGCGATAAAGTATTCGGACAAGGGAGACACGGTCTCCGTCGAGGCTTACGAGCAGGGCGGAGAGATCTGCATTTCCGTTTCCGATACGGGTATCGGCATATCGAAGGACGATCTGCCGAGGATAAAGACCAAGTTCTTTAAGGCGAACCACACGCGGCGCGGCTCGGGCATCGGGCTGGCGGTAGCGGACGAGATCATCGCCCGCCACGGGGGTACGCTTACAATAAACAGCGAGCAGGGCGTCGGAACGACGGTGATGATAACCCTGCCCTATGAAGAACAGAACAAGAAGCAGGACGACAAGGATACCGTCAACGTTGAGCTGATAAGCAACGACGTAGAGACGGCGGACAAGTAGAACGGAGGAAAGATGGCTAAAAAGGATCCCTCGCTGGGTGAGGAAAAATTCAAATCAAAGATAGGCGGTCAGGCGGTCATAGAGGGCGTCATGATGCGGGGCATCGACAAGGCGTCGATGGCGAACCGGCTGCCAAGCGGAGAGATAGATCTCGAGACCTGGCCGATACGCGGAGGCAAGAATACTCCGTGGTACAGGAAGGTGCCGTTCATAAGAGGCATTTTCAGCTTCGGTATCTCTCTGGCAGACGGGTACAAGTGCCTTATGCGGTCCGCCGACAAGCAGATGGTCGATGATGAGGAAGAGGAGCCCTCGCGCTTTGAGAAGTGGCTCACTGACAAGCTCGGTGACAAGCTGATGCCGGTGATCTCGACGATCTCGATAATAATAGGTCTGGGTCTGGCGATACTGCTGTTCATCATGCTGCCGACGCTGATACTCAAGCTGGTGGAGCAGTTCGTTGAGCTGCCGTCGATAGTGAGGAATATCCTCGAGGGTGTGATGAAGATAGGCATTTTCATCGGGTACACCGCTTTGACGGGGCTGTCTAAGGATATGAGGCGGCTTTACGAATATCACGGTGCGGAGCACAAGACGATAGCCTGCTACGAGCACGGCAGGGAACTGACGGTGGAGAATGTGAAGGAGCACTGCCGGTTCCATCCGAGATGCGGTACGAGCTTTGTTTTCCTCGTGCTGTTCATAAGCATATTCGTGACGACGATATTTCGGCTGAGCTGGGAGAACGTGCTGCTGCGCGTGCTCTGCAAGCTGGCGCTGCTGCCGGTGGTAATGGGTATATCCTATGAGATCATCAGGCTGGCGGGAAAATACGACAACATTGTAATGAGGATAGTTTCGGCGCCCGGGCTCTGGATACAGCGAATAACCACCAAGGAGCCGGAGGCTGATGAGATAGAGTGCGCGATAGCGGCGCTCAAGGCTGTCATTCCCGAGGAGGGGGAGAGCTGAAAAAACACAGAGGGGGGTAATACGGATGACATACGGTCAGCTGATAACCGATGCGGTAAGGGAGCTTTCGACGCTGGAATACTCCGACGCGGCGCTTGAATCCAAGGAGCTGCTGGGTCTGGCGCTGGGTATGGACTGCCGGTCGGCGGAGTTCGAGGCAAAGCTCTGGGAGGAGACCGACGACGATGTTGAGCAGCGGTTCTTTGAGTTCTGCAAGCGCAGGCTCGGCGGCGAACCGTTACAGTATATAGTGGGGGAGTGGGACTTCTACGGAAAGACCTTCAAGGTCGGCAAGGGAGTGCTCATCCCGAGGCAGGACACCGAGCTGCTCGTTGACATAGCGCTCAAGGAGTTTGAGGGCTGCCGCAACACGGCTATAATAGACCTCTGCGCCGGGACGGGCTGCATAGGTCTGACGCTCGAGAGCAGGCTGATGGGCGTGAGCCTTGCGCTGGTGGAGAAGTACACCGACGCGATAGAGTATCTGTTTGACAACAAGCTGCGGTTCGGCTCGCAGGCGAGAGTCGTCAAGGGCGACGTTACCGACGAGAGCCTGCCGAGGCAGTTCAGAAAGGCAGACCTGATCGTCTGCAACCCGCCTTATCTTACGGCGGCGGACATGAAGGATATGCAGACCGAGGTCCACGCGGAGCCTGTGGAGGCGCTTTACGGCGGCGAGGACGGGCTCGACTTCTACCGCGATATCGTAAGGCTGTGGAAGGATGTGCTGCACATCGGGGGCGTTATGCTCTTTGAGATCGGCGCTGCGCAGGGGCAGGAGGTCTCGGACATACTGACCATGCACGGGTTCGAGAACGTGCGCGTGAAGCGCGACGCTGCCGGGAACGACAGAGCTGTCATCGGGTACAGGAAAAAGTAAGGAAGTGTACCGAAAATTGGACAAGTAAACGGGCATTTTGCTCAACTGTCCAAAAAAAGATACACAAATTTCAGGAAAACCGTGTTATAATATACCTGTAAGACAGGTTCCCGATATATGGAGGTAAATCATTATGGCTATCGACAAGAAGAAGAAGGACAACAGCAAGACCGTTACCAAGATCACCGATAAGGAGGAGAAGCGCAAGGCGCTTGATACCGCGATCTCCTACATCGACAAGATGTACGGCGAGGGCGCGATCATGAGGCTCGGCTCCACCAAGACCCTTGACATCGAGGCGATCCCCACCGGATCCATGACCCTTGATATGGCTCTGGGCGTGGGGGGCATCCCCAAAGGAAGGATCATCGAGATCTACGGGCCGGAGTCGTCGGGTAAGACAACCGTTGCGCTCCACTGCATCGCAGAGGCTCAGAAGGCCGGCGGCGAGGTGGCGTTCATCGACGTTGAGCACGCGCTCGATCCCGTATATGCAAAGCAGCTCGGTGTTGACACCGACAATATGCTGGTGGCTCAGCCGGACAGCGGTGAGCAGGCGCTCGAGATCGCCGAGGCTCTGGCACGCTCGGGAGCTATCGACTGCATCGTTATCGACTCGGTAGCGGCTATGGTCACAAAGGCCGAGATCGACGGCGAGATGGGCGACACCCATGTGGGTCAGCTGGCAAGGCTGATGTCTCAGGCTATGAGAAAGCTGACCTCGGTGATCTCAAAGTCGAACTGCGCGGCGATATTCATCAATCAGGTGAGAGAGAAGATCGGCGTCGTTTACGGCAACCCCGAGACCACTCCCGGAGGCAGGGCGCTGAAGTTCTACGCCTCTGTCCGCATTGAGGTAAGGCGCGGCGAGAAGATCACTCAGGGCTCCGAGATCATCGGAAACAGGACGAAGTGCAAGGTGGTAAAGAACAAGGTAGCGCCCCCGTTCAAGGAGTGCGAGTTCGATATCATGTACGGCACGGGTATCTCCCGCGTGGGCGAGGTGCTTGACGTGGCGACGGATATAGGCGTTGTCAAGAAGGGCGGCGCATGGTACAGCTACGGCGATATGAAGCTCGGTCAGGGCAGAGACAACTCCAAGGATTTCCTTGCTGAAAATCCCGCGATAATGGCGGAGATCGAGGAGAAGATCAAGGCCAACAAGGCAGCGGTGGAGGAGGCCTCCAAGAAGGCCAAGAAGACCTCCAAGCTCGAGGAGAAGGCAGCAGCGGCAGCGTCCGCGGCCGCGAAGCCCGAGGCTCCCGCTGCAGAGGAGGAGAGCTTCGAGGAGTTCGCTCCGGTGGATGTCTCCGGCTTCGGTGAATAAGCGATGCCGCTGATAACCAACATCGAAAAATACAAGGGCAAGACCCTGCGCATTGATCTTGCGCAGGGCGAACCTGTTTTTCTGAACAGCTCCGTCGTCTCGGACAAGGGGCTGCAAAAGGGCATGGAGCTCACCGATGCGCAGTGGGCGGAGGTCATCTACGCAAACGAGCTGCGGCGGGCAAGAGAGCGGGCGCTGTATCTTCTTGACATCAAGGATTACTCCTATATCATGATGTTCAAAAAGCTGCGGGAGAACTATCCCGAGCAGATCTGCTACGACGTCTGCGACAGGCTGGCGGAGCACGGGATGATAAACGACAGGCGGTATGCCGCGTCGCTTGCCCGGAGATACATGGAGATCAAGCGGTTCGGGTATTTCAGAGCCGTGCAGGAAATGAAGCTCAAGGGGCTCTCGAAGGAGCTCATAGACGAGGCTCTGGAGCCTTACCTTGACAGCGACAGCGTCAGGGAGAGGATCTGCGAGCTGGTAAGGAAAAAGTATATGCGCCGGCTCGGTGAAGAGGACGGCGTAAAAAAAGTGAAGAACGCACTTGTGCGGCAGGGGTACTCGTATTCGGATATCAATGCGGCGCTTGACGCTCTTGCGGAGGAGGAATAAGATGCTGCCGATGAGGGTGCTCGATGAGAGCGTGCTCCCGCAGGGGGCACTCAATGTATTCAATGTTCTGATAGTCATTTATGTGGCGGGGATCACGCCGCTGCTTATATGGAGGGCTTACAAGCACAACAAGCTGCGCGAGGAGCTCAATCAGGGTGCCGCGCCGGAGGAAGCTGCCGAGGATGAGATCCCCGAGGATGAGGACGAGCTGCCGGCTGCTGTCAAGGCGGCAGCCAAAAAGAAAAGTAAACGGAAGGGAAGAAAATAACTATGTCAAAGACAAGAACGCGCTTTGCGCCCTCGCCTACGGGCTATATGCACGTCGGCAATCTGCGCACCGCGCTTTATGCATATCTGACCGCAAGGCATGACGGCGGCAGCTTTATACTGCGTATCGAGGACACCGATCAGGAGCGTTATGTTGAGGGTGCGGTGGATGTGATCTACAACACGCTCAAAGAGAACGGCATGACCTGGGATGAGGGTCCGGATATCGGGGGCGATTTCGGTCCTTATGTTCAGAGCGAGAGGATGGGTATGTTCAGGCAGTACGCCGAGCAGCTCGTGGAGAAGGGCGACGCCTATTACTGCTTCTGCACGGAGGAGCGTCTGAATGCTCTGCACGAGGAGCAGAAGGCTGCGGGCGAGACTGTGGGCCACTACGACCGCAAGTGCCGCTGCCTTAGCTGCGAGGAGATAAAGGCGAACCTTGATGCGGGTATGCCCTACGTTATCCGTCAGAAGATGCCGACGGAGGGCATGACTTCATTTGACGATATCATCTACGGGCGAATCGAGGTGCAGAACAGCGAGCTCGAGGATCAGATACTGATAAAGACCGACGGTATGCCGACCTACAACTTTGCGAATGTGGTGGACGATCATCTGATGCAGATAACCCACGTTATCCGCGGGTCGGAGTACCTTTCAAGCACGCCGAAGTACAACCTGCTCTATCAGGCCTTCGGGTGGGAGGTGCCGACCTACATCCACTGCCCGCCGGTAATGAAGGACGCTCACAACAAGCTCTCCAAGCGAAACGGTGACGCTTCCTATCAGGATCTTGTGGCGCAGGGGTATCTGTCGGAGGGCATACTCAACTATCTGCTGCTGCTGGGGTGGAGCCCCAAGGGTGAGGAGGAGATCTTCTCGCTCCCGCAGATGATAGAGATCTGGGATCCGACGAGGATAAACAAGTCGCCGGCGATCTTTGACAGCTTAAAGCTCAGGGCGATCAACGCGGCGCATATCTCGGCGCTGCCGGATGCGGAGTTTGTAAAGCTGGCTGAGCCGTGGATACGCAAGGTAGTCAAGAGCGAGATCAACATCGAGCTGCTTTGTCAGAATCTCAAGCCTCGCTGCGAGATACTTTCGGACATCCCCGACAGGGTGGCGTTCATTGACGCGATGCCGGAGGAATACGATCTTGAGCTCTACAAGAACAAGAAGTTCAAGACCGACGCCGAGACCTCGCTTACCGCTCTGAAGGCTCTCGAGCCCAAGCTCGAGGCGGTGGAGAAGTGGGACAAGGACGGCATCTACGAGGCCTGCCAGAACGCAGCCGCAGAGCTGGAGGTCAAGAACGGCTGGCTGCTTTACCCGCTGGGCATAGCTCTTTCGGGTCAGCGCTCGACTCCCGGCGGCGGAACGGATATAGCTGCGATCGTCGGCAGGGAGAAGACGCTTGACAGAGTACGCAAGGCGATAGAGCTGCTGTCGAAGTAAGCTGCTTACAGGAGGGACGTTATGAAAACATACACACCCGAGCCTATCGACACCTCGGACGTAGTGCTCAGCGAGGAGCTTGAGGCTGCTGCGGAGCTGCTTGCCCGCAACACCCACGAGGTCTGGAGCGCCGGAAGGATAGCTCAGGGCTGGACCTACGGCAAGAGGCGTGACGACGAGAAGAAGACCACTCCCTGCCTTATCCCCTATGACGAGCTGCCGGACGAGGAAAAGGAGTACGACATCGCGACCTCCATGGAGACGGTCAAGGTACTGCTAAAGCTGGGGTACAGGATCGAGAAGGCTGAATAAAAAATTACGCTTCCGTCGGGAGACCGGCGGAGGCGCATTTTTTATAATGAATAATGAATAGTGAATAATGAATAATTAAGGTGTCCGCTGCGCGGACGGATTTTTTTGGGCGGCATACATTTTTGAAGAAATGAAAAAGCCGCCTTTTCGGGAGATCCGGAAAAGGCGGCTGAACAAACACAGTGAGATGCTTTAGTTCTCTTCTGCGGTGCTCTTTACGAACTGCTCGAAGTCAACGAAGCCCTTGCATACCATGAGGAACTTATCGTTGTACTCGTCGATGATGGCGGTGGAGAGCCAGAGCATACGGTTGAAGATCTCCTTGCCGAGGATGCTGTCGTGATAGGCAGCGGTCATGCGGAAGCGCAGCCAGCCCTCGGTGGGGTCAAGGTCAAAGCAGCCGTCGATGAGCATATTGTTGACATGGCATACCGAAAGAGCCATATCCACCATCTTGTCGGCAGGTACCTTGAAGGGGAGAGTCGAGAAGAACTGAACGAGCTGCTTCTCGGCACGTACTGCGAGGGTGCAGTCCATGGGGAGGTCGTCACCGCGGACGGTGAGTGCGACATAGAGGTCGTCGTCATGCTTTTCAAAGTGCAGGTTCTGCTCCTCAAACTGCTCGATCATAGTGTTGTAGACACTTACTGCCAGTGCCTGCAGTTCTTCGTTTTCCATAATAATATTCCTCCTTTTATTTGTTGAAGCCTATTCTTTGCTTCTTGGTCTCGAGAATGTTGCTGAACTCCTTATCGGAGGCAGCGAGGGTGAAATCGTCCACGGTGAGGTTGGTGCAGGGGGTGCTGCTCATCTGGCATCTCAGCGCGGCCTTGCCCCAGGTACGCTCAAAGAGGTTGCGGACGTATCTTGCGTTGGAGAAGTCCTTGGCGGTGACTACCTTATCCGAGAGGGTGTCGAAGTATGTTCTTACGGCATCCTCAAGCTGCTCGTCGTAGGTGAAGTTCTTTTTCGCCGTGCAGAAGAAGATCTCCGCAAGCTGTTCTCTGGTATAGTTGGGGAAGTCGAGCTGATAGGGCATACGGCTCTTGAGGCCGATATTGCCGTGCATCAGCTTTTCCATTTCGTCGGGGTACCCTGCCATGATGACCATGAGGTCGGTGCGGTGGTTCTCCATTTCGGCAACGAGGGTATCTATTGCTTCGCGGCCGTAATCTGCGGTGGCGTAGCCCTCATCGCGGTAGAGGGAGTAGGCCTCGTCTATAAAGAGGACGGAGCCGTAGGCGTCGCGGCAGATCGCGGCGGTCTTGGGCGCGGTCTCGCCGACATACCTGCCGCAGAGGTCGCGGCCGGAATGCTCGAAGAAGCTGCCGTTGCGCAGGATGCCCTTTTCCTTGAGCACCTGCCCGACTATCCTTGCGACGGTGGTCTTGCCTGTGCCGGGGTTGCCGACAAATCTCATGTGGATGCAGGGGGTATCGAGCTTGTCGTTGCTGAGAGCAGCCTCGATCTGGGCGATGATCTCCTCGACCTTCCTGCGGATCTCCTCCATGCCGATAAGCTCGGAGAGCTGCTCGAGGCCGCCGTTTGACAGCGACAGGTAGCCGTTGGCGAGCTCGATTATCTCATCGCGCTTGACGGTCCTGTCATCGACGGAATTGCGGATATTGTAGAGCTGCTTGGTATAAAGCATCTCGCGGATGATCTTGTTGACGGTATTGATGCCGTAGAAGCGGCCGTCGCTCTTCTCGGAGGCGACTCTTGCATTGAAGACGTCCCAGGCGTCGTCAGCCATCTCATAGCCCTTATCGGCGACTGCGCTCGCGGCGCATCTGACAAGCTCCTCGCCCGAGAACGGGGTGATCGAGATATCTCTCACAAAGAGGAGGTCATTGAGGCTTGCGACGATATCGGAGACGATATTCTTCTCGACGAAAGGCACTCTGAAAAAGACGATGTTTTCGCCGGTATGCTCGTCGATGCTGCGCAGCAGGTCGCGGAACAGCTTCTCGTTGAGGACGGTCATCCACTCGGAGATATCAATGCAGATGATCTTGCCGGCGTTGCGGCCGGTGAAATGGTCGAGCACGGGCGAGAACAGCTCGCTGGGGGGGACTCTCGAATCGGGGGGATTGAGCCTTACCTCGGCGACCTTGTTCTTGGCGGTGATCTCGAAGAGACCCAGCTCGGAGACGAGGTCTGCGAACAGCTCGAGGTATGTAGTCAGGCCGTAGCCGTCGTTGATCGAGACGATATAGGCGCGGCTGGTGAAGGAATCGGTGATATTGTTGGCGATAAGGCCGGGAGCGATCTCGTTGATCTCAGCTGCGAGAGCCTTGAAATCCGCGGCGCCCACGAGGGCGTTGATCTTTTCGAGAGCGGTCTTCTTCGGGGGCTCGGGAGCCTTCTTTTCGTTGGCGGCCTTGGGCTCGGCAGCGGGAGCGGTTTCAGGCTCTGCGGGGGCGGCAGCTTCCTCCGGGGCGGGCTCGGTATACTCCGAGACCTCTACGGTGAAGGCGTCGGTGCTGTCATCGCCGAACTGACAGACGAGCATCTCCTCGACTCTGGATTTCAGGTCGGCGGGGAGATTTTCGGCGTCGGAATCTATGAAGCCCTCGCACTCGGTAAGGCGGGTCTTGACGCCGGTGGCGCTGTACTGCTTTTTGAGCTCACCCGCGAGCCAGTCGGCAGGCAGGAGCTTACTGCCCCTTTTGGACAGTATCCATGACTGTGTGAATTTGATGCGGAAATGGAGCTTTCCGTTCATAAAAACAAACCTCCGTTTTAAATGATCAGGTGGCACGGAAATGTAAAAATCAACAAAAAGTTGCAAATGCCGATAAAATAATTATAGCACAGTAACAATCTCTTGTCAATAGCAAAAGCCTCCGTTCGGGGAGGGGTATTGTTGACAAAGGATAGATAATGTGCTATCATAAAAGCGATATCGGGTGCCGTCACGGCACGGCAGGGAGGCAGCTATGGAAACGAAAAATACTGTAACGGCAGCGCAGCTGAAGGAGGCTCTCATCGAGCTGGGCGTTGAGCCCGGGATGACCCTTGAGGTACACTGCTCGCTGAGCAGCTTCGGCAGGCTCGAGGGCGGAGCTATGACGGTGATAGACACGCTCAAGGAGACAGTCACCGGGCAGGGGAGCATATTCATGCCGGCGCTGCGGCTGAGCCGTGAGCTTGAGCTGACCGAGGAAGACAGGCGCCTCGGGATCACCGTCAAGATAAAGATACTTCCCCCGGGGACGCAGCGGACGGCTATGGGTATCGTTGCCGACACCTTCCGCTGCCTGCCGGACACCCTTTGCGGTGACGGCGTCATAAGCACTGCCGGCTGGGGAAGATATGCGCAGGAGGCGGTGAATAGTGGGCTTGATCAGGCGGTATTTCACGGCGGCAAGGCGCTGCTGCTCGGAGTTGACATATACAAGCTCACGGCGATGCACTATGTTGAGGACGTCACGCCGCCGGAGATAGGCGGGATGTTCGCACCGGGCGAGGAGATAAACAAGGTCTACCCGCCGGAGGAATGGATGATCGAGGCGGGGCATCCGCCGGTGAAGGCGTGGTACACTGTGCAGAGGCTCGCTTTCGGGCGCGGTCTCATCAGGGAGATGTATATCGGGCCTTGCAGGGCGATGTTCTTTGACATACACGATGTGGTGTCGATCTACCGCGGCGAGCTGATAAGAGACCCCTACGGGCTGTGGGGACTGCCGAGGCCGTGACCTGCGGGCTCAGGTATTGAGCTTTTCCCTTTCGATATGGGTCTCGAGGTCGGCGAGGCGGGTGGGGATAGGCACGCGGCTCTCCTTATCGGTGAGCTCGATCGCCAGACGGCAGGCGGTGTCGAGGGAGATACCGCTGCCGACGGAAACGAACACCGGCTTTACGCCTTCGTGAGTTCTGAGGGCTCTGCCGCAGACCTCGCCGTTCACGACTATATCGGTACAGCTACCGGGGGTCTGCCCGGGCTCGATATAATCGGTCTTTTTGTCTATGCGGAAATAGGTCTTGGCGATGCCGACGGTGGGCTTGTTGAGATAAAAGGCGGCGTGGGTGGCTATGCCCATGTGACGGGGGTGGAGGTAGCCGTTGCCGTCGAAGATGTAAAGGTCGGGCTGCGTTTCGAGCAGCTCGGCAGTTTTCAATACGAGCGGCAGCTCGCGGAAAGCTAAGAACCCCGGCATATACGGCACTTCTATCCTGCCGCTGAAATGCTGCTTTTCGACGATCTGATGAGTGCGGCGGTCGGTGACGACGATGCAGCAGACGGCATATTCCTCGCCGCCGCGCTGCCAGTAGGCGAGATCGACGCCGGCGATCGTTCTGAGCTCTGCGGGATCGAAGGTGTCGGTGAGGACGATCTTATCCCTGAGCTCGTTCTGTATCTGTTCAAACTCGGCTTCGGTATTCATTCTGATCTCCTGTATATAACGGTGTCGGACACATACTCTTTTTTGAGCTCGCCGAGGCGGGCGAAATGCGGGGTCTGACCGTGGAGGCGGACGGCTTCCTCGTCCTTCCAGACCTCAAGGAGCAGCAGCTCGTTCGGATCCCCGGCGCTGAAATAGTAATCGTACTTCTCATTGCCGGCTTCGGCTCTTGATGCGTCGGCGATCCCATCGGAGCATATCCGCTCGTAGAACTGCTCGCGCATACCGGCTTTTGTGATGTAGTGGACTTCAAGATACTGTTTCATATTTTCACCGCTCCTTTCGGGTATGCTGTTATTATACCACCGGCGGGCGGGCTTGTCAACGGCGGAAAAACAGCGCAGCCTATTGCCTCAAGGCTGATGATGTGATATAATAGTCTTAACGGGTTTTTAGAGATGCCCTTAAGATGAGCAGAGAAATAGGAGGTAATCTCATGGCAGACAAGAACACAGGGCTTTTCGCAGGGCTTGCCGTTGTACCTACTCACCCGAGGTGGTCGGAGCTGACCGCAAGACCCTCGCAGCTTTATACGCGTTCCGACGATATCAGGAGCCCCTTTGCCCGCGACTACACCCGGATACTTCATTCGATGGCGTACAGGCGCTTAAAGCACAAGACGCAGGTATTCTACAACATCGACAATGACCACATCTGCACCCGCATGGAGCACGTTTCGCACGTTGAGTCGGTGAGCAGCACCATCGCCGGATGCCTCGGGCTCAATACCGAGCTGACAAAGGCGGTCGCCATGGGTCACGATCTCGGTCACGCGCCGTTCGGGCATCAGGGCGAGACGATACTTACAAAGCTTTGCAATAAATACATCTCGCCGGAGATGAAATTCTGGCATGAGAAGAACGGTCTGCGGTTCGTTGACTGCGTCGAGCTGCTGGCGGACAATTACAACAACTGCAAAAACCTCGATCTGACATACGCCGTGCGGGACGGGATAATCTCCCACTGCGGGGAGGTGGACGAGAACGGTCTGCGGCCGAGAGAGGAGCTTATTGCCCTTGAGGAAGAGTTCACCCGGCCGGGGCAGTTCCAGCCGGCGACCTGGGAGGGCTGCGTGGTCAAGATCTCCGACAAGATCGCGTACATAGGCCGTGACATAGAGGACGCGGTACAGCTCGGCTTCCTTGACGAGGATGCGCGGAACACCCTGCGCAAGATGGCGCAGGAAAACGATCATAACGCGATAAACACCACGGTCATCATGCACAATCTGATAATAGATATCTGTCAGAACAGCACGCCGGAGAAGGGGATCTGTCTGAGCGAGAGATATCTCGCACAGCTTGACACGATCAAGCGCTTCAATTACGAGAAGATCTACAAGAACCCGAGGTTCGATGCCTTCAACAGGTACGCCGAGCTTGTGCTGTCCGAGCTGTTCGGGACGCTCTATGCCCTCTATGACGGGCGGCACACCTTTGAGGCTCTGAACTCGGCAAGGAGATACTATCCGATGCTTGCGGGCTCCTTTGAGAAGTGGCTCTCGCGGTACTGCGAGACGGGGACAGTCCCCGAGGGCGAGCTCAAGGAGGAGGCGTTCCGCTGCGAGAACCGCAAGATCTACGGCAGCCTCGAGACCCCCGAGGTCTACGCGCAGGCGATAATAGATTTCATCGCCGGCATGACCGACAGATTTGCGGTAAAGCTGTTCAATGAGCTGATAACCTACTGAGGGACGGTCTTGTTGACATGAACGCAGATCTGCGGTATAATCACATCATCAGAAAAACTTATAAAGCGAGGTCTTACCGCTATGATGAATATGCTTGAAGAAGCCATAATTTACGCGACCGTACTGCATCAGGGAAAGGTGCGCAAGTTCAACGGCATACCGTTTATCCTGCACCCGATGGAGGTGGCGCAGATACTCTCGACCATGACCGACGATCAGGAGGTCATCACCGCGGGCATCCTGCACGATGTAGTTGAGGACACCGACGGTACCCTTGCCGAGATCGAGAAGAGGTTCGGCAGGAGGGTGGCGTATCTCGTATCGTCCGAGTCGGAGAAGAAATACCCCGACGAAGACCGCGGCGCCACCTGGCAGAGGCGCAAGGAAGAGTCTATACAGGTGCTCAAGGACAGCACGGATATCGGGATAAAAATGCTGTGGCTCGCAGACAAGCTGGCTAACATCCGCTCGCTTGCGCGGGTATACTCCGAGAGAGGCGAAGTGCTGTGGAGCAGTATGCATCAGAGCGATCCTGCGATGCAGTGCTGGTACTACCGGACTATCGCCGAGAGCGTCGAGCTCACGCTGAACAAGACAGGCGCTTTCAAGGAGCTCATAAAGCATATAAACTACATCTGGCCGGGGACCTTCGATTCCGACAAGACCAAGTACAAGAAATACCGCGAGGTCAGCGTTGACGGCTGCCTCCTGCTGGGGCGGGGAGCCAAGGGGGATGTTTACCGCTACGACGATGAGCTGGTGATAAAGGTCTTCAACCAGAACAACACATACAGCGATGTTGAGCGTGAGATCAGCCTGAGCCGCAAGGCCTTCATTCTCGGTATGCCTACGGCGATATCCTTCGGTATCGTGTCGGTGGGGAACAGGTACGGCGCGATGTTCGAGCTGGTGGATTCGGAGACCGTTTCGCGGTTTATCGCAAGGGCTCCGGGTCAGACGGAGGTCTACGCGAAGATAATGGCCGACTTAGCGCTCACTATCCACGGTATCGACGTCACCGGGGAGGATGCTTTCCCGCCGGCGGCGGAGCGGATAAAGAGCTATATAAACGGCGGGCTCGCTTACGAGAACGAAGCGCTTGCCAAGAAGTGCGCCGGGTTCATCGACGCGCTGCCGGACAGCGAGTATCTCATACACGGGGATTTCCACACGGGAAATGTATTCCTGCAAAGCGGTGAGCCTCTGCTCATTGATATGGACAGGGTCTCGAAGGGACACCCGATCATCGAGCTCAGCGATATGTATTATTTCTATGTGATCCTCGGCGAGGACGACCCCGCGGTGGTGGAGGATTTTATGGGATTTCCGTATCAGACGGCGGTGCAGTTCTTTGAGATGTTTTTGAAGCACTATCTGAATACCGATGACGAAGCACGGCTCTCCGAGGTAAAAGAGAAGGCTTCGCTTATCGGCTATGCAAGGCTGATACGCAAGCTCAGGCGCAAGGGCACGCCCTCGGAGGCGGACAGAAAGAAGATCGACCTTTGCATCGAAAAGCTTGAAAAGCTTTCGGGCAGGCTCGAGACGCTGGCATTCTGACAGAGGAGATCATCCGTATCATACAGACCGTAAAGCAATAATATCCGGGGAGGGAAAGCTATGCCGATAGAAGCCGCATTTATGGTACCGCATCCGCCGCTGATAGTTCCGCAGGTGGGGCGCGGCGGAGAGAAAAAAGTCCAAAAGACCATTGAAGCCTACAAGCGGGCAGCCGAGGTGATCGCTGAAATAAAGCCGGAGACGATAATCGTCACGAGCCCCCATTCGGTGATGTACCGCGACTGGTTCCATATATCTCCCGGCAGGGAGGCTTACGGTTCGTTCGTTGATTTCGGCGCCCCCGGGGTCAGCTTTTCGGAGCAGTACGATACCGGGCTCGTGAGTAAGCTCGAAAGCCTTGCATCGGGCAAAGGGTTCCCGGCGGGCACAAAAGGGGAGCTTGACAGGCGCCTCGACCACGGGACTATGGTGCCGCTTTACTTCATCCGGCAGAAATACAAGGGCGGAAAGATAGTCAGGATCGGGCTTTCGGGGCTCAGCCTCAGAGAGCATTACGAGCTCGGCAGGCTCATACAGCAGGCGGTCAGCGAGCTCGGCAGGCGGGCGGTATTCGTTGCGAGCGGAGATCTTTCCCACAAGCTGCAGGAATACGGCCCCTACGGTTTTGCGCCCGAAGGGCCGGTGTACGATGAGCGGATAATGGATGTATGCTCACGCGGCGCCTTTGACGAGCTTCTTGAATTCGACGAAGAGTTCCTGGACAAGGCCGCGGAGTGCGGGCACCGCTCGTTCACCATAATGGCCGGCGCACTGGACGGCATGAAGATCAGTGCCGAAAAGCTCTCCCACGAGGATGTTACGGGGGTGGGGTACGGCATCTGCATATTCAGGCCGAAGGCAGAGGATATGTATGTGAGCCTTGCCCGCAGGACGATCGAGACCTACATAACAAGCGGGAAGATCATTTCCGTGCCCAAGGATCTGCCGAAGGAGATGCTTAAAACCAAAGCGGGAGCCTTCGTATCCATACACAAGAACGGCGACCTCCGCGGTTGTATAGGTACTATCACGGCAACAAAGGGCTCGGTTGCCGAGGAAGTGATCTCAAACGCGGTAAGCGCTTCCACACGGGATCCGAGGTTCCCGGCGATCACTGCCGACGAGCTCGGAGACCTCGAGATAAACGTGGATGTTCTCGGGGAGCCCGAGCAGATATATTCCACCGATATGCTGGACGTCAAGCGCTACGGAGTGATAGTCTCGAGCGGGTACAGGCGCGGGCTGCTCCTGCCCGATCTTGAGGGGGTGGACACCGTCGGGCAGCAGATAGCGATTGCCATGCGCAAGGGCGGGATAACATACGACGACGAAATCACGCTGCACAGGTTCGAGGTCATACGCCACACACAGGAGGGATGACGATGGCAAGATGCGAGGTCTGTTTCAGGCATTGTGAGCTGCGTGAGGGGCAGATCGGCTTCTGCGGCGCGAGGAAAAACACCGGGGGAAAGGTCTGCGCGGACAACTACGGCAGGATCACCGCTCTGGCTCTGGATCCCATCGAGAAAAAGCCCCTGCAACGTTTTCACCCCGGGACGATGATACTCTCCGTCGGGAGCTACGGCTGCAATCTGCGCTGCCCGTTCTGTCAGAACAGCGATATCTCGTGGTCGGAGAGAGCCTTTGGATACAGGGATGAAGCGCGTCTCGTCACCACGGAGCTGCTTGCGGATACAGCGGAGCAGTACCGCAGCCGGGGGAACATCGGTCTGGCGTTCACCTACAACGAACCGCTGGTGGGATTTGAGTTCGTCCGCGACACGGCAAAGCTCGTTCACGAGAGGGGTATGCTGAATGTGCTTGTGTCAAACGGCACCGCCGAGCCATGGGTGCTCGACGAGCTCGCGCCTTATATCGACGCCATGAACATCGACCTGAAAGGCATCACGGAGAGATATTACGGCAGGACTCTGGGCGGGGATCTTGAAGCCGTTAAGGAGTTTATCAGCCGAGCGGTGAAGTTCTGTCACGTTGAGCTGACGACGCTTATCGTGCCGGGTGAGAACGACAGCGAAACGGAGATGCGCACGCTGGCGGAATGGGTCGCCTCCCTGACCGACAGCGAGGGGCGGGTCATCGGCAAGAGCATCCCCCTGCACGTTTCGCGGTTCTTCCCGAGGTTCCGGATGACCGACAGGCCTCCGACCGATGCGGGGCTCGTCTACCGCCTTGCAGAGATAGCCGGCGAGCGGCTTGACTATGTTTATACCGGCAACTGCTGAATGTACAGGGTATGAAAGATCCCCCCGGACTCACATCCGGGGGGATCTGTTGTTTATGCTTGGTTTGCCGGGGGACTAAGGGTTTATTACTTAGCCTCTGCGATAGCAGCCTGAGCTGCGGCCAGTCTTGCGATCGGCACGCGGAAAGGCGAGCAGGATACATAGTCAAGACCGATCTTGTGGCAGAACTCAACGGACGAAGGATCGCCGCCGTGCTCACCGCAGATACCGCAGTGGAGAGTCGGATTTACGGGCTTGCCGAGGTCAAGAGCCATCTTCATCAGCTTGCCGACACCGGTCTGGTCGAGCTTAGCGAACGGATCGGACTCGAAGATCTTGGTGTCATAGTAAGCGCCGAGGAACTTGCCTGCGTCGTCTCTCGAGAAGCCGTAGGTCATCTGAGTGAGGTCGTTGGTGCCGAAGCAGAAGAAGTCAGCGTTGGCAGCGATCTCGTCAGCGGTCAGAGCAGCTCTCGGGATCTCGATCATGGTACCTACCTCATACTTGAGGTCGGAGCCGGCAGCAGCGATAATAGCGTCAGCGGTATCAACTACGACCTTCTTAACGAACTGGAGCTCCTTAACGTCGCCTACCAGCGGGATCATGATCTCGGGCTTAACGGTCCAGTCGGAATGCTTCTTCTGAACGTTGATAGCAGCCTTGATAACGGCAGCGGTCTGCATCTTGGCAATCTCGGGATAAGTAACAGCCAGACGGCAGCCTCTGTGACCCATCATCGGGTTGAACTCGTGGAGACCGGAGATGATGTTCTTGATGGTCTCTACGCTCTTGCCCTGAGCCTCAGCCAGAGCCTTGATATCGTCTTCCTCGGTGGGAACGAACTCATGGAGCGGAGGATCGAGGAATCTGATGGTAACGGGGTTGCCTTCCATAGCCTCATAGAGAGCCTCGAAGTCGCCCTGCTGCATCGGCTCGATCTTAGCGAGAGCAGCCTCTCTCTCCTCAACAGTATCGGAGCAGATCATCTCTCTGAAAGCAGCGATCCTGTCAGCCTCGAAGAACATATGCTCTGTACGGCAGAGACCGATGCCCTCTGCGCCCAGCTCGCGGGCCTTCTTGGCGTCTGCGGGAGTATCGGCGTTGGTCCTTACCTTGAGCTTCCTGTACTTGTCAGCCCAAGCCATGATCTTGCCGAACTCACCTGCGATAGTAGCGTCAACGGTGGGGATGATACCGTCGTAGATGTTACCGGTGGTACCGTCGATGGAGATGTAGTCACCCTCAACGAAGGTCTTGCCGGCCAGCTCGAACTTCTTGTTAGCCTCGTCCATCTTGATGTCGCCGCAGCCGGATACGCAGCACTCGCCCATACCTCTTGCAACAACGGCAGCGTGGGAGGTCATACCGCCTCTAACGGTCAGGATACCCTGAGCAGCCTTCATACCGGTGATGTCCTCAGGAGAGGTCTCAAGTCTTACGAGGATGACCTTCTCGCCCTTTGCAGCCCACTCAACGGCGTCGTCAGCAGTGAATACAACCTTACCGCAGGCAGCTCCGGGAGAAGCGCCGAGGCCCTTGCCGAGAGGAGTAGCAGCCTTGATAGCCTTAGCATCGAACTGGGGATGGAGAAGGGTATCGAGGTTTCTGGGGTCGATCATAGCAACGGCTTCCTGCTCGGTCTTGTGACCTTCCTCAACGAGGTCGCAGGCGATCTTGAGAGCAGCCTGAGCGGTTCTCTTACCGTTTCTGCACTGGAGCATATAGAGCTTGCCGTCCTCAACGGTGAACTCCATATCCTGCATATCGTGATATCTGTTCTCGAGGATCTCGCAAACCTTTACGAACTCCTCATAAGCAGCGGGGAACTTCTCAGCCATCTCTTCGATAGGCATAGGAGTACGAACGCCTGCAACAACGTCCTCGCCCTGAGCATTGGTCAGGAACTCGCCCATGAGCTTGTTCTCGCCGGTAGCGGGGTCACGGGTGAAGGCAACGCCGGTGCCGCAGTTGTCGCCCATGTTGCCGAATGCCATCGACTGAACGTTAACAGCGGTGCCCCAGCTGAAGGGGATATCTTTGTCTCTTCTGTAAACGTTGGCTCTGGGGTTATCCCAGCTGCGGAATACAGCCTTGATAGCGCCTACGAGCTGCTCCTTGGGGTCGGAGGGGAAGTCGGAACCGATCTTGCCCTTATACTCTGCCTTGAACTGCATAGCCAGTTCCTTGAGGTCTGCAGCGGTGAGCTCAACGTCCTGCTTAACGCCTCTCTTCTCCTTCATCTCGTCGATGAGCTGCTCGAAGTACTTCTTGCCGACTTCCATAACAACGTCGGAGTACATCTGGATGAATCTTCTGTAGCAGTCCCAAGCCCATCTCTCGTTGCCGGACTTGGCAGCGATAGTCTCAACAACAGTCTCGTTGAGGCCGAGGTTAAGGATTGTATCCATCATACCGGGCATGGAAGCTCTTGCGCCCGAACGAACGGAAACGAGCAGCGGATTTTCCTTATCACCGAACTTCTTGCCGGTGATCTCTTCCATCTTAACGATGTACTCGTTGATCTCAGCCATGATCTCGTCGGAGATGCCGCCGTCCTTGTAATACTGGGTGCAGGCCTCTGTGGTGATGGTAAAGCCCTGAGGAACGGGAAGACCGATGTTGGTCATCTCAGCGAGGTTAGCGCCCTTGCCGCCGAGAAGCTCTCTCATGCTTGCATTGCCTTCAGAGAAAAGGTAACAATACTTTGCCATTGGTTTTATACCTCCAAAATATTTTGAATTCCGTAAGACCGCGCAGATACGCGGCCCCCGCCGTCCCAAGGGCACGGCAGCCTACGGTAGTACTTATATTATAACAGATTACGGCACAAATTACTATACTTTTAACACAATTTTTAGTTTTATTTTTTGCACAAGATTTCCGGAAGCTTTTTGTTAATTTTATACCAATATCTACAAAGCCCGCAGACGCGGGGCGCGAGCCTGTGTATCCCGGCGGGGCAGGGGAGAGGTGTCCCGGAGGTCTGCGGAAAATCTTAACATTATGTAAATTATCGGTAAAATTCTTGTAATTTGGAGCAATTTGTAATAAAATATAATCAGATATGTATATCCTCACATAAGGGTCTGCGTATACATATTAAAAACACAGAAACAAACAAAAGAAGGAAGGAGATGACAGTATGCTCAGACTTTCGGGCAAGCCCGTATTCGGCGGTATCGCCAAGGGCAAGCTGTTCTATTTCCAGCAGGACGAAAACGAAGTAACCAAACGTCTCATCAAGAACACTGCTCTCGAGCTGGAACGCTTCGAGTATGCCAAGGCGCAGGCGGTCAAGGAGCTGGACGAGCTCTATTCCACCGCTCTTGAAAAGGTCGGCGAGAACGAAGCGAGCATATTCGTCATCCACAAGATGCTGCTCGACGACGAGTCGTTCTGCGGGAAGATCAAGAGCAGGATACTCGACGATCATTTCAGCGCGGACTATGCCGTCGCGCAGACAGCGAGGGATCTCACCCACTCCTTCGCGAACATGACCTCGGAATATATCAAGAGCCGTTCCGCAGACCTGAAAGACGTCTGCGACAGGCTCATAAGGCATATACAGAACAAGAGCGAGAAGCGCATCGAGCTGACCGAGAAGGTCATCCTCTGCGCCGAGGATCTTATGCCCTCGGAGACCATGCAGATCGACCTGTCGAACGTGCTGGCGATCGTGACCTGCTACGGCTCCACCAACTCGCATACCGCGATCCTTGCGAGGACGATGAATATCCCCGCGATCTTCGGCATAGGCGCCGAAAAGCTCAGTATGCTCCGGGATATGGAGGCTGTGGTGGACGGCTACAGCGGTGCTCTTTATATCGACCCGGACGAGGAGATCCTCCGGGAGCTCAGCGGCGTGCAGGAGGCAGAGGCCAAGAAGCGCGAGATGCTCAAGCGCTTCAAGGGCAGGAAGAACATCACCCTCGACGGTACCGAGATCAGGGTATATGCCAATATCGCAGGTCTCAACGACCTCAACTATGCCATAGACAACGACGGCGGCGGCATCGGCCTCTACCGCAGCGAGTTCCTCTACCTCGGGCGCAGCAATATGCCCGAAGAGGACGAGCAGTTCTATAACTACCGCCAGGTGGTCGAGCGGATGAACGGCAAGCCTGTCATCATCAGGACCATGGACGCCGGCGCAGACAAGAACATCAAGTATTTCGGACTTGCCAAGGAGGAAAACCCCGCGCTGGGCGTGAGGTCGATAAGGCTCTGCCTCATGCGCCCCGAAATGTTCAAGACACAGATCAGGGCGCTGCTGAGAGCGTCCGTTTACGGAGACCTGCGGATAATGCTGCCGCTCATCACCGATCTTGACGAGATCAGGAGAGCCAAGGCGCTGGTCGAGGAGGCCAAGGAGCAGCTGCGTGCAAGGGACATCCCCTACAACGAACATTTGAAGATAGGCATAATGGTCGAGACGCCGGCGGCGGTCATACTCAGCGACGAGCTTGCCAAGGAGTGCGACTTCTTCTCGATAGGCACCAACGACCTCGAGCAGTATGTCCTCGCCTTCGACAGGCAGAATCTCACCCTTGAGGGCTACTTCGAGAACCGCGGTCACAGAGCACTGCTCAAATTCATAGAGATGACCTGCGACAGCGCCCATAAAAACGGCATACCGGTGAGCATCTGCGGAGAGCTGGGCGCTGATCTCGACCTGACCGAGGACTTCTTAAAGCTCGGCATAGACGCGCTTTCCGTTACCCCCTCGCAGATACTTCCTCTCAGGCAGAGGATCAGGACTATCAAGCTCGAGACTCCGAAGCAGCTCGGATCAAGAGTGAGAAGCTGAAACAATGCACAATTATCAGGCGCTGCGCCCCGGAGAAGGGCAGCAGCGCTTTTTTATGAAAACACCGCCCGTCAGGGCGGCATATCCGCCTTTAAGGCAACACCGCACAACCCGCGGCTGACGCCTCTGCACGCCATCTGCTTGCCAGCTTTCCGTCATATTACCCAAATTCTCCTTGCCGGGCGCCAGCCCGCCTGCGTCGAATTTAGGCAATCTGACGAAAATCTGGACGGCGCATCTGACGCACAGGGGTCGTGCGGTGTTGCCTTAATAATGTATGTTTGTGACGCGAAAAAATTTTTTCAAAAATATTTGAAAAAAAGTGAGTGAAAACCGTGAGCCGTTACGAATATATAAGTGAAAGGACCTTTCAAACGAAAAGAGATGATAAATATGGACGATCGCGAGCTGCTTGACCTCATGAGGACAGGCGACCAGAGTGCGCTTGAAGCTGTGATGAAAAAGTATAAAAGGCTTGTGGAGTATATCGTGTCGAAGATGATAAACTCCGAAAGCGACAGAGAGGAGACAGTTATGGATACCTTTTATAAGGTCTGGGCAGCAAGAGACCGTATCGATACCGACAAGATGAGCCTCAAGAGCTTTATCTCGATGACAGCCTCGAGCTGTACAGTGGATAAGCTGCGCAAGCTCACCTCCGGCGAGCCCGTTGATCCGCTCGAGGATGACCTTGAGCTCGAGCTCGATCTCGAGGACAGCGCCGCAAGAAGCATAAATCTCGGGATCATTAAGGATATCGTGTCGTCGATGCCGTCACCCGACCGCGAAGTATTTATCGACAGATACTATTTTGAGCTGGACGTAAAAGAGATATCCCGCCGCAGGGGAGTCAAAGAGAAGAAGATATGGAACATCCTCTCGCGCGGAAAAGAAAAGCTCAGAAAGGAACTTATCAAGGGAGGAGTAATGATATGAGTAAACTTACAGAGATCATGAAACAGATCCCCCTTGACGAACTGACGGGAGATGTGGATATGAAAGAAAGAAATAATATTACAATGACCAAGGGCGGCCCTGCCGCAGTTAAGAGAACCGGATCCATCGTTGCGGCGGCAGCCTGCGCGGTGATAGTGCTGGGAGGTGCGGCGTTCCTCGCTCATCAGATCAGAAACAGCACTGACAAGATCCCCATGGCGGCACAGGATATTTCCTCGAGCTATGCAGCTTCCCTCGACGACCCCGAGTACAAGGCGAACTATGAGTACTACAAGCTCATCTACGGCGCCGAAGGACTCGACAGGTACGAGCTGCTGCTCGATATCGAGGAGAACGACAACGTCCTCGGGACGATCGACGGCAAAACGATCAGAGTGATCGGTACAAGAAATATGGGCAGATGCCTCAGAGTAGACCTCGGCATCGAGTACGAGGGAGAAAAGCTGATCGACGATGCCGGAAAGATCCTTACCTGCCGTTCGCTGACCCTTACTCCGATAGACAGCGATGCCGGCACCGATATGAACTACGTCAAGAACGGAGCTGTCATAAGCGCATTCGACAGCGGCAACGGCAAGGCAGTGGTATCCCTCAGCTTCTCGGGCTTCGATACCAAGTACAGGACCGCACACGGCGAGTGCAGGCTCGATATCGGCGGCATGAATTTCATCGGCGGCAGCGAGGAGAACGCCAAGGACTTCTCGGCCACCGTACTCTGCCCGCAGCATGAGCCCGATATCGAAGTAGCGACCACGGTAAAGACAAGGATCGAGTCCCCCGATGCCGCTTCGCTGCCTTACTGCGATCTTGCTCTGGAGCAGATCAGATACTCCGATTTCGGTACAGAGCTTATGCTCTCCGGCACCACCGACGTCAGTGAGCTCAGTTTGCTCACCACAACGGATAAGAACTATGTTGCACAGCAGATCAATTACTTCAACTACGAGATCGTTTCTATGAACAGCGTTCCGCGTTACTATGCGAATTCACTGCTCGCAGCAAAGACCAAGGAAGACTTGGTGATCCCGCTCTGCTCGGCGGCAGCTGCCGGAAACGGCATCTATATCGACGCATCTGTTGCAGAGGGCTGCGACAGCGAGAAGGCCGGCGAGATCATCGTCACCTGCGACACCTTTGACTGCCCGATAGACAGATTTAACATAGCGGGCTTCCTCTACGGCGACGAGCAGATCTTTGTCGGCAACGGCCTCGACGGCGACGAGAGCTCGCAGGTACAGGACGATCCGAGCAGCACAGACAGCATCGAAGACAGCACTCCGGACGAGTCTGTTCCCGATGAGTCTGTTCCCGATGAGAGTATTCCGGATGAGAGTGTTCCGGATGAGAACGTACCCGAGAAGATCGCAAGCGGGATGTCCTTTGCCGACAACGAGGCCGGCAGCTTCTGGCCGACGCAGTACAAGGGCGAATTCAAGACCGTGAACTACGAGATCATCAAGGCAGAGCTCGGCTCTGACGGCATCGTGAATATCGACCTCCGCTTCACCAGCCCCGAGGTAATGTATTCCGATGCGGGCGAGGCAGATCAGTTCGATGCACAGAGCGCGGCGTTCCTGATGCCTTATGTAACGGTAAACGCACACATGGGAGCAGTACCCTTCCTCGGTCTCACCATCAGCACCGGCGAGGTCGTAGGTCTTGACACGGTATACATGACTCAGAACGGCGAAAACAACGTTATGCACATTTCGACTGACATTTCAGCTGTTCTCGCCGGTCTTGGAGGGACTCCCGAGTACCTGAGAGTGGGTATGCAGCCGGTAAAGCTTAGCTGACAGATACCTCTGAATAAAACAAACAAGGCGCTGCGCCCGGAAACAATGGGCGCGGCGCTTTCTTTCTGACAACGATCACAGGGAGTGTGCCGGTCGGCGCTGCGAATAATAGTCCCCGAAGCATAGACAATAAAATAAGGCGCTTGTGCCCTTTGGATTTTGGGCGCAGCGCCTTGTTTGTTTTGATTTATGATTGCCTGCGGAGCCTTCAAGGGGCTTTGGCTTGTATCACATCTGTGCCGAGTAGTTCGGTGCCTCTTTCGTGATGTATATGTCGTGCGGATGCGATTCCTTTAAGCCCGCACCGGTGATGCGAACAAACTTCGCCTTCTCAGCAAGCTCCGGGATGTTGTGACACCCGCAGTAACCCATGCCGGCTCTGATACCGCCGACAAGCTGGAATACTGTGTCGGATACGGGGCCCTTGAACGCTACTCGTCCCTCAACACCCTCCGGTACCAGCTTCTTCGAGTTGGTCTGGAAGTATCTGTCCTTGGAGCCCTTTGCCATCGCTGCCATGGAGCCCATGCCGCGGTAAACCTTGAACTGTCTGCCCTGATAGATCTCAACGTCGCCGGGAGCCTCTTCACAGCCGGCAAGCAGCGATCCGAGCATTACTACGCTCGCGCCTGCCGCAAGAGCCTTGACGATGTCGCCCGAGTACTTGATACCGCCGTCTGCGATAACGGGGATGCCGTACTTGGCGCACGCACACGCCGCATCGTAGATCGCCGTGATCTGCGGAACGCCGATACCCGCTACGACTCTCGTCGTGCAGATAGAGCCGGGGCCTATGCCGACCTTGATAGCATCGGCACCTGCCTCGCAGAGTGCGACTGCTGCCTCAGCGGTAGCCACGTTGCCCGCGATGACCGGGATATCCGGGAATGCTGCCTTGACTTTTTTCAGTGTCTCTATAACGTTCTTGGAGTGGCCGTGAGCGGAGTCGAGGGCGAGGATATCTACCTGAGCCTCGATCAGAGCGGCTGCGCGGTCAAGCACGTCGGCGGTCATGCCGATGGTCGCGCCGCAGAGCAGTCTGCCCTTTCTGTCTCTTGCGGAGTTGGGGTACTGCACCGCCTTCTCGATGTCCTTGATAGTGATGAGCCCCTTGAGGACGCCGTCGCTGTCAACGAGGGGGAGCTTTTCAATCTTATGCTTCATAAGGATCTTCTTGGCGCCTGCAAGGTCTGTGTCAACGGGAGCTGTGACCAGGTTCTCCTTGGTCATGACGTCTGCGATCCTGATATTGAAATCGGTGATAAAGCGAAGGTCGCGGTTGGTGAGGATACCCTCGAGCCTGCCGTTCTCGTCTACTATCGGAACACCCGAGATCTTGTATTTGCCCATGAGCTTGTCAGCCTCGGCAACAGTCTTGTCCGCAGTAAGAGAGAAGGGGTTTACGATAACGCCGTTTTCGGAACGCTTTACCTTATCGACCTCCTCGGCCTGCTGAGCGATCGGCATATTCTTGTGGATGATACCTATGCCGCCCTCTCTTGCGATAGCGATAGCCATTTCAAACTCCGTTACCGTGTCCATAGCCGAGGTCATTATCGGCGTATTGAGCACGATATCCTTGGTCAGGTGAGTATGGATATCGACCATATCGGGCGTGCAGTCGCTCTCTCCGGGGATCAGCAGTACGTCGTCGAACGTAAGGCCTTCCTTTCCGAACTTGTTTTGGATGTTTGTGTCCAGCATAGCATTTACCTCCCGTTTCAATATTTTGTTTTTCAACTTTTTGCCTTTGTTATTCTAAATATTTTACTACATTTTTTCCCGCCTGTCAACAGCCGATATTAAATAAAAATTGAACAATCTGTGTCAGCGGAGGGCACCGAAAAAACCTCGGTGAACGAGGCCGCGCAACAGCGCGGTGCCGGGGGATGCTGTCCAAAAAACCTCCCTGTTTCGTGGTTATGCACCAAAAACCGTCTCTTAGATAGTGCATATTGCACAATGCACAAAATTTCCGGACAGTTTGAGCAAATTTTGTAAAATAGGTTACATTTCGATTACACTGTTTACAAAATAGTTACAACATCCTTATATCATGTTACCATTTTTCTGCTAAACTGTTAAGCATAAGGAGGTACTGTATGAAGAGTTTCATTGTAAAAGCAACAGTCGGTGCACTCGGTGCTCTGGGCGCGGCAATAAGCGCCGGAGCCATAAGCGCAGAAGGATATATAGCTAATACCGGGCGTATCGAAACAAGTTTTATGAATGGCTTGACTGCACAGCACATCAGCTTTGTTACCGACGATAACGGAGCGACCACCGCTTCGATGCCGGATTCGGTAAAACAGATCATTGACTGCCTCGAGGAAAATGCTCCCTGCGCACCCGACCTCAGCGAGGCTCTGGTGTCGGCGGACGAGATCTCGGTCAAAGTCAACAACCTTTCGGATTATGCCGAAGGTACCATATTCAATGTATATGTGAACGGCACACTGTTAAAGACCGTCACCCTCGAAGAGCTCGGGGAGACAGGCTGTATCAGCGCCGACCGCAGCTCCAGCGAATGCTTCCGTGCGGAGACCAACTACCGCATAGCCGTGGAGCCTCAGCTCGGTCTGATGACCAGCCGTTCGCAGATCGCCGTATCCACAGGTGAGGATACATATTTCTCGATCCCTGCCGGGAGCCTGCTCTACAATCACACATCCGACGGCTTCTGCGGCGCATATTTCACCTCATACGACAACTCGGGTCAGGGCTATGTCACCGATACCGAGGGCTCGGAGCTTGCGGGTCAGTCCGCGGACACCGAGGCACAGTACGTTAAGATCACAGAGGGCGAGTACGCCGGCCTTTATGTAAAGCAGGAGAACACCGAAAGAGTCTCCGACAAGGAGGCCGAAGAGCTCGAGACCCAGGCAGCAAAGGATAAGGCCGAGGCCGAGGAAAAGGCCAAGGCGGAAGCCGAGCGTCAGCAGAAGCTCAAGGCCGAGCAGCAGAAGAAGCAGGCCGAGGCTCTTGCCGCTCAGAAGGAAGCCGCTCAGAAGGCTGCGGAGCAGGCCAAGCAGCAGGCAGCAGCAGACAATGCCGCTTCCGGCGACACATCCGCTCAGACAACGGCTTCCGACCCGACGAGGGAGCAGCGCATACAGACCGTTATAAACTATGCTCTTGCAAATGTCGGCGGAGCTTATGTGAGCTGCGGAGCAAGATTCCGCGCCTGCGACTGCTGCGGTCTCACGATGCTGGCATACCAGCAGATAGGCGTTTATCTCCAGCATTCCTGCTACGGTCAGGCGATGGCCGGAAAGATAGTTCCGGTAAGCCAGATGCAGCCGGGTGACATAATCATCTGCCGCGGCTACGGCCACGCGATGCTCTACATCGGCAACAACGAGGTAGTCCACGCCATGAACCGCCGCGACGGCATCAGAAGGCAGAACGCTCAGACCGCCATGTACTACAACCCCGTTACCTGCGTAGTCAGAATAATATAACGGGCAGACGAAAACAAAGCTGAAAGCCGCACTTCCGACGGATCCGCCGGAAGTGCTTTTTTTCTTCGGCGGGTATTGAAATATTCATAAAATTGTGCTATACTGGTCTGCGTAGATGTAAGACAGATACTCCCAATTTTGATGTGTATTGCTGTAAATAATATATGTCAATGCACAATGCACAATTCACAATGCACAATGAAGGTGTGCGCCTTTGGCGCACATTATTTTGCCGCGAAGCGGGTAAATTCACAATTAACAATTATGCGTAATAAACGAACAATGTATTGATCACTTAAAAACTACAACGCCCGAATGGGCATACGTCCGCGCAACGGACACCATAATTGTGTATTGTGCATTGTGCATTGTGCATTGCTGAAAATTTGTAGCAATACACAACCGAATTGGGATGACAGATATTAGATAGTTCGGAGGATGACTATGAAAAAACTGCTCGCCGCTGCTGCCTGTGCCGCATTACTGCTGCTCACGGCCTGCGGCAATACCATAAGCGAGGCGCCGCTGACGACAATAACCCCGCAGACGGTCACTTCGCCGTCCGAGACTGTCACGCAGACTCAGACCTCTGCCGTGACGGATACTTCGGCTCCGGCCTCCGTGACGGAGAGCGAAACGGAGACGGCAGCTCAGACAGTGACCGGGACCGAGACGGAAACTCAGACGCAGAGCGTCACCGAGACCTCAAAGCCAACGGAGACCGCAGAGACAACCAAAAAGACCGAGACGACAGAGAAGCCGGAGACGACCTCCAAGCAGACTGAGGCGGCCAAAAAGCCGGAGGAGACCTCCTCGCAGACTGCCGAGCCGATACTGACCCCCGACGACCCCTATCTGACGCTTGTGAACAAGACCCATGTGCTGCCTTCTGACTTCTTCAACAAGCTCAAGCTGACCACCACCGTCAACTACGAGGGCACTACCTACTGGGTGGAGACCGAGACCCTCAAGCACTTCAAGGAGCTCAAGCAGGATATGGCGGCGCAGGGCATAACCGTCGAGATAATCAGCGCATACAGGTCTGTGAGCTATCAGCAGGCCGTCTGGGACGATTACGAGAGCACCTACGGCCTCGCCTACTGCAAGCAGTATGTGGCTGTGCCCGGGTACTCGGAGCACCACACGGGTCTCGCCATTGATGCAAGGCTCATCGTCGGCGGAGTGCAGCTCTACTATCTGAACGGTCAGAGCAACGGCTTGCAGTATTACACGGCGTTCCATCAGAAGCTCGCCGAGCACGGCTTCATCCTGCGCTATCTCAACGGCAAGGACAGCATTACAGGCTACGCCTACGAGCCGTGGCATATAAGATATGTCGGCGTCAAGGCCGCGACGGAGATAATGTCAAGAGGGCTGACCCTTGAGGAATATCTCGAGGAAGCCGAAGCGGCAGCATGAATCTCAATGCACAATGCACAATGCAGAATGCACAATGCACAATGCACAAT
>JAFXVY010000028.1 GCA_017534595.1 Ruminococcus sp.
CTTTGCTTTCGGCCATTACAAAGTATAGAGCGTGAAACAAAGTTTTGTTTATGCTTGGAAAGTAATAAAGTCCGTGCTCGCTGCTAGCTCGCAGGCGAACTTGTGCGGGCGACGAACAAGGGGAGGCCCTCTCGTTCAGGGCCTCCCCTCTTTAAAAACAGTCCACCGGACTGTTTTTAAATTCACCCTTCTCGGAGCGCCCTCCGGTAGGGGAGTTTCGCCGTCTGCGGACGGCGACAAGGGGCGCTGCCCCTTGACCCCGCGAGCCTCTGGCGCGAGGCTCGACCGCGCGCTTTATTTCGCTTCGCGTTTGGGTCTTGCACTTTGTTCAGCCCGCCGTCAAACCGAAGTTCTTTCCTGCACTCCAAAAGCCAAAGGCGGAACTGCGCCGTCCGCGCCGAGGACCCGAAGCCGACAGCATATCTTGTGATTTAATCATTGACAAAGCCGCAGGTCTTGTGGTATAATATAATTTGGTATGATGTTTCATCATGAATATCACATAAGTGTTGTGTAAGTATATTTTTGAAAGGACGTTTTCAATGCCTAAGAAAAAAGACTATGGCGATGAATCACTAAAGCTCCTTAAGGGCGAGGAAAGAGTAAGACTCCGCCCCGCCGTCATCTTCGGCTCGGACGGGCTCGAGGGCTGTAAGCACGCCGTCTTTGAGATACTCTCAAATTCTATCGACGAGGCGCGCGACGGCAACGGCGATAAGATAATCGTTACGCGATATAATGACCTCTCTATCGAGGTCGAGGACTTCGGACGCGGCTGTCCCGTGGACTATAACCCGGTCGAAAAACGCTATAACTGGGAGATCGTTTACTGCGAGCTCTACGGCGGCGGTAAGTACGATAACAACTCCGGCGACAACTACGAGTACTCCCTCGGTCTCAACGGCCTCGGTGCCTGCGCGACACAGTATGCCTCCGAGTATATGGATGTCGAGGTCTACCGTGACAAGAAGCGCTTTACCCTGCATTTTGAAAAGGGAAAGAACGTCGGCGGGCTGTCATCCGAGGATACCACCCGCAAGAAAACGGGTACCCGTACCCGCTGGAAGCCCGACCTCGAGGTCTTCACCGATATCAATATCGAGCGGGAGTACTTCGAGGATGTGCTCAAGAAGCAGGCGGTGGTCAATCCCAGGGTGTCGTTCGTGTTCCGCTGGCAGAAGGAGAACGGCTCCTTCGATGAGCAGACCTATTACTATGAGAACGGCATCGCGGACTATGTCAGCGAGATAGTCGGCGAGGATGCGCTGACTTCGATACAGTTCGTTCAGGGCGACCGCAAGGGACGCGACCGCGAGGACAAGGATGAGTACAAGGTCAAGCTGTCGGTGGCGTTCACCTTCTCGAACAAGATCAAGATCCAGGAGTATTTCCACAACTCCAGCTTTCTGGAGCACGGCGGCTCTCCGCAGGAGGCGGTAAAGTCGGCGTTCCAGTCGCAGATCAACGCCTACCTGAAAAACAACAACAAGTACCTCAAGAGCGAGAAGCCCATCAGCTTTGCCGACGTCGAGGAAAGCCTTGTACTGGTGTCGAGCTCATTCTCGACCCAGACCTCCTACGCCAACCAGACCAAGAAGGCTATCACCAACAAGTTCATCAAGGAGTGCATGACCGAGTTCCTCAAGCATCAGATCGAGGTCTACTTTATCGAGAACCCGGACGAGGCCGTGAAGATTGCCGAGCAGGTGCTCATAAACAAGCGCAGCCGCGAGCACGCCGAGAAGACGAGGCTCAATATCGCCACGACGCTGACCCAGAAGGTCAATTTTGCCAATCAGGTGCAGAAGTTCGTTGACTGCCGCTCCAAGGAGCTCTCCAAGCGCGAGCTCTATATCGTGGAGGGTGACTCGGCGCTCGGTTCGGTAAAGATGGCGAGAGACTCCGAGTTCCAGGCGGTAATGCCGGTGCGCGGAAAGATACTCAACTGCCTCAAGGCTGACTACGACCGCATCTTCAAGAGCGAGATCATCACCGATCTTGTAAAGGTGCTGGGCTGCGGAGTTGAGGTCAAGAGCAGAGCCAACAAGGATCTTTCGCTGTTCAACCTTGAAAATCTCAGGTGGAACAAGATCATAATCTGTACCGATGCCGACTACGACGGCTTCCAGATCAGAACGCTGATACTAACGATGATCTACCGCCTCTGCCCGACGCTCATTGAGCAGGGCTATGTGTTCATCGCGGAATCGCCGCTTTACGAGATCACCGTTAAGGAAAAGAAGGGCGAGAAGAAATACTTTGCCTACGACGAGACCGAGAAGGCGGATATCCTCAGGAAGATCGAGGGCAGCAAGTACATCCTGCAGCGCTCGAAAGGTCTCGGTGAGAACGAGCCGGACATGATGGCTCTGACCACCATGAACCCCGACACCCGCAGGCTTATCAAGGTCAACCCCGATTCCGCCGAGGATACTGCTTATATGTTCGATATGCTGCTCGGAGACGATCTCCAGGGCAGAAAGGACTTCATCAGCCAGTACGGGCATAACTATCTGGATATGGCGGATATCAGCTGAGCGTTCGATAACGGATAAGACCCGACCGTGATCTGTATCGGCTATCGGCGGAAAAATGTGCTTCCCCGCGTCAGCGGCGAGGGAAGCATAATGATCTGCATATCGGGATCGGGATAAGAATAAATAAGGTATCGCCTTCGGCGATCGTTATAAATGAGGTAGGATAATTTGGCTAAGAAGAAAAAAGACGATAACAGACCCAAGCTGACTCCCGAGCAGGCCAATGCTTTTATTGCCGGCGCCGGGCAGGTGGTGGAGGAACCCATCACCCTGACGCTTGAGAAAAACTATATGCCTTACGCCATGAGCGTAATAGTTTCCCGTGCGTTCCCGGAGATCGACGGCTTCAAGCCCTCTCACCGCAAGCTGCTATATACGATGTACAAAATGGGGCTGCTCACCGGCGGGCTGACCAAGTCCGCGAATATCGTGGGTCAGACCATGAGGCTCAACCCTCACGGCGACGCTGCGATCTACGAGACCATGGTGCGTCTTGCCAGAGGCAACGAGACGCTGCTGCACCCCTATATCCAGTCTAAGGGAAACTTCGGCAAGGCCTATTCACGCGATATGGCTTATGCCGCCTCGAGATATACCGAGGCCAAGCTCGAACCGATCTGCAACGAGCTGTTCCGCGACATCGACAAGGAAACTGTGGACTTCGTCCCCAACTATGACAACACGATGCAGGAGCCGACGCTTTTCCCTGCGACCTTCCCGACCATACTCGTCAATGCAAACGTGGGTATAGGCGTTTCGATGGCGTCTTCGGTGTGCCCGTTCAATCTCAGCGAGGTCTGCGAGACGACCATAGCTCTGATGAAGGATCCCTCTCACAACGCCCTCGATACCCTCAAGGGCCCGGACTTCCCCGGCGGAGCCTCGCTGCTCTATGACGAGGAGGAGCTCGAGCGTATCTATCAGACGGGCAGAGGCTCGGTCAAGCTCAGAGCAAAGTATCAGTTTGACAAGGAGACCAGGACCCTCGAGATAGTTGAGATCCCCGCGACCACAACTATCGAGGCGATCAAGGAGAAGATCGTTTCTCTCGTCAAGCTCGGCAAGATCAAGGAGATCTCGGATATCCGTGACGAGAGCGACTTAAACGGCCTGAAAATAGGTATAGACATCAAAAAGGGAGTAGACCCCGATAAGCTCATGCAGAAGCTTTACAGGCTCACCCCGCTCCAGGATTCCTATGCCTGCAACTTCAATATACTCGTCCACGGCTACCCCAAGGTAATGGGCGTTTACGATATCATCCGCGAGTGGGTGGACTTCCGCATGGACTGCGTGAAGCGCCGCATAAGCTACGACCTGAAAAAGAAGCAGGAGAAGCTGCATCTGCTCAAGGCTCTCGGAAAGATACTGCTCGATATCGACAAGGCTATCAAGATCATCCGCGAGACCGAGGAGGAGGCTGAGGTCATCCCCAACCTGATGATCGGCTTCTCGATAGACGAGATACAGGCAGAGTATATCGCAGAGATAAAGCTGCGCCACCTCAACAGAGAGTATATCTTAAAGCGCCTCGACGAGACCAAGGCTCTCGAAGCCGAGATCGCCGAGCTCAAGGAGATCCTCGGCAGCGACAGGAAGATCAAGAGCCTGATAATCGCCGAGCTCAAGGAGGTCAGCAAGAAGTACGGCCAGCCGAGACGCACCCAGTTCTACTATAAGAACGACGTCGAGGAGGTGGAGGTCGAGGAGGATGTCCCCGACTACCCCGTGACCCTGTTCCTCTCGGCAAGCGGATACTTCAAGAAGATCACCCCGCTCTCGCTGCGTATGGCGTCCGAGCAGAAATACAAGGAGGGCGATTTCCTCTCGCAGGAGGTCGAGGCCGCAAACAGGACCGAGCTGCTGTTCTTCACCGACAAGCAGCAGGTCTACAAGACCAGAGCCTCCGCCTTTGAAGATACCAAGGCCTCCGCTCTCGGAGACTATATCCCTGCGAAGCTGGGCTTCGATGAGGGCGAGAACGTCAGCTGCATGATAACCACCACCGACTATTCGGGATATATGCTGTTCGTGTTCCAGAACGGCAAGGCTGCCAAGGTTCCGCTCTCGGCCTACGAGACCAAGCAGAACCGCAAGAAGCTGAACAACGCATATTCCGCAAAGTCACCGCTGGCGGCAGCCTTCTTCATCGGCACCAACGAGGAGATCATGCTGCGCTCCACCAACGGCAGAGCGATAGTGTTCAACACCGCGCTGCTGCTGCCCAAGTCCACAAGAGATACGCAGGGCGTGCAGGTAATGACGCTGAAAGCAAAGGGCTCGGCAGTCGAAAAGGCCTTCCTGCTCACCGCTGAGCAGGCCGAGGGGCTTTCCAAGTACCGCTCAAAAACGATACCCGTCGCGGGATCCTTTGCGAAGGATATCCCCGACCCGGATCAGCTCTCGATGCTGTAACGGGCAGGGGAGCTGTAACAAAACTTAAAGGGGGAGCAGAAAATGTCTGAAAGAGTATTCGAGCACTTTATGGCTTTTTATCTTATCTGCGGCATAATCGGGCTCATATCTGCGGTAGTGATGGGGTTCGTATGCAGATACATAGTCAAGAACAAGAACTATCCTCCGGAGCGCAACCACGGTTTTTTGTGGGGATTCTTTCTCGGGCTGATAGGGCTTGTGGTATGCGCGGTGAAGCCGAACTATTTTGATACATACGAAGGCCGGGGCGGTCAGCCGTTTGACCCGAACAATCCGTACAATTACCCGCCGAGGCAGGGCTTTAACGGAGTGCCTCCTTACAGCTCGCAGAATTTCGGCGGCCAGCAGTACGGCGGCCGGCAGTACGGTCAGCAATACGGCGGTCAGCCGCAGTACGGGACGCCTCAGAACACGCAGAGCGGGCAGAGCCAGGGGCAGTGGCAGTGCAGCTGCGGGAACATGAATGATGCAAGCAGCAATTTCTGTTCGATATGCGGAACACGGAGGATGTACTGAGCAAGGCTGCGGCGTCAAACGCGAAGCGAAATGGGGTCAAGGGGGGTCTCCCCCCTTGCGGGGGTCGAGGGGGCGGAGCTCCCCTCGTCGCCGTCCGCAGACGGCGAAACTCCCCTACCGTAGGGCGCTCCGAGAAGGGTGAATTTAAAAACAGTCCGGTGGACTGTTTTTAAAGAGGGGAGGCCCTGCAAGAGAGGGCCTCCCCTTGTTCGTCGCCCGCACACGGCCGCCTGCGAGCGAGCAGCGAGCACGTTGTTTATTACTTTC
>JAFXVY010000029.1 GCA_017534595.1 Ruminococcus sp.
ACGCATTCATCACCCACTCAGTCCCCGAAGGTGCGAAGGTGAGCGTGAAGAATCAGGAGCTGCGCTACAACTATGACGCAGCCAACCCCATAGAGCGCATCAATATCGAGGAAGACACCTCCTGGTTCTATACAATTTGACAGATATCCGCTTTAAGTTGTTAAACTGTGATGTGCAAAGCGACAAATCAAAAAAATAATGGCTAAAACCTATTGACACGATAGGATTACTGTGATATACTATACTAAACCGATAGGAAATATGTGAGAACGCAAAGCAGTTCCCGTTCCTTATCAACTACCGAAAGGAAGTATAGCTATGGCAGTCACAGTAGTTATCCCCACGACCCTCAGGCTCTTTACCGAGCATCACTCGGAGGTGGAGCTTGAAGGCAGCACGGTGGGGGAGATATTGAAAGTGCTTTCCGAGGAATACCCCGAGACGAGAAAGGCACTGTTCGACGAGAACGGTCAGCTTCGAGCCTTTATAAATGTATTCGTGAATGACGAGAACATCCGCGACCTGAACGGCTTTGACAGCGCACTCAAAGACGGCGACGAGGTCATACTGATCCCCGCTATCGCAGGCGGCTCGGGAACGGAAAGCGTCCTCGGAGACAGGACGGGCGAAAAGCTCACCAATGAAGAGATCAACCGGTACAGTCGCCACCTGCTTTTACAGGAGATTGGCGTCAAGGGTCAGAAGCGGCTGAAAGCCGCAAAGGTCCTGATAGTCGGTGCGGGCGGTCTCGGGACGCCGCTGGTGCAGTATCTTGCGGCGGCAGGCGTGGGAACGCTGGGCATCATCGACGATGACGAGGTGGAAGAATCCAACCTGCAAAGGCAGGTAATGCACGGCACCCGCGACGTCGGCAGGCCGAAGGTGGCTTCCGCCAAGGACAGCGTCAAGCAGATAAACCCGCTGGTGAAGGTCATAACCTACAACACCAGACTGACCGCTGAAAATGCCGAGGAGATCATCTCGGAGTACGATGTGGTGGCGGATGCCTCCGACAACTACCAGACCCGCTATCTTGTCAACGACGCCTGCGTTCTGCTGGGCAAGCCGGATGTCTTCGGAGCGATGTATCAGTTCGAGGGTCAGGCGGCGGTGTACTACGCCAAGCAGGGGCCCTGCCTTAGATGTATGTACCCTGCGCCCCCGCCGGCGGGACTTGTTCCCTCCTGCGCTATGGGCGGAGTTATAGGAGTGCTCCCCGGAGTAGTCGGGACGCTTCAGGCGAACGAAGTCATCAAGCTGATAGTTGGCGGAGGAAAAAGCCTTATCGGCAGAGTCCTCAGCTTTGACGCCTGGAACCTGCGCTGGAGAGAGCTCAAGATACACAAGAACGATAATTGCCCCATCTGCGGAAAGAACAGGACCATCACCGAGATCGAGGATTTCGACTATGAAGACTTCTGCGGCATAACTCAGCAGAAGGAGGAAGAACAGAAGGTCGAGAGCATCGAGCCCAAGGAGCTCAAGCGACGTATCGACGCGGGAGAAAAGGTGACCATCGTCGATGTGCGGGAGCCCCACGAAAGGGCGATAGCCAAGTTCCCCGAAGCGATAGTCATACCCATCGGTCAGCTCGACAGGCGCAAAAAGGAGCTGGACGAAACGGTAGATACCGTCTTCGTCTGCAAGGAGGGCAAGCGGAGCATCCTGGCGGTGAACACCCTGCGGGAGGCGGGCTATACGGGCCCCGCGTACAATCTCCGCGGCGGCACCAACGCCTGGGCGGAGGAAGTCGATAAGAGCTTCCCGAAATACTGAAACATAGAAGGAGAACGGCTCTTTCTTTGGAAATATAATTATGGAGGTCATTACTTATGGCAAAGGAAAACACAAACGACAAGATCGTTGCTCTCGGAAAGAAAGCGGCGTATAACCTTGCGGACGTCAACAAGACCAGACCGCAGTACGGCGCACTTACTCCCAAGTGGCTGACAAAGGTGCTTGAATTCAAGGGGCTGGACTCCGGTATTTTCCGCATCAATAAGGTCAAGGAAGGCGAGACTCCCCTTGATGTGCTTTGCAGCGTAGAGAAGAAGTCGGACATCATCCCTCAGGGCTTCGTTCAGTACGAGGAGGAGCCCAGAGAGCAGCAGCTCGCTTCCATCTCCACCATCATCAACGTTGACACCGCTGTTGCCGACGTTTACAGCTCCCCCTACGATCAGATCAAGGAGCAGCTTGACCTCGCCGTTGAGAGCCTGCGTGAGCGTCAGGAGAGCCAGCTCATCAACAACGATGACTACGGCCTGCTGAAGAACGTTCCCGATTCCCAGCGCATCCAGACCAGAAACGGCGCACCCACTCCCGACGATCTCGACGAGCTCATCACAAAGGTATGGAAGGAGCCCTCTTTCTTCCTGGCTCACCCCAGAGCTATCGCAGCCTTTGAAAGAGAGTGCACCAAGAGAGGCGTTCCCCCCGTTACCACCAACATCGCAGGCGGCACCTTCATCGTATGGAGAGGCATCCCCATCATCCCTACCGACAAGCTGCTGGTGGACGGTCTCAAGAACCCCAAGAGCAAGAGCGGCAAGACCAACATCCTGCTTATCCGTACAGGTGAGGCAAAGAGAGGCGTTATCGGTCTGTTCCAGCGCAATCTTAAAAACGAACAGTCCAGAGGCCTTTCGGTCCGTTTCAGAGGCATTGACGATAAGGGCGTAGCTTCCTATTTGCTTTCACTCTACTGCTCGGCTGCTATTCTTTCAGACGACGCTATCGCTGTTCTTGAAGATGTCGAGGTGGGTGAGTACTATGACTACGAGTAATTACGGCATCCCCTCGGAGGCAGAGCTTACGAACCTCGCAAACTCCCTGTTCCCCGATCTTGACCCCACAAGATGTGCCAGCGGCATAGAGGGTCTGGTCACAAGCGGAGACACCTCCGTTATCAGCGACGCGGCAGCCAAGGCCGGGACCTATTTCGGCGGGGTGAACTATGCCTCCTCCGCGGAGCAGGCAGCTACATCCTACGGCAGCGTTTCGGAGTTCGAGCAGATCGCCAATGAGTACAACGGCGGGGCTTCGGAGTATGAAAGCATAGCCGACAGCTACGGCGCTTCGCCGTTCATCGGTGCGGCACAGCATTATGCTTCCTATGACCCCTATACTGTGCCGCGGGAGCAGCCCGTTCCGAACGCGGAGGCTCCCGCAGGATATGCGCCGGTAGTGCTTTCTCAGGGTCAGGCCGAGACCTACGTTCCCAAGCAGGTTCAGCCCGAGGTCAGAGAAGTCCCCACTGCCAAGAACGACAGCGGCATCATCGTCGGCACAAAGACCCTCGCTCAGATCAGGAACGATTTCCCGATACTGGGTGAGAAGATCAACGGCTACGATCTTGTTTGGCTGGACAACGGCGCTACCACACAGCGCCCGCAGGCGGTCATCGACAGGCTTTCCTATTACTATACACACGAGAACTCCAACGTTCACAGAGGCGCTCACGAGCTGGCGGCGCGTTCCACCGACGCTTACGAGAATGCCCGTCAGATCACGGCGGATTTCATCGGCGCACCCTCTAAGGACAACATCGTATTCGTGAGAGGCACCACCGAGGCTATCAACCTTGTGGCTCACGCTTACGTCAAGCCGCTGCTGCAGCCGGGTGATGAGATAATCCTCACCATGCTGGAGCATCACGCCAACATCGTTCCCTGGCAGCTCGTTTGTCAGGAGACAGGCGCTGTCATCAAGGTAGTCCCCGTGGATCAGACCGGACAGATAATCATTTCCGAGTATGAGAAGCTGTTCACCAGAAGGACGAAGTTCGTTTCGGCAACTCACGTTTCCAACGCCCTCGGAACAGTAACTCCGGTTGAGGAGATCGTGGCTATCGCTCATGCTCACGGCGTAAGAACGCTGATCGACGGTGCACAGTCCATAGCACATATCCCGATTAACGTCTCCGCACTCGATACCGACTTCTTCGTGTTCTCGGGGCATAAGATCTTTGCTCCCACCGGCATCGGAGCGGTCTACGGCAAGAGCGACGTCCTTGAGGCCGCAAGACCGTACCACGGCGGCGGCAACATGATAAAGGACGTTACCTTTGAGCGCACGATCTACAATCCGGCGCCCAACAAATTCGAGGCAGGTACAGGCAGCATCGCAGATGCGGTGGGCTTGGGAGCGGCACTTGAATACCTCAATTCGATAGGTATGCCCGAGGTCAACCGTCACGAGCATGAGCTTCTCGTTTACGCCATGAAGGAGATGCGCAAGATAAACGGTCTGCATCTGATCGGCACGGCATCCAACAAGGCAAGCGTGCTTTCCTTCGTGCTTGACGGCGTGAACAATGAAGCAGTAGGCCAGAGGCTCAACGAGCTGGGCATAGCTGTCCGCACGGGACACCACTGCGCACAGCCCATACTCCGTCACTTCGGCCTGGAAGGCACGGTACGCCCGACGCTTGCACTCTACAATTCCTACAACGACATTGACAGGCTCGTTGCAGGCATAAGAACACTTGCATAACTCCCATACAGAATACTCTCCCCGCCGCAAGGCGGGGAAGAAGTATTTTTAATTCAAAAAGCGTGGTGACACAGAATGAAATTCAATACCGCAGTACTGCACACCGTCCGGCCGGAGGACTCCAACGGCGCGACGCTCCCGCCCATCTATCAGGCGAATGCTTTTCAGTACGACAGTGCGGAGCAGCTTGAAAAGGTATTCAACAACAAGGCGGCGGGCTTTTCCTATACGAGAGCGGGCAACCCCACGGTGGATGCATTCGAGCGGCGAATAGCCGCACTTGAAGGCGGCATAGGCGCTGCGGCCTGCGCATCGGGGATGTCGGCTGTAACGGCGGCGCTGATGAACATACTGAGAGCGGGCGATGAGGTCATCGTAAGCACGGGACTTTTCGGCGGCACCATAGACCTCTTTGAAGACCTTGAAGCCTTTGGTATCGTGCCCGTATTTTTAGAGAGCGTCACCTATGAAGCTGTCACAAAGGCAGTCACCCCGAAAACAAGAGCCGTGTTCACCGAGCTTATCGGCAACCCGCGGCTGGATATCACCGATATCGAAAGCGTCTCAAAGGCCTGCAAGGAGAACGGCATACCGCTTATAGTGGACAGCACCACCGCCACTCCATATCTTATCAAGCCTCTGAAACACGGCGCGGATATCGTGATACACTCATCATCCAAGTATATAAACGGCAGCAGCAATTCCATAAGCGGCATCATCGTTGACGGCGGAAAGTTCAAATGGAAAGCCGAAAGATACCCCGGCTTCGCAGATTATTCAAAGTTCGGGCCCTTCGCATTCCTCTCGAAGCTGCGAAACGGGATATGGCGCAATATGGGCGGCTGCGTATCACCGTTCAACGCATATATGAACATCATCGGCCTGGAGACCTTAGGGCTCAGAATGGAGCGATGTTGTCACAACGCAAAGGCTCTTGCGGAGTTCCTTGAAACGCAGGAGGGCGTAACGGTCAACTATCCGACCCTTGGTTCCTCGCCGTATAAGGAGCTTACAGACAGGCTCCTCGGCGGCAA
>JAFXVY010000030.1 GCA_017534595.1 Ruminococcus sp.
AATCAGATTTTTCGTCAGAGTGCATAAATTCGACGCAGGCGGGCTGACGCCCGGCAAGGAGAATTTGTGTGCTATGACGGAAAATATGCAAGCAGATGACGTGCAGAGGCTTTAGCCGTGGGTTGTGCGGTGTTGCCTTAATGCCATAGTCTGTCTCCTTTTGCTGTCTCCGTTCCTTTGTTCCGGTTCTTGTATGTCTCTCTGCATAACATTATACCACATTTATATAAATTGTCAAGAGGTTTATATAATTTTCTTTGCGAGTTTATGTTTCCACATACCCTGCCTATGCTGCAAAGCCCCGAAATACCGGCCTCCGGCAGCGATAGCTAAGAAATCAAAATTTTTTTTCGCAAACCTCTTGACATCTTATTAACTTTGTGTTATTATCATATTAGAAATAACAGAGAGGAGCAAACGCCTATGGGAAACGAAAGCGAAAAGGAATTCCTGGCTGCCTATAAGCAGAAGGATTACGACTGTCCCTCAGTGACGGCGGATGTCATCGCGCTGATGATCCGCCCGCAGGAGAGCGACAACTACCGCCGCAACAGCGAGAACAAGCTCTCTCTGCTGCTCATAAAGCGGGGCGGCCACCCTTACAAGGATATGTGGGCCCTGCCCGGAGGCTTCCTCCAGCGCGGCGAGACCGTCGAGCAGTGCGCACTGCGGGAGATCGAGGAGGAAACGAATGTCGCGCCGGTGTCCCTGATGCCGGTGGGAGTGTACAGCGAGCCGGGGAGGGATCCGAGAGGCTGGATAATCTCCAATGCATTCGTCTCGGTGATAAGCGAGGAATCGGTGCAGCAGGTGGGCAGGGACGACGCCTCCGACGCCAGGTGGTTCGACGTCAGCTTCGAGCCCGGCGAGGAGGAAGGCTCCCATATCCTCACCCTTGAGTCCGGGGACATTATCCTGCGCTCGGTGCTCGCCGAGGAAAAGACCTGCTTCGGCAGAACGTCCTTTACAGAAAAGGAGGGCGGCTCCATTGCCTTCGATCACGCAAGGATGATCGCCGCGGCACTTTCCGCTCTCAGGTCGGCGGCAAAGGATTACGAGACCATTCTCGACTTCCTGCCCGAGGAGTTCACCCTCTCGGCATTCCAGAAGGTGCAGGAGACTGTAATGAATGTATCGGTGCTGCCCGCAAATTTCAGAAGAATGGTCAGCGGATATGTCACCGAGACAGGGAACTACGAGCGCGGCAGCGGTCACAGACCCGCCAAGCTTTACAGAAGATCATCGAAAGGAGAAAAACCATGAAAAAGATACTGATAGTTGTGGATATGCAGAAGGATTTTGTAGACGGCGCCCTCGGCACAAAGGAAGCCTGCGCTATCGTTCCCGCGGCGGCGGAGAAGATAAGAAGCTTCGGCGGAGAGATCATCGCCACCAAGGATACCCACTTCGGGGACTACCTCGATACCCCCGAGGGCAAGAAGCTGCCCGTGCCTCACTGCATCAAGGGCACCGACGGCTGGCAGCTCAACGACGATATCGCCGACGCCCTTGACGGCATCGAGCATATCGAGATCACAAAGCTCACCTTCGGCTGCGTAAGGCTCCCCGAGCTGGTAACTGAGCTTGCCGGGGATGAGGAGTTCAGCATCGAGCTCATAGGTCTCTGCACAGATATCTGCGTCATAAACAACGCGCTGCTGCTCAAGGCACACTTCCCCGACGCTCCCATAGCCGTGGACGCCGCCTGCTGCGCGGGCGTAACTCCCGAGCTGCACAAGGCCGCCCTCGATGTCATGAGAAGCTGCCAGATAGACATTTTAAACGGAAACGAGGTGTAAGGATATGAAGCTTGAACCTATCATCATTTCGCTGCTCGACACCGACCTGTATAAATTTAATATGGATCAGGTCATCTTCCATAAGCATACCGACCTCTGCGGACAGTATTACTTCAAGTGCCGCAGCAAGGGCGCGGTGTTCACTCCCGAGATGATCGAGGAGATCAACGGGCAGATCGACCACCTCTGCACCCTTAGCTTCCGCGAGGAGGAGCTTGATTACCTCCGCTCGATAAGGTTCATCAAGAACGACTACGTTGAGTTCCTGAGACTGTGGCACCCGATCAGGAGCTATGTGAAGGCAGAGGCCGCAGAGAACGGCGGGCTTTCGGTGGTAGTGGACGGGCCGCTGTTCTCGGCTATGCAGTTCGAGATCTACCTGCTCGAGATAATCAACGAGGTCTACTTCCGCATGACCTACGATTACGACGAGCTGCTCGCATCCGCCAAGGAGCGTCTCGACGCAAAGATAAAGGCACTCAACGACGGCACCTATACCTTTCATTTTGCCGAGTTCGGCTGCCGCAGGAGGCTGTCGAGAGAGTGGCAGGATACCGTGGTCAGACGGTTCGTCAGCGAGACAAAGAACTGCGTCGGCACCTCGAATGTGTACCTCGCCATGAAATACAACGTAACGCCGATCGGCACCTACGCACACGAGTTCGTGCAGATGTATCAGGGGATCGACTCGATACCTCTGGCGTATACCAACCGTTACGCCATGCAGGATTGGTATGACGAATACGACGGCGACAACGGCACGGCGCTGACCGACACGATCACAACGGATCTGTTTTTGCTGGACTTCAACAGGTCGATGGTGAACAACTACACGGGAGTGCGGCATGACAGCGGCGACCCGTATGAGTGGGGCGAGAAGATCATCGCGCACTATGAGAAATACGGCGTAGACCCGAAAACGAAGCTGCTGCTGTTCAGCGACAGCCTTGACTTTGACAGAGCGCAGAAGCTGTACGAGCATTTCTGCGGGAAGACGAAGGTATCCTTCGGCATCGGGACGTTCTGCACGAACGATACGAAGGCAGAGGCGCTGAACATAGTTATCAAGCTTCAATATGTGAACGGCAGACCGGTAGCGAAGCTTTCGGACAGTGAGGGGAAAGCGATGTGCCGGGACGATGACTACCTTGAATATCTGAGAAGGTCAGTGGAGTTCAGACTGCACAGAGAAGCGGAGAAGAGAAGATAAGACCAAAACGCGAAGCGACCTGGGGTCAAGGGGACTCGGTCCCCTTGCGGGGGTCGAGGGGGCGGAGCTCCCCTCGTCGCCGTCCGCAGACGGCGAAACTCCCCTTACCGCAGGGCGCTCCGAGAGGGGTGAATTTAAAAACAGTCCGGTGGACTGTTTTTAAAGAGGGGAGGCCCTGAAAGAGAGGGCCTCCCCTTGTTCGTCGCCCGAACAAGGCCGCCTGCGAGCGAGCAGCGAGCAC
>JAFXVY010000031.1 GCA_017534595.1 Ruminococcus sp.
AGTGCGGAGCCTTCTGTACCGCTGACTTTCAGCGGAGCCGGACGGAATTCGCTCGGCCGCTTACGCGACCTGCTATTCCTGTATGTGCAGACGCCGGACGGAGCTGACGGCGCTGCGATTATTACTCCCCGAAGCATAGTAAAATTATAAGGCGCTTGTGCCCTTTGGATTTTGGGCGCAGCGCCTTATTTGTATTGAATTACTTGTGCCTGCGGAGCCGTGCGAGGGCTCTGCCCTCGACCCGCTTAGGGCTCTGCCCTAAGAACCCGCAAGGGGGAAGCGTCCCCCTTGACCCCTCTTTCGCTTCGCGTTTGGGTCTATCAGCTTTGTTCAGCCCGCCGTCAAATCATAGTGCGGTTCTGCACTCCAAAAGCCAAAGGCGGAACTGCGCCGTCCGCGCCGAGGACCGCGTTTGGGTCTTCTCTTTTCTGCGGTCATATCAGCTTCTCTATCATCCCCGTCAGCTCCGCGATCTTCGTCTCCGTGTCCCCGCTCTCTATCGCAGTTCTCACACAGCTCCCGATGTGCGCCTTCAGGATCTCCCGGTCTGCTTTCCGTAAAACCGCTATCGCCGCCAACAGCTGATTGGAGATGTCTATACAGTACCTGTCCTCTTCGATCATCCGAAGTACTCCGTCCAGCTGCCCCCGCGCCGTCTTTACCAGCCGCGTCATTTCCTCTCTGTCAGCCTTCAATCCCCGTCACCTCGTATCCCGCATCCGTGACCGCTTTAGTGATGACCTCGTCCGGCACGTCTTTCTCAAGGGTCAGGTACGCCGCCTTGTCCTCAAGCGAGACCTCCGGCTTCACGCCCTCTATCGCCTCCAGCGCTTTCGTTACGTGTGCCGCGCAGTGCTTGCACATCATTCCTTCGATCTTTACTGTCTTTTTCATTTCGGTTTCCTCCTTTATCGTTTCGGGTACTCTAAGCTCCCCGACGGTTTTTTTCTTCGGCTTGTCCCGCCTCGGATCGTACAGCCTGAATGTCCCCAGACGCAGGGCGTTGGTAACGACCGTCACGCTCGAAAGGCTCATCGCCGCGGCGCCGAGCATAGGGCTCAGCTCGAGGCCGAACAGCGGTATCAGCGCTCCCGCCGCTATGGGTATGCAGATGATGTTGTAGCAGAACGCCCAGAACAGATTTTGCTTGATGTTCCGCAGCGCCGCCCGCGAGAGCCTTATCGCGGCGGGGACGTCTTTCAAGGTGCTCTTCATCAGCACGATATCCGCGGCGTCGATCGCTACATCCGTTCCTGCGCCGACGGCTATGCCGGTATCCGCTCGGGCGAGTGCCGGGGCGTCGTTTATGCCGTCGCCGACCATTACGACCCTGCCCTGTTCGGCGAGCTCCCGGATGACCGCCTCCTTGCCGTCGGGGAGCACTCCCGCGACAACGGCGTCAACGCCGGTCTGCTTTCCGACAGCGGCGGCGGTACGCTCGTTGTCGCCGGTTATCATGACGACCTTTATCCCCAGACCCTTTAGCTGTGCGACCGCTTCGGCACTGTCCTCTCTGATCTCGTCTGCGGCGGCTATGAGCCCTACGGCTTTGCCGTCCCGGGCAAAGAGCAGGGGAGTCCTGCCCATGGCGGAGAGCTCGTCGGCCTTGGCACGCAGAGCGCCGATGTCCGCGTGAGAGCCTATGAACCTGACGCTTCCCGCGAAGAGCTCGGAGTCCCCGAGCTTAGCTGTAAGGCCGCTGCCGGCGACGGCTCTGAACCCGGAGACCTCCTTTGCCGCTATGCCCTTTTCGGCAGCATATCCGCAGACGGCCTTGGCGAGGGGATGCTCGCTGTGCTGTTCAAGTGAGAGGGCAAGCCCGAGCAGCTCGGTCTCGCTGACCCCCTCCGCGGGGATGACGTCTGTGACGGCAGGCTCGCCCTTGGTGAGGGTACCCGTCTTGTCGAGGGCGGCTATATCGGCTCTGCCGGCGGCTTCGAGGGAGGCTGCGGTCTTGAACAGTATGCCGTTTCGTGCGCCGACTCCGCTGCCGACCATCACCGCGACGGGCGTAGCCAGCCCGAGGGCGCAGGGGCAGCTGATGACCAGCACCGAGACCCCTCTTGCAAGCGCATAGCCGAAGCTCTGACCGGCTGCCAGCCAGATCAATGCGGTGAGCAGCGCTATGCCTATCACTGCCGGCACGAACACTCCCGAGACCCTATCCGCGAGCTTGGCTATGGGAGCCTTTGTGGCTGCGGCGTCGGAGACGAGCTTTATCATCTGCGCGAGGGCGGTGTCCTCGCCGACCCTGTCGGCGCGGCATTTCAGATAGCCGGAGGTGTTCACCGTGGCGGCGGACACTCTGCTGCCGGGGAGCTTGTCCACGGGCAGGCTCTCGCCGGTGAGTGCAGCCTCGTTGACGGCGCTCTCCCCCTCGATGACCGTTCCGTCAACGGGGATGCTCCCGCCGGGTCTTACGATAAACAGGTCTCCGACCCTGATCTCGGCGACGGGGATCTCGGTCTCTTTGCCCTCCCGGAGGACGACGGCTGTCTGCGGGGCGAGCTCGGTCAGGGAGCGCAAAGCGTCGGTGGTCCTGCCCTTTGATTTAGCCTCGAGCAGCTTCCCGACGGTTATCAGCGCGAGGATCATCGCCGCCGACTCGAACCACAGGTCGTGGAGGTACTCATGCGCGGCAGCACGGTCGCCGCCTGCTGCCGCTTCGGTCATGGCGAACAGCACCCCGCAGCTCCACACAAACGAAGCCGCCGAACCCAGCGACACGAGAGTATCCATATTCGGGGCGCGGTGCAGCAGCCCCTTGAATCCGCTTATAAAGAACCTCTGATTTATGACCATTACCGCCGCCGAGAGCAGCAGCTCGGTGAGCCCGACGGCGACGCAGTTCCCCTCGAAGAACGGCGGCAGCGGTGCGCCCCACATAACGTGCCCCATGGACACATACATCAGCAAAGCGAGGAACCCGAGCGAGGCGATGAGCCGCCTTCTCAGCGCGGGAGTTTCCCTGTCGGGGAGGACGTCCTCCTTTTTGGCATCCGCGCCCTTGACCCTTGCGCCGTACCCCGCCTTTTCGACGGCAGCGATTATATCCTCCGGCCTCGCGGTACCCTCGACGCCCATGGAATTTGTCAGCAGGCTGACTGCGCAGGAAGTGACTCCCTCGACGCCCTTCACGGCCTTTTCGACCCGTGCCGAGCAAGCCGCGCAGCTCATACCCGTTACATCGTACTGTTTCATCATACACTCCGTTTCTATACCACCCCACCCCGGGGGGGAGCCCTGTCTCTTGATGACAGTATAACACATTGTGCGTCTTTTGTCAATAGCATGGGCGCCCGGTGTAATGAATAATGAACAATTAAGGAGAGTTTGCTGCGCAGACTCCTATGCCCATCCGGGCGTCGCGGGGAGTGCGGGAGACCGTCCTTGAGGGCTGCCGTTAACACTGCGCACAGCTATACGTTCAGTTATATGCCGGAGGTCCCCTCCCGCGCTCCTTAATTGTAAATTATTAACTGTTAACCGTTAATTATCTCGCCGCCCGGGAGCAGCAAGATTGTGCTTTACATTTGCGAAAAAGTGTGGTATAATAATTTCAGCTGTATTCAAAGGGAGGTCGGCGGATATGCTTGGGGGGATATTTGATACCCACTGCCACTATGACTCCCGCGAATTCGATGCCGACCGTTATGAGCTGCTCGATGAGCTGATGTCGGAGGGTTCGGCGGTGTGCGGGCTGCTCCATGCGGCTACAGATGAGGCTTCGATACGCTTCGGCACAGAGACCGCAGAGCGTTATGAGAGATTTTATACCGCCGTCGGGTTCCACCCCGAATGTCTCGATGCGCTCCCCGGGGATCCGGAGGCTGTACTCGAGGATGCGCTTACCCGCTCGGACAAGATCGCTGCGATCGGAGAGGTCGGGCTCGATTACCACTACGACGGCTTTGACCGCGCAAAACAGATAACTCTGCTCAATATGCAGATCGACCTTGCCAAAAGGCACGGCCTGCCGCTGATCTTTCACTGCCGCGACGCCACCGAGGATTTCCTCGCCGTGATGCGTGAGCAGAGGCCGCAGGGCGTGGTACACTGCTTTACCGGGTCTCCCGAAACGGCGTCGGAGCTGCTGTCGCTGGGACTGTATCTCGGGTTCGGCGGGGTGCTGACCTTCAAGAACTCCAAGAAGGTAAAGCGCAGCTTTGAAGCCGTACCGCTTGACCGCTTCCTCTTCGAGACCGACTGCCCCTATATGGCGCCGGAGCCCTACCGCGGCACCCGCTGCGACAGCAGGATGATCGCCGAGACCGCAAAGGTCGGCGCACAGATAAAGAACATCCCCGCGCAGGAGCTTATAGATACTGCGGCGGAGAACACATACAGATTGTTTAATAAGATCCGAAAGGAACAGCAGTAATCAGAAATGGAAACTTTGTATTTTGTAATACCCTGCTACAACGAGGAGGAGATGCTCCCGCTGACCGCCAAGGCGCTGATCGGAAAAATGGATCAGCTGATGAAGGACGGCCGCATCTCGCCCGACAGCAAGGTGATGTTCGTCGATGACGGCTCAAAGGACAACACCTGGGAGATAATCGAGAAGCTGCACGCTTCCCACCCGATGTTCACGGGAGTAAAGCTCTCCCGCAACAGAGGGCATCAGAACGCGCTGCTCGCCGGCATGATGACCGCAAGAAAGTATGCGGACATAATCGTGTCGATGGATGCCGATCTGCAGGATGACATCAATGCCGTTGACGGCTTCCTTGACAAGAGAGCCGAGGGCTGCGAGATAGTCTACGGGGTGCGCTCCTCGAGAGAGAAGGACTCCCGCTTCAAGCGGGGCACCGCGAGAGCATACTACAAGCTGCTCTCGAAAATGGGCGTGGAGATCACCTACGACCACGCCGACTACCGGCTCATGAGCCGCAGGGCAGTGGACGCGCTGGCGGATTTCCCGGAAGTCAACCTCTTTTTAAGAGGTCTCGTGCCGATGCTCGGGTTCAAGAGCGACAAGGTAGAATATGTCCGCAACGAGAGGCAGGCGGGCGAGTCGAAGTACCCGCTCAAGAAGATGCTCTCCTTTGCGGTTGAGGGCATAACCTCGCTTTCGGTCAAGCCGATAAGGTTCATAACGACTATCGGCCTGCTGGTATTTCTTGTTTCGATATTTATGCTGATATATTTCTTTGTGCTCTGGTGCATGGGCAGGACTGTTGCGGGCTGGACGACTACGGTAGTATCCGTCTGGGCGCTGGGCGGTCTGCAGCTGCTGGCGATAGGGGTCATCGGGGAATATATCGGAAAGATATATCTTGAGACCAAGCACCGGCCCACCTTTATCATTGACAGGGATCTTGAGGCCGAGGAAAACGAAACCATGAAGGGAGAAAACTACGATGGCAAATGAAATGGAGATCAAGACAGTAAAGGACGAGATCGACAACACGGAGCTTATTGAAGCGATCAAGACGATGAGGGCCAATTTCTGTGCAGAGACGCAGAACAAGGTCATCAACATCACTTTGAGGTCGTCGTTCTACGTACCGGCGATATTCTCGAAGAAGACGGAGCTTGTGACCAATGCTGACAACAGGCTTGAATTCAAGGACAATCCGCAGGCGAGGTTCATCCTTATCGAGCATCCCGAGAAGGGCAGATACTTCCCTGCGTTCACGGAGCTTGATCTGTTAAAGAGCTTTGATCTTGCGGATCAGGAGGCGAGGCCGTTTGCGATGAAGTTTGCGGATCTTGCGACCTTGACCGAGAGGACACCGAACGTAAACGGGTTCATAATCAATCCGAACCGTGAGGCATTACCTTACACCAAGGCGATGCTTGCGGACATCAAGGGAGTGCTCAAGAAGGCGAAGGAAGACAGGGAAGCGGCTGAGGCCGGTAAGAGCAAGCCGAACATCACGATGACGACGAACGAGAATCCGGAAGTCTGAGCAAAAGCAGAAGACCCAACCGAGGTCCTCGGCGCGGACGGGTCCTAACGCGGACGGCGCATTTCCGCCTTTGGTTTATGAAGTGCAGGAAAGCACTTCGGTTTGACGGCGGGCTGAACAAAGTGCAAGACCCAAACGCGAAGCGAAAGAGGGGTCAAGGGGGACGCTTCCCCCTTGCGGAGTCAAGAGGCGGAGCCTCTTGTGGGGTTCGGGGCAAAGCCCCGACGGCTCCGCACAAAGCAATAACACAATACAAAACAAGGCGCTGCGCCCAAAATCCAAAGGGCACAAGCGCCTTATAATTTTGCTATGCTTCGGGGACTATCATTCGCAGCGCCGTCAAGAATGTCCGTCGCCCGCACATACAGGAATAGCAGGGTGCAAAGCACCCGAGCGAATTCCGTCCGGCTGCTAACATAGTCAGCGGTACAGTGCGGCTACGCAGATAGTAAGCGGTACAGAAGGCTCCGCACTGTGAGGGGAGATGTCCACCCGAAGGGGTTCGGGGGCGACCGGAAAGCCCCCGAGACAGGGCGGGCGCCTATCCTTCGACCAACACAAAGCTCTGAGCGTGAAACTCCTGCGGTTGTGTGTTATGCTTGGAAAGTAATAAAGTCCGTGCTCGCTGCTCGCTCGCAGGCGGCCTTGTGCGGACGACGAACAAGGGGAGGCCCTCTCTTGCAGGGCCTCCCCTCTTTAAAAACAGTCCACCG
>JAFXVY010000032.1 GCA_017534595.1 Ruminococcus sp.
AATCAGATTTTTCGTCAGAGTGCATAAATTCGACGCAGGCGGGCTGACGCCCGGCAAGGAGAATTTGTGTGCTATGACGGAAAATATGCAAGCAGATGACGTGCAGAGGCTTTAGCCGTGGGTTGTGCGGTGTTGCCTTAACAGTTTTCTGACCGTCCTCAGCCCAGCAGCTGCTTGCCGACACTCCAGGCTCCGGCGACTGTCTCCCCTACCCGGCGGTAGGTCTTGGCGGAGGAGTCGTAGGTCACGGCGCCGAGCTTGTCGAGGTCCACCTTGCCGTCGGTGAGGACGCTTTCATCAGCGAGCATCCCGACGATCTGCGCGACTATCCTTGTCTCGCCGTACTCCTCGATGATATCCGCGACCCTGCACTCGATCGCCACCGGCAGCTGGTCTATGACAGGAGCGTTGACCTTTTCGGACTTAGTAACGGTGAAGCCGGACTTGGCGAGCTTATCGGCGAGCTTGGCCTGAGAGATCATCCCTACGAAGTCGCAGGAAGCGATCTGATCTGCGGTAGCATAGCTGACGGTGAACTCGCGGTTGGCTCTGATGTTCTCGGTAGACACATGATTTCCGAGGCTGACGGAGATCATATCCCTGCCGACCTGCCCTGCCCAGGCGGCATTCATGGCATCCGGCACGCCGTCGGGGCCGTAGGTGGCGATAATAAACACCGGCAGCGGTGTAACGAAGGCTTTTTCGATATTCTGTTTCATATTGGTTCTCCTTTACGGTTTATTGAGGGGTACTCTGATAATATTATACAGAAGGGTAGGAGGGATGTCAATAGGATAGTTCCCGGCAGGAAGTGACAGACTGAAACGCGAAGCGAAATGGGGTCAAGGGTGGGCTCCCCCCCTTGCGGAGTCCGTCTTATTTGGAACTCCCCAATCTCGTCCCGTTATCGTATTTGTCCGGAGAAATGTATGTCATACCCAGCTCGTACATCTTCTGATATATCCTCTGCCCCTCACGGTCAAGCATCAGCGAATGTGCGTTCCTGTCATCGGGCGTGCAGCCCTTTACTGCTTCATTGAGCGGCAGGCGGTAAAGCGTCCCCGAGCCGCCGAGAACGGCAAGCTCACCGTTATCCGTAAAAGCCAGCGCTGCGGCCTGCTCGGTGATGTCATAGTTCACGTAAAGCAGATCCATGTTCTTCACGCTCCAGACCCTCACCGCTCCGTCCGGGCAGCCGTAGGCAACATACTCGCCGTCAGCCGACACGCAGACCGATGAGTTCGAGAAGCTGCTGTTCACAGCCGGCGCGAACAGGTTCACCGCTCCGGTCGAAAGATCGCAGCGTGCGCTCCCTCCGGACATACCGCCGCCCTTGTTCGATGCGAACAGGCAGCTGTACTTATCCGAGACGGCAAGCTGTCTGGCGGTGACGTTGAAGCTGTTGACGGACAGATACCCGCCGGTGCGGCGCAGCGACTTGTCATAGCGTATCACGCCCCCGTAGATATCGACGGCTGCGTACCCGCCATCATAGCAGGCAACGGCAAAGCCGTACTCCTCCCCGGGCTCGGAGCTCTCGACGGCTCCCGTGGCTATATCCGCCCGGAAGATCATAGCGTTCTCGTATGACACCGCGATCAGCTTATCGCTGCCCTCGAAGCACACCGAACAGATATCCTTCGGGAACTCTATGACCTTTATGATCTTCGCGTCGCTGACCGAGACCACTGCGGCTCCGGGGGCGATGCCCGATCTATCTGTAACAGCGGCATACCTGCCGTCGGGGCTGAGAGCGGTGAACCTTCCATCGGGGACGATGTCTCCGCAATCGACGGTTTTTTCGGTATTGCCGGTGTTGATGATCAGCTCGCCGCCGTCGGCATAGACGGCAGTATCTTTTCCGCCGGCGGAGACGATGCTCCCCTGCGTCAGCGAACGCGGGAGCACTGCTCTTTGCAGCCGGGTGATATCGTAGACGACAGCGCTGCCGGAGTCGGTGAACGCCCAGACCTTAGTGCCGTCTGTTCTGATGCTTTTGATGTTCTCGCGGTTATAGAGCAGCTCTGCGAGCCTTGTACCGCTCCCGGGGAACAGGACATAGGCTCTCTCCCCTGCTGCGAGGGCAAGCACCGTACCGCTTTCGTCGAAGGAGTGGTCAGTGATCTTCCCGCCGGGGGTAAAGCTGCGCTCGGTGCCGGTCTGCTTATCCTTAACGGTTAAGGTCGAGCTGCCGCTGCGCATCGTGAGCTCAAAGCGGGCACATTCCTGCTGCGGGTACTGCGCGGCAAGCTTATCGGCCTCGCTCCCGGCGGGAATAAAGCTGTCGGGGTAGAGCCCGGCGTCAAGCTCGGCGGCAAGGCTGAACTTCGCGGTGTTTCCCGCTATCGGATCGAAGGTCAGCAGTGACATGGCACTTATCTCGTCATACTGCGCGGTATTCATGGCGATATCGACGTTGGCGCTCTGCCGGGCGAGGTCGTCGGAGCGCTGCTTTGAGCTTATCAGCGCCGTGAGGCCGGATACCGACACTATCACGAACGCTAAGACCGCCGCAACCGAGAGTATCCGCATGACCCTGTCGGAGATATATCTGCGCTTGACCGCGCCTATGAACCTGAATATGTTTTTTCTGAGCTTGGGATCGTTTTCGGCGATATTGTTCTCCTCGAAATACTCCCTGCTCTCATTAAGGAGCTTCAGCTTCTCGAAGAAGCCCGCTTTCTCGGCGATCGACGGGAACGCAAGCAGCGGCGAGCGGTCTTTCGAGAGCATATATCCTCCCGTTACCGCCCAGGCGCGCATTATGACCGCGTTCTCGTTGAGGCCGAGGATGAACTGCCGCACCTCCTCGAGGGTCTCGAGCCTGCCTTCATCGGTACTTATGCGGGAGTGGTCGATCTTTAAGTGAAACAGCCCGGCGTTGAGGATCATTTTCATCTCGTCCTTGCAGACGTTGGATTCATCCCACTCCTCCGAGGTTATGACGAGTGCGGCGGAGGCGGTATGGATAGCCTCCCTGATTATATCCATCCATTTCTGGGAGTAGGGTATGCCCATGCTCTTGCCGGAAACGTCCTGCCATACGCTGACTCCCTGGCTGCGCAGGAGCTCTGCGAATGCCGAGACATCCTGCTCGTATTTTCTTGAATATGATATGAAGATAAATTCCATTCGTCTCACCCCTTACTGCTGCCGGGAAGCATTTTTACTTCAAGTTCGTCGAGCACCTGCTGCGATACCGAATCCCTGATCTCGTCGCCGAGGGCGATCGTGAGCTTCTGCTTTACTGCCTCGATAACGCCCTGCTCTGAGGCTGCATCGCTGCCTCTGCGGGCTCTCCAGCAGGTGCCGGCAGCGTCGCGCAGGACATAGCCCTCGCCGTCGGAGGCTACAGCCTTCACCGCAAGGCGGGAGGGTATCTGTCTGTGAGCCGAGACAAGGCAGCCGCCCTTTTTATCAAAGACGGCTTCGTAGAACTCGCCGTCGTCGGAGCCGAGCAGCAGCACGCTGCCGTCTCCGGTTATCTCTGTGTACGAAGTCCCGCCGCTGTAATGCAGCCTCGAGATCGAATAATAAGAATAGTTCGCATACTCCTCCGGTATGTCGGCAGAGAACTGTGCGTCGCCGATGAAATAGCGTGCGGAGGGATCGAGCAGCACCTTCTGCACCCCGTTCTCCAGTGCAAGCTCGAGCACAACGATGCCGAACTCGTCAGCCTCAGCTGACCTTATCACTCCGCCGGAGGTCGCTGAGGTGCCCTCTCTGAAACTGCTCTGCGGTTCGCTGCACGGCAGCATCGAGCGTAAGCTCTGGGAATAGCAGAGGCCGTTGGAGCTCAGCATGACGGTGTCTCCGGAGACTGAAAATCTTGAGGGAGAGGCGGCGGTCTCGAGTATGCTGCCGAGGTCGATGCCGAGAGAGAGCTCATAGAGATGAGTGCCGGTACCGCGGCTGTAACAGAGTACGACATCTCCGCCGACAGCGCCTATCATCTCGGCTCCGCTGACGCAGATGCCGCTATCCTTAACGCTGCTCTCGCCGACCCTGCACCGCAGGATGCTGCCGGAGGCATCGGCGAAGAAAAGCTCTCCGCTGCGGATATCCGCCGCGTTGTTCGCAGGGAGATCCGCTTCGACAGCTGTTTTGCCGTCAAGGCTGCCGCCTGTGAGCTTGGCGGTATAAAGCTTGCCGCTCTCGGTAAAGGCAAGGTACACCGTCTCACCTTCAACGGAGAAGGCGATAAGCTCTTCAAAGCTGTTCTCGCTCACAAGAGCGATCCCCTGATCACCTGCCGTGAAGCAGCTGAGCTTGCTGCCGTCGCTGACGGCGATAAGGCTGTCGCTGCATCTGATCGTGAGGGATCTCGAAAACGGAAGGCCGCAGCTCCCGGAGCTCTTTGTCCAGCCGCTGCCGTTTCTGTTCACGTAAAGATAACCGCTGCTGTCTGCGGCGGCGATAAGCGATTCGTCTTCGCTGCGTCCCAGCGCCGAGATCGGGTCGGAGGAAAGCTCGGTACCGGTCATCCCGCCGGTGAGGATATCCCAGGTCGATACGGTGCCGTTTCCGCAGGCGGCCCGGATATGTTTGCCGTCAGGGGTGAGGTATGCGTCGTTGAGCGCCCAGTCGAAGTCTATGCCGGCGGGGGTATTCATCCACTCCATATCAAGGTACTCGGAAAGCTTGCTGTAATAGCTGGGCTTCAGACCCTCTGCGGAATAGGGATTGACTATCGCCTCGACCATCTTTACCGCCTGTATCGGGGCGAGCTCCTGGGAGGACTCCACCGAGATCACGACGTTTGCGTACTTCGAGCGTTTGAGATATGGCAGCACGACAACGAGCATAACAATGACCGCTGCGGCGAGCAGGCCGGTGAGCACCAGCCTGAAACGGCGGAAGGCCTTTTTGAACGCCATCCTCACCGCGTAGGTATGCGAGTCGGAAAGAAATTGCAGGATAGCCGTCAGCTGCTGCTTCATACCGCTGTCGGTCTCGTACATCAGGGCTTGGTTGACCGTCTTGCTGTAACGGTTCACGACCCTTACCTTTTCGATCAGGAACTCCTCAGACTTGCCGGACATCTCCCACGCCTCGGTCATGGCGAGCAGCTCGCTCTTGACCTTGAAGATCTCCCTGTCCTGCGCGAGGGTGTCGGAAAGGTTTTTGAGGGTATCCTCTCCGGCCTTTATGAAGTTGAGCTCGAGGACTCTTTTCGGTATGAGGTCATAGAGGTCGCGGTCGCCGTGAAGGTCTGTCTCCACCGGGATGAGCCTTGCATCCTCGGGCAGCGCGGCGATGCTTTCTTTCCAGCTGCTGTCATTGAGTGCGGCGAGGGAGATTATGACTATTACCGCATCCTCGCTGACGCCCTTTGACGCAGCCAGCACCACGTGCTCGCCCCCGTCGCTGACCCTGCGGAAGCATCCCTGCGCGATGAGGCCGTCCGCGAGGGCGGCTGCTGTCAGGTCATCTGCGGCGGTACACAGGAACTCTATCCTTTTCTCGGTATTGTTTATTTCCATGAGGTATCCCTCCGTTGGTATAGAAATGATCTCATTACCCATTATAGCACTGCTTCCGGCTTTTTTCAACAGCACGGGACAAATAAATTTCCTTGCACTGCCTCCCGCAATATTTGACTTGCTTATACAATTATCCGGCTTGTAATATTATACAGCCCGTGATATAATAGTCTCACACTGGCAGAACGTTTTTATGTTAAGGCAATACTGCACAACCATTGTGCGTCAGACGCGCAGTCAGATTTTTCGTCAGATTGCCTAAATTCGACGCCGCCTTGCTGGCGCAAGGCAAGGAGAATTTGGGTAATATGACGGAAAATATGCAAGCGGATGATGTACAAAGGCGTTAGCCGGTGGT
>JAFXVY010000033.1 GCA_017534595.1 Ruminococcus sp.
CCGTCCAGATTTTCGTCAGAGTGCATAAATTCGACGCAGGCGGGCTGACGCCCGGCAAGGAGAATTTGTGTGCTATGACGGAAAATATGCAAGCAGATGACGTGCAGAGGCTTTAGCCGTGGGTTGTGCGGTGTTGCCTTTATAGTTCCAAACCGTAGCCTGCCCCGATACCTATTGCAGCCGAGAGCAGGATGATGCGGATGGGGTGTATCTTTTTGAATGCCAGCATTGCGGTCAGTGCGAATATGCCGAGGAATACCCAGAAGCTCGCTTCGGACAAAGCGGCGAAGCTGACTCCCGAGGGGAAGAAGACCGTCCTTGCAACGGAGATAAATGCGGCTCCGATGAGTCCCACAACGGCGGGCTTCAGGCCCGACATTACCCCGCCCACGGCCTTGCTTTTTTTGTACTTTTCAAAGCATTTGGCTATGATAAGTATTATAATGAATGAGGGCAGAACGATGCCCGCCGTGGCGATGATCGCACCGAGTATGCCTCCTGTTTTCAGCCCGACGAAGGTCGCCATATTCAAGGCAAGAGGACCGGGAGTGCTTTCGCTGAGAGCCACAAAATCCACAAGCTGTTCCTGTGTCAGCCAGCCGTTTCGCTCCGCCTCGGCTTGGATCATGGCGATCATGGCATATCCGCCGCCGAAGGTGAAGGCACCGATCTTCATAAAGATAAGGAAGAGCTCAAGCAGTATCATTCTTTCGATCCTTTCCCGCCGTCAGCGACCACAGCAGCCCGAAAAGGCCGCAGCCGATAATGACAAAGACAGCGTCAATCCTCAGGAAAGCGGTCAGGATAAGCGAAACGCCCATAATGCAATAGGAGATCACATTTTTCTTTGAGGACTTGAACATCATCCAAAGGGCTTTCAGTATCAGCGCCAGCACCGCCCCGCGGATGCCCATAAATGCATAGCGGACAGGCTTATAGTTCTGAAACTCCGTGAGCATCAGAGAGATCAGGGATATTATCAGAAACGACGGCAGCACAACTCCGAGAGTAGCCATACAGGCTCCCCAAAAACCGGCTCTGCGGTATCCGATGAATGTGGCGGTGTTTATGGCTATGGGGCCGGGGGTCGATTCGGAGATCACAACGATATCGGAGATATCCTTCTCGCTCAGCCATTTCTTGTTCTCGCAGACCTCTTTCTGTATCAGCGGTATCATGGCATACCCGCCGCCGAAAGTGAATGCCCCGATCTTCATAAAGGTCAGGAACAGTTCTATGCTCTTTTTCATGCCGTCACCTCCGCCAAGGTCATTATATCACAGGCTGAGGATACAGTCAATGTATTTTGTGTTAATACTTGACATAGGTCGAAAACTATGTTATAATCGACATAAGTCAGAAAGGAGATGTGACTATGCCAAGACCTCAGAAATCCCGCCGTATCTGCTGTTACCCCGATTACTGGAGCTTTGCCCCGGATCAGGACATGGCAAACGATACGGTGACAATGTCGCTGGACGAGTTCGAGACCATACGCCTTATCGACTACTCCGGCAAGACCCAGGAGCAGTGCGCGGGCGAGATGAACGTTGCCCGGACCACCGTTACGGCAATATACGACAGCGCCCGGAAAAAGCTGGCACAGGCTCTGGTTGAGGGCAGGCGCATCGTCATTTCGGGCGGAAATTACACTCTCGATAACACGGTCTCCGAGGAGATCGCACGGAAAGGAAGCACGATTATGAGAATAGCAGTAACTTATGAAAACGGACAGATCTTCCAGCACTTCGGCAGAACGGAGCAGTTCAAGCTCTATGACGTCGCCGACGGCAAGATAATCAGCGAGCAGGTCGTCGGAACAATGGGCGCAGGCCACGGCGCACTTGCGGGCTTTTTGAAAAACGCTGGCGCCGATGTGCTTATCTGCGGAGGAATCGGCGGAGGCGCTCAGATGGCTATGCGCGAGGCGGGTATCACCCTCTACGGCGGCAACTCCGGCAGCGCCGATGAGGCAGTAAAAGCCTTCCTCGCACAGACACTTGTTCAGAATTCCAACCCCACCTGCGATCATCACCACGACCACGGTGAGGGTCACTCCTGCGGCGACCACGGCTGCGGTAAGCAGGATTGAAGCTCATAACGTCTTGCCTTTGACCTGATGAAAACGGTCATGGGCGATAAGCTCCGCGCTCTGCACAGCGGGGAAGAAGAGAGCGGGATCATACGAATAACAACGGTGAGCTGTGTGCCTGTCATCTTCTTGAAGAACTGCACCTGAGCCGGCCCACGCTTTCCCACCATATGAAAGTCCTCTGCGACAGCTGTCTTGCGGCGGGCAGGAAAGAGGGCAAGTGGATGCACTATTCCATTTCTTCCGAGGGCGCTGAGATCGCTTTAGAGTGGATAAGGTGAAGCTGCCTCTTGACGCTTCTGAGGAGACTGCGAAGAAATACTTTGAAGAGCATAAAGATGTTGACGAACTTCGGCATAGGTATAGACTTCAAGCCTATCGTCGGTTTTACGGCAGGTCTGGTGTTAAGACGTGTCGCCAACGGCTCGCACATCAGTGTAGGAACAGGTACAATGGTCGCCTCCTGCGTGGGCTCGGCGGCGATAGGAGCGCTGATATGCTTCCTTATCGCCGGAAGAAAGCGCAAGGAAAAAGCAGCATAATATCATAACGAACTAAAGGCGCTCCTGCGGGGGCGCTTTTCTCGTTCGCGAAAAGTTAATATTTTAACCGGAGCGGTTAATGACAAACAATGTAATATATGGTAAAATAGTATCATAGGAAATGTTTCGTTAAGTATGATAAGGAGGTAAGAGCTATGAAAACAAGTATCATAAAAAAACTCGGCAATAAAATACTTGCTGCGGCTACTGGTGCAGCTGTGTTTGTATCGGCTTATGCGCCGACGCTTGCGAGTGCTGCGGAGGAAGTCCCGCTTTACATAAGCGAGGTATATCTTAGCTACGGCGAGACGCCCGATAAGGCAAAACAGTGGCTTACCGACAACGGCTATACCGTCCTCGACCAGGACCTGAACGAGGAAGCCGACGGCCTGATGTCAACGAAGCGGAGCGTTTATCTCGGGTATAATACTACCACCGATAAGGATGAAGCTATCACTGATATGCGGGCTATGAATATGAACGGCGATTACAGCTTTGACGACTACGAAAAGCTGCTGATAAGCAAGAAAGCCGAGATAACCGGCTTTATAAACAATATGAAAGTCGCCCTGTCCGAGTACCGTGAGAACTACAAAAAGGGCGCTGTTAAGGCGCAGATATCCCATGACAGGATGAATCAGGCTCTCGACGACGACTGCGGGTTCGGCGGTCTGGGCGACCTGCTGCTGGAGCCGGTAAGGGAAGAAATGTCCGAGGCGGATTACAACAAGGAGCCCGACAAGCACGTTGACCTGACAACAGTGATAATGCAGGGAAATCTCGACTCGGTGAACGCCCTTATGTCCGACCTTTGTCTGGCGGCGGATACCTCCGGCAACGGCTGGATCGCACGGCTGAAAGAGTCGGGTTCCGACAGACTGTATGACAGGTATGAAGCGGAATATCCAGAGCTTTCGGAGTCAAAGCTCTCGGCTCTCATACAGAGCGAATACGATGACGAAGCCAGGGTGTTTGCACAGAAGCTGGCCGAATTGAAGGAGTCGCTGGAAATATACACCAACGCCGCCGTAAAGGCGGAGAGCGAGCCCGAGGAGATAACAAAGTATTTCGAGGAGCATCCCGACCTTAACTTCAATGACTGGAGCATGGCGGCAACGGTGTACGTTATCCTTTCGGGTATAAAGTACGGCAGCGGTACGCTTCTCGACCTTGTCAACGGCGATAAATACGACTTTGACAACGAGGACGACAGATCGACCCTCTACCCCATTCTCGATGTAATGTCCGCAGGGCAGCGCAGCCTGCTTTCTTATGTCGATCTCGGAGAGCTTGTAATAATGTGCAATCTTGAAGGCGAAGGCTGGACAGAAACTCAGGAGAAAGCAAATGCCATCCTTAAAACCGCTCTGCCCGAGTCGGTGTATGCGGGTATAGACAGGACAGCCTTCCAACCCGGCGGCATCGCTCTTACGAGCCAGGCCCGTGCCATACAGTCGGCAACAGGCTCCAGCTATGCCACTAAGATCTTAGGCGTAAGCGCCCGCACGCTGGAATATGTCGGCGCAGCCTCAACCTTGATCGTTCTTGCGGCAGGTATCTGTTCCTTCAAATACGGCAACACCCAAATTGTGGTCAAAGAATTGAAATACAGAGAAATCGCATCAGACCCGGAATTAGTGGAAAAGCTTTCGAGCTGTCTGGACGACCTTAATGAGAGTCGGGAACAACTCGGAGCAAAGATCCAAGAATTTATGCTGAACAATGGATATTCCTCTTTTGATTCTGTTACACCGGATATGCATTCGATCACAAACAGAATAATAGTTAAGGCAACACCGCACAACCATTGTGCGTCAGACGCGCAGTCAGATTTTTCGTCAGATTGCCTAAATTCGACGCCGCCTTGCTGACGCAAGGCAAGGAGAATTTGGGTAATATGACGGAAAATATGCAAGCGGATGATGTAC
>JAFXVY010000034.1 GCA_017534595.1 Ruminococcus sp.
CTCAATAAAGTTGAGCTGAGATTTTTCGTCAGAGTGCATAAATTTGACGCAGGCGGGCTGACGCCCGGCAAGGAAAATTTGTGTGCTATGACGGAAAATATGCAAGCAGATGACGTGCAGAGGCGCAAGCCGCGGGTTGTGAGGTGTTGCCTATATATAATACATTTTATAAACCGGCGCCGGAAGATATGAAAGGACAGAGCTTATGTCACAGTTACTCAGGATAGAAAACCTCTCCGCCGCTGCGGAGGATAAGGAGCTGCTGCACGGCGTCAGCCTTACCGTGCCGGAGGGCGAGACCCATGTGGTAATGGGTCACAACGGCGCGGGCAAGTCAACGCTCGGCGCGGTCATAATGGGCAGCCCGGAATACAGGGTCACGGGAGGAAGCATTTTCTTCGCGGGCGAGGATATCACTTCCCTGCCGGCGGACAAGCGGGCGCGGCTCGGACTTTTTCTCTCCTTTCAGAGCCCGATAGAGATCCCCGGGATAACCGTATCGGAATTCCTGAGAAACGCTCTCGAGCAGATCACAGGCAAGCGCATGAAGCTCTGGGACTTCAAGAAGAAGCTCGCCGCTGCCATGGAGCTGCTCGATATGGACAAGTCCTACGCCGAGCGCGATCTGAACGTTGGCTTTTCGGGCGGTGAGAAGAAGAAGGCCGAGATACTCCAGCTGCTGATCCTCCGGCCACGCCTTGCGATCCTCGACGAGACAGATTCGGGTCTTGACGTGGATGCGGTGAAGACGGTGTCAAAGGGGATAGCCGAGTATCTGAAAAACGGCGGCTCGCTGCTTATCATCACGCACAACACAAGACTTTTGGAGTCCATAAAAGTGGACAGGACGCATATCATCTCCGACGGCAGGATAGCCGCGGAGGGCGATGCCTCGCTGATCGACGAGGTCATCGAGAACGGCTTTGAGAAATACACGGACAGGGAGTGAGCGCATGAAGGAAAAGACACAGGTCGCCGACGTTGACCGCTCGCGCTACGATTTCCGCTACGCCGAAAACGAGGGAGATTTTTTGGACAGCGGCATCACTCCCGACATCATCTTCGAGATCTCCGAAGAGAAGAACGATCCCGATTGGATGCGGGAATTCCGGCTCAAGTCCCTTGAGATCTACAACCGCACCCCCATGGTGAACTGGGGGCCGGACACAGAGGGTCTCGATGTTGACAGGATCGTCACCTACATCCGGCAGAAGAACCGCATGAACACCGACTGGAACGACGTCCCGGAGGATATCAAGGAGACCTTCGAGAAGCTCGGCATCCCGCAGGCGGAGCGCGAAAGCCTTGCAGGTGTGGGTGCGCAGTACGACAGCGAGCTCGTTTACCACAACGTCCGCAAGGAGGTCGCGGAGTCGGGGGTCGTCTACACCGACCTTGAGAGCGCGATGCACGACCCGAAGTACGCCGGGCTCATCAAGTCCCATTTTATGAAGCTCGTACCCCCGACAGATCACAAGTTCGCGGCGCTGCACGGCGCGGTATGGTCGGGCGGGTCTTTCGTATATGTCCCGAAAAATGTACACTTGGACATCCCGCTGCAATCCTATTTCCGGCTCAACGCCAAGGGTGCGGGACAGTTTGAGCACACGCTGATAATCCTCGAGGAGGGCTCCTATCTGCACTTCATCGAGGGCTGCTCGGCACCGAAATACTTTGAGGCCGCCCTGCACGCCGGCTGCGTGGAGCTCTACGTCGGGAAGGGCGCAAAGCTGAGATATTCGACGATCGAGAACTGGTCGAAGAATATGTACAATCTCAATACCAAGAGAGCATTAGTCCAAGAAAATGGACAGATAGAGTGGGTATCCGGAAGCTTCGGCTCCCACGTCTCCTACCTCTACCCCATGAGCATACTCAACGGGCGCGGGGCGCGTGCGGAGTTCACCGGCATCACCTTTGCCGGCGAGGGTCAGAACCTCGACACCGGCGCGAAGATCGTCCACAACGCCCCGGACACCTCCTCCTATATGAGCACCAAGTCGATAAGCAAGTCAGGCGGCGTCAGCACATTCAGAAGTGCGGTGGTGGTCAACGAGAACGCCGCGGGCAGCAAGAGCTCGGTCAACTGCGAGTCTCTGATGCTCGACAGCATCTCCCGCTCGGACACTGTGCCCGTTATGGATATCCGCACCGAGAAATGCGATATCGGCCACGAGGCCAAGATAGGACGCATCAGCGACGAGACGGTGTTCTATCTGATGTCGAGGGGTCTCAGCGAGGAACAGGCGCGGGCGATGATCGTGCGCGGCTTTGCAGACAATGTATCAAAGGAGCTCCCCCTCGAGTACGCCGTCGAGATGAACAACCTCATCGGGCTTGAGATGCAGGGAAGCATAGGGTGAAAGAAATGAGTGGAACAAAACTTAATATCCTGCCCGTGCCGACCTTCCGCTGGCTCGGAGTAAACGGAGCGGAGCGCGATACAGACGGCCTTGCCGCCAAGGAGCTTGCGATAGCTGCCAAGCCCGGCGAGAAGAGGACTTCCCTGCTGTGGATCGACAGCGAGGGGATCACCGACGTAAAGATAACCGTCCCGGAGGGGGCGGCGGTCAAGCTCGTTGAGGTGTTCGACGTACCCGGGCAGGCGGTATCCAAGGTAACGGCGGAGCTCGGGGACAGTGCAGCTTTTGAGCTCGTGCAGCTCTATCTCGGCGGCGACACGGTCAGCGAGGCGGTCATCGGGCTTAACGGCAGACGTTCGAGCTTTACGGCTGATATCGGATATATGCTCGGCGGGCAGGATAAGCTCGACTTGAACCTGATCGCCAACCACACCGGCAGAAAGACTCTCTCGCAGATAAACGCAAAGGGAGTGCTGGACGGCGATGCGGTCAAGACCTTCAAGGGAACGATAGATTTCAAGAACGGAGCCTCCGGCGCCAAGGGCAGCGAGAAGGAGGACGTGCTGCTGATGAGCGGCAGCGCCGTCAACAAGACCGTTCCGCTGATACTCTGCGCCGAGGACGACGTCGAGGGCAGCCACGGCGCCTCGATAGGGCGCATCGACGAGCGCGAGGTCTTCTATATGCAGACAAGGGGCATCCCGGAGGAAAAGATCTGCGAGCTGGCAGCCCTTGGAAAGCTCCGGCAGATACTCTCGAAGATCGGCGACGAGGACACCGTCATCCGGATAAACAAGCGGCTCGGGCGAGGTGAAGAGGATGAATGAAGCTCTGCTCTCAAAGGCGAACTTCCCGGTCTTTGAAGTGTACAAAAATTTGGTCTATTTGGACAACTCCGCCACTCAGCAGAAGCCCCGGAGCGTTATAGAGCGGGTGGACAGATACTACCGCGAGGAAAACGCGAATCCCATGCGCGGCCTCTACGGGCTGAGCGTCAGCGCCACCGAAGCCTACGACAGCGCAAGAGAAGCGGTGTGTAAATTCATCGGCGCCGACAGCACCCGGGAGATCATCTTTACCCGCAACGCCACCGAGAGCCTCAACCTTGTGGCCTATTCGTGGGGGCGGGCAAACATCTCCGAGGGGGATGAACTGCTCGTTGCGATCTCGGAGCATCACTCCGATCTGCTGCCCTGGCAGATACTTGCAAAGGAAAAGGGCGCGGTGCTCAAATATCTTGAATGCGATCAGACCGGGCTCTATACCGCCGAGGCTCTGCGTGCGGCGCTGAGCGAAAAGACAAAGCTTTTTGCGATAGCTCAGATCTCTAACATCTTCGGCAGGCTCAACCCGATAAAGGAGTTCGCGGAGATCTGCCATGCCAACGGCACGCTGATCGTCTGCGACGGGGCGCAGAGCGTACCGCACATCCCGGTGGACGTCAAAGATCTCGGCGTGGATTTCCTCGCCTTCTCGGGTCACAAGATGCTTGCTCCCATGGGCATCGGCGTGCTCTACGGGCGCGAGGAGCTGCTCGAAAAGATGCCGCCTTTTCTTTCCGGCGGCGAGATGATAGAATACGTCACTCTCTGCGGCGCGACCTACGCCGAGCTGCCTCACAAGTTCGAGGCAGGCACGGTGAACGCAGGCGGAGCCGTGGGGCTCCACGCCGCGATAGACTACATCGGCGAGCTGGGCTTCGAGGCGATAGAAAAGCGCGAGAACGAGCTTACAGCTCTGGCGTTCGAGCAGATGAAGCAGATACCCTATGTTCATATCATCGGCGCGGACGATCCCGCCGAGCATCACGGGATACTGGCGTTTACTGTTGAGGGGGTACACCCTCACGACATCGCTGCGCTGATGGACAGTCAGGATGTTGCGATCCGCGCGGGACACCACTGTGCGCAGCCGCTGCACAGACATCTCGGAGTACAGTCAACAGCAAGAGCGAGCCTCGCGTTCTACAACGACGAGCAGGACATAGAGCGCTTTATCACGGCGCTCGGCGATCTCAGAAGGAGGATGGGCTATGGGACTTGAAGATAATTTCTACGGTGAGGTGCTGCTCGACCACAATCTGCACCCGGTACACCGTCACGATCTGCCCTGCGCCACCTGCCGGACAGACGGCGTCAACCCCTCCTGCGGAGACGATATCAGCCTCTCCCTCGAGATACACGACGGCATAATCGAAAACGGCGCATTCACGGGTGTTGGCTGCGCGGTATCGCAGGCGAGCGCGGATATAATGCTCGAGCTCATCATCGGCAAGACCACCGACGAAGCCAGGCATCTTGCGCATCTTTTCGACAAGATGATCCGCAGCGAGATCACGGAGTCGGAGCTGGAGGAGCTTGAGGAAGCCGGCGCTTTACAGAACGTATCAAAGATGCCGGCAAGGGTGAAGTGTGCAAAGCTCGGCTGGCGGACACTTGAGAGCCTGCTTGAAGAAAACGGATAGGGGGAAGAAAATGAAGATCTCAACAAGAGTGGAATACGGGCTTCTGGCCCTTACGGATATCGCTATATATTCAGAGAAAGGCGAGGCTGTCTCCTCCGCGGACATAGCGGAGCGTCAGAGCATCTCGCAGAAGTATCTTGAACAGATAATGCTGGCACTGCGTCAGGGCGGCTTTGTCAAGGGGCAGAAGGGCTCCCGGGGAGGCTATCAGCTCTCGCGCCCTGCCGAAAAGATCTATCTTTCGGAGATACTCAACGCCCTTGACAACAGCATCCTTGCCGACAGCTGCGAGACGGAGAACGAGCCGGCGAACGAGATCCGCGAGTCGGTGAACACCTGTCTGTGGGACAAGCTCAACGCCTATATGCGCAGCTTTACCGAGCAGCTGTCCCTTGCCGACCTGATGCGCGAATGCAGGAATGCCGACGGCAGGAAGAACATCATGTACTACATCTGAACAGACGCAAAAAAGCCGGTGCATCTCTGCATCGGCTTTTTGAATATCCTGTTATTGATCAGACACCGTACTTTGCGGTGTTTACCTTGATGCCCACGCCCATGGTAGAGGCAACGACTACGCTCTTGAGGTACTGACCCTTTGCAGCAGCCGGCTTAGCCTTTACGATAGCGTCCATCAGAGTATTGAAGTTCTCCTCGAGCTTTGCAGCGCCGAAGGAAGCCTTTCCGATCGGGCAGTGGATGATGTTGGTCTTGTCGAGACGGTACTCGATCTTACCGGCCTTAGCATCGGTAACAGCCTTTGCAACGTCGGGAGTAACGGTACCGGCCTTGGGGTTCGGCATGAGTCCGCGGGGGCCGAGCACCTTACCGAGACGGCCTACAACGCCCATCATATCGGGAGAAGCAACGACAACGTCGAACTCCATCCAGTTTTCCTTCATGATCTTGTCAACGAGATCCATACCGCCTACATACTCAGCGCCGGCTGCCTTTGCAGCTTCAGCCTTGTCTTCCTTGCAGAATACGAGAACTCTTACGCTCTTACCTGTTCCATTGGGAAGAACAACAGCGCCTCTTACCTGCTGATCGGCGTGACGTGAGTCAACGCCCAGACGGATATGAGCCTCAATGGTCTCATCAAATTTAGCCTTAGCACCCTTAGCTGCCAGATCAAGAGCCTCAGGAGCATCATAAAGCTTGGATCTGTCGATAGCCTTTGCAGCATCGACATACTTCTTGCCATGTTTCATTAGTTTATCCTCCTTAAAAGTGGTAATACCGCATTCATTATGCGGTTAGCGGAAAATTCCTCCCACCATTTACGAGCCTAAGCTCATTCGTACAGTCAGTCTACTACAGTTACGCCCATCGAACGGCAAGTACCTGCGATCATGCTCATTGCAGTCTCGAGGGATGCAGCGTTGAGGTCGGGCATCTTCTGCTCTGCGATCTTCTGTACCTGCTCCTTTGTGATCGTAGCGACCTTGGTCTTGTTCGGTGTACCCGAGCCCTTCTCGATCTTGCAGGCCTTCTTGATAAGAACGGCTGCAGGAGGGGTCTTGGTGATGAATGTGAACGATCTGTCGGCATATACGGTGATCACAACGGGGATGATAAGACCGATATCGTTCTTTGTTCTCTCGTTGAAATCCTTGGTGAATGCCATGATGTTAACGCCGTGCTGACCCAGAGCCGGGCCGACCGGGGGTGCAGGAGTTGCCTTTCCTGCGGGGATCTGAAGCTTGATGTAGCCTACTACTTTCTGTGCCATCTTTCGCACCTCCATAATTTGTGGTAAGGCGAGCCGTACCCGGCTCTCCCACTCTTTTGAAGCGATGACATTAAGACCGTGCGCATTGATTCCAGCGCCCGACCCTTTATATCACGAATGCTTCTGTAAAAAACGAATGATAATGCACCGCTGCGCCTGCCTGCTTATTCGGCAGCCTTGACGTCTGATGCGGGCATCTTGACGGGCGTCTGCCTGCCGAGATAGGATACGACGACTTCAACCTGTGCGTTTTCCTCGTCAATGCTCGTTACCTCGCCGGAATAGCCCTCGAACATACCGGATACGATATCGACTCTGTCGCCCGGAGCAAAGCTGATCTTCGACTGAGCGGTCTTGGTCTCACCCGACTCGATGCCGAGTGCGGCGACCTCCTTCTCGGTCAGAGGAACAGGCTTGGATGCGGGACCCACGAAGCCGGTAACGCCTCTTGTGTTCCTGACGATATACCACGATTCGTTCGTGACTATCATCTTGACAAGAACATAGCTCGGGAAAAGCTTTCTTTCCTTCTCCTCGACCTTACTGTCCTTCTCCTCGGTATAAAGCTCCATCGGGATCTTTACCTCACAGATAAGATCCTCGAGCCTACGGTTCTTTACGACCTTTTCGATGTTCTGTTTAACATTATTCTCGTAGCCTGAATATGTGTGTACGACGTACCACTTTGCTTCTTCAGCCATTGATCAAACCTCCGTCAAAAAATCGTCCAAAAACCGTTTTGCCTCAGCTGCCTATGCTGAGCAGTGCCTTGATGACTGCGGCAAGGCCTGTGTCGATAGCGAAAAGGAAGAGTCCCATAACTGCCATTACGGTCATAACGATGCCCGTATTGTTGGTTACCTGCTTCCTGCTCGGCCATACGACCTTCTTGATCTCGGATCTCAGATCCTTGAGATACTTCTTGAGCCCGCCCTTCTTAGCCTTTTCAGTCTTGGCGGCTTTGGCAGCCTTAGCGGCTTTTTCGGCCTTTTCGGCCTTCTCAGCTTTGGCGATAGCCTTCTGAGCCTTGGAATCAGCCTCGTTCTTAGCCATTGTCAAACCTCCCGAGACTTACTTGGTCTCTTTGTGAAGAGTGTGCTTCTTGCAGAACTTGCAATATTTATTCATTTCAAGTCTGTCAGGGTCATTCTTCTTGTTCTTCTTGGTGTTGTAGTTCCTCTGCTTGCACTCTGTGCACGCTAAAGTGATCTTAACTCTCATTTTTCGGCACCTCCTGACGAAATTTACGCCCTGCAAGAACATTAACAGGGCACAGTCTGCCTCCCTCACGCGCCGGCGCTCACACGTCCGCGCGGCTGCCGTATTTTCTGCTCACGGCGGCCATGAGGTTTACTTATGCCTGCGCGGTATCCCGGCTGCACAGCTCCGAAAAAACGCGCAAAAAAATAGACCTCATAAAGAGGTGAATTTATTATACCATATCAAGTGCCGCTTGTCAAGCAATATCGCGGGTGGCGGGACGGATTATTATGAATTTTGTGTAAATTTTACAGGAGGCATACCCTCTGTGCTCTCTCTGTTAACGTATCTGTCTTGAATCTCGGCGGGAAATACTGTATAATAGTAGCTGTGCAGTTCTGCTGCACGGTATTCCAAAGTTTTTCAAGGTGATGTTATGGCTGCTGATATGAGACCCGGCAGTGAGATCTCGGGCATTTTCAGCCTGTTCTTTGACGGCGCGCCCGTCTCTTACCGTCAGATAAGCACGGGCACAGGTGAGACCGACCGGAGGCTCACTCTGATCGCCGATACCGCAGAGGGCGGCAGATACGTGATAAAGCTTGCCGACAACGACTTCACGTTTCCGGAAAAGATAAAGATGTGGCAGCGTACAGCCGAGGAGTATCTTGCTCTCGGATATTACTGCCCGAAGATATACGCCGACAAGTCGGGAGGCTTCCCGAAGGTGAGCTTTGAGGGGCACGGGTATCTCGCCTATGCCGAGGAGTTCGCGGTCTTTGAGCCTCTCGAGGACAGAAGCTCCGGCGGCAACTCTGATTACAGAAAGTATATGGACGATATCTGGAGCATGACGGCAAAGGTCGCGGCGCGGCACTTCGGCTATACGAGCTATCCCTCCGGGTACTGTCTGTTCGAGACCTTCTGCCCGAGCGACGAGGTCGATGAAGTGCTTGAGAACGCCCTTGAATGGAAAAAGTACGCCGGCACACTTCCCGACCGTTTCCAAGGGCAGGTGCAGAGGATCTGGGAGCTGTGGACAGCCAACCGGGCAGCTCTTGAAAAAATTTACGGTGAGCTTCCGGCTTCCGTATTTCAGGCGGATCTCAACCCCACCAATATTCTCGTTGACGGAAACGGCATTTTTGCGGGGATCTTTGACTTCAATCTCTGCGGGAGAGATGTTTTCCTCAACTATCTTATGCGTGAGAACCTCCATCCCGATTTTGACGAAGAGATAGGGCTTATCCGCAGGGCATTGGAGATATCCTGCGCTCACTACTGCTTCTCCGAGGCCGAGAAAGCGGCGGCTCTGATGCTTTACCGCTGTGTGAAGCCGTTGTGGAGCAACAAGCTCGAGGTGCTGAAACAGCTGGGCAGCGACCCCGAAAAGCTCGGCGCTTTCCTCGATCGGACGGAGCAGAGCCTGACTGCCGAGACCGATCTCAGATCATATATGGGACAGGGCTGATGCCTGATCCCGGGAACAAAAGGACTTGATAAAAATGAAAGCAAGAACGATCAATACACCGAAGCTCATCGCGGCCTACGGCCTCGGGGAGGACAAGCTCTCCGCCCTCGCTGCGGTATGCGATAAAGAGAATATCATACTCCGGCCTGTGGGCGAGCACGAAGCAGGCTGCACTGTCGGGTATCTGTGCGGACACGGCGGCGCCCTGCCGACGGGTGAGGTACACGAGCCCGCGAAGGAGGAGTGCCTGATCTTTTCGGGCTTCGACAGGCAGAGCTTGTCCGACGTCGTCGATAAGCTCAGAAAGGCAGGTGCGGCAGTGGCGCTAAAGGCTGTCTGCACGCCCTCGAACCGCTCGTGGACGCTCTCGGCGCTGCTCAAGGAGCTTGCGGCGGAGCACGCCTATATGACGGGAAAGGGTGGCGCAAAATGACGGTACCCCGCAAATACAAGGGCGTCATCTACATAATCATCTCGGCGTTCTGCTTTGCACTGATGGCTGCCTTCGTGCGGCTCTCGGGGGATCTTCCGACCTTTCTGAAGACCTTTTTCCGCAACTTTGTGGCGCTGTTCTTTGCGGTGGGTCTGCTGATAAAGAACAGGATACCCTTTCGCCCGGCGTGTAAGAAGAACATCCTGCCGCTGACCGTAAGAGCTCTTGCGGGCACGCTCGGGATGGTGGGCAATTTCTACGCGATAGATCACCTTGTGCTTTCGGACGCCTCGATGCTCAACAAGATGTCGCCGTTTTTCGCGATAGTGTTCTCCTACATCTTCCTCAAAGAAAAGCTGACGGTGTTTCAGATCTGCGCGGTGCTGATGGCATTCGGGGGAAGTCTGCTCATCATCAAGCCGAGCTTCTCGAATGTTGACCTGCTGCCTGCGGCGGCGGGATTTTTCGGCGGCATGGGAGCGGGGCTTGCATACGCCTGTGTCAGGTATCTGGGGCAGCACGGGGAAAAGGGTGCCTTTATCGTAGCGTTTTTCTCGGCGTTCTCGTGTATATTCTGTCTGCCGTTTATGATAGCGGGATATGTACCAATGAGCGGGAAGCAGCTGCTTTTCCTTATAGGTGCGGGAGCTGCGGCGGCAGGGGGACAGTTCTCGATCACGGCGGCATACAGCTGTGCGCCGGCGCGGGAGATCTCGATCTACGACTACTCACAGCTGTTATTTTCGACGTCTTTGGGATTTTTCATTTTCGGGGATGTACCGGATGTATTCAGTTTTATCGGGTACTTCATCATCATAAGCATGGCGGCGGCAAATTTTGTGTATAATCAGAGAAGGAACGGGTGACGGCAGAAGACTGTGTGACCCAAACGCGAAGCGAGACAGGGTCAACAGGGATGCTTCCCCCTTGAAGGCTCCGTAGCCGAAGGGGTTCGGGGGCGACCGGAAAGCCCCCGAGACAGGGCGGGCTCCAAACTTTAGGTCACTATGAAGTTGAGAGCGTGAGACAAAGCTTGTTTCAGTTTGGAAAGTATATAATCCGTGCTCGCTGCTCGCTCGCAGGCGGCCTTGTGCGGGCGACGAACAAGGGGAGGCCCTCTCTTTCAGGGCCTCCCCTCTTTAAAAACAGTCCACCGGACTGTTTTTAAATTCACCCCTCTCGGAGCGCCCTACGGTAGGGGAGTTTCACCGTCTGCGGACGGCGACAAGGGGCGCCGCCCCTTGACCCTGCGAGCCTCCGGCGCGAGGCTCGACCGCGCGCTTTATTTCGCTTCGCGTTTGGGTCTTGCACTTTGTTCAGCCCGCCGTCAAACCGAAGTGCTTTCCTGCACTCAATAAATCAAAGGCGGAACTGCGCCGTCCGCGTTAGGACCGCCGTCCGCGCCGAGGACCTTCGCGTTTGGATCCTCGGCTTTGGTCAGCCCGCCGCTCCCCAACTATTTACACTTTCTTAATAACTTTTCTCCCCCTCCCACCCAATTACTTATTGAAAGCAAAATGAAAAGAGGTGACCGAGCATGACCGGGAGCAAATCGTATTTTGAAGCACTGTATCAGCATACAAAGAAAAAGGTCTATGACCATATAACCGCTAAATGCTTCGCCCTCGCGGATATCGACGATATCTTCCAGAACACCTACGTCGAGGTCTGGAAGGCTCTCTCCAAACGTTCAGATCCCGTCCCCGACGAGGAAGCCTTCGTCATGCTCATCGCCAACAGACAGCTCGCAAAATATTACTCGGCTGTGCGCAGGCTGAGAGAACGTTTCGCGGGCAGCTTCGCAGGCTCCGACGAGGATCACGGCGATATCCCCGACTCCTTCTCCGTCGAGGATCATATCGTTGACCGCGCCGCCGTCGAGGAGATAAGGTCTCTGCTCGCAGAAAAACCCCTGCTCACGCAGAAGGTCTTTTTCCTGCGTTACAGACGGGATCTCACTATCCCGGAGGTCGCCGGGCTGCTTGGCATAGGTGAGTCGGCTGTCAGGATGCACCTCTACAAAACGCTTTCCGAGATCAAAAGAAGGTTAGGAAAGGAGAAATAACTATGAACGACAAAGAGCTTATGGATAAGATATACGACAGGGACTGCGCGGACAGTCTCTCAGCCTCCGAGCTGCTCTCCCGCAGACACACCGGCGGGCGTGTAAGGTCGGGCTATGCTGCGCCGATAGCGGCGGCTGTTGTTATCGCGGCGGCGGCGGGGATATTCATAGCCCTGCGCAGCCAGGGTACCGAGGCCGCTCCGGCGGAGGATCCGGTGAGCAAGGCTTCTCAGGGGGAGGACTCTTCCCGCCCTCAGCCCGCAGACCTCTCCTCTGTGCAGGAGGACAGCAGCAAGCCGTCCTCTGAGGTGCGCAAAGGTGATATCGCCCCTCCGGGCGCCGTTCTTGCATACACCTACAACACCAACATTGAAAACCCCAACAACACGGTGACGGTCTGGATCAACGGAGCGGTCAGCACATGGTTCGGTGTCATACTGACCGACGAGGAGCTCGAAAAGGTCGCGGAGTGGGTGAAATACTATGACGACAATGCGTCCTTACACTCCGAGGCCGAGCTGAACAGTGATGAGTCTGCCGGGTGGCTGCAGCGCAGCGATTACAGTGTCGGGCACACAGCGGAGCTTCTGTACACCGCCGAGGACGGACGGTATTTCTATCTGAGGATAAGGACGGATGTACCCGACGAAGTCAGCGGCATGGAGGTAATGGTACAGCAGCCCGACGGAAGCAGCACCAAGCTCCTGCACCTTTCGCAGTCGGACGACGCCGCCTCTGCTGTCGAGCAGATAATGCTTGAAAAGATACAGCTTATCATTGACGGGAAATACCACGGCAAAGTCAACGACACTGCGCTTTCGGTCATCGACCCGGCGCAGAGCACGAGAGAGCTTGCAAACGACAGCACGTCGCTGAAATTCAGCATCATCAACAACACGGGAGTCACTCTGAGGGTCTGGTCGGAACAATTCAGGTTCGAGCGTTTTGAGTACGGCGAATGGAAGCCTGTTTACCCGCAGGCAGATGTGGCTTACGCCGGCGCAGCGGTAACGGTGGAGTCTGACAATATGCCTCACGAGGTATATGTTGAACTTTCCGATCTGATGTGCGGCGGACTCATCCCGGCGGGCAAATACCGCTGCTATGAAGATCTCTGCTCCGAGGAATACGATGATCTGTACGATCTTGTTTACGAATTCAGCATCAAGGAGGATATAACTCCCGAGGCTTCCAAGTCATACCCGGCCGACAGCACGGAGATACGGTTCGCGGTGACGAATCACACCGGCAACGTGATAGAGGTCGAATCGGCATATTTCAGCTTTGAGCGTCTTGAGGACGGCAAGTGGGTGTCTGTCGCCCCTCCGGAGGGTGTGGATATCGCTTATGATATGGCAAGCCAGCCCATAGAGCCGCACAGGACGCAGGTGATAACTGCGGAGGCGCCTGTTCTGAGGCTTGCTGGGGCGGGAGCCGGAAGATACCGGTGTTACAAGCGGGTCGAGGGTTCTGACGGTGAAGTATATATGCTGGTGTATGAGTTTGATTTAGAGTAGGCGGGGGGCTGCCCTGCGTTAGTTGGAGCCGGACGGAATTCCCTGACGGCGCTGCGATCATCTGTCCTTATTACTGCGGATGATCTTATAGGTGCTGTGCCCTTTGGTTTTTGGGGCGCAGCGCCTTTTTTGTTTTGAACTGTCAGTGCCTGCGGAGCCGACGGGTCTTGCATTCCTCTCCGAAATGTGCTAAAATATAATAAGGGCACCTCTGAAAACCCCTTTTGAGGAAAAACGGGTTTTTAGAGATGCCCTTAAGATCTATCTCATCCCAAAGGAGGTGCCCTCCGTGCTCGAGGCTCTGTCCAAACCCATAACTTATGTCAAAGGCGTCGGCCCCAAACGCGCCGAGATCTACGCCAAGCTCGGTATCTTTACCGCCTATGACCTCCTCTGCCACTTCCCCCGCGATTACGTCGATTACTCCCAACAGGTCGAGATAATAAATGCCCCCGACAATGAACCCTGCGCCGTAAAAGCCAAGCTCGTCAAAAAGCTTCCCCCGGCCTTTGTGCGCAAAGGTTTGACCGTCTTCAAGGCTGTTCTCACCGACGGCTCCGCCGACCTTACGCTTATAATCTACAACGCAGAATACCAATTCAAGAGTCTTTGCGAGGGCAGAGAATACATCCTCTACGGCAAGCTCGGCGGCAGCTTTATGCGCCGCGAGATCAGCTCGCCGCTCATCATCCCCGCAGACAGCCCCGATCTCATCCAGCCGGTCTATCATCTGACCGACGGCATCTCCCAGAACATCATCAGGACGAATATACACACCGTTCTCGAGAGCATCGGCGGGCAGATCTACGAGCCGCTGCCTTCTCGGCTGATGCAGCAGAACTCCCTCTGCGCACTTTCCTACGCTTTTGAGAACATCCACTTTCCCCGCGACCCGCACTCTTTGGCGATCGCCAAACGCAGGCTGGTTTTCGATGAGCTGCTGACTCTGCGGCTCGGTATGAATCTTTTGCGTCAGCGCAGCCTGAAAACTACCGGCTGCGTTATGAAAGAGTACAATATTTCGGACTATTACGCCTCGCTGCCCTTTGAGCTCACCGCCTGTCAGCAGCGTGCGATAGGCGACTGCTGCGCCGATATGTGCAGGCCGTGGCCGATGAACAGGCTCGTTCAGGGCGACGTCGGCTCCGGCAAGACCGCCGTGGCTGCGGGCGCTGCCTTCTTCGCGGTGAAGAACGGCTATCAGGCCGCGCTCATGGCTCCCACCGAGATCCTCGCCTCGCAGCATTACGAGACCCTTTCCGGCTTCCTCGAGCCCCTCGGGATAAAGGTCGCGCTGCTCACCGGCTCGCTGACCCCCAAGAACAAGTCCGCGCTCAAGGAAGCTATCCGCAGCGGAGAATATCAGGTGGTCGTCGGGACTCACGCTCTCGTTCAGCAGACCACCGAATTCAAGCGCCTCGGGCTGGTCATCACGGACGAGCAGCACCGCTTCGGTGTGGGTCAGCGGGACACCCTCGCCGCCAAGGGCGAGAACCCCCACAAGCTTGTAATGTCCGCGACGCCGATACCGCGTACCCTTGCCATGATGATCTACGGCGACCTCGACCTCTCGGTGCTTGACGAGCTCCCCAAGGGCAGGCAGCCGATAGAGACCTACGCCGTCACCGGGAAGATGCGCAGCCGCGCATTCGGATTTGTACGCGAGAGGCTCGATGAGGGCAGGCAGGGATATATAGTCTGCCCGATGATCGAGGAGAACGACCTCGAGCTGCAAAGCGTGAACGAGTATGCGGAGAAACTGAGAACAGGCGAATTCCGGGACTACCGGATAGGTCTGCTGCACGGAAAGCTGCCGGCAGCGGAAAAGGACAGCGTTATGCGGGCGTTCAAGGAGCACGAGACCGATCTGCTGGTCTCAACAACGGTAGTCGAGGTCGGGGTGGACGTGCCGAGCGCGGTAATAATGGTCATAGAGAACGCCGACAGGTTCGGGCTCTCGCAGCTGCACCAGCTCAGAGGAAGAGTCGGGAGAGGACAGTACAAGAGCTACTGCATACTCATCACCGATAATACAAGTGAGGAAAGCAGACAGAGGTTGAAAATACTGTCCAAAATTTCGGACGGTTTCCGCATCTCGGAGGAGGACCTCAAGCTGAGAGGGCCGGGAGACTTTTTCGGTTCGAGGCAGCACGGCCTGCCGAAGATGAAGATCGCGGATATGTCGTCGGATACGGAGCTGATGCTGCTGGCGCAGAGTGCGGCGGACGGGATCACGGCAAAGGATCCGACATTGAGCAAGCCGGAGCATTCGGGATTGAAGGAATTGGCGGAGAAGCTGTTTGAGACGCCCCAACCCCAAGCATAGTACCCAAACGCGAAGCGAAACGGGGTCAAGGGACAGAGTCCTTTGCGGGCTCCGCGCAAGGCCCCGCGCCGGCAGCACAAAATATTGTAGGCAACACCGCACAACCATTGTGCGTCAGACGCGCAGTCAGATTTTTCGTCAGATTGCCTAAATTCGACGCCGCCTTGCTGGCGCAAGGCAAGGAGAATTTGGGTAATATGACGGAAAATATGCAAGCGGATGATGTACA
>JAFXVY010000035.1 GCA_017534595.1 Ruminococcus sp.
CCCGCCCTGTCTCGGGGGCTTTCCGGTCGCCCCCGAACCCCTTCGGGTGGACATCTCCCCTCACAGTGCGGAGCCTTCTGTACCGCTGACTTTCAGCGGAGCCGGACGGAATTACCTCGGATGCGTTCGCATCCTCACTATTCCTGTATGTGCGGGCGCCGGACGGAGCTGTCGGCGCTGCGATTATCTGTCCCCACAGCACAGCAAAAAAAACAAGGCGCTGCTGCCCTTTGATTTATGGGCGCAGCGCCTTATTTGTATAGAATTATGCTTGCCTGCGGAGCCGTGCGAGGGCTCTGCCCTCGACCCGCTTAGGGCTCTGCCCTAAGAACCCGCAAGGGAGCAAAGCCCCCTTGACCCCAAGTCGCTTCGCGGTTGGGTCACACTGCTTTGTTCAGCCCGCCGTCAAACCGAAGTGCTTTCCTGCACTCCATAAATCAAAGGCGGAACTGCGCCGTCCGCGCCGAGGACCCGAAACTTTTGCTTACTCTCTCCCGCTCCAGCAATATGTGCACAGACAGTCCGGATCAAGCCCGATGGATTCGATCATGTCGTCAAGCCTGTGATAACGCAAAGAGGTGAAGTTCAGCGCCTTGCAGATGTCCTCAAGCATCTCCTTGTAGTTCGTGCTGTCGGGATCCGAGTAGGTCTTAAGTATCTCATCCGTGATGTTCTCACCCTCGCGCTTTGCGATCACACGCCTTGTGATAAGCTCCATCTCGGAGGTCGAACGAGAGAAGTTGAGGTACTTGCACCCGTAAAGCAGCGGAGGACACGCCGGACGGATGTGTACCTCCTTCGCGCCGCTGTGGTAAAGGAACTCGGTGGTCTCGCGCAGCTGTGTTCCGCGGACGATAGAGTCGTCGATCATCAGCAGACGCTTGTCCTTTATGAGCCTGTCTACCGGGATCAGCTTCATCTTGGCGATGCGGTTGCGCTGCGACTGGTTCACAGGCATAAAGGATCTCGGCCAGGTCGGGGTGTATTTGATGAAAGGTCTTGCAAAGGGGATCTTCGAGAAGTTGGAGTAGCCTATCGCGTGGCCTGTGCCGGAATCGGGGACTCCCGCAACGAGGTCGGGCTTGACGTTGTCGCGCATGGCAAGCATAGCGCCGCAGTTGTATCTCATCTGCTCGACGGTAACTCCCTCGTAGGAGGAGCAGGGGTACCCGTAGTATACCCACAGGAAGGAGCAGATCTTCATTTTCTTCTGAGGGGGCGAGACTGTCTCGGCGCCGTCGCGGGTGACATAGACGATCTCGCCGGGACCCAGCTCACGGTCGTGGCTGTAGCCGAGGTTGAGGTATGCAAAGGATTCAAAGGATATACAGTGGCTGCCGTCATCCTTCTTGCCGAGGGCGACGGGAGTTCTTCCCAGCTTGTCCCTTGCGGCATAGATGCCCTTGCCGGTCATCAGCATAAGGGTCATGGAGCCCCGGATGCTGTCCTGCGCGAAGCGGATACCCTCGACGATCGAGTCTCTCTGATTTATGAGAGCCGCAACGAGCTCGGTGGCGTTTATATCGCCGCCACTCATCTCGAGGAAGTGGGTATGACCGTTCTTATAGACGATATCGAGCAGCTCATCGACATTGTTTATCTTGCCGACGGTAGTGATAGCATAGGTGCCGAGGTGGCTCCTGACCATAAGGGGCTGGGGCTCGTAGTCCGAGATACAGCCGATGCCCATGGTACCCTCCATTGAATTGACGTCATCGGCGAACTTGGTACGGAAGGGTGAATTCTCGATATTATGTATCGCCCTGTTGAAGCCTTTTTCGCCGTACATCACTATACCTGCGCGCCTTGTTCCGAGATGCGAATGGTAGTCTGTTCCGTAGAACACGTCATAGATACAGTTCTCATCAGAAACTGCTCCGAAAAAACCGCCCATAATGCATGACCTCCCGAGCTATATTTACCCTTAAATTATATCAGGTAACTATGAACATTTCAATAAGTTTCTGCAAGTTTTGTCAGATAGCACAATTTTTTGGCGGCTGAGGTATGCGTTTTGGGGCGTCCCCGGGGTCTCCCCCTCACCTGCACAAAAAGGCGCACCCCGGAAGGTGCGCCTCTGTTATGTTATGTGTTATGAGCTTTCAAAGCCGGATCAGTGTCCGCGCTTTACATAGGGTGTGTGCAGATACTTGTGAGCAACATGGGAGTTGGGAGCCTCGAAGAACTCGTTGTAAAGCAGATCCATTACAGGGCTCTCGTGAGACTTTCTCAGATCCATGCTGTCGTCAAGGTCATAGAGAGCCTTGGCTCTGATAGCCTTGAGATCAACGTTGTTGCGAACGGTATCGGGCTGATAAGGCTGACCGCCGCCGTTGATGCAGCCGCCGGGACAAGCCATTACCTCTACGAACTGGTAATCCTTCTCGCCCTTCTTGATAGCCTCAACAAGTGCTCTTGCGTTGGCAAGACCGGAGCATACAGCGACCTTGACGGTAGCGCCGCCTACGGTGTAGGTAGCCTCCTTGATGCCCTTGGTGCCTCTTACCTCGTTGAATACGAGAGCCTCGCCCTTGCCGTCAAGCTTGAAGGCTGCGGTTCTGAGAGCCGCCTCCATAACGCCGCCGGTAGCGCCGAAGATAGCGCCGGCACCGGATGCGATCTCGAACGGGTTGTCGAACTCCTCATCGGGAAGAGCGTTGAAGTCGAGACCTGCGCGCTTGATCATTCTTGCAAGCTCTCTTGTGGTCAGAGCTACGTCAACATCGTCAAAGTCGGATGTTCTCTGCTCTTCTCTGGTGACCTCGAACTTCTTGGAGGTGCAGGGGATAACGCTGACTACGAACAGCTTGTTGGGGTCGATGTTGTTCTTCTGGCAGTAGTAGCTCTTGAGAACTGCGCCGAACATCTGCTGCGGGCTCTTGCAGCTCGACAGATGCGGCAGGAAATCGGGATAGTAATGCTCGCAGAACTTTACCCAGCCCGGGCAGCAGGAGGTGAACATCGGCAGAGTGCCGCCGTTCTGGATCCTGTCAAGCAGCTCGTTGGCCTCTTCCATGATGGTGAGGTCGGCGGTAACGTCCATATTGAACACCTTGCAGTCGCCGAGACGTCTGATACCGGCGACCATCTTGCCCTGAACGTTGGTGCCTACGGGGTTGCCGAAGGCCTCGCCCAGAGTAGCTCTTACGGAGGGAGCGGTGAAGAATACGACTTCCTTCTCGGGATCTGCAAGAGCGTCCCAAACGGCCTGAGTGCTGTCCTTCTCGGTCAGAGCGCCTACGGGACAGGCAACGATGCACTGTCCGCAGCCTACGCAGGGAGCGTCGGCGAGGTCGCCGTCGAATGCGCAGCCGATATGGGTATTGAAGCCTCTCCTGATCTCGCCGATGCAGGCGATGCTCTGGAGATTCTTGCAGGCAGCAACGCAGCGCTTGCAGTTGATGCACTTGTTATTGTCTCTTACGATATAAGCCGAGGTATCGTCGATCTCATATCTTGTACCCTCGTTGACGAAGCGGTCTTCCTCAACGCCGTAGTCTCTTGAAAGTCTCTGGAGCTCGCAGTTCTCGCTCCTCTCGCAGGAGAGGCACTTCTTGTTATGGGTCGAGAGCAGCAGCTCGAGGGTGGTCTTTCTCGACTTGCGGACAGCGGGGGTATTGGTGAGGACCTCCATGCCCTCCTCTACGGGGTAAACGCAGGCAGCGGCGAGACCTCTTCTGTTCTTGATCTCTACCACGCATACACGGCAGGCGCCGATGCAGTTTACGTCCTTAAGATAGCAAAGCGAGGGGATATCGACGTTGGCAGCCTTAGCAGCCTGAAGTATGGTGGAGCCGGCAGGGACTTCAACATCTATCCCGTTCACCTTGAGATGAACCATTGTGTTTTCCATGTGTCCTGACCTCCTTCTCTTACTTCTTGGTGATAGCGCCGAACTTGCAGTTCGACTCGCAGACGCCGCACTTGATGCACTTCGCCTTGTCGATCTCATGAGCAGGCAGCTTCTTGCCGGGAGCTACGTAATCGGTCTTGGAGATCGCGCTTACAGGGCAGTTTCTTGCGCAGAGGCCGCAGCCTATGCACTTGTCCTTATCGATCTCGAAGCTTACGAGGCTCTTGCAGACGCCGGCCTTGCAGTGCTTGTTCTCGATGTGATCAACATACTCATCTCTGAAGTACTGGATAGTGGAGAGAATGGGGTTCGGAGCAGACTGGCCGAGGGCGCAGAGCGAAGAGCTCTTCATGTGATTGGCGAGATCCTCGATGTTCTCGAGATCCTTCATCTCGCCCTTGCCGTCGGTGATCTTCTCGAGGTACTGGAGAAGTCTTCTCGTACCTACGCGGCAGGGAGTACACTTACCGCAGCTCTCGTCAACGGTGAAGTTGAGGTAGAACTTGGAGATATCGACCATACAGGTGTCCTCATCCATAACGATAAGTCCGCCGGAGCCCATCATGGAGCCGAGCTTCATGAGGTTCTCGTAGTCGATCGGGGTGTCGATATGCTGAGCGGGGATACATCCGCCGGAAGGTCCGCCGGTCTGAGCCGCCTTGAACTTCTTGCCGTTGGGGATGCCGCCGCCGATCTCCTCGATGATCTCGCGCAGGGTGGTACCCATGGGAACTTCAACGAGGCCGACATTGGTGATCTTGCCGCCGAGGGCGAATACCTTGGTGCCCTTGGAGGTCTCTGTACCCATAGAAGCGTACCATGCAGCGCCTCTGCGGATGATCTTGGGGATATTCGACCAGGTCTCAACGTTGTTGAGGATAGTCGGAACGCCGAACAGACCCTTTACAGCGGGGAACGGAGGACGGGGCTTGGGCTCGCCTCTGTGACCCTCGATGGAGTTCATCAGAGCGGTCTCCTCGCCGCATACGAAAGCGCCTGCGCCGAGACGGATCTCGATATCGAAATCAAAGCCTGTGCCGAAGATGTCCTTGCCGAGGAAGCCGTACTCTCTTGCCTGAGAGATAGCGATCTTCAGTCTCTCAACAGCTATAGGATACTCGGCTCTTACATAGATGTAGCCCTGATGTGCGCCGATAGCGTAGCCGGCGATAGTCATGGCCTCGAGAACAGCGTGGGGGTCGCCCTCAAGGATAGATCTGTCCATGAATGCGCCCGGGTCGCCCTCGTCGGCGTTGCAGCATACATACTTAACGTCGCCCTTGGAAGCCTTGGCGAAAGCCCACTTTCTGCCGGTGGGGAATCCGCCGCCGCCGCGCCCGCGGAGGCCGGAATCGAGCATTACCTTGATAACGTCATCCTGGGACATCTCGGTGAGCACTTTATAGAGTGCCTGATAGCCCTCGGTAGCGATATACTCCTTGACATTCTCGGGGTCGATAACGCCGCAGTTCTCGAGAGCGATTCTCATCTGCTTCTTGTAGAAGTTGGTCTCCGACAGAGAGATGATAGAGCCGTCCTCATGAACGGTCTCCTTATAGAGGAGATCCTTGCAGACATTTCCGCCGACGATATGCTCGTCAACGATGCGCTTCATGTTCTCGGGCTTTACCTGAGAATAGAAGCAGCCCTCGGGATAAACTATCATGATGGGGCCGAGTGCGCAGAGGCCGAAGCAGCCTGTCTTAACAACGAGGACGTCGGTAACGTTCTGAGCCTTGAGCTCGTCTTCAAGAGCAGTGATGACCTTTCTGCTTCCGGAGGAAGTACAGCCTGTACCGCCGCACACAAGGATCTGCTTGCGGTAGCCGGTCTTAGCAGCGAGCTTTACGCCCTCTTCCTCAACGACCTTTCTGACCTTGATAAGGTCCTCATACTCGGTCTTTATCTTATTCATATCTGCAACTGTCATTATTTATCGGCACCTCCTTGGGAATAGGAATCAATGATCTTTCCGACCTGATCGGGAGTGATCTTGCCGTAAACGTCGTCGTCGATCGTCATTACGGGAGCAAGTCCGCAGGCACCTACACAGCGGCAGGCGTCGATGGAGAACTTACCGTCAAGCGTACACTCACCCGACTTGATGCCGAGCTTCTTCTCAACCGCCTCAAGGATCTTGTCCGAGCCCTTAACATAGCAAGCTGTACCGAGACAGACGCTGATGCGGTGCTCACCCTTCGGGGTAAGCGAGAACTGAGAGTAGAATGTCGCAACGCCGAAGACCTCCGAAAGAGAAAGGCCGAGGCCGTCTGCGATCATCTTCTGGACCTCCATGGGCAGATACCCATAGATACCCTGTGCCTCCTGCAGCGTGGGCATAAGTCCGCCGGGCTGCTCACGGTGAGCTTCGATGACCTTCATAAGCTCAGCTTCCTGCTCGGGAGTGCCCTTGAAAGGGATCAGGGATTTTTCACTCATAACATAACCTCCTACAAATAAATTCGGCTAAAAGCCGTCAGACTGCGCGGCTTTGACCCCCGCGGAGCCTGTGAAACACAGTCTGCGATTACACATACCGTCACATTGTTAATTATATAACATTTTATCTCCGATTGCAAGTGTTTTCACAAACATTTTATAATAAATAAAGCTTTTTGTCGATATTACACTAATCTTACATATTTTTTTGTTCAAGACTCTACTTAGGATGTAAATATTTAGCAATAATTAACAATTCAGGTGTGCGCCTGCGGCGCACAGTTTTGCCGATTCGGGTAAAAAAAATCGGCGCTTCGCGCCGATACTTTAAGGCAATACCGCACAACCCCTGTGCGTCAGTATACGCAACCTCAACTGGCGTTGAGGTACAGATTTTCGTCAGAGTGCATAAATTCGACGCAGGCGGGCTGACGCCCGGCAAGGAGAATTTGTGTGCTATGACGGAA
>JAFXVY010000002.1 GCA_017534595.1 Ruminococcus sp.
TAAATTCGACGCAGGCTTGCAAGCGAAGTTCACTTCGCTTTACGCAACGTCAAGGAGAATAGTGTCAACAAGTTGACAGGGTAATAATGACGGAAAGCTGGCAAGCAGATGACGTGCAGAGGCGATAGCCGCGGGTTGTGCGGTGTTGCCTTAAAGCATAACAGGGCGGTACGGCTGCTGTTCAGTCCTTGTGCAGCAGCCGCTTCCGATAGAACAGGAGACAAAAATGAGTGTAGTGATAGTAGGCGGCAACGACCGTATGGCAACAAGATACAAGGATATATGCACCGAAAGCGGCTGCAAATCCAAAGTCTTCACACAGATGCCCGCCGACTTTGAGAACAAGATCGGCTCCCCCGACCTGGTGATCGTTTTCACCGGCACCTGTTCCCATAAGATGCTGGGCAGCGTGAAAAAGCACAGCGTAAGGTCGGGAACGCCGGTAAAGCATCTGCACAGCTCAAGCGCCAGCGCTCTGAAAGAGCTGCTCTCGCAGTATGCAAACTGACTTATTAGATCTCAAGGAGAATGGATAGAATAAAGGATAATGATCCCTCCACCTATATAGCTCAAGCCCTCTGTCTGACAGTTCCGGACAGAGGGCTTAGTTATTATTCAGTTTCTCCACCCCGCACCGACAGCCCGCTTTGTGACCATAGAGCGGTAAATGCCGCCGCTTTGCATAAGACCCTGATGATCTCCCGACTCGGCGATCTGACCGTCCTTGATAACTATGATGTTGTCCGCGTGGGCTATGGTGTTGAGCCTGTGGGCAATAACGAGAAGGGTCTTGCCCTTGCAGAGCTCGGATATCGCCTGCTGTATGTAGCTTTCGTTGTCGGCATCGACGCTGGCGGTGGCTTCATCGAGGATAACTATGGGCGAGTCTTTGAGTATGCACCTTGCGATAGAAAGTCTCTGTGCCTGACCGCCGGAAAGACTTGCGCCGCCCTCGCCGATGACCGTATCAAAGCCTTCGGGAAGCTCGTTGATGAAGCCATAGCACCGTGCCTTTTTCGCGGCTTCAATGACCTCCTCGCGGCTCGCATCAGGTCTGCCGAGGGCGATGTTGTTATACACCGTATCCTGAAACAGATAGACCCGCTGGAATACCATGCTGATATTATCCATAAGCTCCGCAAGGGGTATTTTCCTAATATCCGTGCCGCGAAGAAGTATCTCCCCCGACTGCACATCCCAGAACCGGGGCAGCACGCTTGCTATGGTGGATTTGCCGCCGCCCGATGGTCCCACAAGGGCGGTCATGGTGCCTTTCTCTGCCTTGAAGGAAATGTTTTTCAGCACCTCGGTTTTATCGTAGGCGAAGGAGACGTTTCTGTATTCGATCTCCGGGGCGGCGTTGTTTTTGAGGGTGAGGGTACCGCTGTCGTTAAGCTCGGGCTCTGCAAAGAGGGCGTCTATCCTGTCCATGCAGGCGCTCATCACCGTGAGCCTTGCCTCCTGGTCGTAGAAGGATTTTATCGGGATGAAAAGATCGAACAGGCACAGCAGCATACCGATGAAGAATTTCAGCTCCATATATCCCTGCGCGTAGAGGAAGGCGGAAAGCCCAAGCATTGCCGCCGTTCCGATGCCGTAGATCAGAAACACGCCCAGCTTGTAGGGGCGGTTCGACAGCTCAAAATCAAGGTTCACGCGGCAGTTGGTGTCAAAGCTGTCGGTGAGCTCTTTTGATTTTTCCCCGAGAAGATTGTAGGTCTTGATAATGCCGATCCCCTCGGTGAAATCAAGCACCGCCTGAGTCTGCACCTCGGAAGCCTGCTGTCTTTGGCCGGAGTGTTTCAGATCGTTTTTCATCATAGCTCTGCCGAGGATCGCCATGCACGCGGTAACGGCGAGGGACGCCATACCGAGGCGCCAGTCAAAGAAGAACATGAACAGTATCATTATTCCCTGTGAGAACAGATAGCTCATCATATCCGCAAGCACGGACATACAGTTTTCCTCGATGAACACCATATCCGTGGAGAGCACCGAGCTTATCTTTCCGATGTTGCCTTCGGTGAAATTACCCATAGGCAGGCGGCGGAGATGTCCGCCCAGCTTCATCCGCATATCCGCGAAGATCATATACCCCGCCGCACTCTGGAGCCTGTCCGCAAGGTACTGGAACAGTGCCTGCAGCGCGACGCTGCCCACGAGAGCTATTGCTCCGTATAGTGCGGCTTTTTTCGTAAGCTCGCCGTCGATGAATGCCGTCACCGCAAAGTATGTGACGATGATCGGCGTTTTCATCAGCACGCCTTTCAGGAATGACAGGATCATAGCGCCGTATATCCTGCCCCTGTATTTCCCCGAAACGCCGAGGATGCGTCTTATCATACCGATCATGCTCTCACCTCTGTTCCAAGGCAATGCACCGCATTGCCTATTGTCCAGCTTGCTCTTGCCTCGCTGCTGTTCCAGAGCTTCTGATATTCCTCACAGCTTTGCAGGAGGTTTTCGTGTGTATCGGCAGCGATGATATTGCCGTCGCGCATAACGCAGATCTTGTCGGCGTTAACTACGGTCTGCAAGCGGTGGGCGATGACGAGGACGGTCTTGCCCTTGATGATCTCGGCGATAGCCGCGTTCATCTTTTCCTCGTTCTCCGGGTCGATGAAGGCGGTGGCTTCGTCAAGGATGATAACGGGAGCGTTTTTCAGTATCGCCCTTGCAAGCGAGATGCGCTGACGTTCTCCGCCGGAGAGCTGTTTTCCGCCGTCGCCTGCCATTGTGTCAATGCCCTTCGGCAGACGGGCAAGGAACTCGCTGCACTGCGCCTTCTCTGCGGCAGCCATGACCTCCTCGCGTGAGGCATCGGGCTTGCCGATGAGGATGTTTTCATACAGCGTAGTGTTGAACAGAAACTGCTCCTGCGAAACGTAGGAGATATTGTCGTTGAGGGCTTCGATACTCATATCGGTGATATCCTGCCCGCCGAGGGTGATGCTGCCTCCGTTCAGGTCGTAGTAGTGGACGAGCAGCTTCGCAAGGGTGGATTTTCCGCTGCCGGATTCCCCCACAAGTGCGGTGAGAGTACCCTCTCCCAGTTCAAGTGATACTCCGTGCAGGACTTCTTTTTCCTTGTAGGCAAAGCGGACATTATCAAAACGCACGGCATGGGAGCCGCCCCTGAACGAATTGCCCGCAGACTTCAAAGGTTCGCTGTCCATAGCCTTTTCGATCTCGTCGATCTTGTAGTTCAGCTGCGGGAATTTGCCTGCGAAGTTCAGAGCTTTAAGCAGCGGCAGACCGATAGACAGCGACAGGCAGAATACAAGCACCAGATCCGCAAGGGTGGATATCCCGCTGATGACGAACAGCGTCCCCACCGGGAGCATTACCAGCGCCACACAGGGCAGTATAGCGCTGTAAAGAGACATCCAGCCCCAGCAAGCCTTGTACCAGGCAAGGGTGAAATCACGGTAGTTTTTGATGTCGTTTTCATACTGCTGATAGGACTCCCCGTCCCGCCCGAAGACCTTGACCACCTCCATACCGTTGACGTACTCGATTATTGTTGCGTTCATCTTTGCGGAGGCGGCGTAGTAATCGTTCATCCGTTTCATACCGGTGCGGAACATCATCCCCATTGCGAACATCCCGAGGGGCAGCGAACAGAGAGACAGCAGCGCAAGTTTCCAGTCGGCAAAGAACATACAGATAATAGCGATGAGCGCCATGCAGAGGTTGGCGATGCCTTCCGGGATAGCGTGGGCGAGCAGGAGTTCCACCTGATCTATGTCGTCGGTGAACAGCTTCTTTATTTTGCCGTTGCCCATATCCTGTATCGTACCGAGAGGCTGGCGCTCCAGCTTTTTCTGTAATGAGATACGGATGTTTTTCAGCGTGTTGTAGGCCGAGATGTGGGAGAATTTCAGTCCGAGGACATATAGGTTAGAATAAGCTAACTCGCATCCAAAAATAATAGCTGTATGCACAGCATAATAGCCTGTCGACAGCTTTTCACCCTCAAGGAGCGGCCTGATGATCCGATAGACCATGAAAAACGGCACCGCATAAGCGATGAGCCCCGCAAGCATCACCGCCAGCGCCCCGTAGGTGTACCTGACGTACCCGCCCATATAGGGCCTCACTTTGTTAAACATTTTCAGTTCCTTCTTTCAGCATGATAACGTCCTTCCAGTTGAAGAAGCGACAGACGGTATGGCAGTGTTCTTTTATCTTGTTCCAGGACATACCGTGGATAAAGGGCTCGCAGATGCAGGTCCAGAAGGAGGACAGCAGCACATGGAACTCCTCTCTTGTGACCTTGGCCTCCGCAAGGCCGCGCCGTCTGGCCTCGGAGTAATACTGCACGTATGCATAGCTCATTTCGGTGACATACCCGTGGCTGAAATCCTCATAGCGAGTGCCTGCGGCCTTGCCGATAAGCAGAGCGAAGCTGTCCCGGCTGTCATAAAGCATTTTGAAAAGCGGGAGCATAGTCTCGTAAGTCATAGTCCAGAGACTGCATATCTGTTCATCGGTGAAGGCGGAAAGATCCACTGCTCTGCGCTGTTTCACGAAGTCTGTGAGCTCGTCAGCAATATCCTTGACGACCGCGCAGAACAAGTCCTCCTTGCCCTTATAGCGCTTATACAGCGCACCGGTGGTGATGTCCGCATTCTCGCAGATAGTCTTCAGCTCGGCTTTGAGGTAGCCCTTTTCAAGGAACTCAGCCTTTGCGCTTGCAATCAGGCGGGGGTCAATGTTCTTATCCGGATTTGACATTTTGCTCCTCCTTCTGATAATCGGATTATCGGTAATCTGATTATCAGTATAGCACCGACATCCTGATTTGTCAAGAGGGGGATCCAAAAAAATCGGACAGCACCAAGCGGCACTGCCCGATCATGTTCTATTCTCTGTCTTTGAGTATCTCCGCGGGGGATATCCTGTTTATCCTGCGCATCAGCAGTTTGTTTATGACGATATAAACTATCATCATCGCGCACCAGATCATCAGGTACATATACCAGGGAAAGCTCAGCTCCATTGTGCAGGCAACGTTCGGGATGAAGCTGGGGTAAAGTCTGTCCATAAGGAATTTTGCTATGGGGATAGTCACGATACCGCCGATCGCTATGACTGCGAGGTTGCCGTTTAAGTAGAGCTGACGTATCTCCTTGGGACGGTAACCGAATATCTTTATAAGCGATATACCCATTGCGGAGCGGTCGATCATGACCCCCAGCATCAGATACATCACCACGCAGAAGATCACGATACCCGCCGTGAACAGCATGACTATCAGTGAGGTCATCATGTCGATGAACACGCCGGCACTCTTTCGGATGTCCTCTTTTGTGGTGACGGAGTAGAGTCTGCCCTCGTCGATGCCGAGCGCCTTGTCGGAATAGACGGCGTTGAAGTAGCCCTCCTCCTGACCGAAAAGCTCCCGCATACTTTCAATGTCCATAAAGATAGTGAAGCCGGGAGAATACTGCACCACATCGGTGACGGTGAAGCAGTAGTCCGTGTCGGCGGCGGCATCGGTGAAGATGACCCTGTCGCCCTTCTGATACCCGTAACGCTCGGCAAGGGAGTTGTTGATGACAGCCCTTGTTTTACCCTTTTCGGGTCGTGCGGAAAAATACCTGCTCTCACCCTCAATACCAATCACCGATACATCGAGGGTGTAGCCCATGCAGTCGGTGGAGAGGGTCTCGATGTATGCGCCCTCGCCGCCCTCCGGGACAGTCTTTTCGGGGTACTTGTATAGGTACATATACTCGTACCTGGTGTCGGCAACGTTGTTCTCCTTGACCTTCGTGCAGAGAGTAAAAGTGTTGAAGCCAAGCATAACAACGAGCAGAGAAACAAGCATACCGAGGGTGACAGCTATCGCCGAACGGCTCTCGCGCATAAGCTGACGAATGGCGAACAGCTTGGTGAAGCTCTTTGTTCTGATGTTCACCTGCCTGTAGCTCCCCGCCGACTGCTCGTTCTTGATAAGCGAGAGCGCGGTGCGGTTCAGCTTCTTGTTGATGAATATCGCATTGACAACTGCGCAGATCAGCGGCGGCAGAACTACCGCATAGATCACCAGATAGGGCGGGAAGATCATATCGTATTCGGGTACGGAGAAATATGCGTAGGCGTCCTGAGCCTGCATATCCACTCCGAGGGGCGAGAAGCCGAGAGCTGCGCCTATCACGCCGCCCGCGAATGCAACGACAGTCGGCAGGGTGATATAGTGCCGCAGGAGGTCGTTTTTCTTCACGCCCAAAGCGTACAGCGAACCGATAACGCTCTGCTCACGCTCGATCTGATGCACCACGAACACCGAGATAACATAGGCGAACAGTATCAGCACGATAATACCCGCCACAAGCCCCGCGCTCTTGTCCATGACCATATCACCGGAGGCGGCTTCGATGCGGGTGTTGTCTTTTGCCTCGACAAAAGAAGTGAGGTTGTCGATGTCGATGTTGAAGTTCCCGTTTACAAGCTCCGTGAGACTGTCGGCAAGCTCGGTCTGTCCTGCCGTTCTGAGCATACCGAGCCCCTGCTCGATCTGTGAGCGCTGTTCGAGGGCTTCGTCTATGCTCTCCCTGAAATACTTGTTGTCCACCTTGGTGAAGTCGAATTTCAGCGCCTTGATCTTTTCTTTAAGGCCGCCGGCGGTGACGCCGTCTCCGAGGCGGTATGCGTAAGTGTATTCCTCGGCTTTCTGTGTGGTGTTGTCGCGGATATAGGCATACTGTTCGGGGGTAACAAAGATCAGTCCGAAGCCCGAATGCTCAACGGCGGTATCAGCGAAGGATGCGATCATCTGATCGTAATCGGGAACGGAGCCGATGCCGGTTATCTCAAACTCCGTACCTGCCGCCCTGACTTTATCCCCGATACCGAGGCTGTGCGCTTTGGCATAGCCCTTTTCGATCACGGCTTCGCCCCTGTTCTCCGCAAGACGGCCGCTGTCAAGCTGTATCAGGTCGATATCGTTTCTTGTCTCAAACATACGCAGCACCGAGCCGTCCTCGGCTTTGAGGTCGAGGGAGAAGTGGGGCTCAATGACCGTTCCGCTCTCTGAGAGATCCGCAAGCTCGTCATCCGTAAGGGGCAGGAACACGGTGAACTGTCCGTCCTCGACTTTGTTGATGCTGCGCTTGTTCTCTGTGCCCTGCATTATCATTTCCGCCGAGCCCACTATACCCACAACAAGATATATGCCCATAACGATCAGCAGCATCAGGGCAAGATACCTGCCGAAGCCCGAGCGCAGCTCACGCGGCAGACGTTTTCTCAATACTCCGTTCATCACAGATCCTCCAGCTCCGCCGCAGGCACACGGCTCTCGTTTTCATAGTCCTTCTTGATGATGCCGTCCTTGAGGATTATGACCTTGTGTACCATATTCTTGATCGAATTGTTATGTGTGACGATGAGCATGGTGGTGCCGTACTTCTGGTTTATCTTTTCGAGCAGGACGAGTATATCCCGTGAAGTCTTGGAGTCGAGAGCGCCGGTGGGCTCGTCGCAGAGCAGCAGCTTGGGGTTCTTGATAAGCGCCCTTGCGATAGCACATCTCTGCTGCTGACCGCCCGAAAGCTGGGGCGGGAATTTATTCTGATGCTCGGTGAGACCCAGGGTATCGAGCAGCTCGTCCATATCGAGGGGCGCCTCCGCGATGTGCTGACAGATCTGGATGTTCTCCCTGACGGTCAGGTTCGGCACCAGGTTATAGAACTGAAAAATGAAGCCTAAATTGTCCCGGCGGTAATCTGAAAGCTCCGCAGGCTTCAAGCCGAAGATCTCCTTGCCGTCCACCCTGACGGATCCGGAGTCCATAGTATCGAGCCCGCCGATGCAGTTCAGAAGCGTTGACTTCCCGGAACCGCTGGTGCCCTGTATAACGCACATCTGCCCGCGCTCAACACCGGTGGTCACGCCCTTTAAAACCTGGATGTAGCTTGTGTCCTTTCCGTAGCTTTTCTTTACGTCGCTGACCTGTAAATACATAATGTTACCTCCCTGAAATTGCTGTTAGCCAAAGCTAACCAATAGTGTTTATATCAGCAGTACCGCAAATGCGATACTGCTAACTGTCGTCCTCTAAAATGTATTTCATCCAACCCTCGATGAGCATATCCATAACGGGTTTGATCTCCCGCAGGGCTGTCTGCTCGTCGGAAACGTGAGTTATCAGGTGGGTGAATGCGTTTATCTGAACGTGGCAGAACCAGTGGAGCATATACCTGTTTACCCGCTTGCCGGGACAGACCGCCGCATACTTCTCCGCGATGCGCTCATAGAACTGCTCTGTCAGAGCGATCATCTTATCGGCTATGCCGTCGTAACTCGACCCTGCCGCCTTTTCAAGCAGGATGAGGACGGCGTCGTAGTCCTCGTAAAGTGCGGGGATCAGCCTTTCGGCTATGTCGTCGTGGTCGCCCTTCTCATGAGAGTAGGTAGTGAAATCCTCGTCGTTCTCGGCCTGATAGTGTTCCGTGACGATCGCGGTTATCCTTTCAAGGGTTGGCCCCACAACAGCTCCGAAGAGGCCGTCCTTATCCTTGAAAAAGAAATATACAGCTCCGGTGGTCAGCCCCGCCGCAGAGCTGATCGAGCGCAGAGAAGCCTTTGCAAAGCCCTTTTCGAGGAACTCTTTCTTGGCACATTCTATGAGCCGTTCACGGCTCTCTTTTTCATAAGTCATAGGCTCACCTCACAGATAACAGCGTTACGTAACACTGTTATCTTACCATCGAAAATCTGAAATGTCAATAGAGTAATGATGATTTCGGCGTATTGCAGTACGGATATATCCAAAGCGGAGGGAAGGTTTAAGCATATCGTACAAACATCAGCAGCAAACCTGCAATTATTTGTCCCCCACCCCTTGACAATCGAGCAAAAGCGTGCTATTATATATCTGTTAGCAGAAGCTAACATTTATTTTGAACATTGGTTAGCCAAGACTAACAACTATATACAGAAAGGAAGATCAATATGTTCGCATTCAAGCACGTTGCATTATTTGTGGGAGGTACGCTGTTCGGTACGGCGGGCTTCAAGCTGCTGAAAAGCAAGGACGCAAAGAAGGTCTATGTCCACACCACAGCCGCCGCCCTGCGTGCAAAGGAAAGCGTGATGAAGGACGTCACAAGGACCCGTGAGAGCTGCGGAGATATCCTTGCGGAGGCGAAAGTCCTCAACGAGCAGAAGCGTGCAAAGGCCGCCGAGGAGGCCGTCATCATCGAGGACGAGAGCGGCGCGGAACAATGAGGTGCAGCATACTCCACGAGTGCAAAGGACGCATCCGCGTACATATCCTGCGCCCGGACATGACCCTCGCTCAGGCGGATATCCTTGAATATTATCTGAGGGCGAAGCCTTTCGTCCGCACCGCAAAGGTCTATGACCGCACGGGCGACGCGGTGATCGTCTATACCGGAGCGCGGGAGGATGTTGTCCGTGCGCTGGCAAGGTTTTCTTACGAGGACAAGGCGGCGCAGGCGCTTGTTCCCGAACATACCAGCCGCGCCCTTGACCGTGAGTTTGAAGACAGGCTGATCGGTTCGGTGATAAGGCGGGCCGCAAGGCGGTTCCTGCTGCCTTCACCTGTTCGGTTTGCGCTGTCGGTATTCCATGCTTCAGCTTATGTCAAGGAGGCGCTTGCTTCCCTCTCAAAGGGCAGGCTCGATGTGTCTGTCCTTGATGCGGCGGCAATAACCGTATCCCTCGTCCGCGGCGAGCAGAAGACCGCCGCTTCGGTGATGTTCATGCTGGGCATCGGCGAGATGCTTGAGGACTGGACGCGCCGGAAATCCGTTGACGAACTGGCAAGCGTGATGTCTCTCGGAGTTGACAAGGTATGGCTCCACAGGCCGGAGGGTGATGTGCTTGTTCCCCTTTCGGAGATCTCGGAGGGCGACGAGATCGTTGTACGCACCGGCAGTATGATACCCCTTGACAGCGTTGTGATCTCGGGGGATGCGGCGGTAAATCAGTCCTCTCTGACAGGCGAGAGCCTGCCTGTTCACAAGAGCGAAGGCAGCTATGTCTATGCGGGGACAGTCGTCGAGGACGGCAGCGTGGTGCTGCGTGTTGACAAGACAACAGGCAGCGGCAAATATGACCGCATCGTCAAAATGATCGAGGAGAGCGAGAAGCTGAAATCCCGGGCCGAGAGCAGGGCTTCCACCCTTGCGGACAAGCTTGTCCCTTATTGTCTCGGCGGCACGGTGCTGACTTATCTGCTGACGAGAAACGTCACAAAAGCGGTATCGCTGCTTATGGTGGATTTCTCCTGCGCATTGAAGCTCGCTATGCCCATCTCGGTCATCACGGCTATGCGGGAGTGCGGCACACACGGAATTACCGTCAAGGGAGGAAAGTTCCTTGAAGCCGTTTCCCAGGCGGATACAATAGTATTTGACAAGACCGGCACCCTCACCCATTCCACGCCCCGCGTTGCAAAGATCATCCCCTTCGGAAATAATGACGAGGCCGAAATGCTGCGGCTTGCGGCCTGTCTCGAGGAGCATTATCCGCACTCCATAGCCAATGCCGTTGTTGAGGAAGCCCGTGTCCGCGGGCTCGATCACGAGGAGCGCCATTCGACGGTGGAATACGTTGTGGCTCACGGGATCTCAAGCCGCATCGACGGCAAGAAAGCGGTCATCGGCAGCCATCATTTTGTTTTCGAGGACGAGGGCTGCAAGGTGCTCAAACGCGATCAGAAAAAGTTTGACAATCTCCCCGACCAATACTCTCATCTGTACCTTGCTGTCGGCGGAAAGCTTGCGGCGGTGATCTGCATTGAGGACCCCCTCCGTGACGAGGCGCGGGAGGTCATCGAAGGTCTGCGTACCCTCGGCATTGACCGTGTGGTCATGATGACAGGCGACAGCGAGCGCACGGCACGTTCCGTTGCGGCGGCTGTGAGCGTGGATGATTTCCATTACGAAGTCCTGCCGGAGGACAAGGCGGCATTCGTCAAGTCGGAGCACGAAAGCGAACGAAAGGTCATCATGATCGGCGACGGCGTGAACGACTCCCCTGCCCTTTCCGAAGCGGATGCGGGCATAGCCATAAGCTCCGGTGCGGCAATAGCCCGGGAGATCGCAGATATCACTATCTCGGCGGATGATCTCTACTGTCTGCTGACGCTCAAAAAGGTCAGCGACGGTATGATGAAGCGCATCGACCGAAACTACCGCACGATAATCGGCTTCAACTCCCTGCTGATGCTCCTCGGTGCGGCGGGAGTGATAACGCCGACTCTCTCGGCGCTGCTGCACAACTCATCCACGATCGCCATAGCCCTTGCAGGGATGAGGAATTATCTCCCCACGGAGGAAAGCGATGTTTAAGACTACGATCAGGATAGACGGCATGATGTGCTCAATGTGCGAGGCGCACGTCAACGATGCGATACGCAAAAGGCTGGATGTGAAGAAGGTCAGATCGTCCCGCAAAAAAGGCGAGACAATCGTGATCTCCGAGAAAGAGTTTGATAAGGATATGATCGAATTCGCACTGGAGGATTCGGGGTACAAGGTGCTGGATGTGAAGTCGGAGCCCTTTCAGAAGCGCGGCCTTTTTCACAGATAAAATACAAGGTGAGGTCATCCCTCACCTTGTTTTTTTGACAGTAGGTTAACTCCGCTAACCACAGTATATAGAATCGACCCCCCCGCTTGAGATGTGAACGAGGGCAGCATCAGCATCGGTGGGGTAGATATCAGAAAGATCCCCCTGTCCCCATAACAAGGCCGAGGGATATCCACATTTACTACAAGCTGCTGGACAAGCCGCTGCCAAATAAGATGAGGCCGGAGATCAACAATGACGATGAAACCGCTTAAATGCGCGGTTCCGTGAAAAACTGTTTGTGTGGCCTTATGAGGTATTGACTACACTATCTTGCAGAAATGGACAGAGCCGAAAATATAGATATCGCTCCTTTCTTATTGATCGCATTTTTATATGCTCAGATACTGCTGATAGCATAAACTATCGCTCCGATAAGTGCAGCACCGGCACAAGCACCGAGAAATGAGATCATCCGGTCCACCTCCTTTACAGATTTGTTATTTCCTTTGGTCTGACTGTATAATAACATACCGACCCTTGCATTATCCTTGCACTATTCTGTGATTTTCAAAAAAGCTGAAAAAAAAATCCAAAGATAAAAAACCGGCCTGCGCTTTGGAGCACAGACCGGGTCTGATAACTGTATTTATCTGTTGAAATTCGTCATATATGTCGCATTTGAAGGCTGTTTTCACCAGGATCCGGTA
>JAFXVY010000036.1 GCA_017534595.1 Ruminococcus sp.
CCTGTCTCGGGGGCTTTCCGGTCGCCCCCGAACCCCTTCGGGTGATCTGCCTCCCAACCCCTTCGGGTGGATATCTCCCCTCACAGTGCGGAGCCGGCTGTAACGCTGACTATGTTAGCTGCCGGACGGAATTCGCTCGGGTGCTTTGCACCCTGCTATTCCTGTATGTACAGGCGACGGACGGAGTCGGTCGGCGCTGCGATTATTAGTCCCCACAGCACAGCAAAAAACAAGGCGCTGGTGCCCTTTGAATTATGGGCGCAGCGCCTTATTTGTATAGAGCTATTGCCTTGTGCGGAGCCGTCGGGGCTCTGCCCCGTACCCCGCAAGGAGGGCTCTGCCCCCTTGACCCCCGCAAGGGAGCAAAGCCCCCTTGACCCCATTTCGCTTCGCGGTGGGTCACACAGCTTTGCTTAACCTGTCGCCTTCTTGTGCAGCGACCTGAATTCCGCCGGCGAAAGCATCTCGTGCTTCTTAAATACCGCACAGAAATAACTGCAGTCGTTGTACCCGACCTTGCTCGCGATCTCGTTTACATTCAGCTTGTCTTCAAGCAACAGTATCTTCGCCTGCGAGATCCTCCTGCGCGCAAGATATTCAAACGGCCTCATGTTCAGGCACTCCTTGAACAGCCTGCATAAGTACTGCGGAGACAAATCTATCAGCCCCGAAAGCTCCGCAAGCGTCAGATCCTTGCTGTAATTCTTGTCTATGTAGTCGATCACCGGCGCAAGCTGGTTCAGCTTCGCCCCGTCCTTTTCCCCCGACTGCATATTCATCACCCGGTTCAGCTCTATCAGGAATTGATAAAGATGCGCCGAGCACTGGCACCCGCTGTAATAGTAGTTCGTCTTCATCAGATAAAGTATCTTCTTGAAGATCGCATCTACCGCGTTCACATCGTAGATCTTAAACGGCTTCGCACACTCCAGACCGATGAATTTCAGCACCGCGTCGCACTCCCTGCCGTCAAAGGCAAGCCAGTGGGTCTCCCAGATTTCCTCCGTCGGGAAGTACTCGTGAGGTACGTTCGGCGGAAGATAAAAGGCGTCGCCCTCACGGATCGGGGTATCCGTTCCGTTGAGCCTGAGTACACCGCTGCCGCGCACGCAATAGATTATCTGATAGTTGGGGTAGCCGTTCTCTCTGATAAAATGAAACTCCTGATCCCTCGCACCTGCCCCGAGCAGATACATCGGGAGCTCAGTTTCTTCTCCGACCACGGGATAGCAATAGTCCGTCATTTAGCCTCACCTCTCATAATTTATTTGATAGCCGATATTCATATTTTTTTATTATATAATATCATAACAAACGCAAAATGTCAATAGTATATAATAATATTTCAATATGTTAATCAGATAACAGTTGGCTCTCGATCTCATTCAGCCGGCATTTGTAAGCAAAGTACCGGCTCGGTACCTCCGTCAGTCCGCGGGTGCCTCTGTCCGGCTCCCGCACAAGGCAAGCGACCGCCGGGAGCGATCCCGCGAAAAATGCCCGGCAGGAAATCATCCCGCCGGGTGTTCGCTGTTATCTGTTTCTTCCGCCGGGAAAGCCTCCGCCGCCCCCTCCGAAGCCTCCGGAGGAGTTCGAGGTGGAGATCGAGGTCAGCTTGACCGTCTCGCTGACGCTCCCCGCGCTTATCGTATAGGTCTCGCCCTCTTTGAGCTCGGGGCAGGTGAACACAACGCTTTGGAAGTCCTTTTCCGGCGTGTAGCTGAGCAGGACGTTCCCTGCGCTGTCGGTGACGGTCAGCTCGGTGCCGCCCTTGACCGATGACGCAAGGTTATGCAGGAAGGAATACTGCGTCGAGCCGTCGGCGGAGAAGCCCTCCTCCATGCCGGTGGCGCCGCAGGCCACAAGAATACCGCCGGTCACGGTGCCCTTGCACCTCTCGCCGAAGTCGAGGGCTCCGTTGCCGCCGTTGGTCGTGCCGCTGACGTAGACCTCGCCGCCCTCCATATAGAAATCGCCGTTGGAGTCGAGGCCGTCGCCGGAGGCGTTGACTCTCAGCGTTCCGCCCGTTACCTTGAGATAAACTCCCTCGCTGATACCGCCGAAGCCTCCGAAGCCGCCCTCGGCGCTGCCCGCAGAGGCGTTGAGCCCGTCATCGGAGGCGGTCACGCTGACCTTTCCTCCGCTTATTGTTATGGTCTTGCCCTCAAGACCCTCATAGCTCTTGGTTATCTCGACCTCTGCCTCTCCGGTGATCTCAAGATCGGTCTCGGCATGGATGCCGTCGTCGCCGGAGGATGCCGTCAGCTTTCCTCCGCTCACGGTAACGCTGCCGTTGGAGTGGACGCTGTCGTCAGCGGAATCTACCGTGATGCTGCCGCCCTTGATGACCAGCGCTCCCCCCGCCTTCATGCCTTTCGCGGAGGTCCCGTCGCTGCTGCTCTCAGCAGCCGCCGTCAGCGTTACGGCAAGCCCGGTGTCCGCGGTCTCGGTGTAAGCCGCCGCGCCGTAGCTCTCATCGTCCCCGCGGCCTGTCCGGTCGGTACGTCCGCCGCCGCCCGGGAACTGCGGCATATTGTCCCAGCCGTCGGGCATACTCAGATCCTTCCAATCATCGGGGATGCTCAGATCTTTCCAGTCATCCGGGATGCTCATATCTTTCCAATCGTCGGGGATACTCATATCCCCGCCCGGGAACTGCCCGCCGCCCGGGAAATCACGTCCCTGACCGCTGCCGGAGTCATCCCCGTCTCTGTTGCCGCCGGGGAACTGTCCGCCGTTGCCGCCCGGGAACTGTCCGCCGCCGGGCATATCGCCCTGCTTCTTGGAAGCGTTGGCGCTGCCGCCGCCAGAAACGATGTTGAACGTGCCGCCGTCGATCAGCAGATCGGTCTCCGCCTCGAGGGCGTCGCCGGTGCTGGTGATGTCAAAGGTGCCGCCTGTGATGCTTATAAATCCGAGCGCCGCATCCTCGGAGTTGTTCGACTTTATGCCGTTGGTGCCTGCGGTGAGCTTGAACTCTCCGTCGAGGATCTTGACCGCGTCCTTACCGGTTATCGCCGTGGAGGCCGAGGTCACGGTGAGCTTGCCGCCCGCGATGACCAGCTCATCCTTGCTGACGATGCCGTGCTTATAGCTGCCGTTGACGGTCAGCGAACCGCTGCCGTTTACGGTCAGGTCGGCCTTGGAGAATACCGCCGCATCCACGGAGCTCTCCTCCTCGGAGGTGTTGTAGGTGCTGCCGTCGGAGAGCTTGTTTACGCTGCCGTCGGCAAGGGTCAGCGTGACCTTCTTTCCGGTGGGGATATACAGCGGCGCGTTGTCGGCGCAGGACAGGTCAAGCCCGTCAAGGACGAGCTTCACTTCGGTCTTCTTGCCGGCGTTGACGGTCAGCCTGCCGTTTTTGCAGCTGCCCGAAAGGATATAGGTTCCGGGCTCGGTGATCTCGACCTTCGTGCCGTCAGCGGTGACGCCCTTGCCGGTCACTTCGGCAGCCGTGTCGCTGAATACTATCTTCGCGGAGTTCGAGGCGTCGTAGCCGTCGTCGAGGTCGGAGTCGTCAACGCTCGTGTCCTTGGGGACAGACTGCGTCTGCTCCGTTGTGACGGCCTGCGTCCCGCTGACTGCCGAGCTGTTCTCCTCCTCCCCGGAGGAGCTGTCCGACTCAGAGCAGCCCGCAGCCGAAAAAGCCATAAGAAAAGCGCATACCGCCGCGCATAGACTTGTTTTTCTCTTGTATCTCATCTGCTTCGCATCTCCTTTGTATCAGTTCTCCCCTCACCGCTGACGGCAAGGGGAGATGTCGTTGTCATATCAAAGTGCGTCGGGATCCTCGGCCTTCTTGGAGCAGTTTATCTCGAGGTTGCCGTTGCGGCAGCGTATCTCGTCGATCATCTTCTTCTCGTCCTTGACATCCTTGAGCTTGATGTCGTAGGTCAGCTTGTAGAGGCTGCCCATGCCGGTGGTCTTGGTGGAGATAAGCTCCGAATAGGAGGTGTACTTCTCGAATATATCGTCAAACACCTCGTTGTAGTCGAGGCTCTCGGGAATGGTAACGTGCAGCTCCTTGAGAGAGGTCTTTGCGTTGCCGAGGGGAGAGAAGGTGTAGGCGAGCGCCACGGCGCATACGATAACTGTGAATACCGACGCAAGTATCAGCTGCTCGCTTCCGGTCGCAAGACCTACTGCCATTGCAAGGAAGATGCCGCAGATGTCCTTGGCGTTGCCGGGCACCGAACGGAACCTTACCAGGCTGAATGCGCCCATTACCGCAACGCCCGTCCCGACGTTGCCGTTTACCATCATGATGATCACCTGAACTATCAGGGGGAGTATCGTCAGGGCTAAGATCAGCCCCTTTGATTTTCTCTGCTTGAAGCAGAAGGTAAAGCTTATAAGTGCGCCCAGCGCAAGAGAAACGGCGCTGCAAAGCGCAAAGCTCTCATTCGTCACCGACAGAGACGCGGTGGTGGTAGTCGTGGTAGTGATCAGATTTTCAAGCACAGTAGGTCACCCTGTCTTTCTTTTCAATATTCTTGTTACTCTCTTTCGCTGCCTCCGCCTTCTCCTTTTCAAGAAGGGTGTAGCAGGCGCCGTACTTCGAGAACGACGCGGGATAGATCTTCAGCTCGTCGAGCATATGCGCGAGCCAGAGGGGCATGGCGTTGGTTATCTTGATCTCCATTACCCGCATACCCTCCGGCAGTATCTTTCTGCCCGCAGAGGGTATCTCGAGGCGCATATCCTCCACCCTGAAGGTTATGTTGCGGTCGAAGGTCACTCTCAGCTCGGGGTCCTCGTTGCCGAACATGGCGATGCGGTCATAGCTCAGATACATCGCCGGACCTATGCCCTTGTAGAACTTCATGAAGTAGAGCAGCTCGTTTTCGATCTGCTTATCCTTGCAGCCCACCGGCTTGCCCTTGACGAATTCGTCCGACTCCTCGAGCTTCATCGAAGCTCTGCGCTTGTAGACGACGCCCTTGAACTTCTTCTTGACCTCCACGAACACCGTCCCGCCCGGCTTGGCCGTGCCGTAGCTGCGCACCCTGAGCTTCTCCTTGTAGATCGGCTTTTCGAGCGAACGCCTCACCAGCGTGTTCTCGGGAGTGTCGTAATAGATATTGCAGATCGTGGTCTCGCCGTACTGATCGACGGTCATGTACCCCTCGAGCCGCTTGCGCAGCTCGGTGTACTGGTGCCCGTCGAGCAGGTATTTCTTCTCGACCCGCCTGAACACAGTCTGGAAAGCCATATCATCAGCCCCTTTACCTCTTTGCTGTCTTTATTATATCCCCCCGACTTTAAACTGAGTTAAAGTCAGAGTGAAAGTTCTGTGAAATCCTATCTGAATGTCATCGAGAAGGTTATCTTCCCGTTTTCCGCGGTGCAGGCGAGCTTGGCCTTGTGAGCGTCCGCAGTGGCCTTGGCGATCGAGAGGCCTATGCCGTAGCCTCCGCTGCCCTTGCGCTGCCTCGCCTCGTCGGCACGGTAGAAGCGGTCGAACAGCCGCGAGAGGTCTCCCGACGGCGGCTCCTTGCAGTCGTTGGTGACGGCAAGCTTCACGCCCTTGTGGTGCGGCTTTAAGCTCACGGTAATGTTCCCGCCCTCATCGCAGTACTTGACGGCGTTGTCGCAGAAGATACCCACCGCCTGCGCGATAAGCGCACTGTCACCGGTGATCTCGAGCCCCTCGTCTATGTCGAGGGTGAAGCTCTCGCCGTGAGTGCGGGCAGGCGCCTCGAACTCCGCAGCAGTCTTCGCAGTGACCTCCGACAGATCGAACTTCACAAACTCGGTCGCGGCCTCGGCTTCTTCCATTCTGGAGAGGCGCATCAGATCCTTTACCAGCCCGTCAAGGCGCTTGATCTGGTTCTTGGTGCTCTCCGTCCACTCGGAGGGCTCCGAGGTCATCTCGATGACCTCCGTGTTCGCCGAGATTATCGCAAGCGGCGTCTTGATCTCGTGGCTCGCGTCGGCAATGAACTGCTTCTGCTTCTCGTAAGCCGCGCTCACGGGCTTCACTACCCGCCTCGAAAGCAGTATGACGAGCAGCATTACCAGCACCCAGCCCGCCATGGATATACCCACCGAGATCAGCAGGAAGCGGCTCTTGGTCTGCATATCCTGCCTGATGTCCATGAAGATATAAAGAGTATCGGTGCCGGACTCGGCGGTCTTGAACCGGTAATTGCCTATCACGCCGGTCTCCTTGCCGGAAGCTCTTGCTTCCTCTGCTATCTCGGTCGCCTTATCTCTGTTGACAGCGGCGATATGCACCGTATCTATCGAGGTGAGCTCGCCGTCTATGTTGTACTTCACGGTGAAATATCTCGTCTGGTACTGTGTTTCCTCGTTGATGTTCTTGCGGTCGCGGAAGTCGAACTTCCGCTCGTCGAACTGCTTGCCGTCGGGAGGGGTACCCATATCCCTGCCGAAGAAGTCGGGGAACTTTCCCTCGCCGCCGCTGAGCATATCAAAGAGCACGTTCTGGTTCTCATTGAGCTGATAGCTGTTGATAATGTTTATCGCCGCTACCACCACAGCCAGCACCGAAAAAAGCGAGACCGCAGTTATCAGTATGAATTTTCTCTGCAGTTTTTTTATCATATCCCATACCTCGCTTTACGCAAGTCCAGGTCACTGTTTCTTCTCCTCCAGCGAGTAGCCGATGCCCCGCGTGGCTCTGATCTCGATATCGGCGCCGATCTGCGCCAGCTTCTTTCTCAGGTAGGAGATATAGACCCACACGACGTTTATCTCGGCCTCCGAGTCATAGCCCCAGATCTTCTCCATAAATCTCTCGGTGGAGATCAGCTGATGCTTGTTCATCATCAGCATCTCGAGCAGCTGGAACTCCTTGGAGCTCAGCCTGAGCGTCCCCTCCGGGCCTATGAGGTCGAAGGTCTCGCGGCTCAGCTTGACGTTCCCCATTTCGAGAAGGTTCGGCGCGAAATCCGTCTTGCGCCTTGTCATGGCGCGGATACGCGCAAGCAGCTCGCCCATGGAGAAGGGCTTGGTGAGGTAGTCGTCGGCGCCGGCATCGAGCCCGGTGATCTTGTCGTCAGTCTCGGACTTGGCGGTCAGTATGAGCACGGGGGAGGAGATGTTCTCGGCACGCAGCTTTCTGAGCACCTCTATGCCGTTCATCTTGGGCATCATGATATCGAGAATGATCCCGTCGTAGTCGCCGGTCCTGCCGTAGGAATAGGCATCGGCACCGTCATACACGGCATCGACAGCGTAGTTGTTGTGTCTGAGTATGGCGCAGAGCGCATTTGAAAGCTCGCGCTCGTCCTCTGCAAGAAGAAGTCTCATATCAAGCACCTCCGGATTATTACAGTATCGGACAAAGCCGTATCGGTCTTACTTTAAATAATTATAAGCAATTAACTTAAAAACTACCTAAATGCCCTTTTAACAAATTATGAACAAAAAGTTAAAAGCAGACCGTCTCCGGAGATGTGAGAAATACAGTCCCAGTATCAAAAATATAACAAAGAGTGTCAATAATCAAGTCAAAATTTGTGGACTTGCAGCCCAAGCCGCAATAAACGGTCAGAAATACCGCCCTTTCGCAGAATTGTGATTGCATTATCGATAAAAATATTATAAAATAGGTATAGTATAGTTGATAATTGAAAAAGGAGAGATGATACAATGATAAGGATCGCAAATACCGAAACCGGAAAGGTACGCGGGCTTCCCGCCGCCGATCCGAGGATCACCTCGTTCAAGGGCATACCCTTCGCCGCACCGCCTGTCGGCGAGAACCGCTGGAGAGCACCCCAGCCCTGCGAAAGCTGGGAGGGTGTACGCGACTGCTTCGAGTTCGCGCCGATCTCCATGCAGGATACTCCCGGCATCGGCGACGACATCTACTGCCGCGAGTGGCACGTAGACCCCGAGATCCCCATGAGCGAGGACTGCCTCTACTTAAACGTCTGGACGAACGCCAAGTCCCCCGATGAGCGCCTGCCCGTGCTCGTGTGGTTCTTCGGCGGCGGCTTCCAGTGGGGCTATACCTCCGAAATGGAGTTCGACGGCGAGCGTATCGCACGCCGCGGCATCGTTGTCGTGACCGTCAACTACCGCCTCGGAGCCTTCGGCTTCCTCTGTCACCCCGAGCTCACCGCCTCCCAGCCCGATGCCCCCGCCAACTTCGGCAGCCTCGACCAGCAGGCCGGCCTCAAATGGGTCAAGCGCAATATCGCCAACTTCGGCGGCGACCCCGACAACATCACCATCGCCGGACAGTCCGCAGGCGGCGGCAGCGTCATGGCGCAGATGGAGTGTAAGCTCAACGAGGGGCTGTTCCAAAAGGCCGTGGTGTTCAGCGGGATGTTCACAAGCCCCTATATCCCCAATGACTTCTTCATCCCCAAGACCCTTGAGGAGGCCGGAAAGACCGGCGTCGAGCTGTTCGACTGCCTCGGCGTCAAGACCCTCGAGGAAGCCCGCAAGCTCGACGCGGAATATATCCGCAGCAAGTACTCCGAGCTGAGAAATCAGGGCAGGATGTTCTTCACAATAGTCAGCGACGGCAAGTTCTGCCACGCCGACGCCCTCGCAGCCTTCTGCGACGGCACACGGTGCAGAGTCCCTGTGCTGGCGGGAAATACCTCCGACGAGTTCTTTGAGGGTCTCCGTGCCGAGAACGAGACCCAGCTCAAGGAGAGCGCCGGGACCTTCTTCGGCGACGGAGCGGAGGAGTTCCTGAGCTTTGAGCAGGCCAGAACCAAGGGCTTCGCCGGCTACGGCGCTGTCAGCGCTCCCGAGCTCGGCGTCAAGACGGCATTCATCCGCGAGAGCAGGCTCGCAGACCCCAAGCCCTGCTACTACTACCGCTTCGACCCGGACATCCCCGGCGACGACCACCCCGGCACCTTCCACTCGGTAGACCTGTGGTTCTTCTTCGAGACACTGGCGAAGTGCATCAGACCCTTCGAGGGGCGGCATTACGACATCGCAAGGCAGATGTGCGACTACTGGTGCAACTTCATCAAGACCGGCGATCCCAACGGCTTTGACCTCAACGGCAATAAGCTGCCCGAATGGAAGACCTACACCGACGCCGAGAGAAACGAGATGGTCTTCACCCGTGATGGAGCTGTTGCGCAGGACGAGCAGGATACATTTACAAAATTCCTGCTGAAGTACACAGACAAGAGATATTAAAATGCAGATAGAATACATACACGAGCCCACAGACCTCCAGTGCGGGCAAGCGGTGCTTGCCATGCTGACGGGGGAGACCGCGGAAGAAGTCGCGGTGAAGCTCGGAAACGAGCGCGAGACAACGCTGCGGGAGATGAAAGACTACCTTCGCGGTGCGGGGTTCAGCGTTTCGGACGAGAGGGTGCTTGCGGGTGACAGGAGCGACTTGCCGGAGCTTTGCATCCTCAGTTTGGAGACGCCGCGATGCTGGCATTGGTCGCTGTACCATGCGGGGACATTTTACGATCCGGAGCACGGAATAATGGAAGATTTTCCGGAGGCTAAGAGAAAGTACTACTGGAAAATAGAAGCTCCGCAGGATAGATAGACCCAAACGCAAGTCCTAACGCGGACGGGTCCTAACGCGGACGGCGTATTTCCGCCTTTGGTTTATGAAGTGCAGGAAAGCACTTCGGTTTGACGGCGGGCTGGACAAAGATGTGTGACCCAAACGCGAAGCGAAAGAGGGGTCAAGGGGGACGCTTCCCCCTTGCGGAGTCAAGAGGCAGAGCCTCTTGTGGGGTACGGGGCAACGCCCCGCACGGCTCCGCAGGCACTGAAAACTCAATACAAATAAGGCGCTGCGCCCATAAATCAAAGGGCACAAGCGCCTTATTATTTTACTATGCTTCGGGGACTGTCAATCGCAGCGCCGTCAGCTCCGTATGTCGCCCGCAGGCACAGGAATAGTGAGGATGCGAACGCATCCGAGGTAATTCCGTCCGGCACCGCAGAAAGTCAGCGGTACAGAAGGCTCCGCACTGTGAGGGGAGATGTCCACCCGAAGGGGTTCGGGGGCGACCGGAAAGCCCCCGAGACAGGGCGGGTGGCTTTCTTTCGCCTTATACGAAGTTTAGAGCGTGAGACAAAGCTTGTTTCAGTTTGGAAAGTATATAAGTCCGTGCTCGCTGCTCGCTCGCAGGCGGCCTTGTGCGGGCGACGAACAAGGGGAGGCCCTCTCTTGCAGGGCCTCCCCTCTTTAAAAACAGTCCACCGGACTGTTTTTAAATTCAC
>JAFXVY010000037.1 GCA_017534595.1 Ruminococcus sp.
GTACATCATCCGCTTGCATATTTTCCGTCATATAACCCAAATTCTCCTTGCCTTGCGCCAGCAAGGCGGCGTCGAATTTAGGCAATCTGACGAAAAATCTGACTGCGCGTCTGACGCACAATGGTTGTGCGGTGTTGCCTATAGGGAGTGTTATTCGCAGCGCTGGCCCGCAGGCACAGGAACAGCAGGTCGCGTAAGCGGCCGAGCGGTGCCCAAAAATGACATCCGTATTGTACATAATCGACATATTTAATTGATTAAATTATCGAAAAATATGCAAATTCGCTTTACAATTTCGTGAAATTATGATATAATACAGCTGTAGATTTTTGATCTTATATTTTGGGAACGGAGGGATATTATGAAAAAAATCAAAAGATCGGCGGTGAGCTTGCTTACCTCGGCGGCTATGACATTCTCGCTTTTGCCCGCAATGCCGACAGTTTATGCGGAGGACGAGGCGAGCGATTATAAGTACCGGTGGACAGGTACCGAATATCTGAACGGCGGAAGCGTTACTATCTTCAGTACCGACTTCTCCGCACTCGATGTCGATGCCGACGACTATATCGTCGTCCGTACCAGCTTCGATCTCCAGTCATGGCCTTCGGAGTGGTTCGGTTCGTTTCTGGCTGAGAGCATCAGCTATAACAGTGTCGCCGGAAACGACGCCGGAGTGAAGACAGTCGTATCCGATCTGACAGATATATACGGCTTTGACGTGCTCAATACCGACTTTGACCTTCTCGTGTGCGTGTGGGGTGACGGTACCAATGAGTTCCAGACCGGAGACAGCGTTGATTATGAGGTGGTCATTTATGACGAGGCTCCCGCTGTCGATCGCTGGGTCAATAACGGCGACGGCTCCTATACCTATACCTGTTCGGAGCAGACTGTGTCACCGCAGCTCTCGCTGCCGCAGCTCGACGGCAACAACGAGCAGATCTCGGTGGATGCCGTCGTTAACGGCGATGCAGAGGTAAGGCTCGGCTGCAACGCCCCCTTCTGGGAGGAGACAAGTGTCTGGGAGACCGGAACTCTTACCTTGAACTTCGACCCCGGAACTTCGGTCGAATATGCGCAGGTGATACTCAGGAATATGACCCCCGGCTCATCCGTTACCGTGAGCAACTTTACGGCGGTCGAGGCTTCGTCCGATTGCTGGGTGATCGATCCGGACGGTTCCTATACCTTCGAGGCATCAAGGGATTGTGATTTTTCTCCGACCCTGTACCTCGGGGAGTTCACGGGCTATAAGTCCGAAGTCAGCTTCTCGGCAGTGGCTGAGGGCGAATTTGAAGGCGTCTTCTCTATGAGCGCCGAATTGCCGGACGGGGAGAACGAGAATTACAGTGAGACCTTCACCGAAAGTGTGGATCTCAACTTCACTCTCTCCGACTATGCCGATGTCAAGTCGGCTCAGATCAGACTCTTCAACGTAGTGTCGGGAGCCAAGGTGACGATAACGAATATCGAATTCGTTGAAGGCATCGACCCCGACCGGCGTGAGGACAACCAGTGGGTCAAGGATCAGAACGGCCAGTATGTATTCTATACCGAGTCGGGAATCACTTCCGATGAACCGGGCGAATGGCTCGACCTGACCGACTGCCTTTCCGAGTTCAACTACTCCGCCGGTGCTTTCGATGACAGCCTGATCTGTATGTATTGGGCAGGAGTAAGCTCCAACCACCTTGGAGACGGCTACGAGGATGGGCTGATCGAGGCCGATCTCGAGACCCCGAGCGGCAGGGGCTATGTCACCGAGCCGAATGAGTACGGCGAGATCAGGGCAGTTACCTTCAACGAGAAGCCTTCGAGGTTCCGTGTAAGGATAACTCAGGCTGATCCTCAGACCGAGAACTATCTCCATATGTACGGTATACACGATACCTTTGATGTCTGGCATACTTATGACAGCTCATACTACAACTATATGACAAGCAAGAAGGATACCGTTGAGCCTCTGGATGTCAGCAAGGAAGCCGGCATCAGCGACATGACCGCTGTATCGTTCAGCATCTACGGCGACAACATAACGGGCGCGGTAGAAGCAGAGGACGCCGGCGGCGTCAAGGTAAAGCAGGAGTTCAGCGTTGCCTCTTCCGGGATGTCTCAGGAAGTAAAGCTGACCGGTACCGCGCTCAACAACGTAAAGATCAGGATCACCGAGATCGATGCTCTCGGCAGCGTCAATATCTCGAATCTTGACTGCGCCGGCTCCGAGGCGCCGTATATCCCCGAGGATCCCAACCAGACCTATTATGACCGCTGGGTAGACAACGGCGACGGCACATATTACTTTGAGGCTTCCAAGAACTTCACCGACTGGACAGCTCCGGCACTGGTGCTCGGCTCCAAGTATCTCGGCGCATTCTACAGCCTCACTTATGCGAACGTTCAGTTCTCGGAAGGCTCCAAGGCACAGGTCCGCTTTGCAGCGACCGAGGCCGAGAGCGGCTCCGCCGGGTACGGCAACACAGTTTCGGCGGGCGATCCCGAGCTTACCGCTTTTTATGCTAACACCGACGCTTCAAAGCTTTCGCGTCTAGCACTCACTGTCGGCAGCGTAAGCAAGGGCGACAGGATCACAGCCAAGCCCGGCATCGTCACCAGCATCTATCCGGAAGAAGAGGCCTGCTGGTACACTCTGGTCGATGATTATGAGGAAGTTCCCGATACCTATTTCCTGTTCGCCAATGATGAGCAGGATGAGGCGGATGACTTCGAGACCCTCGGATGGAGCACTTTCGAGGAGGGCGAGAGCTTTGAAATGGATCTGTTCGTCCTCAAGGGCAGCATCACCGGTTATCTGCAGGCTGCTGCGGGCAGTTCATCGTATGCAAGCAGCATAAAGGCAACTCTTTCGGAAGGGCAGAGCGGACATCTGACCCTCACCGATCCGGAGGGCGCGACGCTCTACGGCGGCTTCTTCGTTGCCGAAGCGATATCTCCCGAAACGGTAGTCATCGTCAGGAATGCAAAGAACGGCTCCTATGACAGATGGATCAATAATGAAGGTACATATCAGTTCAGGATGTCAAGGCCGGGAGTAGAGATCACCGAGCTTGACCTCACCGAGCAGCTTGCCGGTGAGCACAAGATGATAGTCTTCCCCGAGATCTATGTTTCGTCCGGTTCTTACACAGCTTTTGAACCGACCTACACCATCACCGCTGTTGTTGACGGAACGACGATCACAAAGAATGTGGATCAGTCCTGGATCGAGAATTGCTTGATCGTTGCTGACGGCAATTACGAAAGCGTTAAGCTGACTGCCACCCTTGACGGAGGCTACGGCACCGTTCATGTAGTCGAGCCCTTCGGCAGCGATGTGCTCAATAACGTCTGGATCTACGATGAGGAAAACGACAGCTGGAGCTTCACCGCAGACGAAAATTATTCCGGCACGGCTTACCTTGACCTGAGCGACAGGCTCGACCGGACCATCCACAGCGTATCCATGCACGTCACCTTTGACGGCGGGACACCTTCTCCTATTCCTACGGCTGAGCTCTGCATCTACGATTACGAATACCTGTCTCTCCAATGTGAGAACACCGATGCTCAGGATAAGCTGGAATACCTCTATTGGGCAGATTTCACCGGCGAGGCAACAATGTTCAGGTTCTATCTTGCCAACGAGATAACTCCCGGCATGACTGTCACCGTAAGCGACATCCAGGCCAACAAGATCGATCTCGGTCACTGGGAATACATTGAGCCTGAGGAGCTCTGGGAGTTCGAGGCCAAGGCAGACATCGAATACGCGACCGCTGACACCGAGCTCGACCTTACATCTTACTACACCCCGGGCGATAAGTACATAAGCCTTCTGGCTGAGTACTCCGATAATGAGTACACCATCGGCAGCCTTATGTGTACCTATACTGACGGAGATGATGATTACGCCAGCTCCTTCAACAACGATTACTCCATCGCTATACCAGAGGGCAAGACAATAGAGTCGCTGTTCTTCAGGATCTACGAACTGCCTGAGGGCGAGACTGTCAGGCTGAAGAATATAAAGGGCAGTTCACTGAGCAAGGGCTCGTGGGTCTATGACGCTGCGAACAATGAATATGTCTTTGAGGTGCTTGACGACATCCACGCCTCCGGCGATGCAGAAGATCTCTTGATACCGGAGATGCTCGGCGTTCACGAAACGCTGCAGTTCACTGAGGTCAGAAACGATATTGCCGCTGACGAAAGTCACTTGAATGCGGAAATACAGATCTCGAACGGCAATTATATCGGCGGCAACGGCTTACAGGACGACGAAGGCGGGCTCGTATGGAATTACGATCCTAAGGGCAAAGAGGTCGTTGCGGCAAGGTTCAGGATCTATCACGCCAAGAAGGGCTCGATATTCAGGATAAAGAACATCCTGATCGACGGAGAGCCTATCGTGAAATTCAAGCGCGGTGATTTCAACGGCGACGGCGTCGTTGACGTAGTGGATCTGGCTTCGATGGCAAGATGTCTTGCACGCTGGAACGGCTACGAGAAAGAGAAATTTGCATGGCAGGCCTGCGACTTCGACGGCAGCGGTGATATCTCTGTTGCCGAATACAGCATACTTGCACGCACTCTTGCACGCTGGCCCGGATATGCCGAGACCTACGGCATTACAGTCGGCTGATACTTGAAAAATTCTCTGTTCCCGAAAACCAAAAACGCTCCCGGTTCGTGCCGGGAGCGTTTCCTTGTCTGCGGGAATTGTAAACCGCAATTCAAAAACGGGTTGACAAATCAGGCGGGATGTGGTAGAATGTTCATAAAGGAGGTGCCGGGCGTGACGGCTAAGGAAAAGCTTATCGGGCTGCTTGAGGGCAGCCGTGGGACATATATCTCGGGAGAGGAGCTCGCGGAGCGCATCGGCTGCTCGAGGGCGGCGGTCTGGAAGGCCGTGAAGCAGCTCAAAGCCGAGGGCTACGCGATCTCGGCAGTGACAAACAAGGGCTACTGCCTTGCCCCGGGCACGGATATGCTCTCGGAGGCTGCGGTGCGCAGGTATCTGCGCGGGGCGGCAGGGGAGTACGATATAAGAGTGGTCAGGGAGGTGGGCTCCACCAACACCGAGCTGCGTAAGCTTGCCGAGCAGGGCGCTCCGGAGGGCACCTGCATCATAGCAATGAGCCAGACCGGCGGCAAGGGACGCATGGGCAGGCGCTTCTGTTCCCCGGCGGACACAGGGCTCTATCTGAGCCTGCTGCTGCGCCCGCAGATGTCTGCGGCGGAGGCGGTGAGGATAACCGCGGCTGCGGCTGTGGCTGTCGCAGGAGCCTGCGAGGAGCTTTCGGGCAGACAGACCGGCATCAAATGGGTCAACGATGTCTGCATCGGCGGCAGGAAGGTCTGCGGCATACTGACCGAGGCTTCCTTCTCCCTCGAGAACGGCGGGCTCGACTATGCCGTCGTGGGGCTCGGAGTGAACGTGCTCGAGCCGGCGGGAGGCTTCCCGGAGAGCATAGCCGACATCGCCTGCGCTGTATTCGACGAGTCGAGGGAGGATCTGCGCAGCCGTCTGGCAGGGGAGATCGTCTCGCGGCTGGCGGAGTACTATCACAGTCTCGGGTCGCCGGAGCTGCTGGAGGAATACCGCAAAAGGCTGATGTGGGTCGGCGGGAGGATAACGGTCATCGGCGGGACGGAGAGCTTCGGCTGCACCATGCTCGGCGTCAACGAGGACTTCTCGCTGAACGTCCGGCTCGATGACGGCAGCGTCCGCAGGATCTCGAGCGGCGAGATCAGCATAAGAAAGCAGGAGCAAGGAGAGGTAGACAAATGACAACGGAAGGTACAAGGAACGCGGCACACAGGCGGGTGCTGCTGCTTTGCCTGTGCGCGATGTTCACGGCGCTGACGGCGGTGGGAGCGTTCATCAGGATCCCGATACCGCACCTGCCGATCACGCTGCAAAGCTTTTTCACAATGCTTGCGGGTCTGCTCCTCGGGGGGAGGCTCGGAGCGGCCAGCGTGGGAGCTTATGTGATGCTGGGGCTTGTGGGTCTGCCGATCTTCACCGAGGGCGGCGGGATAATGTACGTTCTCAAGCCGAGCTTCGGATATCTGGCGGCCTTCGTGGTCGGGGCTTATGTCACGGGAAAGATCGCCAACGCGGTAAGGGAGCCCTCGCTGCCGAGGCTGCTGATCGCGGACTTTGCGGGTCTGGCGATAACATATACCATCGGCATGGGCTATTTCTTCGCGGCGATGAACCTGTGGACAGAGGGTGACGGCATGACCGTCAAGGCGCTGTTCGCGGCCTGCTTTGTCCCCTGCATAGCCGGAGACACCGTAAAATGCGTGGCGGGAGCGCTGCTCGCAAAGCGTCTGATACCCCTGACCGCACAGTACCGTGAGGCGCTGCGCTGAATCTGAGATACGAACAAAATGAGCCGCCGGACAGGTGAAAAGGCTCCTGCCGGCGGCTTTTGGTCTGCGTACTCAAAAAAGCTCTTGACAAAGACAGAAAAATGTGCTATAATTATTTAGTCACCGGGAAAGCGGAATATGGACAGGTGTCCGAGTGGTTTAAGGAGCCGGTCTTGAAAACCGGTGATACGGCAACGTACCGTGGGTTCGAATCCCACCCTGTCCGCCAATATTTTTTATTACCAGCATTTGCGGATTTACCCAAGTGGTGAAGGGGCTCCCCTGCTAAGGGAGTAGGTCTCGAAAGGGGCGCGAGAGTTCAAATCTCTCAATCCGCGCCAACAATTAAGGCTCTCAAACAGCGTATTTGCGCGGTTTGGGAGTTTTTCTTTTTGCGGGAAAATCGGTTTTGTGCGTTGTTTGTGCGTTACTGCTTTGAAAAATCGAAAAAATCAGCGGGCTTTGAAGATCATCAAGCCCGCTTTTGTTATATCCGTATTCTGTTATATTATGCCTGCTTTGCTTTTGTGTCGAGCTGACCGTCAAGCATAGCAGCGAGGGCAGCACTTGCCGCCGCTTCCGCTGACTGTATTTCGTGAGCGTATATTGACATTGTTGTCTGCAAGGACGACCCCGTTCCTTTCGTTGCTCCTACAGACTGGGAATTCAAGAGATACGGCGTTGACCATTTCATCTATAACAGCGACAGCTGGGACAGCGAAAACCTTCAGAAGAGCGTATTTGTAAACAACGTTGCCGACAATGACGGTCACGCAGGCGTTTCAAATGAAAGACTGGAACTGCTGAAGCAGGAGATAAACAAGGTCGCAGGCGACAGAGCTAAAGATTACTACCCCGTAACATCGCTGAACAAGAAAGAGATCGGATTCCATTTTGAGATATCTGTCATCCCGCCGGATGTTGACTGGTGGATCGGCATAGATAATTGCGGCACCACTACTCCCAAGGATGTTATCAATAAGTTTTTCATGAACCTCGGGACAGGCATTTCCAGACAGGACTATGTTAACGGCGGTCTCCAGGACGGCGCAAGACGTGTTATGACATTCCTCAACACTAAGGGCGTAAGCATCAGCGCGGTTGTAGATGCTTTCGATATCGAAGACACTCTGGTCGGTGTAGCCAAGAATATGATCTGGGATTATATCAAGGATTACGTTCAGCAGATCCGGGATAATCTGATCACTCCCTGGAAAATACCCGGCTTTCTCCCTCCCGCTCCCGATATCCACTATCTCATCAACGGACTCAAAGAAACCCTCAACGATAATCAGAAGATACATGATATCTTCAGCAACTACGAAGGCGGCGTCGGTCAGGCAATTGACGATCTTCTGAACTTTGTCGGCCAGGGACTGAAAGGCTTCGACAGCATCGACGAGATCCTCACCTTCGCATACTCGATAAACGATATCTATAAGAATCATTCCACACTGCAGTCGATCTGCTGGCTCAGGACCTTTGATGACTGGTATGCAGCTCAGTGATAAAACGGTTGGGTAAAAAACCAAACAGGCAGCATTAAAAAGGACTTTTGCACAAACAGCTGCAGGCGTAAAAACGGCTATTCCCCCGAACAGAGGGAATAGCCGTTTTGCGCTGTTTCGCCGACCGAACTCCGGTTATTTCATTACATCAACTATCTGGAAGCCCAATATCCCCACAACGCAGACTGCACTTCCTGCCAGGTTCAGACCTGTGGGACGGGTGTTCTTTTTGAACAGGCTCACCACAAACAGGACTATCAGTATCATGGGAGGAATGAAGGAAAAGTTCGTAAGGCTCTTGGCGGCCACTGCGTTCTCCCCCATAAGCCCGAATGCATTGGGGATCTTGCATAGCAGAACGATGATAAGTCCTTTCATCCCCTCGGGACTGGTGCCGGAGATCGTCCAGGGCTTAGCGAAAGGCAGCATTGCCAGAGCCAGCACGATAAGCGCAAAGAGCAGGGTCATTGTGGAGGAAATGTAGGGTCCGGCTGCTTTCATCACAAAGCCGTAACCGAATCTCGCGGCGAGATAGAGTACCAGAGGCAAGGCGATCTTCTTGTACTCGACCTTGCCGCGCCCCGAAACGGCGATCATGGCAAGTCCAAGTGTGGTAAACACTATGAACAGTATGTGCAGCGGTTCGGGAGCGAAGGAGTACATCACTGCGTCTGTGAAATAGGATACGAACAGGAGTATCCCGACCCACGCCTTTAGTTCAAAAGCTGACATTGACTTTAATATTTTTGCACTCATGGCAAATTCCAGGTATTTTGACAGGGCGATAGCAAGTATTGCAGCTGCCGCCTGCCAGGTAAGGCTCACAGTCCTGTCGGCCCAGGGAAGCAGCATCGCCAGAAAGGGAGCCGTGCCCGCAGCCATCAGGAACGTCAGCTGAGCACCGTTGTATTTCGCCTTGCTTACGGCGTATTTATCGTTGAGGGAAGTCAGGCTGTAGATCCCGACCACAGCAAGCATAAGAAGCATTTCCTCTTTACATCCTTTCACAGCTCTGTTATCGAAGATAATTATAGCACTGTTCCCGATGATATGCAAGAGAAAAAGGACGCAGGCGAAAATATTTGTATAGTTCGCCTTATTTGAAAAAGGATACTCTCCCCGGAATTCAGCAGAATATCTGAGCGCAGAGCCTCTGATCTGTAAACACATATCAAAAAGGCTATACATCGCCGGGAAAGCGGTGTATAGCCTTTATAGTTTTCATTGCGACGGGTCCGGCTCTTATGCCGCAAGGTTATCTCCCTTTTTTCTGCGGACTTGTTGGCGGGCATAACATTGCTGCCCTTCTGCGCGATGATATCCGCGGTGATCGCCGCACCCGCAGCTTTGTCTTTAGTGGTGTAGATAGCGAGCTCATTGCTGCCGGGGCTGCCGTTCATATCGCCGTTGTCGCCCAGCTTGTCGTTTTTGAAATTCTCGTTCTTTGCACGGTTGCAAAGTGTGCAGTCGTAAACCGTGCAGACCGAACGTCCCTTTCGCAAGCGTAAGCTGCCATCGCAGCTTGCCGAGCAGCCATTTCCTTGCTCTGACCTTTTTCATATTTGCACTTCCTTAGTACGGCAAACCATTAGACTTATACAACAGGATCTGTGTTTCTGCAAATGATATAACAAGGATCGACCGGGGCCTCCCTTGTTTTATATAAACAGCAAAAAGCGCACCCTGCGGAAACACTTATCCCGCAGAGTACGCTGTTATTACCGTATTTGAAAAAAAGGGCGCAGTTAGCCTGCTGTCTTTCTGTCTGTCTGATTGTACAGGAACAGCATAGCTTTGTTACCCCCCTGTTTGTAGTATTTACAATATTTTAACAGTGATATTATATCATAGATCAGCGGAAAAGTCAAGAAAGTTTGTTGTACTATTGATGTGAACCGAATGCTCCGGAAAACAGGATCTCCCCGCCGCCGTGAAACTGGCAGCGAGGAGATTTTTTGCGGTTTTTGCACGCTATTGCGCTTCATCATCATTGAACTCGTGGAGCTGATAGTCTTTGTCTTTCGCAATGATATCCAGCATCTGTTGTGCAACGTCAGGGTCAAACTGTGTTCCTGAGAATTTTTCAAGCTCTCCCTTGACAACGTCCTGCGGAAGATAGCTTCTGTAGCTTCGGTTGCTCGTCATTGCATCGTAGCTGTCTGCAACAGAGATGATCCTTATCTCCAGCGGCACCTCGGTGCTCTTGAGCTTGTCGGGATAGCCTGTTCCGTCGAATTTTTCGTGGTGCCATCTTGCCGACTGTGCAAGCTCGGGGAAGCTCTTTATTCGTTTGAGTATCTCATAGCCCTGAATAGTATGGGATTTGATTATCTCATATTCCTCGTCGTTGAGCTTGGCTTTTTTGTTGATAATTTCGTTCGGAACGCCTATCTTTCCTATATCGTGCAAAAGTCCCATACGGTATATCTTATCGCAGTTCTTTTCGTCAAAGCCGAGCCTGTCGGCAAGCATTCTCGAATACATTGCAACTCTTATAGAATGACCGTTGGTGTATGTATCCTTTGCGTCTATTGTCTGTGCAAGCGATATGAGCAGTTCGTTGGAAAGCTCGACTTTCTCACGCTCGGCATTCTGTATCTCGATGATATGTCTGTCCACCTCATACACAAGATCTCTGAAATGGAGCGAAAGCTCTCCCACCTCGTTTTTATAATGTATGGTTTTTATCTTTTCGACCGCGTTTTGACTGTTGCTGGTCTTTGTATAATCCTTGACGGCGTTTTGCAGTATGGACAGCGGCTTTGCAACAATGCGGTTTATTATCAGCATCATCAGAAGATATATCAGCAGAATAGCTGCGGTCATTATCAAAGCAATAAAATTCAGTTCTCTGATAAGATCTTTATAGTAATGAATCCCAGTTGTAGCCAATGCACAAAGCGGCGACCACTTCACCGTTATTCACAAGCGGCAAAGCACCGATGTAATATTTCTGATCGTTGAACTCTTCGTCCGATGAAACTCCGAATTCGACAGTATCATAACTGCCCGAAGTAAAATTCCGGGCAAATTCTTCATCGTTAAGATCCGCGCTCCATTTTTCACCTAATTTATGAGCAGTGATGCCGCTGCTGCTGTTTTGCTGAATATAAACTGTTCCACGAGTTTCCTCGCTGATACCGAGTATAAACAGGCAGCCGTATTCTTTTTCCTCAAGCTCGCTTTGCAGGACCGTCTTGACACGATGATAAGCATCCTTTGCAACAGCAAGCTGGACATCGGGACTCAGAGAGTTAAGAGCCTCTGTGACTGAGGTCTCTACCAAGCCGTTTATCGGAGCATCATACGCAAGAGCGATCTCTTCATTTGTTATCTCTTCGGCAGTTTCCTTCGGGTGATTGTGCCAGTAATCAAGATACCAGGCGAATGATTCATCATTGAGAGCTAATTGATTTATGTATTTGACGTCCCGTTCCATCATATCATTTTTGGCAGTAAGATAAGTGTTTGTGATGCTGTATTTGATAATAAAAATGCTGACCGTCATCAGTATCAGATAAAACACAGTCAGAATAATACCTATCTGCCAGCTCACTTTGTGAATGAGCTTTCGCTTTTTCCGCTTTTGCCATAAGATTCCTTCTTTGCAGTAAATGTCAGATTATACTATATTTATTATATCACAAATATTTTCGTTTTTCAATAGGCAAAGGGATTTGCCTTTCCAAAAAATTGTAGGGTAATATACAAGTAACAGAAGGGACTGTTGCACGAGACGAATATTAGGCGAAAAATGGTATATCTCCCCGCCGCGGGCGGCGTATGATAAAGATACTATCAATTTAATGATCACAAAGCAGACAATACAACGGATACAAACGCACCGACATCGTGATGATACCGGTGCGTTTCGTTTTATGTATCCTTCCCGTTAATAGTTTTCACGTAGTTTTCACGTCAAAGGCGGAAACCGCGTATTTGCAGGGCTTTCTTTAGTTGGCTTATTCTTCAAATCTCTCAATCCGCGCCAATTATTTAAGCTCTGAAATGACGTATCTACGCCGTTTCAGAGCTTTTGCTTTTTCTCGAAATTCGGCATAGGGTGTTATGGGGCAAAAAAGCAGACTCGGAAGAAATTTCTGAGCCTGCTCTTTTACCTTTAACAGTTTCGCTGAAGCTCCCCGCTCACCGCCCCGCCGGATCTCTCAGCAGATCACGCAGTTCCGGGCTATGGTCTCAGCGAGTTTTCTTATGTCTGTCTTTTCGGGTGTGCCGTTGAAGATCGCTATATTGTGATGCTCTCCGAAGCTCCAGCCTTCAAAGGCGATAACATGGATGCCGGTGTTCCAGATGATGATCTCCTGCTCGGCGGGGTTCTTCTCGTCGATGTCGAAGCCCTTGATCATTGTGTGGGTCATCATCGATCCCACAAGACCCGCGGCGAAGGTGCGTACAGTGAGGGTATCGTCGTAAGCGTCGCCTGCCGCAGCTATTGTGTGGGCGGGGAGCCGGTCGGTATTGAAGCCGTTGCGCTCGAGATATTCCCGGATAGTGAGACCTTTTCCTGCCGAGTATTTAGCAAGAGCTCTGATCTGATCCCCGGTGACAGCCTGATTCTGAGCGATCCTGCTGTTGAAGCGTCTGGCTACCTCGTCAGCGCCGATGAATACGCCCGACTCTGCCAGATTATAAGTGTCTGCGCAGGAGAGAGTTTTATCTATTGCTGCTTCGGCGGTGTCCCCGTTGATAAGGATGTTTCTCGGCGTGTTGATGAAGGAGTTGTATCTGCCCCTGATGCCGCTGTTGTCGAATTCCGTCACCTTTTTTTCTCTGGTTTTGTAGTACGGTCTTCTGTCGTAGCCGCCCCACTGGGTCCGGACCTCTCTATAACCCGCAAGATATTTCTCCGTCACGGTTTTTTCGATCTGCCTGCCCATGACATCCTCGGAGAGGTCGTTGATCTTTTTGTTTATGAGTTCCTGCTCGTCGGTGATCCTCGAAAGATACTTGACATCTATCGCGCTCTTCTGCTCGGCGGTCATATTGCAGACCTTGGCCTGTGCCGACAGGCACTCGAGAAGTGCGATGTAGCCGGCAGCGTAGTCTGTCATGATGAGATCTACTGCCGCTCTTGCCTTGTCAACAGCCTCTGCGCTGAACATGGAGGACTTGGCAAAGTGCTCGTAAATTATGGTGAAGATATCGCCGCTCTTGATGAGGCTTGCTCTGTTGAGGGTCTGGGTGAGGTCGGAGAATGTCACGAATACGTTGTTGGACTCTGCCCAGGTGCTGCTGTTGTTGACGAGAGCGGCTATCCTTGCGAACTTGTTCTCCTCAGAGATATCCAGCGTTCTTATGATCTGGATCTGACCGATGATCTCCTTGATCTGCGAATTGAAGGTCTTGAACTGGAAGGTGTCGAAGTTCTGGATCGCAGTGATGTTTACTATCGAGTCGCGCAGATCTTCATTGAGGGCTTCGACCTTGCTGAACAGCTCTTCGATCCTGCTGTTGATGTCGTCGAGGGAGAGGTTTTTTCCCTTTCCCATAAGGTCGTTGGCGAAGAGTCTGACATAAGGCGAGAGGAGCTTTCCGCCGGGCACCAGCTCTTCAAAGGCCTGGAACAGTGTGTCCGTTTCCATAGTCACTGCGGTATCCACGGTCAGGGTCGTGCCGCCGGAAGCCGTAAAGCCGGTGTCTGCCGAGGCGCTGAACGAAGCCGCAGTCGTCATTGTCATTGCTGCTGCAAGTATCGCAGCGAGCTTTCTGGACATTGTATTCTTTCTTGTGTTGTTTTTCATAATGATCACTCCTTTAATGGTCTACGGTCGTTTCGGGAGAGTTTCCCTTTCTTTGATCTCATTATACAACACCCGCTATTACAACTGTCTTACAAAAATCGGGGGTTATCAAAATTTTTTTCTCACACCTGAAAAAAGAACTCCGGTCAAAAAACCGGAGCTCTTTTTGCTTTGATATGTCACTCTTATCGTTCTTTACGAATTATGACTATGCCTGCATTTTTTCGCATATACCTGCGTTCACCTTACGGAATATGACAAGTGCGGCGACGGAGTTCAGTACATCGGCGACAAGCTGCGACCATACAAGGCCGTCAAGCTGCCATACCGCGTTCATTATCAGCATTATCGGGATGATAAGCACCAGATGCCTGATTATCGCAAGGATAAAGGAGATCATCCCCTTGTTGACGGCGTTCATGTAGTTGACGACATGGTATCCGATCATCATGAAGGGCAGGGAGAAGCATCTTCCCCGCAGGAATTCCGCGCCGTAGCGCACGGTCTCCTCATCCTTGATGAAAACGCCCACGATGCTGTCCGCAAAGCAGAAAAACAGCACGGAGCAGAGCGCGGAGAATATAAGTATCACTGTCCTTGCAAGGGATACGAACCTGCTCATCCTTTCACGGTCATGGGAGCCGTAGTTGTAGCTGACGAGCGGCACCATTCCGAGACACACGCCGAGCCCGATGTTTATCGGCAGACGTTCAAGCTTGAGCACGATACCCATTGCCGCAAGCTGCACGTTGCCGTAATCCACGACCAGCTTGTTCAGAACTATCGTCACAAGGTCGAACAGGAATACAGCTATCGCAGCGGGTATCCCCACTGTATAGAACGAGCGCAGGTTCTCAGGACCGATCTTTTCAAGCTTTCTCGGGATACGCAGGACGCTTTTGTCCTTGACCCGGATGAACATGACGATAAAGAATGCAAGAGATATGTAGTTGGAAAGCGCTGTCGCTATACCCGCGCCCAGGACTTCATATCCCGGCGGCAGGATAACGAACATGAACAGCGGATCCAGCGCCACATTCGCAGCGCTGCCGATCGCTACGCCTATACCGGCGGACATGGAAAATCCCGAGTTGCGCAGCAGCTGGGGCATACACATGGACAGTATGGTGGGGAGCCCGCCGATGACCGTGGTGGTGAGAAGATACTGCCTGCCGTAGTTTATTGTGGAGTCGTCCGCGCCGAGCAGGCGAAGTATCGGGTCTGTAAGCGCCAGCACCAGAAGCGAGAACGCCACCGCCGCTATCGTGCAGGAGGTCAGGGTGTAGGAGGCCACACACCGGGCATCCTCTTCCTTTTTCTCACCGATGAGCCGAGCCATAAGGGCTCCGCCGCCGACGCCGAACACGTTGGCAAGCGCCACCGCCGCAAGATAGACCGTAAGCGCGATAGACGAAGCGCCTATCATGTTGGGGTCGTTGGTGCGCCCGATAAACCAGGTATCCGCAAGATTGTATATCAGGATTATCACCTGACTTGCAACGGTAGGGAGCGCCATTTTTGCAAGTGCAGCCCCCGGCTTTGCCGATGTGAATACGTTGTTATTGTTCACTTGAGATCCTTCTTCTGAATGAGATTTATTATTTTTTTGTAATGTTCGGTGAACTGCCGTCAAAATAATCAGGCCGGCCTTATCCGTTCCTGCCGATACTCCGAACAGAACATCTATAAGTAATTATATCAGATTTGAAAAAGAAATGAAATCACAGCAGCGTAAAATGTTTATCATTTTGTATGATTGCACAAAAGTCAAGTCTTGATTTTGAATCAGTTTATAGCATTCAGATACCCTGTTCCGCACTGTGTGTACGGTATACGGAAAAAGCCGCCTTATGCGATCATGCAAAAGGCGGCTGTATCATCAGCTCCCGTTTATTCCATATCAGGGTGTTCTCCCGACCAGCCGCGCTCCGGCAGGCAGGAGAGATAGGACATATCCTCCGGCGAGACCGTAAAGCCGAACACATCGAGGTTCGCTTCCATGCGTTCCTTTGATGTCGATTTCGGTATCACCGGGACTCCCCGCTGTATCAGATACCGCAGCAGAAGCTGTGCATTGGTTACGCCGTACTTCACCGCGATCATCGAGATCTCCGGATCCCCGAGCAGCTTCGCCCTGCCGAGAGGGCTCCACGCCTGCGGGAGTATGCCCTGTTCTTTCAGATAGGCTAGTGTGTATTCCTGCATATACCCGACGTGAAGCTCCAGCTGATCCGCCATGGGGCGTATACGGGCCGTTTCGAGAAGCGGCATCAGATGATGCGGCAGGAAGTTCGATACGCCTATCGCTCTTACCCTGCCCGCGTCGTAAAGCTCCTCCATGACCGCCCAGCCTTCCCGGACTTTCCTTAGCCAGTCGGAGTCATCGGCCTCGGCCTTCGGCCAGTGGATGAGGTACATATCAAGGTGATCGGTGCCCAGCTTCCGGCAGGACTCCTCGAAAGCGGCGCGGGTGGCCTCAGTGCCCAGGTCTGTCGGCCAGACCTTGCTGCACAGGAAGATCTCATCCCTTGCGATGCCGTATTCCTTGAGCGCCTGACCTATCTGTTCTTCGTTGCGGTACATCTTCGCCGTGTCGATATAGCGGTAGCCTGCGTCGAGGGCGTCGATGATGTTCTGTACGCCGTCCCTCGCCGTCAGGTATGACCCGAACCCCACCGCGGGGATGACCACGCCGTTAGGCAGGACGAATTCTTTGTTTGTACTTTCCACAGTGCTGACCTCCTCATTTTAACTTTGAACCGTGCTGTTTCATTTGTATTATACCATACATTCCCATTCGTGTAAACAACAAATGCTCCTGAATTCTGAACCAAACCGAACCTGACGGGCAGGGAGGTGTGCTCCGTGACTTTCAAATTGTCATATAACGGCCTCAGAGCCCGCGGGCGGCAACATCCACAAACAAGAGGCTCCCGTTTTGTATCATATACACAATAATTCCCGGGAGGAAGTTTTGTGCTATTGACTTGCAAGGCGCATTATGATATCATAGCAATATAGGTTAAAATTTTAACATAAACCCGAAAGGAGAGACATCTCATGTACAAATTCCCGGAAGGTCTCTATTCCGATATCCGCATAGAGCGGGCGAATTATGCCTCTTACAGAGTTCAGAACGGCGAAGTCATGACCAATAACGAGGTGCCGATAACCGGCGCGATGATAAGGGTGTTCGACGGAAAGATGTGGTACACCGGCGTCACCAACGATCTTGACAGCATACAGTCGGAGCTCGACAGCCTTGCCGCTGTCGCGCAGCCTGATCCCGATATCCTTGAGCATCCCGCGGTAAAGCTTTACGAGGTACACAAGGCCAAAGTCCTCCGCTTCGAGGGCGACAGGGACAACCGGAAGATCACCCGCGAACAGCGCGAGGAGCTTGTGCGGGGCTATATCAAGGCCTGTGTGGACGAGAGCATACCCGAGATCAGGCAGTGGTATGCGAACTATCACCAGTCCCACGTTGTCAAGGAGTTCTATTCGAGCAAGGGCGCCGAGATAGTTCAGGATTTCCAGCAGTGCTTCGTCGGGATGTGGTACGATATCGTCATTGACGGCGTCACCACCTCGGGCGGCAAGCATTACGGCTTCATGGATTTCGATGAGCTCCGGGGGCATCAGGATGAGATCGTCGCCAAGCGCGACAGATACCTCGACTATGCCCGAAACGCCGTGGATGTCACCCCCGGAGACTATGTCTGCGTGCTGGCGCCGGCAGTTACCGGTATGTTCACCCACGAGAGCTTCGGCCACAAGAGCGAGGCGGACTTTATGCTCAACGATCAGACTCTCCGCGACGAGTGGGTGATGGGCAAGAAGGTCGGCAGCGACCTTGTGTCTATCTGCGATTCCGGCGATATGTTCCCGCACCGCGGCTATATCGCCTACGACGATGAGGGTTCCGCTCCCAGGGAGACGTGGCTCATCAGAAACGGCGTCCTCACCGGCAGGCTCCACGACGCCAACTCGGCATCTGTCCTCGGCGAGGAGCTGACAGGCAACTCCCGAGCTCAGGACTTCGGCTGCACGCCTATGGTCCGCATGACAAATACCTATATGGAGCCGGGAGACACCGCTCCCGAGGATATCATAGCCGGCGTCAGGGACGGTATCTATGTCTATGACGTCATCTACGGCACGGGTCAGGCGACCTTCACGATGAAGCCTGCGATCTGCTACCGCATCAGGGACGGAAAGCTCGCCGAGCCGATCAGAGCCAACGTTGTCACGGGGACCGTGTTCGAGACGCTGTTCAATATCGACGCCGTCGGGAATGACCTTGAGTTCTGCGACACCAGCACCTGCGGCAAAATGGGGCAGTCGATGCCGGTATCCGACGGCGGCCCGACGATCCGCGTCAAGTCGCTGAATGTCAACTGAGGAGGCGAGAGAATGTATAAGGAAAAGATCACATCTCATTATAAATACAGCGAGATACATATAGAAGAGACCAGGTTCAAGGCCTTCAACAAGGACACCCGCAGCGAGTACTCCTTCCGCGTCTATGACGGCGGGTATGCGGGCATCCAGCTCATCCAGGGCAGCATCGGCGAAGCCGAGGGCTTCAGGCTCGCGGAGAACAACCTCGCCCTCAGGCGCCCCTACAAGTTCACTCCCGAGACCGGCTCCCGCCACCGTGACCAGTCTGAGGTGGAGTATTCCGACAAGGAGCTAATGGATATCGCCCGGCAGACTCTTGACTATCTCAAAACTCACCACCCCGACTATATCTTCTCCGGCGATGTGTCAACCTTCCGCAAGACCCTCTCAATGGAAAATGACCTCGGCCTCGACGTCTCCAATACCGATGCCAAGATCAGCGCGGATTTCTCCTTCAAGCACAAGGACAGCAAGGATATCATGGACGGCTGGTTCAGCTTCAGCAAGCGTCAGTTCGACTTTGAGAAGTTCAAGGAGACGGCGGATAACTTCCTCACCAACTTCACCAACAGGGTCGAGCTCCCCGAGGAGCTGATAATACAGGATCAGTATTACAGCTACATCGGCAAGATGTGGGAGACCCTCAACGCCGAGAACTTAGCCCTCGGCACCTCGCTGCTCTCCGGTAAGATCGGCGAGAAGGTCTTTGCCGACGGCTTCACTCTCACCCACGACGTCACCGACAGGGAAAGCTGGATCACACCTTTCTTCGACGGCGAGGGCGTCATGCTCCCGGGGGATAAGTACACATTTATCAAAGACGGCGTGCTGCTGTCAGGCTTTGCCGACAAGCGCATAGCCGACAAATACGGCGTGCCCCATACCGGCAGCGCCAACTTCTGCACCGCGGATATCCCCACCAACGGCAACATCAACTTCCGCATAGAGCGCTGCGGCAGGACCGTCAAGGAGCTGCTGGACGGCAGGCTCACGGTTGTGCCGATAATGGCGGCGGGCGGAGGCTTCAACGAAAAGGGCGAGTATGTCACCCCGGTGCAGACAGCGCTCCTCTGCGACGGCGAGCGCCTGCTCGGCAGGCTGCCCGAGTTCACCCTCAAGGGCAATATGTTCGATATGTTCGGCAAGGACTTCATCGGCGTCGCCTCCGACGAGCCTGTTTTCAATGACAAACAGATACTTATGAAAATGCAGTACAGCAAGTAAGCGCACGACCCCGAAGCGAGGTGATCTTCGATGGACCGCGGCAAGACCGTAAAGAGAATAGGCATCGCGGCGGATATACTTATGTATCTGCTGCTGACCGCACAGCTGCTCTGTGTATTTGTGGGAGTCACCGTGCACGAATTTCTGGGCATGGGCTTTTTCGCCTGCCTTGTCTGCCACATCGTCATCAAGCGGAAGGTCATCCTCGCGATGTTCCGCAAGCGCAGCACCAAGCGTTCCGGGGCGAGGCTCTTCTCGGATACAGTCACCGTGCTCCTGCTGCTTTGCTGTGTTACGCTTATGCTCAGCAGCATGGGCGTTTCGAGGATCATTTTCCCGTGGTTCAGATATGTTCAGAGCGTTTCGCTCCACAGATACCTCGCCTGCGCCGCGCTGACGCTCGCCGTCATCCACGGCGGTATGCGCGGATATATGCGTGCAAAGAAAAAGAAGAGGGCCGGCGTACTGATAGCTCTCGGAGCCGTCGCCGCGCTGAGCTTCGGGCTCTTCGGGGTGCCCTACCTTGACCGCCATTTCAAAAAGGTCGAGATAGACTACGCCGGGAAGGTCTCGGGAGATAAGCTCGACTGGCAGGGCGGGAGGACCCTTACCGTCTATTTCACCCGCCTCGGCAATACCGATTTCGAGGCCGACGTTGACGCCGTCTCCGGAGCGTCGCTGCTCCTTGCCGACGGCAGGCTCATGGGCAATACCCAGCTGCTCGCGGATATGCTCTGCGACATAGCGGGCTTTGATAAGACCGCCATAACCCTCACCGGGAAGAAATACCCCTCAAGCTACGCCTCGACGGTCTTTGCCGCGAGCGAGGAGATCAAGAGCAACGCCCGTCCGCCCATCGAACCGATCGACACTTCGGACTGCGATCAGATCATACTCGTCTACCCGCTGTGGTGGGGAACTGTGCCGAACCCGGTGGCGACCTTCCTCGAGCAGAGCAGCCTCGGCGGAAAGAAGATATATCTTATCGCCACGCAGGGCAGCTACGGCTTCGGCAGCAGCGCCGACGATATCCGTGAGCTCGTCCCGGATGCCGAGGTCGAGGAGGTAATGAGCATCTACTGCGACGACATCCCCGACTCCCGCCAGAGGCTGAAAGATTGGCTCGAGAGCATAAATACGGCAAAGTAAAGCCGAATAACGATCTGACACCTCCGCCGGGATCCCGGCGGAGGTGCTTTTTGTCTCACCGCTTCGGTCAGCATTTGCGGAGTTCAAGCCGATTATTGCTATCGAGATAACGTTTTCGTTGATAGTGAATAAAAATAAAAATCAACGATCGGGGGATATTTTTGCAAAATATACAAAACAAATCCCGTTTGCGGGTTGACAAGAGAGGCTAAACGTGGTATAATCAATATAATATATTATAAGCGGTAATATGCCTTCGGAGGGAAACGCTATGACGGAAAAAGAGTTCAAAAAGCTGAAACGCCGGGAGCTCCTTGAATTGATGTACGAGACCCTGAAACAGCTTGAAGAGACCAAAGCCGAAAACGAGCGCCTCCGCGGGGAACTTGAGCAGATGAAAAGCTCGCTGCTGAGCCGGACACATGACATGGTCGCAAGGCTCTGTGAGGACAGGTTCGGCGAGCTGCCCGGGTCTGATACAGCGGCCGGCCAGCCGGCGGAGGATGATGAGAAGTGAGCGATAAGATCGTTGAACTGCCGTCCTCAGAGGTGGTAAAGGCCGAGCTCGACCGTGCCAGGAGCCGCAGTACCTTTCTGAAGCTGCTGTATAACACCGTGGCCTCGCTCATCGTGGTCGCTGCCATATCGGTGCTGATCTCGATGCTTTTCCTGCCCGTTCTGAGGGTAACAGGGACAAGCATGACCCCCACTCTCGAGAACGACCAGCTCGTCGTCTGCCGGAGGATGGGCGGCTTTGAGCGCGGAGACATCATCGCGTTCTATCACAACAACAAGATACTGCTGAAGCGGGTCATCGGCCTGGCAGGGGATACGGTGGATATCGCCCTCGACGGGACGGTGAGCGTCAACGGAGAAAAGCTCGATGAGCCTTATGTCGATGCCCTCGCTTACGGTACCTGCAATATAAAGCTTCCGTATCAGGTGCCCGAGAACCGGGTGTTCGTTATGGGAGATCACCGCTCCGATTCGATAGACAGCCGCACCAAGGAGATCGGCTGCATCGCGGAGGAAATGGTGGTCGGCAAGGTGATCTGGTGTATCTGGCCTTTCGGGAGCATCAAAGCATATTGAGAAATATACACATCATATCCGAAGATATGATCGGTATTCCTTATATTAAAGAGATAAGGAGGTAATGTATGAAAAGATTCAGAGAAAGCGCTTCGGACTTTCTCGGAGGAAGGAAATTCAAACGGGCAAGAGCAGCTCTGGCTTCGGTCATGGCGGCTGCCGTGATGTTCAGCGTCGCCGGCAGCCTGATACGCCCCGCTGTCAGCGTTACCGATCCCCAGTCAGTGACCGGAACGGCGCTCAGAGGGGCTGCATCGAATGTCAATGCCCTGCCCATAGGAAAAGTGTCGAGCAGTACCGCCACCGGCGTGTACTCCGTGACCGCCAAGGTCACCGATGACAAGAACGAGGATGATCTCAAGAAGTATTTTGCCAGCCTGGTCGCCAACTTCAATCTTAAGAGCGAAGATGTGGCACTGCTGGGCAATTACGACAACAGCATCAGCTTCAATCTCGGCACTGAGAATATCGACGCCTTTGACCTCGCAGATATGGAGTTCAGCGGCAGCGTATATTCCAGCGGCACATCCAAGAACGTCATCGGTTCCTATGACTTCGACCCCACTACCGGAGAGGTTGTCATCACGTTTGACTTCACGGCACCCTACTTTGAAGGCAGAGAGGGCGAGGGCATAAGCGGCGGCTTTGAGTTCGACGCATGGGTATGGAACGAGAACAACAGCACAGAGGACCGGCATCTCGAGATCGCGGGTCACAGCGTCGATGTACCGATATACAGGTACACTCACTCACCCGACCTGACAGTAAAGAAGAGCTATAACGGCGACTTCTTCTACGGCACACAGGGTGCGCAGATGCAGGGTGAGAGGATGCTGGGATCGTCATTCAAGATCAACATCAAGTCGATAAACGGTGTTGACGGCACAACGGTTTCCTTCACCGATACTCTGAAAAGCGACAGCGTCCATTTTGACCTTACTCCCGGAATGAACTGGAGCCTGTACAACCCGGACGGGACACCGGCTCAGAACGTAAGCCTTGTCATCGACGAGATAGGCACAAGCGGCAGCGACGAAGTGCTTACCGCAAGGATAGTCGCCAATGACAACACCGTTCTGAAAGAGGGCTTTGAGTATTACTGGAACTGCCCGGTAATGGTAGACAGCGAGTATCTTACCAACGGTGCTGTCGATACCTCCAAGCTCCAGATAATCGAAGGCGAGAACAGCATAACCGCCAAGGCCGATAAGGTACCCTCCTCAAGCTCCGCTTCGGAGATACAGGTAAACCTTATCGCGGATATCCACAAGAACCCCGGAACATATAACCCCGAGGACAACACCGTTTCCTGGTCCTATACCATATATAAGGACAACGGCTGGTGGAGATACGGAAAGATACAGGTCGATGACAAGATCGGCGGAGAAAACGGCTCGGCACCCAATATAGTTCCCGGCTCGGTAACTATGCAGGTCGTGCAGCAGGGACATTCTCCCGATGATAAGGAGGATCCGAGCGCTGCCAACGGCGTACACCAGATTTCCTATGACGCCGATGCCGGACGCTTCACCATCGAGATGGATCTTGACGATGATGCCTACGGCGGCATTCATTACAACGAGATCCCCATACAGGAATTCATAGTCACATACAAGACCTATGTTGACCCCGATGATTACAGCAGTAAAATCAAAAACTGGATAGGCCTTGTGGATCCTGACGATCCCACGAAATACAACGACATAGACCCCGACAGATTCGCGGACATCCCCAAGCCGTCTCTGGCAAAGGACTGCACCGTAACGTCCGACGGCATTACATGGCAGATAACCGTGGACAACAGGCTCGGGCAGGATCTTTCGGGTCTGGTCATCACGGATACGCTCAGCTATGAGAATACCGCCATCACGCCTCCCGATTTCACCTCGGCGGCAGCTCAGCTGACAGTAAAGGCGGACGGACAGACCGTCAGCCCCTCGGATGTCTTCAGCATCAGCGGCAACAAGCTGACCTTCAAGCCAGACTCCGGCAGGCTCGACGCCGAAAGCTACGTCATCACTTACTTCCAGCCGATCGAGAACCTCTCCGAGTACAGCGGCGATTCCTTTAACAACGATGCCACCCTCTCCAACAACAACGGAGAGATAGCCGAGGCGGAGAAGGAAGCCAAGATACCCGAGCAGTTCGAGGTCGCCAAGCAGGGCAGGCTCGAGGCAGACGGCAAGCTCCATTACACAGTCGAGTTCGTCAACCTCTGGGGCAGCGATATCAACGGCGAGACGCTGACCGATGTCCTGACCATAACCAAGGACGGACAGCCTGTGGATGCGAGCGAATTTGCTGTGGCAGTCGAGAGCTCCACGGTCCCCGTGATCATGAATTCTTCGCCTTCGGGCAACCAGATCACGACGACATTTAAAATAAACAACTCACCGACGAATGCCAGCGTAGTGGTGAACTACACCGTGACCCCGTCAGGCGGGGATTTCAGGACCGATTTCGGTTATGCGCTGAGCAATACAGCAAGCTGGAAGGACGACAGCAAGACCGTCAATACCACGGTCGAGCGGATAGTTTCTCTGGGCAACAAGTCGGGCTACTATGACAAAGAGACCGACACGATCCGCTGGACGATAACCGTAAACAACCCCTACGAGGTGGATCTTGGAACTTATCCCACCGCTGCGCAGGCGATACTCGAAGATACGCAGTTCGGGCAAGGGTTCATAAAGAGCTTCACCGTAAAGGATGCCTCCGGCACGGATGTTACGGACAGCGGCGATCTCGCTTATGTCAATGCGAATAACCACTTCAAGTTCCGCAGCGGCATGACCTCCACGAGCTACACCTTTGAATACACCACCAGGCTCAAGGATGTGGCTCCGCTGACACTTGATCCCTCAGACAACAACAGAAAGTACATCGCAAACAACACCGCGACCTATCTCGGCGAGGACAAGCCGGCAGAGGTCAAGGTAAATCCCTGGGACACCTACAGGTCGGTAAACAAGCAGTCTTCCGGCTACACCGCTCCCGAGGAGAACGGCAAGTTCCAGATCAGCTGGAACATCGGCCTTGACACCTACAGCGGCGGCTTCATCGACATGATGAATGACGGCACTGTAATCACCGACACCGGCATGACAGGAGTCTTCCATGATGCCGGCACGAATGAGGATACCGCCTCGGAAGACGTGGCGATGTATCTCACGGCGGATCAGTTCGATATCAACAAGTTCCATATTTCCTTCCGCAACAGATACGACTGGCACCCCATCGGAACAGATGTGGAGGCCTCGGATGTCTTCACCCTTGGAGGCGCTGTGCTCGACGATGACGGAAACATCATCGGCTTCACCCTCACCTTCAATACGCTGACCGAAGGATCGGATGCCTACGAAGCGCTTGCAAGCGCCACAGGGCTGACAGTCTCCTACAACTGCACCGCCGAGGGCGGCGAGCTGCTCAGAAGCAGCGATATGAACAACGGCGATTCGCTGGTATACAGGAACACGGTATCCACTCCGGACACCACGACCCCGCAGATCGGTACAAGGACCATAGTCAAGCAGCCTGCGGTTTCCAAGTCGGTCTACGCCAAGAGCCAGTACGGAGAGCATTTCGAGTACCGCAACGGCAATATCGACGCGGCTCTCTCCAAGCTCTCAAAGAACGCAGTCGGCGATTATGTTTTCAATTACAGACTGCAGGTCAACAAGTACCAGAACTTCGATTCCAATACGGATATAGTTGTAACGGACGAGCTTCCTCCCGGAATGAGGATAGTCAGCGCGACCTACAGCGTGGACAACGGCGGCCCCAACGGCAATGCCGAGGAGGGCGAGCCTGCAAGCAATAAGGTCACCTATCAGCAGACCGACAATGTCCTGACGATAACGATCCCCAAGGAGATCCATCAGGGCAAGGGGCTGGACTTCGACTATATCACGGCACTCTCTCCGGATGATATGAATGCCGCTCTTGCCTACACAGGCGACGGCAGCGAGAACGGTCAGACCGTTCTGAGCAACACCGTAACTCTCGGAGACGATTTTGAAACAGTTTCCTTAACGGTAACGGACGACGAGGATCTTATCACCAAGTCTGCAAGGCAGTCCACGGACGATAAGGGCGCCCTCCTGACCAACGCCGTTACCTACACTCTTGATATCAACCCCAACGCAAGAAAGCTCCTTACCGGAGATATGAGCGAGCTGAACGTAAGAGATACGATCAACCTCAAGGAGGACGGCGGTACAAGATATGCCGAGTATCCCATAATCTTCAATCAGCTCACGTCCGACAGCATAAGAGTCTATAAGGTAGTGGGCGAGGAGAACATCGCGCTCACACCCGAGGAGTTCGGGCTGTCGGTGCCCAAGCAGGAGACCCTGCCGGTCTACACCTCAGACAGCAGCGATCTCGGCTACGGCGATGTCTATACTTTCGAGCTTTCGATACCCGATGAGACGCATATCAGGATCGAATATGACTACAGCTTTGAATTCAACGAAGCCGCGCAGAGTTCGGCGAGCTTCAAAGATACCGACGTAAAGCTCAAGAACTATGCCGTGATCGACGGTAAGACTTCAAACACGAGTCATACAGCAGAATATGACTTCAAAAAGAACTATTCTTCGGCTGCTCACGCAAATACAGTTCCCAGGCTCGTGCTAAAGAAGGTGAGCGCGGACAACTGGATGACGCAGCTGAAAGGCGCACAGTTCATACTCCAAAGATATAGTGCCGCAGACGGAGCATGGCAGACCCTTACAGGGTTGGAGGAAGTGAGCGATCTCTTCTCGAAGACCAATCTCGATCCCAACCTCGATACTCCTCTCGGTTCTACCCAATTCGGGATCTGGTCGGCTGATGCCTCGGAGAGCTATATACTCGAGACCGGGGAAACGGGAACCATAGAGCTCCCGAGCCTCCAGACTTACAAAACCGAACAGGTCACCGTAAGCTCCGGATCGGTCAGCAGAAATTATTACGTTTACGACACTACTATGCAAGGTGAGCAGAGGTACATTTACAGGCTCACCGAGCTGAAGGCTCCAACGGGCTTCTATTTTGAGGACGGCACAAAGGACTATTACTTCTACGAGCAGCCCAAGGATGTGGAGATAGATACCGCCAGACCGGATGCGGCGCTTGAATCGCTCGGTCTTGCAGCCTCAAAGCTCCACATGGTAAGGTCTGATACCAATATCGAGATCGCCAACAACGCGATAGAGCTTGATGTAAACAAGCAGTGGCTCGCAGACGATCCCGGCAACAGACCCGAAAGCATATCGGTGCAGCTGTATCAGTCGGATACGGCACCGGAAGCAGCGAAGTATCACAGAGTAACGGTGAACATCCAATCAAACGGCGTTACCAGCTCCGAGACCTTCTTCGCAGCAGACGGGCAGAGGCTCACGGCGAATATCTATTACACCGCGGGGCAGTATTACGCAGGCTCCATAGGTGCCTCGTCAGGCTGCTCGGCAGCTTACGCAGACACGGCTGACGGCCTCTACAGGTACACCTTTGAAACGACTGATCCTGTTACAGCCGATTCAACATTCACGCTGACCTTCTATCAGGGGTCGGATTGTGAGTATGACAGCATGGCTGCAACGAGCACGGTAGCACAGGCGGGCGAAAGCGGGCTTCCCGCAGACGCCGAGGCTGTAGGCGAGCCGGTAACTCTCACGGCAGAGAACGGCTGGAAATACAGCTTTGACACCACCGAGCTGGACAGCACGAAATACTACTACATCGAGGAGACCGTTCCCGAGGGCTATAAAGTCTACTACACAGCGAACGGCTTCCATACCGGTGAGTTCGGGCTGGTCAACGAATCCTTCCCCGTCGGGAACATCACCCTGAACAAGGATTGGCTGGGTGACAAGGACGGGAATGTGAGTGAGCTTACCTTCGATATCTACGGATATTATGACAAGCTCGCACAGGACTTCGGACCCTATCATTTCGCAAAAATGCCGCTCATGAAGGTAACTGTAACTGATACTACACAGGGCAGTCAGAATCCCTGGGCAACAGTGACACAGTACTTCCGTGTGGAAAAGGACAGCGTTACCGCCATTAAGATCACAGGCGGAAACAACGACCTGCAAAGGTACAGGATGGGCCTTACGGTCAATGGAAATTCGGTGGATGTCTGGAACGATGTCAGCGACATTACCAACGGACAGACCTTCAATGTTACCGCGTCAGACGGGAATATCAACAGCGATAACATCATCGAGGTGAACGTTTCCTACAACCAGCTCTACAATTCCGGCAGCTTCACCGTAACGGCTCTGGACAGCTCTCAGAGCCAGCTCACGCCGGTTGATCCGAATGCAGCTGTGTCTGAGGAATACAGCGAGGTCAGCGTCAACAGACCCGAAGGCGAGGCGGTCGTCCACAAGACCGTAACGGTCACCAAGGACGAAGACTGGACAGCGACAGTCCGCGGACTGTTCACCAGCTACGATGACGGCGAGGGCGAAAAACCGCTGTATTACTACATCGTCGAGCGCGGAGGCTCGGGATTTGTCCCGATAGACTATTCCGCCAACGGCTTTGAGATCAGCAAGGGCAAGTCTACGCCGGTCACCGTGACCAACAGGCTTGACGAGACACAGTCCTATCAGCTGCCCGAGACGGGCGGCACAGGTACGGAGTACTGCATCGCGGCAGGTGCGAGCATCATCTTCGGCGCAGCGTTCTACCTGTTCCTCACAAGACGGAAAAGCAAAAGCTGACCGTCCCCATTAAAAGAATAACGACCCGAAATAAATAAAGGAGTGTAAATAATTATGAGAAAGACTAAAAGATTCGCAGCTATGATCGCTGCTCTGGCACTGGCAATCAGCATGACCGTTGCAGGCACCACCCTGACCGCTTTTGCGGCAACCTCGACCGTTTCCGTATCGTCGGAAGCGGCAACTTCCACCCATACCTTTAAGGCTTACCCGATCTTCCTGGGCGATGTTGACGCCAACGGCAAGATCGCAGCACCTTCGACAGAAGGTACTGCGTTCACCAATTCGCAGCTTGCCGGACTGCTCGGCGTGGACTCCACAGAAGTTCCCGATCTTGCAGCTGCCCTCGAAGCAATGCAGAGCAATTCCACTGAGGCCAAGAACTTTGCCGCAGGGCTCGGTGCGCTCCTCGAGCAAAATAATGCAGGCACGGATATCACCGCTGCAGGCGCTGAGCTTGCTCCCGGTTATTACCTGATCGTTGAGGAGAATACTGTTCCGGAAAACAACGTTCTCAATGCTCAGATCCTCAAGGTAGTCGGCGGAGAATCGCTGACGATCGCCCCCAAGACCAGCGCTCCCACCCTCGTGAAGAAGGTCGGCGAGGAGAAGGCTGTAGTGGATGAGGATTACGGCTCCAGCGGCGACTATGTATTCAACGATGTTGCCGACCACAGCATAACCGAGGAGGTTCCCTTCAAGATCATCGCTACTCTCCCCGCAAACATCGCAGAGTACAAGGCATATATGTACAAGATCACCGATACCTATGATGACGGTCTTACCATTGACGATACTTCCATCGAGGTCATGATCGATGGCACCCCTGTTTATCAGGCAGGAGCAGCCGGATCCTCTTTGAATGCTACTGAGCACGGCCTTACCGTAACTGTCGATGAGACCAACCGCAAGATCGTTGTAAACTTCGTTGATATCACCGCTTACGGCGTTGCCGCTGATTCCGTTGTTACCGTTACCTATAACGGCTGCCTGAACAGCAGCGCGGCGGTCGCAACAGCCTATGAGCTCAACGGCGCAAAGCTGACCTATTCGAGAGATTACAACAACGATGCTAACTGGACAGGCTTCGGCGAAAAGGACGAAGAGACCTCACCCGAGAACCCCGGCACTCCCGGAACTCCCAAGGAGGACGAGGATAATCCCGATAACCCCAACGGTCAGGAAGAAAAGAACAACGGCGGCGATACCCCCGAGGATAAGGTCATACTTTACACCTATCAGCTGATCATCCAGAAGACCAACGGTCAGTCTCCTATCACGGGCGAGGCTGCACAGGCAGCGACATTCTTCGTAAGGAATTCCGCCGGCCAGTACATCGAGGTCGATGAAAACGGCAAGGTAACAGGCTTCTCCGATGATGAGACCCCGATCGCTCTCGATGCCGCAGGCCAGCTGAACATTATCGGTCTCGACGATGACGTTTACACCATCACTGAGCTGACACCTCCCACCGGCTATAAGCTCCCCGCAGATCCTGTAAGCACAGTTACTATCACCGGCGGTATAGTTACCACTCAGGAATGGGCTGATTTTACCGCTGTAGAATCTACTTACGATGTCGAAGAGCAGGAAATAGCTGTAACAGGCAGCAATATCGGCAGCGCTAATGCAGAAGAAGCCGGCACCTACACCGCTGACATCTCCAACGCTCCTCTCGGCACTCTCCCAGAGACCGGCGGCATCGGAACCACACTGTTCTATGTACTCGGCGGCGCTACTGCAGCAGCTGCAGGCACTATCCTTATCGTAAGAAGAAGAGCCAAGAAGGATCAGTGATCCCAAAACAAAATCTTAACAGGCTGAAAGCCTGATTCCTGCGTCCGGCGGCATCGCTGCCGCCGGGCATTAGGGAGGGTCTCATGAGAAAGAAAAAAGGCAGACGAACTACTGTCCTGCTCGTTATAATTTTTCTGGTGGGACTCTCCGTAATGCTTTACCCGACTGTGGCCGATCTCTGGAACAAGCATCTCCAGGGCAAGGCTATCGCCGAGTATCAGCAGAAGGTCAGTGAGATGTCGGAGGATAAGTCGGCGGAGCTCATGGAGCGTGCAAGGCGCTATAACGACGCGCTTTCCCGCGTGGCTAACCCGATCAAGAACTATGCCGAAGCCGAGGGCTACGACACTATCCTCGATATCAGCGGCACCGGCATCATGGGCTATATCTCGATACCCGTGATCGGCGTTGAGCTGCCGATCTATCACGGCACCAGCGAGGGCGTTCTGAACGTAGCCGTGGGACATCTGCAGGGTACGTCGCTGCCCGTGGGCGGCAAGGGTACCCATGCCGTTATCTCGGCACACAGAGGCCTGCCGTCGGCGAGGCTGTTCACCGACCTCGATAAGCTCGTAGAGGGCGACGAGTTCACGATAACCGTGCTCAAGGAGGTCTTCACCTATGAGGTGGACGAGATCTCGATCGTCCTGCCCTATGAGTACGATAAGCTCGTTATAGACCCCGATAAGGATCTCGTAACTCTGATGACCTGCACGCCCTACGGCATCAATACCCACAGGCTGCTGGTCAGAGCTCACAGGATCAGGACCCGCACCGCCGATACCGAGGCGGAGGAGGAGCCGGAGCTCAAGGTGATGCCCGACGCCGTCATACTCGATTCGATGAGCGTCGTGCCGTTCATAGCAGCCGTCCCGGCAGCGATACTGATAGGCTGGTGGCTGTTCGGCGGAAAGAAAAAGAGGTTCCCCTATGAGAATCCTCTGTCGGTACTGGATGATGACAAGGACAAGAAGCAACAGGATAAAGACACAGCAGACCCCGAAGAATAAGCTGTGAGGAGGTAAGTGGATGAAATACGCAGCAAGACCGATAAAGCCGATAGCGGCGATGATAAGCCTTATGCTTGTGCTGGCGCTTGCTTTCTGCGCACCCATAAAAGCATTCGCGGACAGTGAGGGTACCCTCAGCATAGAGGCGTCATGCGGCGGGAGCACCGTCAGCGGGTTCAAGTGGAAGGTCTTTCGCATCGGCGAAAGAAACATCAGCGGAGACCTTGTGCTCAGCGAGACCTACGCTTCGAGCGGCGTCACCTTTGAAGACCTCAGCGACGAGGCGGTGAAGCAGTCAGCCGAGACGATCAATAAGTTCATATTTGAAAATGCCGTACAGGCTGATGCCGAGCTTTTCTCCGATGAAAACGGCAAGGCTTCGTATGCCGGCGAAGCGGGGATATACTTCCTCTCGGCTGTGTCCGCAGACATCGGCGATTACCATTACACCTCGTCAGCTGCGATAGTTGAGGTCAGGGCAGGGGAGACCGCTGAGGTCAACCCGAAGATGGAGTCCGAGAAGCTCTCTGACGATAGCCCGACGCCCGGCGATGACTCCCAGCCCCACGGCTCCGATGATTCGAGCAAGCCGGAAGACGACAGCAACAGCGGCAGACAGACCGGCGCCGACGACGAGAGCGGCGAGGATTCGGGAACTCCCTCCAAGCTGCCCCAGACCGGTCAGCTCTGGTGGCCTGTACCCGTGCTGGCAGCGGGCGGACTTGTGCTGGTAGCCTTCGGTGTCCGTGTAGTCACCAAGAAGGACGGAAACGATGAGAAATAAGGTACGCGGTCGGCTGTTGATCGCGGCGGGGGCATTGCTGCTGACGGCGGCAGTGTCTCTCGTTTTGTTCAACCGCATTCAGGATTCCAAAGCAGGGGAGCACGCCGAAAAGCAGCTCGTCCTCGTAAAGGAGCATATCGCGGCGCAGCCCGCAGACTCAAAGCAGCCGGATGAAAGCCTCCCTCAAGACCCGGAAACTCCCGAGCCGGAGAGTGAATCAGAGCCCGAAGCCCTTGAGCTCGACGGCGAATACTACATCGGGATCGTAGCGATACCCAAGCTCGGCATAGAGCTGCCGGTGATGCGGGACTGGTCGGAGGAGAAAATGGCGGAGGCGCCCTGCTGCTACTCCGGCACTGCCGCCGGCAGGGATATGGTCATCTGCGCGCATAATTACAGCACCTTTTTCGCCGAGCTCGACACCCTCGAAAGCGGCGATGAGGTGATCTATACCGAGCTCAGCGGCAGACAGCGGCGCTATACCGTCGGCTGGACGGAGCTTATCAACGGCTGGGACACCGCAAAAATGACCTCCGGCTCCGACAGCTGGGATCTCACCCTGTTCACCTGCACCTGGGCAGGATACAGCAGAGTGACGGTGAGATGTACTGAGATAAAATAGTATTAAGGCAACACCGCACAACCACCGGCTAACGCCTTTGTACATCATCCGCTTGCATATTTTCCGTCATTATTACCGTGTCAACTTGTTGACACTATTCTCCTTGCCTTGCGCCAGCAAGGCGGCGTCGAATTTAGGCAATCTGAC
>JAFXVY010000038.1 GCA_017534595.1 Ruminococcus sp.
ATTACATCTACTTTTACAATCACCAGCGCATCCAAACTAAAACAAAACTGACTCCGCTTGAATTGCGAAGCCAGTTCGTTGCTTGATTCAATTATACATAGAGCCTTTTTGTGCTGTACGCACAATGTGGGGCGGTTCAATCGCGGAGAGGGGATCGCTTTTCATTTGAGAAAGATCGACACTATCATTTTATCCTTATCAGCGGAGTAGGAATAGGTCTTCGGCTTCACGGAGGTGTTGTATCTTATGTCCTCGATCAGCCTGCTCGCATCGCCCTTGCTGAAAAGCTGATCGGAGGCTTTTTCGGTAAGCTCGGGATCCGAGAACCTGAAGCTGATGCAGGTCTCGCCGGTGCCGGCAAGGGCACAGGCAGCCTCGCTGAGAGCGGAGTAGGAATAGGAGGTGAAATACAGCCCGAACCTGTGATGATAGTTGCACTTTACCGCCGTACACTTAGGCAGCGGTATCGTGTCGTCGGGAGCATGATCCGCAAACAGTATCCTGTCATCAACGCAGAAATACTCGTAATCCATCGTATCCTTGCTCTTGGTCTTGTCCGTGTTGGAGTGGTCTCCCCAGGTGGTGTCGAGCCAGTAGTAATCGCCCTCGAGCTTTATAAGGTTCCATCCGTGGCGCTCGGGATCCTTTATACCGGCTATCCCGGAAACATAGACTGCTTCGATCCCGAAGCGGTTGAGCAGCAGCTGCGTAGCCTTTGCATACCCTGCGCATACAGCCTTTCTGTTCACGAATACTCCGTAGATCGAATAGATATCGTCGCTGCCGTCGGTGTCTCCCGACTCCTCCACCCTGCGCAGCTGGACGGTGTCGTAGTCAACGAGGGATATGATGTTCTTGTAGATCTGCATCACAAGCTCAAGATCGCTCATGCTGTCACTGACAGAGGCCAGAAAGGGAGCTATCGCCCTTTCGATCTCCGCCTGACGCCTCATAGCCTCATCCTTCGGATAGCAGTATTTGAGCTCGACGCTGTTTATCTCCCCGGTCGCTGTGTTGTAGTTATAGGAGAAGTTGTCCAGCCAGAAAAGATCCTGGTTGTCGTATCTGATAAACTGAAATATCCGTGAAAGCTCTTCATATCTGATATGAACGTTTTTTCTGTCGATCTCGACACGGCTCCCGAAGGTCAGCGCACATTCTGCGAGCTGCCGATATATCTTTTTTTCGGTATCGTTCAGCATCTCAAAGCAGTACTTCCGGCAGTTTGCCGGGTTGCGCTGCTTTAAGCCGGCTAAAGGGTCTGTCTGATCCGCCGTTCCCGTCCCGGGAGTAACGGCAGTCACGGAGCCCCCCTTGCTGCCCGGCTTTCGCCCGCCCGACCTGTCACCGACGGGAGGGAAGCCCCCCGGAGGAGGGTTCCCCGTTCCGAACTTATCGAACATATACGCGAAGCTGTTGTAATCGCCGCGGGCTCTGAGCTCGGCATCTATAGTCCGGAAGCCCTCGCCGTATGCGTCGGTGCGGAGATTGAGCTCGTCCTCCATCCACCTTGCATATCCGGCGTGGTTGCTGCGCTTGAGGAACTGCAGCTCGGCGTAGGAGGCGTGGCCTTCGATCCAGCTTTCTTCAATGAACATCTGTATGTTGTCATACTGCCAGAAGTGTGTCAGCTCGTGTACCAGCACCGTCATGACGTTGGTGCTCGGAGCATCGGCCTCGACCCACAGCTCGCGGGTCTTCTTGTTCGCAAAGCCCAGCACTTCTCTTACATCGCCTGTCTTGGCAGCCTTGCGAAGCTTTTCGGCAGTAGCGAACCTGACGTTTATATCCGTCGGCAGCGTTATCCCGAAGGTGCCGCAAAGGTAGTCCCTTGCTTTCAGATAGAGCTTGCGGAGCTTCTCCTCGTCGGTGACGATAAGGTTGTAGCAGCTGCGGCAGATCTTGCGGTTGTGCCTTGCGCTGTTGTCCTTCATCTCGATATACTCAACGCCGAACAGCTCACGGTGGCAGTAGCAGCACTGTCCCTTCGAGGTCACACAGTTGACCTCAATGGCCTTGGTACGCCTTACGGTGTCCAGCTCCTCGCTGATCTTGGCAAGACCCTCCGCATCAAAGCAGTCGGGTAGGCTGTCTGCGCCGAAATAGAGATACTTTTTGGAAATGTTGCCGCTGTCCCTGAATTCTCCGAACCATTTGAGATATGCGGCAACCGCTTCAAATATCGCGGCAAACGGGAACTGCCCGTTGCCTATGAGATTTTTCACCATAGCACCGTGGGCTTCGCAGTCCTCGATGATAAATACCTCGGCGTCATCCTCGCTGTGGCTGTAATGCTCGCCGGCATCGAGCTGAGGATATACCTGCGCTATGCGGGCGGCTATCCCCGAGCCGCAGATCTTTTCTCTGTCGCTGAGTACCGGGCATACGGCTATGCAGTTGTGAGAGTAGGGGAAGATAGTCTTCATCATCTCGTTGAGCATTACCGAAAGGAGGAATGAGATCCTGTCGGAGCTTGCGCTGCCGACGCCCTTGATCCTCAGCGAAATGATATAAGCGTCGCTGTACTCTCTGAATGAGGCCTTTCTCTCCGCAGGAGAGATCGTCCTGCCGAGGGGGCCGTTGACAAGATCAATGCTCGGGTTCACCGCACTCAGGGCATAATACCCCGAAGTATCGACGGTGATATGCGCGTGGCTGAATACCGCCACCTCGTAGCCCCTCGTGATGCGCCCTGAGGTCTGATCGTAGATCACCGGGTAGAGCGCGGTCACTGCCGCAGGCCCCACAAGCGAATACTTTCTGATCTGGATGAAATCAACAGGCGCATTCAGCTGATCCGGAGCCTCTTTTACCCTTATCGTACCCTCCTTGCCGTTTATGGCCTCCACAGTGTAGAGCATACCCTTGTAAACGAAGTTCTGGTTCACCACGAAATTCTGATAGAGTCTGTCCTTGAAAACATTGAGAGGATACTGCCTGCCCCGCAGGACCATCATGGCGGGAGTGAAGCTGTCGGCGTGCTCGGAAAGCAGCTCGCGGTCCTTGAGGAAGAGATAGTCCCTGCGGACGAACTCCACCTTGCTGCTGTCGTACTTCTTTACTCCCAGCTCAAAGCGGAAACTGTGCTCCACAGCCTGAGACGCTCTTTCGGGGAAGAGCGCGTCTCTGAAATAAACGATGGCGTCTTCCTTCGTTTCAACGGAGCCGTCGATGCTCCTTATCTTTTCAAACAGCTCGTCAAGCTCGGCGCCGCCGTCGAGAGCTTCACAGAGCAGCCCGGTGATAAGCGCCTCTCTGCTGTCGGAGACCGCCGGCATCATTATGCCCACATTGGCCTCGCTGCCGGTGTAGCTCTGTGCGTTTGCGGCAAAGAAATCCCTCAGCATATACGGCTTGGAGACAATGTGGATCATCGTGGTATTGCTGCCGCCGAAGCGGGAGTAGTTGTAGATCGCCAGAGGAAGATTGCAGAGATCGTCCTCGACGATTATAAAGGAGTTGTGATCCTCGCTGCTTTCGATCCTGTTGAAGACGATGGTCTCGGAGAAGGCGTCGGTCTCAAGCTGATCGCTGAAATAGCCCGAGATCCTGCCCTTCTGCGCGGACATACTGCTGATTATCTGCTTGTAGGGCATACCCCTGTGAGAGATCAGGCTGATCCTGCTGACGAGATACTTCATGGCAACGCAGGCAAGAGGCACGGATACTCCCCAGTAGGTCTGGGCGTCGCTGCCGCCGAAAAGATCGTCCTGCGCCATGGTGAAGCGCCCGTCCTTCGCGTCGGCTGCGGCCTCGTAGTTCCAGAGCATGATAGTCGTGTTGTCGTGAGTGCAGTAGCTGCTGAAGGTGTAAAGCTCGCCGTTGAGATCGAGTATCTGACGGAGAGTGTTTGAGGTCTCGGACGGGAAGCCCTCCGAAAGGCAGATGTACTGCTGCTTCTCGGGCGTGTTCGGAAGGCGTACAAGCTTGCGTGCGAGCAGAGCCAGCACGGAGCCCTCCTTTGCGATCATCTCCGAGGCGTTCACCAGTACGGTCGCATACAGCCTGTTAAAGAACCGCTCCTGACCCACGAAAGCATCCGCGTCGAGCACGAGCTGCGGCGTGGTGACAAGTATGTCGGCGTCGGAGAGGCTGTGAAGATCGTTGTGATCCTTCAGTATCCACACGGGATGAAAGCTGTTGAGCTTTCTGAACTTATCGTTTATGAAGCTGCTCAGTGTTTCGGCGTACTCGCCGTCGGCACAGAGAAACAGTATATTGCGCCCCTGTGCAAGTATGTCGTTGAAATACACGAACAGATACTCGCCGAAATCCGAGAACAGGGAAGCGTCGCAGAGCACATCCTCACCCTCGGTGAGCTTCCTGATGCAGTCTATATGCTCCTTGCTGATAACATAACCGCTCTCCCTTACGCTGTCGGCAAGAGCCTCGAGGAATTTGCTATCCGACCTGATATCGTTCTGGAAATTCTGCTCGGATGCGTTCGCAGTTCCCGAGATCTGAGCTGCAAAGCGGGTGGGGAACTGGTTCCGATACTGCTCCGCGAGCTCCGAGTAATCTGCGTTGACGCCCGCTCCCGACTTGTCGAATGCAGTGCTGCCCACAGTTTTCGCGGCCTCGTCGAGGCCCTGCAGGAACCACCTGAATTCGTTGAGCGGGATCAGCGTCACCACAGGGCAGATGTACATCAGTGCAAGGCAGGAATCCATGAAATCGTAGGGTATCCACGAAGCCGAGGAGAATACCGGCAGCTGCATGAACAGGATGAATGCCAGATAGATGACCGTCAGTATGCGGACGGTGTAGGTCAGTATCCGCTCGACCTTTACCCACCGCCGGTAGGTGCAGGCCGGAAGCGTCTCCCAGTCATAGAAGCAGCCTATGACCCGCCAGAAGATCTTTCTCGGGAATTTCAGCGAGCTGTATGATGCCGGCACCTTGAGCTTTCCGAGGAAGATGCGCGACAGCCCCTTGACAACGAGAAATCCGAAAACGATCAGCAGATTGAGCGCTATCGCCGAGTAGAGGCGGATGACAAATCCTATCTTGGCGCCCGGCTTGACAAAGCTGATGATCTTGTCCATCACCTTGTTGTTGAAAACAAGATCGGAGGAAATGTCGAGCACGACGAACAAGACGCTCAGCGCGATCATATACAGAACGCCCAGCACCGTGAACCTGAACTGCTTGAGTCTCTCGCCCTTGCGGAGATTGAGCTTGCCGATGATGAACCGCAGCAGCAGGAAAAGCAGCACAGAGGTCAGGGGAACAAGTATCCTTGCTATGTTCATTCGGCTTCCCCTCCGTTTCCGATAAAGCAGCTGTCTATCTGTTCTCTCGGTATCACAGAATAAATCAGATTGTTTTTGCAGACATCCTGCTCGATGATGAGCTGCGGGAGGTTATTCCCGTAATGCTCCCTGTCCGGAGTCAGGAGCCTGATATCGGTCCCGTCGAGCAGCTCGTCAAGGTAGCTGATATACCCGTCAAGCTCCCTGAGATGATAGGTCTTCTGGGTAGCCCTGAGTTTCTTGTGCTCGATGTGCCCGGTGTATTCGTCGAGATACCGGCGCAGCAGGAAGCTCAGCGGGATATCCCTGCTGAGCAGCTTGTTGTAAGCTTCGAGACACTCCACCCGCTCCTTCTGGAGCTCGCAGAATATGTCGCAAAGCCGCTTGATCTCGGCGGTTATCAGTTTTTTGAACTTGTGTACGAACAGGAAATAGCCGAGCATATACACCGCTGCGGCTCCCGCTAACGTAACCACATAGAAAACGACGCCCTTGGTCGTGTCGAGTATGGACGTTCTCAGCGCCGCATAGGGTGCGGCAAAGCAGAACAGCACTATCCCGAGCATGACGAACACGAGCGCACGTCCTCTGAGGCACTCAAAGAGATAGTCTATCCTTACCTTCGCCCGGATGAGCCGGTCGCCGAGCTTTGAAGCATCCGCCGAAAGCCTGCCCTTGGAGGCGAGCTCCGCCGCCGTCTCGTCGCTGAGCTTTCTGATCTTTGCAAGATAAAGCTCATCGTTGCCGGTGGTCTCCTCGGTGTTCTTGTATTCGGTCTTTTTGAAGCTGGTGTCCTTGTCACGGTTGAATTTATCCGTCACGTTCGTGATATACTCGTTGAGACGTTCGCCGTTCTCGCGGTCCTTTTCCTCTATCGAGGCAAGGGTCGAGTCAACGAGCTTTCTCAGCCCCCTGACCGAGAACGCCTTGCTGATGCTTATCTTTTCTTTAAGCTCGGGAGGCTCCTCCTCCAGCTTTATGATATGCTTTTCCGTTTTCAGACCGTCGTTGAATTTCGGGAAGGTCGGATCGTCCGCAGCACTGATGCTGTTTCTTATCATCGTAAGCTCCGCCTGCTTGTCCTTGAAGCAGGAAGAGAGGTATTCAAAGTCAAGCGTCCCGACCGAGGCCGCGCCTATGGAAAGCTCATCGCCCCCGGCATGATCCTCCTTCGGATCGCGGTCAAGTATAATATCCTCCGCCGCAGCGCAGCGGTAGACAAAAAGCATAAGAGTGAGCTCGGTGCGGTTCTCGGTGTGTACCTCGGAATCCGTCAGCCTTATGTGAGCGGACTCTATCCCCGACGAGACTATGTTGGCCTGCCATCCCTCCCTCTGGTCGCAGAGGGCATTGAACAGCTCCTTTTCAAGATCTGCCTTGCGGATATCCGTGAGATTCTTCACGCTCTCGGCCATCTGCATGACAGAGCCCTTTATCAGCTTCGAGTCTTTCCCGAGAAAGCAGTCCTCATCGACGGTAACGGCCTCCCAGACCTCTTCTCTGTAATCATACACCTTTTCGCCCGACAGATCAGCGTACTTGCTCCTCACCCTTGCGATGATCTCCGCTGCGTCCCTGACAGGCGGCAGCGGGAAGCTGTCCCAGATCTTCGAGTAGACGCGCCTTTTCAGATGCTCACCGCCGCTGTATTCTCTTCCGCGGTCAAAATCTTCACCGAACACCAGAAGCACCCTGTTGGCCCGCCTGCCTCTTTTGTAGAGAGCATGGAGCAGAGTCTCCTCGACATAAAGAGCCATAACTCTTTCCATCGCAACGGCGTCTTCGTTCCTTCCGGTCAGCTTGATATAAACTATCAGGTTGTACACCTCGCTGATATCGGGATCTCTCGAGATCAGGGAAGAGATGCTGTCGGCGGCGCTGTCAAATTCCTTGACGCCGCAGTTGAAGACAAAAAGCTTCTTTTCCTCGATCAGCTCGTTCCAAAGGCGCCTGTGCTTTGTAGTATCGGGTGATCCTGCCGTATTGATGAAAATAGTGTACATAAGGCGGTCTCCTCTTATAAACGGACAAGGTCGGCAGCCGTTGACTGCCGATCATGCCGTTGGTTGATTCGTTATTCCTCGTCTGTGCCGAGATCCCATGCCTCGACAGAGATATACCTCTCCGTTGCGGTCTTGGCTGCCTTGTTCTTTGCAAGCCCGGAAGCCGCATAGATGAGCGAGCGCAGCTCGGACTCCTTGCCGGAAGGCATATCGGCGCAGAACTCTCCGATCAGGTCGTTGAGCGCTCCGATAAAGACGTCCTTCTCGTATTCGGTCGCCATAGCATGACTTACGAACCTGTATATCGCCTGGAGAGCGTTCCTCTCGGATACCTTTCCGGTCTCGGCGGCGGCAAGCTTCCTGGCGAGCTTTCTTGCTCTCGGCCCTCTGAGCTCGACTCTGCCCATGCCGACCTGCCTGTCCTCTTCAAATGCAGGCTCGTAGACCTCTATGAAGCGGCGGACGGTGATGTCGTCGAACTGCAGCGCTTTGTAGAGCTCGTAATAGTTCTTGCTCTCAACGCGCTTGTCGTTGTAGAGGATATCGCTGTTGGGATATACCTGCTCCGGTACGGGTCTGCCGTTTTTGTATCTCAGGAATGCGGCAAAGAAATACTTCTTCTTGCCGACGGTCTCCTCGGGCAGTCCGCCGTAGATCAGTGCGAGCCAGAGCGCACGCGCAGCGCGGGCATCGTCCTCGCGGTTCTTACCCTCGCTTATCATAGGCAGGTAGCGCCTGTTGTGCCACCGGATATCGAGGTGAGGCGTGAGCGCGGACTGATCGTTGCTGACCATCTGATCGACTCTGTTCTTGTAGTTCTCGTAGAACACGCCGAAGGAATCGCCGGTCTCGAGGAACTTGGGGATATCCTTGAGCTCAACGCAGTAAAGCGCCTCGTAGCAGGAGATCTCATGCTTGGAGTACATATCGCTGATAACGACCTCGGGGGTCATGTTGAGCGAGCCTGCACGGAAGAAGGTCTTGATGTCGTGGATGTGCGCGTTGTCCAGCAGGATGTTTTCCTTTACATCGGGCGAGATGCCCCAGAAGGTCAGCACATAGGAGCTGTCCCTTGATGCATTGTTTATGTTGCTCAGAGATACTATGCTTCTTCTTGTGTTGTGCTTGAGGTAAGGCGCACCCTTGCTGAAGGTCGAGGCGATGATCCTCTCGATCTGTTCCGTATCGCCGCCGGTCTCCTTCTTGAGAGCCTCGTAGATGTCGATATCGAGCTTGTCGCTGCAGGTCAGCGAGATATCCTCGATATTCTTCTTGAGCACGTTGTCGATGAACAGATCGCTCATCCTGGCAGCAGCCTCGGCTTCCTTCTTCTTCTGCGAGCTGCGGTCAAGCTTGGAGCCTGCCTTTTCTGCCTCGTCAAAGCTGTTCTTGTAAAGCGACTTGTAGATCGAGCCGTAGATCGGGTTCTCGTTGTCGTCGCGGGTGTTGAAGTGCAGGGATTCGTAGATCTCCTTCTTCATCTCGGGATGAGCGCAGACATAGGTGCTCTCGCCTATCGGGCTGGTGTGAGCCTTGTTGTTCTCGATCGCGTCGATCCTGCCGTTAAGCTGCCTGGTGATGTTCTCGAGATTGTCAAAGAGCCTCTCATACTGCGCGATAAGGGCGTTGAGCCTTGAATATACTCCCTCGAGAACGGCTGCGGTCAGCGCCTCGACGGCGTAGGTGTCCATAGACTTCTTTATGGACATGGACTTTCTCGCATAGAGCTTTGCAAAGCCTCTCTTCTTGAAGAAGCCCTTTTCGCTTGCGCGGTCGGAAGCGGTCTCTACCACATCCTTAGTGCTTGCGATATCGTAAGCCTTCTTGAAATAATCCTTGATCTTGTTCCTGCCCTCGATGGAGCTGTGCTTGACCTCGTCAAGATACCGCTTCATCTTCTTCTGCAGAGTATAGAGCAGCATCCTTACGGAAAGCGGGTGAACGATGTTGTCGTTGAGCGTTACCAGCCACATGATATTGAACTCGTTGAGAGTGCTCTTGACAGCCGGCAGCTCATCCGGGAATATAGACTGGATAAGTCCGCTCTTGCTCACCGAGATATAGGCGTTGATAGCCTCGTAATAGCTGCTCAGCGCGGTCTCGCTGTTCTCGACGCTGTTTTTCAGATCCTTGGGCTTGATGTTCTTCTGTAAGCCCGCGGCGTTGGAAAGGGTCTTGAGCTCGGCGTTGGACTTGATCTTGCCCTCGATGTAAGCGATGACATTGTCAAAGAAGATGTCGGCTCTCGGGATCTTCGAGCCGTCCTCGGAAACGCTCACCAGCGCCTCTCTGATGAACTTCAGCCTTGCCACATCGTCCTCGAAGCACTTGTTCACCGTGGTGATGAAATGCTCGTTCCTCTCTATGGGAACGGTGGTGAGGTCACGCGCCATCTGCTTCTTGTTCTCGGCATCGTCCTTGTAGAACTCGTTGTCTATCATGCCCCATACGTTGCTGATGGACTCAACGGTCGCACGCATACCGCAGTAGGATACGATATCCTCATAGGGATATACGATCTTGGCAGCGCCCACGCCGCCGTAAAGGGGCTTGCCGTCGCCGGCGATGACGGTGAGTATGAGATTGTCCTCTCTCGAATCGCCGATAGGCGTAACGGGGGAGTAGACCTGCATATAGGTCGCCTCGGTGATAAGGTTCTTGTATTCCTCGAGAGACTGCATAACCTCGCCGTTGCTGTTTATGGTGTCAACAAAGAAGATGAAGTCAAAGGGCTTCTGCTTGGCGTCGAGCCTTGCGGTCTTGCTGTTGAACAGGTCGTCTATCTGCATATTTATGGAATCGGCGGAGGCATCGTTCGTCAGGCATACCTGATTTATAGCGCTGAGCTCCTTGAGAGCGGCGTAGGCGTTGGCATACATACTCTCGCGCTGATTGTCGTTGAGGTCGCACTCCATGAACATATCGGGCAGAGCGAACATACCTCTTATGAGGATCTCGGAGCTGTAATTCTTTCTTATGTATTTGCGCAGGAACAGCGCGGTCTGCAAAAACATACCCGAGCCGGTGCCGCCCGCGAACGATGACACGATCATAACTCTGAAATTGCTGGGAGAGATCTCTCCCTTGGCGAGCTTGAGCTGCTTGATAGCCTCGTCAAGCTTGGAGAGCCTTCTCGAAGCGATAGTCTCGGCAAAGGCGAGCCTTGAAAGGGGACGCACCTGTCCGGCACCCTTGAGCATATTCTTCTGCATGATCGAAGCATTGTCCGGGAACCAGGTCTGCCAGCCCTCGACATCCTCGAGATACTGCCTTACGGTCATCTCTCTGCCTGTGTAGATAACGTCGAGGCCGTCGGTACCCTCCCATTCGCCGTCGGTGTCAAAGCCGAGGAACTGAACGTTGGGATCAACTGCTCCTATACGCTTCTTTACCCTGCTTACGATCTCGCAGCCCGTGCCGCCGAGACCGATCAAAAGAGTTTTGATTGCCATGATTGTTTTTCCTCCTACTGTTTAAGTTTTCTGTTTATGTCAGATCATTCTTCGCTGTAATAATATACGCTGCATGAGTTCAGACCTGCGGTCTCCGAGGTGACGAGACCCTCGTCGAATACGAGCACCGCTTCCTTGTCTTCCTTGTCCACGATCGAAAGGGAGCCTCTTGTCAGACCTATCGACTTGCTGCATGACAGAGACGAGGATACCGTGTAGGTGAACTCCGGGCACTTCTTTCGCTTTACGGTTATCATCTCGCGCCCGCCGAGCCTTCCGCCGGCGCAGAAGGTGATGCCGCCGATCTTCTTCTTGTCGCACAGGAAAGGTATGAACATCCTCAGATTGAGCATAGAGTTTCCTTCCCAGCCGGTTATCGGCCCCGTGATGTAAGAGCCGTGGCAGGACGCTCTGTTGTAATAGAGCTTGGCCGAGTAAACGAACCGCTTCTTGAAGATCTCTCCGAGGATCACCAGCAGCGTCCCGAAGGGTATCAGATAATTGAAGATCAGCTCGTGTACAAAGTCGTTCTCGATGTAAAGCGTCCCCGATGCGGAGCCCGAGCTTGCCGAAACGGTTATATCCAGCTTGCCGGCGGGCATCACGAAGCCGTAGCCCGCGAAGTAATCGCTGCCGTCGTTTTTCGGGACTGCCGTGACCGTTCCGTCATCGGCATAGCTTATATCGAGTATGAGCTTTTCGTCGTAGGGCGAACTCATAGCGAATTCCGGCGCAAGCTTCTCGACCGCTTCCTTGCTGAGCTTCTCGTTCTCGGCGAAGAACTCAAAGCTCACTCCCTTGGTGTTGTCGTGAAGCTCTGTCCTGATGAGCTCTTTGTCGTCGGGCTCCTTGACCTTTATCGTGTATTCGAGCGGCTTGACATATACCGTTGCCGCGGCGGAGCCGCCGCCGTTTATGCTTCCCGTGACGCTCACGTCTCCGGTCGGGTTCGCGGTTATGGGATCCCGGTATGCCGGCGTAAAGGTAACGGTGCCGTCGTTTTCGTATCTCGTTTCGCCTGCGAGCTCGGTGGCTATCTCAAAGGGAAGCGCCTCGGCCTCCTCCTTCGTAACGGCCGCGCCGTCCGCATAGATCCTGAATGTCAGCTTTTCGGTGTTGCCCTTTAGCTCCTGTACGGTAAATCTCAGCTGTGCCTTCGGCTCGACCTCAACGGTGTAGCTCACACCCTTTCTCGGAGTGAACTCTCCGGAGGTGACAGTTATCGGCATGAACCCGCTGATCTTCACCGTCGCCGTTACCTCGGTGGCGGTGTTCTTGAGCACTACGTTTTTCAGCTCGAGCGAATCCGACTTCGACGAAGAGCTGCCGTTTTCGCTGACCTCTATCGAATAGGCGGTGTCCGCAGGCAGCAGAGAGGGCGAGATCTCGTTGTCCGAGCCCATCTCGTAAAGCTTGCAGGAAATGTCGATCCTGTCTCCCTCGCACAGCTTGGAAAGATCGGTGATCTCCTGACCGTCTTTGGTGTACTTCATCCTTATGTCGATCGCGGGCTCGAACATGATAACGATATTGTCGAGGCTGATATCCTCGCTGAACTCTATCGTATACGTCCCCGCGCCGATAATGTCGGAGGACCCGCCGATAAGGAACGTTCCTCCGAAAAGGCTTTTATCTGTTGTCCAGCCGGGATATTCGGGATACCGCAGCGAAGCGTGCCGCATCACCGAAAGCTTCTGACCGTCCTGCTGCCGGACCTCCTTGACAGCGGCGCCCGTCTTCTGCGAGAGCACCGCGATGTTCAGCAGAGGTATCCCGGAGGTTATCTCCACGGTCCTGCTGTCCTTCAGGACTATGTCCGAAGCACTGAGCCTCGAACGCCCCGAGACCTTGTCGGCGATCTCGGACATCACCTTGACGATATCCTCCGCCCCGGAGGAGCTGTAAACATAAAGATCGTTCTGCGGGTCGCTGTCGGGCTTTACTATCCCTTCGCCGATGGAAAGATAGGTTATGTTCGGCGAGGAGCCGTTCGGCATCGTCGAGCCCGAGAAGGACGACAGCTTTGAGTCGAGCTCTTCCTTGGTCTTGACGCCCTCGGTGTCAAAGAAATCTCCGTCGGTGATTACAACGAGCCAGTACTGCGTGTTGGGATTGCTGTCGCTGACGCTCCTGAGCTTGTCGTATGCGATATCGAGAGCCCAGTAAGGCGTCCCGCCGCCCTCGATATGCTCGCGTATACCGTCCACGGAGGCCTGTATCCCCGAGGATGACAGATCTATCTGCTCCGGCTGATATGAGTTGGGATAAGACCCCGCCGGGCTCATATAGGTTATGTAGAGCTGATCGTCGCCGTTGAGCAGACCGCAGAAAGCCTGCATCGCATAGCTCGCGTAAGCCCAGTTGGCGCTGCCGGCGTCCATCATGCTCCCCGAGTCGTCATAGACCACGGAAACGATCTTTCTTATATACAGCGATTCGGCATCGGCTCTGATAAGGCTGCCCGGAAGGCAGGCAAACACGGCAAAAAAAAGGAGCAGTGCCGAGAGGAATGCTGCTGCGGTCTTTTTCATTTTTATGATCTTCACTTTCTTTCTTTAACGTGGATCCTGCCCGGGATCAAAAGCAAACAATATTTGGCAGTATTCAACAAAATACAGATTTATTATACCATTTATTCGGCTTTTTGTCAATACAAAATAACCAAAAAACCGCCCCTGACAAAGCAGAGACCGCCCCTCCCCGCAGCACGCGGAAAGGGGCTTCTAAGCCGGTAAAACGGTATCATATCTTCGCATCCGCCGAGAGCTCGATCCACCTGCCGACGATCTCGGCATCGGGCTCGTCCATAAAGGCGTGAGCGCTGTTCTCGGAGACCGTCAGCACCGCTTTGTTCTCCCTTGCGAACCGCCCGATGACCTCCCTCGACTGCAGGTCGTCCCGCCCGCCGCAGAGGATAAAGGTCGGGTGAGGCCAACTGTCCGTGGGGTGAGTGAGGACATACCGGTAATAGTCCCAGGTCATCAGGTCTACCGGCGTGTCGATCTCTTTTTCTCTCTCGAGCCTTTCGGGAGTGATCCCGAACCATTCCATCATCTTCCCGGTCAGATGCTCCATATCCACGATCGGCGACTGGAACAGACACCTCTGTAACGGCCTGTCACCGAGCAGGTTCAGGCTCAGGTAGGCCCCGAGACTGCAGGCGTACAGCGAGACCTCCTTCCACCGGGCAAACACATAGTCCGAGACTGCCCGCAGATCCCGCACGCCGTTCCACACATCGCAGCGCTCGGCACGGTCGCGCTCACCGTGCCCGGGCAGATCGAAGCTCAGCGTCTGATAACCCCTGCGCCGGACAAGCTCCGCAAGCTGCGCCGCCGCCTCTTTCGACGAGAGCTTGCCGTGAACGAACAGAAAGACCCTCTCCGACGGCTCGCCCCATATTATCGCCGGGATGCCCCCGACAGTTATTTTCCGCATATCCAAAGTAATGCACTCCGTTTCTTGCTTTTTCTCATATTATACCATACCCCGCCCCGTATTTCAAGCCCGCAGGCCCCCGCATCGGGCAGTCTGCCCTGTGCACCCTGTACAAATCCGTCCCGCCCCGATTGTGCAAGCCTACAAAGTTCAAAGAGAACAGCAAAAATCTGAGGGAAAAAGTGAGTGCTCCCGCAGCTTTTGTCGTATAAGTGTTCAAACGGGCATACCTGCCCCCGAAACGGAGGAATAACTATGAAAAAGCAGCTCATATCACTATTCGCCGCAGCTCTCCTGCTCGCATCATGCTCCGACGCCGACAGCTCAACCGAAAGCGCGGTGAGCGGCGAGGTAACACTTGACAGCTCCCTTGCGGAGTTCTACGAAAACGCCGACGAATCGGCTATCACCGACCGCATAACAAAGCTCGGCAGTATCCAGAGCCAGATGACCGTCAACGCTCAGGCGGAGCTCATCTACAACACCCTCAACCTTGCCTGCGCGAATATGGTCGTTGACGGCAAGGAGTCGAAGATACCCGTCGGGGAGCTTCCGCAGACCGTTGTCTCGAAGCTCGGGGACGACGAACTGCAAAGCGCCGTCAAGGAGATACTTAACTTCAACGGCATCGACGACGGCAAGGTCTCTTGGGTGATAAGCGGGGAGACCCGCAGACCTGTCTCGGTCAGCTTTGTGCCCCGCGACGGCAGATATACCGGCACCGCTCCCGACCCGACGCCCTATTCCCTGCCGGACAAGGAAGTCGAGGCGCTCAAGGCCGAGCTCACCGAGCCGGACTATGTCTCCTACGCCGATTATCTCCGGGGAGCGGAGCAGTCGGATGAAAAGCGGGAACTCACCCGCGAGGAAGATCTCACTATCGACAATGCGGAAGCCAAAGCGCTTTACGAATACCTCGGGAGCATGATGGAAAGCTATGTGAATACCGGCGAGATAGCCGCCCTGAAAGAAGACAACAAGATCTCAGCCTCACCGAACATGAAGCCCGCCAATCCCGTCTACAGAGAGCTGCTGGACAAGGCAGTGGAAGACGCTGCCAAACTTGTGGACGAGCTCGACCCCACAGGCGAGAAGATATACAGACCAGACAGCCCGGTCATATTTGTCAAGTTCGATAAGGAGAACAATAAGCTCCTGTTCGTTCAGTTCAGCATCTGGGACGGCCGCCTTGTCGGGCAGTATCCCGACCCCATATACGATGTGGATTACCCCTTTGTCATGGGAGAAAAAATGGATCCCGATCTCGAATACGACCCCAACACCGCCGTGCAGCGCGGCATCTTTGATAACTGAGGTGAGCGTGTATGATGAAAGTATATAAGCGCGGGCTTGCGGCTGTCCTGACCGCAGCGGTCTGTCTGCCGATCCTTGCCTCCTGCTCCGACAGCGTGGAGAGCTCCTCCGAAAGCGCCCCGGAGTATTCCCTTACGGTCACCGGCGACACCTCATCCCTGACCTCCGCGCAGGAGGAGGTGCTGCTCTCGGTGGAGCTCTCAAAGCACATTCAGGAGATACAGGGCATCCTTGACGCCAACGCCGCCGCGGAGCTGGTCTATAACACCCTTTCGCTGATCTGCGCCGATAAGATCGTTGACGGCAGGGAAGCAGACATCCCCGTCGGGGAGCTGCCCGATACCAAGCTCGGCGCCCTTGCCTCCGGCGACGAGCTGCAAAAGGCGGTCTATAACATCCTGCTGTATAACCGCATCGAGGAAGGCAAGGTCTCGTGGGAGATAAGCGAGCAGACCCGCAGACCTGTCTCGGTGACATTCGAGACCCGCTGCGGCCCCTATGGCTCCTATACCGGCACCGCTCCGGAGCACGCGGCCTATCCCGGCGGCGACAGTGAGCTCGAGCGCCTTGCCGAGCATCTCACCGAGCCGGCGTATATCTCCTATGCCGACTATCTCAAAGGCGCCGAGCCCGAATACCCGGAGGGTGAGGACTACGCCACCAAGACCGAGACTCTCCGCGTCTGCAATCAGTACGCGCAGGAGCTCTTTGAGCTTGTCCGCAGCATCTATGCCGAGTACTTCGACAACGGCGGCGACGAAGCCGGTATCAAGGACAGCATCGTCATCGTCGTCGGTCAGAACTACGGCAACCCCTACTACAAGAAGATAGCCGGCTACCTCACCGAGAGATACGGCGTATCGTTCGGTGACATCTATATCCGCTACGATATTGAAAAGAAGGAGCCCGTCTTCGTGCAGTTCTGGACAGACTACTCCCACTCCTACTTCCGCGATATCGTCGGCCAGTACCCCGACCCCATCACGGACATAGAGTACCCCTTCACCTACGGCGAGAAAATGACTGCTGATAATTAAGGCAACACCGCACGAAAAAAGCCGTCCGCGCAGCGGTCTCCTTGATCATTCATTGAGCCGCAGTCGTTTCTCTGTCTTGATTTTTTCCTGCTTTGGTGGTATAATATCTTTGTAACGCTAACCAAGGAGGCTTTTAGCTATGAGTGAAGAAAGAATACCCAAGAGATCCGAGGTCCCCGAGGAATTCAAATGGAGACTCGAGGATATATATGCGACCGATGATGCGTGGAAAGCGGACTTTGAAAAATTCAAGGCGCTCCCCGAAAAGCTCGTTTCCTTTAAGGGCAGGCTCGGCGAGAGCGCAAAGACGCTGCTTGAGTTTTTACAGCTCTCGGATGAGATCTCCGTGCTCGCAGACTCGCTTTTCAACTACGCCCAGCGCCGCTCCGATGAGGACACCGCCAACGCTTTCTATCAGGGCATGGTGGGTCAGCTGATGAACGCCTATGTCGAGGTCAATGCCGCAGGCAGCTTCGAGACCCCCGAGATGATCGCCATACCCGACGAGACCCTCGAGCGCTTTTATTCCGAGTGTGAGGAGCTGTGCCTTTACAAGCGGGCTCTCGGCAAGCTCAGGCGCAAGAAGGATCATGTCCTTTCCGAGGCGGAGGAGCGCATACTCGCCCTTGCAGGCGAAATGGGGCAGTCCCCCGAGAATATCTTTACGATGTTCTCCGACGCCGACCTCAAATTCCCCGACGCTGTCGATAAGGACGGCACCCCTCATCAGGTCACTCACGGCTCCTATATCCCCCTTGTGCAGAGCGCAGACAGAGTGCTGAGAAAGTCGGCGTTCGAGTCGATGTACCACACCTACGACAAGTTCAAAAACACCTGCGCCTCCACCCTCAACGCCCAGATCAAGGCGGTGCAGTTCTACGCCAAGGCCAGACGCTACGGCTCCTCCCTCGAGGCCGCACTTTTCGGCACCGAGGTGCCCACCGAGGTCTACCGCAATCTCATAAAGGCCGTCCACGAGAATATGGGCTATATGTACGACTATGTCAAGCTCCGCAAAAAGCTCATGGGCGTTGACGAGCTTCATATGTATGACCTCTATACCCCGATCGTCTCCGACTGCGATATGAAGATCTCCTTTGAAGAAGCCAAGGAGACCGTCCTCAAGGCGCTGGCTCCCATGGGCGAGGACTATCTTTCGCTTATCCGCAAGGGCTTCTCCGAGCGCTGGATAGACGTCTACGAGAACGAGGGAAAGACCTCCGGCGCTTATTCTGCCGGCGCAAGGGTACACCCCTACGTCCTGCTCAACCACAAGGACACCCTCAACTGTATGTTCACCCTTGCTCACGAAATGGGTCACGCGATACACTCCTACCTCTCGAACAAGAACCAGCCGGTAGTTTACTCCGACTATGTCATCTTTGTCGCAGAGGTGGCCTCCACCTGCAACGAGGCTCTGCTGATGCAGTACCTGCTCAGAAACACCGCCGACAAGCGCGAGAAGGCTTATCTGATAAACTACTTCCTCGAACAGTTCCGCACCACCCTTTACCGCCAGACCATGTTCGCCGAGTTCGAGCTGAAGATCAACGAGCTTGCCGCCGACGGCGAGTCGCTTACCGCCGAGACCCTCAACGAGCTCTACTACGAGCTCAACAAGCAGTATTTCGGCGAGGATATCGTGATCGACGAGGAGATCGCTCTTGAGTGGGCCCGCATACCCCATTTCTACTATGACTACTACGTTTACCAGTACGCCACCGGCTACTCCGCCGCAATAGCGCTCTCCCAGCGTATACTCTCCGGGGGCGAGGCCGCAGTCAGGGACTATCTCGGATTCCTGTCCGGCGGCTGCTCGACGGATCCCATTTCGCTGCTGCGCGGAGCGGGCGTCGATATGGCCACCGAAAAGCCCGTCACCGATGCGCTTGCCATGTTCGGGGAGCTCATAAAGGAAATGGAGAGCCTGTTCTGATATGAGCCTGCGGCTTAATGAATAATGAATAGTGAATAATGAATAATGAATAATTAAGGTGTCCGCTGCGCGGACGGATCTTAATTTTCGGCACTTGTGACTCGGGAGGGCAGGGTAATGGAGAGAGTGAGGAAGCATATCATCTTTCGCGGAAGCGTGCAGGGCGTGGGCTTCCGTTACCGTCTCTATTATGCTGCCCGCGCCAACGGCGTCAGCGGCTGGGTGCGCAACGAATACGACGGCTCGGTGGAGGCTGAGCTCGAAGGCACCGAAGCCGCCATAGACCTTGCCGTCGAGCAGACCGCCAACGGCCGCTTTGTCTCGATCGATTTTATGGAGGTCAGGCGTATCCCCATACATAACGACCACAGCTTTGAGATAAAATAGCAGTTATACAATGCAAATACAGGCGAAAAAGGGTATATCCCCCACCGGGAGATATACCCTTTTTCGTATTGTCGCGGCGCCGCAAAGCAGCAGCACATCAACTGTTCAGAAGCTCCTCAACAGCCCTGCGCACCTCTTTCATATCGGCGGTGGGCTCGAACCTGGCGATGACATTTCCGCTGCGGTCAATCAGGAACTTGGTGAAGTTCCACTTGATGTAAGCCTTGTCCCCGAAGGACTTGTTGTTCATCGAAGTGACCTTTTTGAGCACAGCGCTCTTGACGCCCTTGCCGAAGCTGTCAAAGGGCTTCTCCGCAGCGAGGTATGCGAACAGCGGATCGGCGTTCTCGCCGTTGACCTCTATCTTTGCGAACTGCGGGAACTCGGTGCCGAATTTCAGGGTGCAGAACTGGTGTATCTCCTCTTCGGTGCCGGGTGCCTGATGCGCGAACTGGTTGCAGGGGAAATCAAGTATCTCGAAGCCCTTATCGCGCAGCTCCTTGTACATTGTCTCCAGAGGCTCGTACTGAGGCGTGAAGCCGCAGCCGGTTGCCGTGTTGACGATCAGCAGGACCTTCCCCGAATACTCCCCGAGGCTTACATCCCCGCCGTCTCTGCCCTTTACAGTGAAATCATAGACCGATGCCATAAGCTGTTCCTCCTTTGTTATTCTTCCGACTCCATGTGTGCAAGAGCCTTGTAGGTCAGCGCGTAGAGCGCTGCGAATTCCTCTTGTGTGAGACCCATGATCTCCGCCATCGCAGCGGGTATGCCCGCCGCCCTGTCCCGCAGCTGCCTGCCGCTTTCGGTGACAGTCACCGTCAGCAGACGTTCATCCTCCTGCGAGCGCTCACGGGTCAGATACCCCGCCGAGCTCAGCTTTTTGAGCACCGGGGTCAGGGTGCCGTAATCGAGGCGGACGCACTGCGAAAGCTCCCGGGAGGATACGCTCTCCCGCTCCCAGAGCACCATCATAACGAGGTACTGGGTATAGGTCAGCCCCAGCTCCTTGAGATAGGGGCCGTACTGCCGCACCAGCTCCTTCGAGCAGGCATAAAGCGGGAAGCAGACCTGATTGCAGAGCTTGAGCCCTTCGTATTTGTCCATTCGCCTTGCCTCCAATCACTTGCACACAATTCACTTGTGCACAATCATTATAGCATATCTTTCCCGATTTGTCAAGACTCCGGTTTGTAAACTATCCGTAAACATCCGAAGCCCATTCCGGCAGTTGACAAAAACCGCGCTGTGTGGTAAAATTATTGTGTATTCACAACTTCCGGAAAGAAGGATAAATATGATTTCTCAAAGCATCAGCGAGCTTGTCGGATATGCCCTCTCCTGCGGGCTCATCACCGGAGAGGACAGGGTGTGGGCGGTCAACCGCCTGCTCGAAGCCCTCGGGCTCGACGAATATACCGAAACAGAACCGAAAGGGGATGTCCCACTTGAGGATATACTCCGCACTCTCACAGACTACGCCTGTGAGCAGGGTCTCTGCGAGGACAGCATCGTCTACCGCGACCTGTTCGATACAAAGCTCATGGGTCTGCTGACCCCGAGGCCGTCGGAGGTCACGGCGAAATTCGAGGAGCTTTACAAAGCCTCCCCGGAGCAGGCGACCGACTATTTCTATAAGCTCTCTCAGGACACCGACTACATCCGCCGCTGCCGCATAGCAAAGGATGTCCGCTGGCTGGCTCCCACCGAGTACGGCGAGCTCGATATCACGATAAACCTCTCCAAGCCGGAGAAGGATCCCAAGGCTATCGCCGCCGCCAAGCTTGCCAAACAGTCGGGCTACCCCAAATGCCTGCTTTGCTATGAGAACGTCGGCTATGCCGGCAGGGTCAACTCTCCCGCAAGGCAGAACCACCGCATCATCCCCGTGACGATAAACGGCGAGCCCTGGGGCTTCCAGTATTCGCCCTATGTCTACTACAACGAGCACTGCATCGTATTCAACAAGAAGCATACCCCCATGGTCATTGACCGTTCGGCTTTCTCTAAGCTTTTCGATTTCATCGACCGCTTCCCGCATTACTTCATCGGCTCCAATGCCGACCTGCCCATAGTCGGCGGGTCGATACTCTCCCACGAGCATTTCCAGGGCGGCAATTACGAGTTCGCCATGGCGAAGGCTCCCGTGGAGCGCGAGGTGAGCTTCAAGGGGTATGAGGACATCAGAGCGGGCATAGTCAAGTGGCCTATGTCGGTCATCAGGCTCAGGAGCTCCGACAGAGAGCGCCTCACCGACCTTGCCGACCGCATCCTTACCGCATGGCGCGGCTACACCGACGAGAGCTGCTTCATCTTCGCCGAGACGAACGGCGAGCCGCACAACACCGTCACTCCCATCGCCCGTATGCGCGGCGGGGAGTATGAGCTCGACCTTGTGCTCAGGAACAATATCACCACCGAGGAGCATCCCCTCGGAGTTTTCCATCCCCACGCCGAGCTGCACCATATCAAAAAAGAGAACATCGGCCTCATAGAGGTAATGGGTCTCGCGGTGCTGCCGTCAAGGCTCAAGGATGAAATGGCTAAGCTCGCAGAGGCTGTCCGCGCCAAGCGCGACCTCACCGGGGACGAGACCCTCGCCAAGCACGCCGAGTGGGCAGGGGAGTTTCTCGCCCGCCGCAGACCCACCGACGAGACCCTCGATACGGTCATCCGCGAGGAGATCGGCAGAGTGTTCTCGAAGGTGCTCGAGCACGCCGGAGTCTATAAGCGTGACGAGGCCGGCAGAGCCGGATTTTTAAGGTTCATAGAAGCAGTACAGCGCTGAGCTGTAAGGGGAGGACATAGCAGATGTCTGTAAAGAGAAGAAGACGCGGCTTCTGGGGTCAGAGCCGTGAAGCGCTGATGATCTGGGGCGCCGCAGCAGTGATACTGCTTGCCTGCATCGTTCTGGGCATATATATGATGACGCTGAAGCTCACCGTCCGCAAGGCTCATAACGTCGAGCAGCTGACGGTGGCGCAGATACAGAAGACCAATACCACAAAAGCGGATAAGCTCATGATCGTCGCTCACCCCGACGATGAGACTATCTGGGGCGGAGGTCATCTCATGGAGGGCGGCTGGCTGGTGGTCTGCCTGACCAACGGTCGAAACGAGACCCGCAGGGAGGAATTCCTAAAAGCCGTGGACGCCTCGGGCAATACCCCGATGATCCTCGAGTACCCCGACAAGGTCAACGGCGAGCGCGACAGCTGGGACGAGGTGATGGCAGGCATCAAGCAGGACGTCCGCCTCATTCTCGGATATAAGAAGTGGACGCAGATCGCCACCCATAACCCCAACGGCGAATACGGTCATCAGCACCATATCATGACCTCGCACATAGTCTCCGACGCCTGCGCCGAACTTGACCTTTTGGACAGGCTCAGCTTCTTCGGCAGATACTATACCAAGGAGGAGCTCGGGCAGGTCGCATCCACCCTCACTCCCATGACCTCCGAGCAGCGCGATTTCAAGGATTACCTGCTGAGCTTCTACCGCTCGCAGAAGTCAACAGTCGATAAGCTCTCGCACATGGATCCCTACGAGATCTGGATCCCTGCCGTGCTGATCTGCGGGGATAACACCAAATGAAAAGGCTCGACCGTTTTGACGTAATGATACTCGCCGCCTGCGGAGCACTGTTCGCGGCGGCGGTACTTATTTATTCCCGGGATGCCCTGTTCGGCTCCACCCTCGACTGGGCGAGCCAGCACTATGTCATCCCCGACAGCTTCCGCAGGCTCTTCTATGAGACCGGCGAGCTGTTCCCGAGCTTTATGCCTAACCTCGGCGGCGGGGAGAACATCTATTACCTCTCCTACTACGGCCTGTATTCCCCGGTGATAATGCTTTCCTGCCTGCTGCCGTTCGTGCCGATGGCGGTGTATATAGAGGTCTCCTCGGCGGTGCTCTGCTATGCCGGGGCGGCGCTGTTCTACCGCTTTACCCGGAAGAGATACGGCAGAGGCCTCTCGCTGGTGCTCATGCTCGCATACCTCTGCGCAGGGCCGGTGTTTTTGCACTCCCACAGGCATATAATGTTCGTGAACTTCCTGCCGTTTCTGATACTCTCCTTTGAGGCTGTTGACAGCTTCTTTGAGGGCAGGAGGAAATGGCAGCTGATACTCTTTCCGCTGCTGATGATACTCACCGGCTGGTACTTCGCCGCAGCGGGCCTGACCGCCGTGACCGTCTACGGGATATACCGCTTTCTCTCGGTGACGGATAAGGTCACGCTCAGAGGCTTCCTGAACGCCGCAGGCAGCTTTGCTCTGAGGCTCATCGCCGCCGTGATGACGGCGGGAGTGCTGATCCTGCCGACGGTGTATGTCATCCTTTCCGGCAGAGACAGCTCGAATACCTCATTCCCGGCAGAGGCGCTGATACCCGCCCCGCGGCTCGAATCCTTCGCCTATACATCCTATTCTATGGGGCTCGGCGCGGCAGCGCTGTTCGCAGTTATAGCCGCGATCGTCTCAAAGGACAGGGCAAGACGCTTTCTCGGCACAGCCGTGCTGCTGCCGGTCTGCTGCCCGGTGATCCTCTATATCCTCAACGGCACCCAGTATATCGACGCCAAGGTGCTCATACCCTTTATCCCGCTGACGCTGCTGCTCTGCGGTGAGCTTATCTCCGGCCTCGGGGAGGGGAGCCTGCGGATAGCGGCGATACCCCTTGCTGCCGCAGCATTCGTCCTCTGCTTTGTGATGAAGCAGTACAGCCCGATACGCAGCTATATGCTCCGCTGGGATATCGGCCTGACCGCCGCCGCCGTTCTGCTGTGGTATCTGTTCCGCGAGAGAAGAGGCTTCTGCGCGGCGCTGCTGATCGTGCCCTGCTTCTTTGCCTTCTACCTCAATCAGAACGACAGCCTCATAACAAAGGAAGCCGTCGGAGCCGTGACCTCCGAGGACTATGCCGACCTCTCGGAAACGGTAAGGGATGACCCGCAGCTGTGGCGCTCCGCCGTCGCAGAGCATCACCTGACCGCCTCGGACACAGTGCTCTCCGGCACATATTACAGCCCCTACCTCTATTCGTCGCTGCATAACAAGGACTATAACCGCTTCTATTTCGATGCCATGCACAACGAGAACGAGTACCGCAATTCGGCGCTGACTACCCGCTCGCAGAACCCGCTGTTTGAGATGTTCATGTCGGTGGGGTATCTCTACTCCGAGTCGGGGGAGGCTCCGTTCGGGTATACCGAGGCCGCAGGCTCCGGCTCCCATACCCTTTACCGCTCGCAGTACGCACTGCCGATAGGCAGGTGCAAGCCCGCGCTCGGCTGCGACGTCTTCGGGAAGCTCTCGCCCCCCGAGCAGGCCGAAGCCCTGCTATACCGTACCGTTACCGGCACCGGCGGGGAGTATCGGAGCTCCGTCTGCGAGCTGGGTACACTCACCCTGCCGCAAAGCGAGCAGCTCACCCCCGACGGCGAGGGATACAAGATCAATTCCCGCTCGGCGTTCACCCTCACCCTGCCACTCGAAGCAGACCTTGACGGCAAGCTTATCTTCATCGAGTTCGGGTGCAGCAATAAGGAGGGTACCCGCGCCGACGTCAATATCGGCATCAACGGCGTCTCCAACTGCCTCACCGCCCCCGACTGGAAATACTACAACGGCAACGAGACCTTCACCTATGTGCTGTATCCCCCGAAGAGCGGTCAGCTCTGCATGACCTTCGAGGACGGCGAGTACAGCATCGGCAGCATCCGCGCCTATACCCTTGACTTCCCCTCCGATGCCTGCCGCTGCGACGGGCTCGTCACCGACAGCAAGCCGGACGGCTCATCCGTCCTCTCGGGGAGAATAAACGTCACCGAGGACGGAGTATTCGAGCTGGCTGTCCCCTACGATGACGGCTTTACCCTCATCATCGACGGCGCGGAGACCGAGCCGATCAGGGTCAGCACAGCATTCATCGGCGCCGAGATGAGCAGGGGAGAGCACACCGTCGAGCTCAGGTTCAGAGCCCCGTGGCTCACAGCCGGGATTATGCTTTCGGCAGCGGGTCTGCTGCTTTCGGTCATACTGACCGTGAGAGACAATAAACACAAAGGAGAGAAAAGCTGATGGAGCTTTACGATAACGAAAGACTTGAAAAAGCGAGGGAGTTCTTCCGCAGGGACAGATACGCCACCGAGAACGGCGCAGTGATCGAGGCTGTGGGGAAGAACTACGCGAAGATACGGCTCGAGATCACGGAGCGGCACAAGAATGCCGTCGGCTCGGTGATGGGGGGAGTATACTTCACGATAGCGGATTTTGCGTTTGCGGTGGCGACCAATGTTGACGAGCCGAATGTGGTCTCGCTGACGAGTGACATATCCTTTATCGGTGTCCCGAAGACGGGGACGCTGTATGCCGAGACGGAGCTGATAAAAGACAGCAGGACGGTATGTACGTTCAATGTCAGAGTCACAGACTCGGCGGGGAATATGATCGCGGCAGTAAAAACGGTGGGATATAAGCTCAAAAAATAAGCAATAAGACCCAAACGCGAAGCGGTCCTCGGCGCGGACGGCGCAGTTCCGCCTTTGGATTACGGAGTGCAGAAAAGCACTTTGGTTTGACGGCGGGATGAACAAGCGTAGAGACCCAAACGCGAAGCGAAATGGGGTCAAGGGGGACGCTTCCCCCTTGCGGG
>JAFXVY010000039.1 GCA_017534595.1 Ruminococcus sp.
ATAATGCCAAGCCGCCCGGGTGACTGTCCCGGCATATTGTTCGTATATATCTGCCAGCCGCTGCCTGTCCATAAGCGTTCCTCCTTCCGACAAAGCTTTACCTCTCACGGTGTATACGAATAAGAGAGGGATTTTTGTGCATTGATTTCTTTTTTATTGTATCATTTTTATGGTAAACAATCAAGTGAGGATGCGTTTAGTGCCTTCTGGTTTTCCTCTGCCCTATAAACTCCAAAAACCTCTCCCTCAGCCTATGCACATCCAAGAACTCCATGACCTTATTGTATCTCGCCTTCCAGTACGCGACCTCCTCCTGCACTGACCTGAGCGTACCCCGCAGGCGGTCAACGGTCTTTTGCAAAGCGGACTTCTCCGATACGAGTGTCTTGTTTATCTCACGCAGCTTCGCAACGTCCTGCAATAGTTCATCATTTTCCGAAGTCAACCTATTAACAGTCTCGACCATATCCTGATTTTCTTTTTCGCTGACCACCTGCTTTTTGGCAAGGTCAGCGACTTTTTCGTAATCATCTGCCGAGAGCGTTACCTTATCACTCAGCGCCTTGCGCTTGATTTCTATTGCATCGATCTCCGTCAGGGCAGACACTTTTTCTGCTGATTTTTTGAGCATCTCCCGATTGACCGTAAGCTTGTTCGTGATTTCCGACAGCTCCGCATTTTTATCGGCAAGCTCCGATTCGAGCTTTTCTACAGCCTCGCTCTTTTCGGCAAATTCGGTGTCCAAGCGCTTGAGCACCGTATCGGCATCATTAAGAATAGCTTGGGTGTTAGTCAGCAGATGCTGCGTACACTCAACCTTATTCTCCAGCACCTCAACTTCACGAGTACGCATTTTCTTTTTGTAATCAAGCACATCAAGGTGCTGCTCGTGAGTGTCAAGCTGCTTCCATTCGATACCGTAGCCGCTCATTATCTCCGCCAGCACCTGCTTTTCGCTGTCCACCCAAAGCTTTGAGCAGGTGTTCATTTTGCCTTCGCCTTTGAACCCCTGATGTTCAAGCGCCCCGCTCAGACTGTTTCGGGTGGACAGCCCGCGCTTTTGTCCTGTCACAAACGGCACGAAGTCAAGGTGAACGTGCGGCGTTTCCTCGTCCAGGTGTATGACTGCGTTGAACACCCTCAGCTGCGGATTTCGTTTCTGAAAGCTCTGCATAAATTCCGTCAGAGCTTTTGTTGTAATCTTTGCCTCCGCCGTCCTACAGCGGGTGTCCTCGTTATTGCCGATCTGAAAAATGACCTCGTAAAACGGTTTCTCCTGCTTGCTGTGACGGATATGCTCGTAGTAGTTTTTTATGCAGCGGTCTTTTCTTGTTTGGCGGGCGTTGTACTCAGTAAGTGCCTCGTCAAATAGCTCGTGATAGACCTGTTCAATATCGTCCTGCACCAAAACTATATTCTGATCGGTGCGGGCAGCATCGACATTCTTAGCGATGAATTTTCGGTTATCGTGACCTATGCTTCCTTTCCCGATGCGTCCGCTGATAGTTCTCTTTATGTTATCACGCTCCTTCCAAACGCGAGCGCCATACGGCGCGAATTGTTTGTCATTTCGTTCTATGGGGTAAGCACTCACGCCTTTGTTACTTTCGCGAAAGTAACGCAAAGATGCTTTTGTCACTCCTGAACGGAGCGACAAAAGCCTTTGCGGCAGGCGTTCCCCCTGCACCCCCTTTTCGGTCGGGCTGCGCCCGCCGATGCTGAACGGGCATACGCCCGATACGGGTTGGTCAGCTCTCCGACTTCATTCCGTCGAGGGTGACAGTTATCAGCCTGATGTTTTCAAGCAGTTCTTCGCTGACCGCGTCACCGTTTTCTATCCTTTTTAGCTCCGCAAGAACGTCACCCAAACGATCTTTCAGCGCCTTATACACTCGCGGGTTTCCCTGCACCACAATATCACGGCACAGCAAGCGTTTCACGATGTAGTCCTGCTTGGTCAGCCCCGAAAGCGAAACAGCTACATTTATTTGAGCGTCCTCCTCGGGTGAAACTCTGAAACCTATTGTCCTTGAACGGAACCTGCCCTTGTTGTCTAAGTTTTTAGCTGACATCTTTTTTGCCCTCCTTCTTCAGTCTCTCCATATCGAGCTGCACCGCCATTTCCTTCTGCTTGGACGGAAACAGGTGTGCGTAACGGTAGGTAATATCAATGCTCTCGTGTCCCACGCGGTCTGCTATCGCAAGCGCGGAAAAGCCCATATCGATCAGAAGCGAAACGTGCGAGTGACGGATATCGTGTATCCTTATCCGTTTCACGCCCGACGCCTTGCATCCGCGTTCCATCTCGCGGGCGAGGTAGTGCTTTGTAACAGGGAACATCCTCTCACTGTCCGACTTGGTGTAGAACATATCAAGGTACTCCCGCATTTCATCGACCAGTATCTGCGGCATCGTGATAGTGCGGTTGCTTTTTCTCGTCTTGGGATCGGTGATGATATCCCGCTTGTTCAGCCTGAGATATGACTTGCTGATAGTCACCGTTCCCTTTTCAAGATCGAGATCGGCAGGGGTAAGTGCCAGCAGCTCACCCTCTCTGATACCGCACCAGTATAGCATCTCGAAAGCGTAGAACGAAAGCGGCTTGTCCATTATTGCCTCGGAGAATTTCTTATACTCGTCGAGAGTCCAGAACAGCATCTCACGGTGATCTTCCTTTCCCATATTCCCGACAATTGAAGCAGCGTTGGACTTCAAGCCGTAATATCTGACTGCGTGATTTAAAATGCAGGACAGCTGATTATGGACCGTTTTCAAATACTTGCCCGACAGTTTACCCCCGTCGGGTGCTTTAAGGCTTCGCATCTCATTCTGCCAGTCGATAACATCTGTCGGACAGATATCGCACAGCTTTTTTGAGCCGAAGTATGGCAGCAGCTTTTTCTCGATGATACAGGATTTACCGTACCAGGTGCTTTCTTTAAGCTTCGGTCTGACATCCTTCTCGTAGATCTTGACAAAGCTTGCAAAGGTCATATTGAGATCAGACCTCTTTGTCATCAGGAACTCGCGTTCCCAATCCAGTGCTTCTTTCTTGGTGGCAAACCCGCGCTTGAATTTCTGCTGCTTCTCGCCCTTCCAATCGGTGTAGCGGAACTGCACGAACCACGTTCCGTTCTTATTCTTGAATGCTGCCATTCGCGTCACTCTCCTTTCGTGTTCCGTAAAAGTGTTCGTAGAAAAACCGTCTGTCGATCCTGCCGGAGATCGTGATGCACCCTGTTTTTGTCAGCTCCTTGTTCAGCCTGCGTATCACCTTGTAGGCATACGGCACCGACACATCCATTACCTCCGCGACTTCCTCGACTCTCATAAATATCTTGTTGCTCATTTGCATCTTCCCCTTTCATTTTTATCTCTGTTGTCTCAAAGCATTAAGCATATATGCTTAATGCTCCATTTTATATTATACTAAACAATTTTGCTATTGTCAACCCCTTTAACATAAAATATTTAAACTTTTTTGTTAAATATCTCTTGACAAAGTCTAAACAAATATGCTATAATGAAGAAAACACGATTAGGAGTGATCTCATGGCAATAGGCGAACGCATCAAACGCATCCGCACAATGCGCGGAATGACTCTCAAATATCTCGGTGAATCGGTAGGATTCCCCTCAAACAACGCTGATGTCAGAATGGCACAGTACGAGAAAGGCACCCGCACGCCCAAAGCTGATCTCACCAAACAGATAGCAGATGTCCTCGGTGTTGCACCCGAAACGCTTGACGTTCCGAATATCGAAAGTTATCTTGGAATTATGCACACGCTCTTTGCTTTGGAGGACACCTTCGGCTTGAAGATAGACAAGCTCGACGGCGAGGTCTGCATCCGCTTGGATAAAGAGAGCAAGGTCTTCCTCGCTATGACGGAGATGTTCAAGGCTTGGGAAGCCAAAGCCGAGCAGCTTCGAAGCGGTGAGATCACTAAAGAAGAGTATGATAACTGGAGATACAATTATCCAAACTCTGACAGTTTCGATGCTTTCAAGAAGATAACATCATTCGACTGACCACCCCCTAAAAGAGACATAACAAAAAAGGCATCACCGACAGCAAAAGTCGGTAATGCCTTTTGGTATTTTAGTGACACCTGCAAGCCGCTTGTCCAAAGCGGAATAATCGCAGTTTTTGATCTGCTATCATTTGGCTATCATTTCAGGACGTTCAGGCTTGCAAACCGCGCAGATACGCGGACGTGTGGGGATTTTATTTATTCCCACTCTATCGTTGCCGGGGGCTTCGTCGTGATGTCGTAAACGACGCGGTTTATGTTCTTTACCTCGTTGACTATCCGGCGGGAGCACACTTCGAGGACTTCGTAGGGGATGCGCGAGAATTCGGCGGTCATGAAGTCGCTGGTCTCGACGGCGCGCAGCGCGAGGGTGTAGTCGTAGGTGCGGAAGTCGCCCATAACGCCCACCGAGCGGTTGTCGGTCAGCACGGCAAAATACTGGTTGATGCTGCGGTCGAGGCCGGCGTTTGCGATCTCCTCGCGGAAGATATGGTCGGCGTCGCGCAGGATCTCAAGCTTCTCGTCGGTGATCTCGCCCATGATGCGCACCGCAAGTCCCGGACCCGGGAACGGCTGCCTCCAGACGAGAGTCTCGCTCAGGCCGAGCTCTGTGCCGAGTCTGCGTACCTCATCCTTGAAGAGCATACGCAGCGGCTCGATGATCTCCTTGAAATCGACGTAGTCGGGCAGACCTCCCACATTGTGGTGGCTCTTGATGACGGCAGCGTCCCCCGACCCCGACTCTATAACGTCGGGATAGATCGTGCCCTGCGCGAGGAAATCCACGCGCCCGATCTTCTTGGCCTCGGCCTCAAATACCCGGATGAACTCCTCGCCGATGATCTTGCGCTTCTTTTCCGGGTCGGAGACGCCTCTCAGCTTGCCGAGGAACTGCTCCTTGGCGTCCACGCGGACAAAGTTGATGTCCCAGTCGGCGAAGGCGGCCTCGACCTCGTCGCCCTCGTGCTTGCGCATGAAGCCGTGATCGACGAAGATGCAGGTCAGCTGCCTGCCGACAGCCTTTGAGAGCAGCGCCGCCAGCACCGAGCTGTCAACGCCGCCGGAGAGCGCCAGCAGCACCTTTCCGCTGCCGACCTTCTCGCGGACTGTCTTTATCGCGGTCTCGGCGTAGTTGCCCATTGTCCAGTCGCCGGAGCAGCCGCAGACCTTGCGCACGAAGTTGTATATCATTGTGATGCCGTGCTCGGTGTGGTTGACCTCCGGGTGGAACTGTACCGCGTAGAGCTTCTTTTCCTCGTTGTACATCGCCGCCACGGGGCAGTTCCAGGTCTGCGCGGCCTTCTTGAAGCCCTCGGGCATCTTTGCGATGTAGTCGGTGTGGCTCATCCACGAGACGGCCTTCTTCGGCAGCTCATCCGCGGAGAACAGCACGCAGTCCTTGTCGTACTCGGTCTCGGTCTTGCCGTACTCGGAGGTTATGCAGGTCGCGACCTCTCCGCCGAGGACGTAAGCCATGAGCTGCGAGCCGTAGCAGATACCCAGCACGGGTATCCCGAGCTCGAAAAGCTCCTTGGGAACGCTCGGAGCCCCCTCGCCGTAGACGCTGTTGGGGCCGCCTGTGAAGATGATGCCCGCCGGCGCGTCGGCGCGGATATCGTCGAGCGTAACTTTGTTATAGGGGCGGACTTCGCAGTAAACGCTGCATTCGCGCACACGCCGCGCGATCAGCTGATTGTACTGCCCGCCGAAATCAAGGATAAGGATATGCTGATGTTCCATTGTATCATTCAGTCCTTTCGTTTAGGGGGGTGCCTCGCCGCTTCGCGGCTCGGCGCTATGCGAAAAAAGGATATTCCCCCGCCTGCGGCGGGGGATATCCTTTTCCGCCGAAGATTCGTTCATCCGAAACAGAAAAGTCTGCACCGGGGTGGTGCAGACTTTATTATAGCATATTTTTTCCAAGCGTTCAAGGCGAGATTGTGAACACTTTTAAAACAGTGCGGGTCAGAACTTCTTGCCGAGATTGTTCTCTGCTGCGGGATCGGTCACGGGGTCGGGGTACTGGCCGATGACGCTGCTGGTGATGCTCTGCGCCCACTGTGCGTAGGTGGGCTGCTTGCTTTCGTCAAGCTCCCATAATACATAGCCTTCGGTGAAGCCGTTTTCCGTAAAATTCTTCTTGATCTCGGCCTCGATGTGGTTCGTTTCGTCGAGCAGGCTGACGGCTATCGGGCCGAAAGTACCGGTCTTGATCTTGTCCGATTCACCGTCCGCCATCATATCCGCGGAGCCGCAGTAGACCGAGGTGTATGTGAGCTTGGCTTTTTTGTTTGCATCCTCGAGGACGGCTGCCGGATCGGCTGCGCTCTCGGCAGGAGCCTCTTCACTGTCGGTCTCGGCGATGCTGTTGCCGGCCTTGCTGTTGACCTCGGCCTTGCTGCTGTCGTTATCGCCGCAGGCCGCGAGGCTCAGAAGCGCTGAAAGTGCAAGTGCTGCACAAAGTATCTTTTTCTTCATGGTATCAATTCCTTTCGTTTTGAGTTCGGGTCTCCTGACCTTATTATACCAAAATTCGCGCGGTCTGTCAATCTTTTACCGGGTGCGCGGACGCTTGAAATTCCCGCGTACCTGTGCTATAATGTAGGTAACAGATCAAACATATCCGAGGTGATAACGTGACCATTTCCGAAAACGAGAACCCCCGCCTGCCGTATCTGCGGGACAAGACCTCCAGACTGACCACATCCCCGGGCTGCTATATCATGAAGGACAAGTCCGGCAAGATAATCTATATCGGCAAGGCCAAGAACCTCAGAAACCGAGTAAGCTCCTATTTCAGACCGTGGCAGGATCATCTGCCGAAGGTCTGGAAAATGGTCTCCCATGTCAACGACTACGATTTCATCGTCACCGATACCGAGTTCGAGGCACTGGTGCTCGAGTGCTCGCTGATAAAGCAGTACACGCCCAAGTATAACATCCTGCTCAAGGACGATAAGGGGTACAGCTATATCCGCATCACCGACGAGCCCTACCCCCGTATCAGCGCAGTGCTGCAGAAGGAGGACGACGGCTCCCGCTATATCGGCCCCTATACAAGCTCCTACGCCGTGAAGCAGGCCGTCGAGGAGGCTAACCGGGTGTTCATGCTGCCCACCTGCCGCCGCAAGTTCCCGCAGGAGATCGGCAAGGGGCGCCCATGCCTCGACCGGCATATCAAGAAGTGTATGGGCGTCTGCGCCGGAGGCATCTCGCAGGAGGAATACGGCGAGATAGTAAAACAGGCGGTAGACTATATCAAGGGCGGCTCTCAGCAGTCGGTGGAACGCCTCACCGAGCAGATGAACGCCGCCGCCGAGGTGCTCGACTTCGAGCTCGCCGCAAGGCTCCGCGACCGGATCAATGCCATAAAAAAAGCCGCCGACGGTCAGAAGATCATCGACGAGAACATGAAGGATACCGATATCATAGCCGTCTCGCAGAACAGCGAGAAGGCCTGTGCAAGCGTCATAATGTACCGCGGAGGCCGGCTGTTCGACAAAGCCGACTTCTTCCTCGGGGATAAGGACACCGTCTCGCAGATGAGAGAGAGCTTCATCACCGGCTACTACTCCGGCAAGGAAAGCATCCCCAAGGAAATACTCCTCGACGAGGAGATCGAGAACGCAGAGCTGCTCGAGCGCTGGCTGCGGGAAAAGTCCGGGCACGCAGTGCATATCTCCGTGCCGCAGAGGGGGCATCTCCTGCGGCTGACCACGCTTGCCAAGAACAACGCCTCGGAGTATCTGTCCATCCGCGTCGGCAGGACCGGTAAGGAGATAGTCGCCCTCGAGGAGCTGGCGTCAGCGCTGGGGCTCCCCAAGCCGCCGCACTTTATAGAGTGCTACGACATCTCCAACCTTGCGTCGTCGGATATGGTCGCGGGAATGGTAGTCTTTGAAAATGGCAGACCGTGCAGGAAGTTCTACAAGCACTTCTCGATCAAGACCGTCGCCGAGCAGAACGACTACGCCTGCATGGCGGAGGTGCTGGAGCGCAGGTTCCGCAACTACTTTGAAAAGACCGACGAAGGCTTCTCAACGCTTCCCGACCTTATCTTCCTTGACGGCGGTCAGGGGCACGTAAACACGATAACGCCGGTAGTCAGGGCGATGGGTATAGACGTGCCGATCTACGGCCTTGTCAAAGACGATAAGCACCGTACCCGAGCCGTTGCGACGGGCGGGGGCGAGATCAGCCTTACCAGGAGCCGTGCGGCCTTTGCGCTTGTGACGGCGATACAGGACGAGGTACACAGGGTAGCGATAACGTACCAGGCGAAGCGGCACAAAAAGAGCACCTACCGTTTGGAGCTCACGAAGGTCAGGGGGATAGGCGAGAAGAAGGCTCTGAAGCTGCTGACGGAATTCAAGACCAAAGAGCGTTTACGGGAGGCTGCCGTTGAGCAGCTGATGCAGGCGGCAGGGATAAGCCGGGAGACTGCGGAGGAACTGAAAAAGGTGATAGAAGAGATATGACAAAAAGCCGCGGGATAAAACGCGGCTTTTTTGCGGCTACTTATGCCAGCTCTCATTCATGAACTTCACCCTCGACGCAAACCATTCACTCAGATATTCCGCAGCCTGTTCCTGCGTCTTGCACTTTGCTGCCTTGCTCGAAAGCTCTGACCTGAATGCACTGTTGTTGATGATGTTGTTCCATTTGTCATAGTTGCGGTCAAAGGCGTCTGCAAGTTCATCGGTGCAGCTCGTGATCTGCGCCGCCGCCCTATCGAATACGCCGTTGTCGTATGCCCTCGTCCACTTCTCCCTGATAACGTCCTGATACCAGTCTTCAAACATCAGCACAGTCAGCCACGGATTGCAGGTCTTGTATTCGTTGCCGTTGGCGTCGGGTACTATGCTGCCCGCATAGAATCCCGTACCGTCAACACAGCGGTTCTTGTTCCCGAGACCCGAGTCGAAGTCCCACGGAGCTTCAAATCTCAGCTTCTTTGAGCCGTTCTTTCCGAAATCAACGCTCATGAAGAAGCTCGACCAGTAAATGTCTGCGTCGCAGGTCAGCTCGCTGATAACGTACATATCCGCCAGCGAGTCGATATCGACTACCCTCTCCACTGCCTCTCTCGGAGTGATCGAGGTCGTCTCGCTTATCCCGCTGTAATCGGAGTTGAACACAAAAGCCTTGTCGTTGTACGCGGCCTCATACATGATGATGTAGGTGTTCTTGACGAAGTTGGATATGAAGTCTCTCTGCTTGGTGTCGTAGATGTCGCTCTTTATGGTGAAGCCGACCTTTTTGCGGTTGCCGCCCTGACAGTTGATCGTCTTCCCGCCGCCGTCGGCGCCGTCGTAGGGGATGAGCGGAGCGTTGCCGTTGTAGTCGATATAGAATCTGTGCAGCACATCCTCGGAGGTATAGTAGCCGTCGAATTCAAGGAAGTAGCCGATATCGGTGCCCTTGTAGTTTTCATCCGGCTCGGTGATCTCCACTCTGCCTTCGTTGACTTGCTGGAGCTCGGTCAGCAGATACATCCCGTAGAACTTTCCGTTTATCCAGAGCTCGATGAATTCGGCATCGGCGGCATAGAGGCCGTCGGCGGCGAGGATCTCCCGGGCTGCGGCAAGAGCGGTCTTGTCGCGCAGCATCGAGGCGTCCTTATACTCCGCCAGCAGCACCCAGTTCTTATACTTCTGACCCCCGTTGAGGCCGAGCATACTCTGCTTCTTGTCGAACTTGATCCTCAGTGATTTCTTGGGATAGGAGGTCGTCCAGTTGCCGCGCACCTTTACCTGTGCGTCGGCGTTGTTTATGAGTATCTTCCCGCCCTTGTCGGCCACGGATACGGTACAGTCCTCATAGTAGGGCTCGGGGGGCATCTTGTAGTTGCGGTTCCACATAGCCTGCTGCTGAGAAACGTGCTTGGCCACGGTGTCCGTATAGAACTTGATGGCATTGGAGGCGGTGCTCTTGGTGGTTATGGTGATAACAGGGATATCGTTCTGAGTTACGGGCTTTGTCCTGTCGGCGGTATTGCCGCTGTCGGTCTTGGAGCTCGAATCTGCCTTGGAACTCGAATCTTTATCTCTGACCGAAGGCACCAGCGAGCTTGACTCATCATTCCTTACCGAGGGTACGAGCGAGCTTGAGTCAGCCTTTGCGCTGCCCGCGGAGGAGGCATCCTCCGGCTTGCTGCTGTCCTTGGAGTCCGTGTCGGAAACATGGCTTTCGTCATTCTGAGAGGAGGTTTCGGCTTCACTGCTCTCTTCCTTGCTGTCAGACTTTTCGCTCGGCTTCTCGTCACGGCTCTCGCTTACGCTTTCGGATGAGCTCTGTGAGCTGTCCTCCGGCACGCTCACGCTCTCGGAGGTGCTCTGCGTCACCGTCCCGGTCTGAGACGAGCTTTCGCTGTTCCCGCAGCCCGCCAGCATACACACTGCCAGCAGCACCGGCAGAACTCTTCTTATGTGAAACATAGGATCATTCCCTTTCGCAGATATGTTTTCGGTTAATACCACTATATCACAAAGCGCATCCCCGGGTCAAGTCCCGCGGATGCGTTTTTTCGCGTTTGCTGTTCAGATATTGCTCTCGGGGATGCCGAGCCTTTCAAAAAGTGCGCGGCGCAGGTACTCATACCTCTCCCGCTTCTCGGTCTTGGCGAAGTGTACCTCTCTCGTCTGCTCGGGGTTGCCCTCATAGCAGAGCACCTCGTCACCGAACTGCTCGCTGGTCAGGTCGAACACGCAGTCCCCGACGACGTTGTAGCAGTGATAGTTCCCGCCGCTGCGGAGTATGCCGTACACCTTCCCGCCGAAGATATCCTGCACTAAAAACGCTGTGATCGAGCACTGCCCGAGAGTGACGTTATCACAGCTCCAGCCTTCCCGCAGCCTCGGGGCACAGGTGTATTCGCACCAGAGCTCACAGAGTATATCGTAGAGCTCCCGCGGATCCTTTATCATCGAAAATCTCTTATCCGCCGGCGGGACATCCGCCCGGGCGGCGCCGTAAAAGCCTCTTGTCCTTTCAGCCATACCTATCCTCCTTACGGTCAGCCGATCTCAAAGCTCTCGGTCTTGAGATCGCAGTAATATCTCCCGCTCTCGGCGGTGAATTTCAGAACGCAGTAATCCGGGTCGGTGACGCCGCCCTTGTAAAACAGCGTGTCGCCCCGGTGCCAGATCATATCCTTGGTCTCCTGATCGGTCAGCACTTCCATCTTCCCTTTCAGCATGACCCCGGTGTACCTTATCAGTCCCTTGTGATAAAAATATATGCAGGCTCTCGGGTCGTCCCGAAACTGTCTCACCCGCATAGAGGAGGTGTTGGTCGAGAACCAGAACTGCCGCAGCCCCTCGGACTTTCTCGGTCTCAGCATCGCCTTCACGTTCGGGAAGCCCTCCCCGTCAACAGAGCCGATAAATGCTACCTTCTGCCTGCCGATAAACCTTGAGATCCTATTACTGTCCATGATCTTCCCCCCGTCACTTAATCTCCGCCGAACGCCTTACCGTAAGCCTCAGAACGGTCAGCAGCACCGCGAACAGTACTGCCGCCGCAGGCAGCACGATGATCGCCCTGCCGTAGCCGGCGCTGTCCACAAGATCTCCGAAAAAGGCATTGAAGCCGATATCGAAGAAGGTCGCCGTACTCAGCACGAAGCCTGTCGCCCGACCCGCAGCGGAGGGGTCGAAGAACCTGCCTATGAGCATCACCAGCAGCGGATATATTATCGAGAACGCAAGTCCCGAGATCCCCACTATCACAAGCCCGGACCTGCCGAGGGCTATGCCGAGGACATACAGCGCCGCCCCCGCCGCCGACCAGATCAGCAGGCAGCGGAATATCCCTATCCTGTCGATGAAGGGTGCGAAGATCAGCCTGCCCACGGTTATCCCGCCGAAGAACAGCGAAAGATAGATCGACGACTCCTTCACCGTGCAGCCGAGATACTCGCTGCCGTAGGAGGTCAGCCAGTTCATCAGCCCGTGCTCGGCAACGAAGTAGCACCCGCAGATGAGTATCAGCAGCAGCGATGCGGGGCAGATGAGCTCCTTAAACCCGACCTTGCTTTCCTCCCGGGGCTGCTCCTTTTCCGGCAGCTTCAGCGTCAGCAGAACAATAAATGCCGTGACCGCGAAGAACGCGAGTATGCCGTTGGCGGTATGCCAGGCGGTCAGACTGTCGGCAAAGCGCCCGCCCACATTCTGCGAAGCGGTTATCCCCACTCCCTGAATGAAGTTGAATATGCTCACCATCATCGCCGGCGACACGAACAGCATCGGCGTTATCAGGTTCACCGAGGTCGAGAGCATCGTCGAGCCGCCCATGGAGAAGATCATCCCCGCAAGCAGCAGCGTATAGCTCTCGGTAAAGACATAAGAAACGAGCGCCGCTGTCCAGAGCAGCAGCAGCCCGCACAGAAAACGCTTTTTCGGCAGCCTGTCCGAGAGGTAGCCCCCCACCGAAAGAAAGATCAGGTTGCCGATATAGCTTATCATTATAATCCTTCCCGCCTCGGGCTCGGAGAGTGCGAACGCGCTCCGGAACTGAGGCAGGAAGACACCCCGCAGCGCGTCGGACGCTGCGGTTATCAGCATAACAAGCCCGCAGAAGACGGCGGCTGCCGCCTTTGAGCCTTTATTCTCCATATATGTATTATCTCCGTCAGTAGCTTGTGATGGAAAGCTGGGTCTTGATAGTCCTTATGCTGGCTCCCGCCGGCTTGGTAAATGTCACCGTCACCGGGTCGTTTCCGTGGATATCGAACCAGTTGTCCGAGAAGAAGCAGTCATAGTCACGCAGCGACAGGAATACGCTCTTCGCAAATACGTCCGAGGTCAGCGTCAGGCGGAAGCAGTCCCGCTCCTCGGCGATATGGGCATTGATCCTCGCCGACTTGAACTGAAATTCCTTGGGACGCACCAGCAGCGTCGTCCCGCGGCTGATGACCCCGAGCTCGTTTTCGAGCCTGTATTCGAGATACACGCTCCTTCTGCGCTCGTAGACCGGGATATCCGGCAGCAGGTCGAGGGTCATGACCTTCACCGCAGACATCGGGTCGGCGATTATATCCGCCGTGAACTCCCGCAGGATGTTGGCATCGTTGTCTCTGAGGCGGCAGCTGACCGTCAGCACCTCCTCGGTCATCGTATCGTTGGTTACCCACAGCGTCGGATGCAGCTTGTTGCTGTCGTCGCAGCTGAGAAGTATCGGCGCATAGAACCTTACGGCTGCGTAGTGCAGCGCCTTCCAGCGCCCGAAGTAGTCGATGCTCGACCAGGAGATTACCGGGTTTGAGTCGTTGAGCTGCCAGTAGCAGGAGCCCATGCACTTGCCCCGCATACGCCTCAGATGCTCGATATTCGACCTCATGCACTCCGCCTGAACGAGCTGCGAGCAGTAGATCAGGCGCTCGAAGTCCTCGGGCTCCTCGGTCATCTGCGAGATGTAGAAGATCAGCTTTTCGTTGCCCTGCGTGCATTTCTGATGCGCCTGCATGACCATGCTGGTGAGCTTGAAGTCTCCGCGCTGCTTGTCTGCGAAAGCGCGGACGGTCTTGACGTCGGGTATGCTCTCGAAGCCGAACTCCGAGCAGAACCGGCAGCTGACCTTTCTGAACGACTCCACCGGCTCATAGCTGTGCCATACCGCCCAGTAGTGGATATCGCCCTTCTCGGCATCGGAGGGCTTATCGAAGCCGCCGCCCGACGAAGGCGAGGACGGCCAGTAGCTCGTTTCGTGATCGTAGGTCAGGATGAGCTCGGGGATGATCTGCTCGAACAGCCTGATGTAATCCCGCTTCTGCTCCTTGTCATCCGGCCAGCCCCAGCCCTCCCACGCGGACTCTATCTCATTGTTGCCGCACCACAGTCCGAGAGAGGCGTGGTTGCGGAGCCTCAGGATATTGTCCCTGATCTCGGCGCGGACCGTCGCCTCGAAGTCGGGGGTCAGCAGATAGCCCGAGCAGGCGAACATGAAATCCTGCCAAACTATGAAGCCCATCTCGTCGCAGAGATCGTAGAAGAAGCTGTCGGGGTAGATGCCTCCGCCCCAGACTCTTATCAGATTGAAATTCGCCGCCGCGCAGTCCCGCAGGAGCTTTTCGGTGCGCTTGCGGGAGGTGTGGGGCAGGATGTTGTCCTCGGGGATGTAGTTAGCGCCCATGGCGAAGACGCGCACTCCGTTGTTTACAAACGTGAACTCCTCGCCGAACCTGTCCTTGTGGCGGGAGATGCCGAGCGTGCGCAGACCTATCCTGCGCTTGTTTGAATCTATGACTCCCCTGTCGCTTATCAGCCTGACCTCGCAGGTGTAGAGCGGCTGGGCTCCGAGCCCGCGCACCCACCACAGCTGCGGGTCGTTTATCTCTATCGTCAGCTCGCCGTTTACCATGGGCGCGGCGAGGCGCACCCCTCCGGGCGAGGTCAGCACCATTTCGGCTCTGATCCCCGAGGAGCGTATATCAAGATCGGCCTTGCAGGTCAGCTCGACCCTGCCGTCCGTATGCTTCTGAGTGTAGTAGACCGAGAGTATCCTCGCCCCGCTGTACCCCTCGACATAAACATCCCGCCAGATACCGAGGTCTGGCAGCTTGGGACCCCAGTCCCAGCCGAACATATAGTGAGCCTTGCGAAGATGCTGATAGCCCTTCATGCAGTGCTCGACGCCCGCCAGCGGCCTTACGGCATTGGCGTCGCGTATATACTTGTTCGGGGATTTCAGCTCGACGCGCAGGATGTTCTGCGGCTCGGCGGTGCCCTTTATATCGAACTCCCAGCGGCGGTGCATATTGTCGCAGCTGCCGATGATCCTGTCGTTGAGGTAAACGTCCGCGAGGGTATCAACGCCCTCGAAGACGAGGAACAGCTCCTCCTGCATCAGCATCCTGTCGGTGAGCTCGAAATACTTGATGAACAGGAAGTTCCTCTCGCAGACAGCCGAAGCGCTGCGTTCGTTCTCCCTGTAATAGGGGTCGGGCACGTCGCCCGCCTCACAGAGGGTCTCATAGACCGAAACGGGCACTTTTCTGTGGTAATAGGTCTTGTCGCCGTCGTTCAGCGTCCAGTTATCGTTAAGGCTTACTGTCATCATTATACTGCACCTCCCAGAGATAAGCTGCTTTAGGCAACACCGCACAACCATTGTGCGTCAGACGCGCAGTCAGATTTTTCGTCAGATTGCCTGAATTCGACGCCGCCTTGCTGGCGCAAGGCAAGGAGAATTTGGGTAATATGACGGAAAATATGCAAGCGGATGATGTACAAAGGCGTTAGCCGGTGGTTGTGCGGTGTTGCCTTTACTTAATTCTACCATATAAAGCCCCTAAAATCAAGTAGCTGCGCAGATTTCAGGCATAAAAAATTGCGGCACGACCGGCGCGATGATACCTCATCGCCGCAGGTGATGCCGCAGTTATCCGTTATTCGTTTCCGGCTGCTTCCGCTTCGGTGCCGAACTCCTTGTTGCGCTTCTTGAGCAGCTTCTGGCGCTGACGCTCATGACGGTTCATGACGATCTTCTCGCAGAGATCCACCATCTTCTTGCGCATCGGCTTGAAGACATAGAAGAACTCGCCCGCATAGGTCACGACCTCGCCGTTGAAGCCCTTTTTGAACTTGTAGACGCCGTAGTTGGGGTTGGACTCGTCGTTGTAGAAGGGTATGCCCTGGAAGTCGTAGATGTAGTTGTTGTTCTCGAGCGCCCACTGTATCATCGTCCACTGCATCAGGTAGTTGGGGTAGAGGTTGCGGTGGTGGTTCGCCGAGGCGCCGTAAACATAGCAGGTCTTGCCGGCGTACTGTGTGGTGACTGCGCCGGAGAGGGGTATCTGCTTGCCGTCCTCCTCGCAGTAGCACATGAACAGGTGGCAGTGCTCGGGGCCGAGACCCTCGATGAACTTAACGAAATAGTCCTTGCCTCTGATCGAGAAACCGTCGCGGATGCCGGTGGCCTGCATAAGGGGATAGAAATCGTCCAGCGCCTCCGTCCCGCAGACCTTGCAGACAACGCCCTTCTTCGGGCCCTTGCGTATGCGGTTTCTCCAGTCGGGCTTGAAGGAAGCCATTACCTCCTCCTCGGTCTTGCCCTCAATGTTGCGGAGCATATAGTTGTTTCTCGCCTGTATGGTCGAGAGCTCGGGAGCGTTATAGGTATGCTTGAAGCCCATGCCGATGAGCATCTCGCTGATATCCTTCCTTGACTCCTCGAAACAGGGATCCCACATGAACTGATAGGCCTTGTGCTTTTTAGCCAGCACCTTGATGCCCTCAAAGAGATCGCTCATGACCTCCTTATCGCTCCAGTCGCAGACGGGACCGTGGGGAGCGTACATGAAATTCACCCGGAACATGGGTATCTTTCTGGTGATGACGAGGCAGGTGCCGCGGATCTTGCCTTCCGCATCGCGGGAGATGACAGCGTCCCACCCCCAGCCGTCCTTGACCTTCGGCCACCTGAGCGACTGCATGAAATTACCGTATCTGCTGGTCTTTGCGAACTGCTCATACTCCTCGAGCAGAGCCTGATCGTTCTTGTCGATTATTTCCATTTTCTGTATCCTTTCGGTGATATATCGTATTCCGGGATATAGTATAACACATTTTCCGCCAAAATACAAGTAACAAAACGTAAATAATAGCGGTCAAATGCAGCGCTCACAATGCACATTTCACAATGGATGCATCACAGATCTTCGGCGTATTCTTTTTTTCGCTTTACATTTTCGGCATTATGTGTTATAATATTCCGAGACAACACCTTTCCCCGAAAGGAGGCACCCGATATGCCCCGCGAAGAAAAGAAACGCCCGAAGTTCCGCATAGGTCTGCTGCTCATAGCGAGCTTTATAGTTCTTGCCGCCACCTTCACGGCTTATATGCTCAACACCAGCCTTGAGGATACCCTTGTCAGCGAGCGCGGACAGAATATCATCACCCACGACTACACCTACAGCTCGGAAGCGGAAACGCAGGCGTGAGCGCCTGCTCAGTGAATAATGAATAATGAATAGTTAATAATGAATAATCAAGGTGTCCGCTGCGCGGACGGATTTTTAGTTTCGCAGCAGGATGTCTTGATCGTTCATTATTTTTTTGTCGAACGTATTTTACAAATCCGGTCACTTTATTTTGTAATTGTTCACAAATCTTGTTTATATTGTTAAGAAATATCGTATTCTGTATTGACATCATGTCGAAGATGCTGTATCATTGAGTTTACAGGGGCTTTTTTGCACCTAAAGATTTTCATTACAGGAGGATGATCCACCATGACCAGATACGACGGTCTTAAGCAGAAAAAAGAATTTATCACAAGCCTTCTCAGCGAGGTCCTCAGCCAGGCTACCGACGGTCAGTATTCCAAGGAGGAAGCTCAGACCACAATTACCAGAGAGCTTGCCGAGTTCGCTTTCATTATCTCCGCAGTTGACGGCGTTATCGACCCCAACGAGGCTTACACCATTTCCGAGGTGTTCGATCTCGCTGTTGCCCCCTCCGATATCGGCAAGTATATCGAGAGCAACAATATGCTCAACGTTGAGTTCCTCAAGACTGTTCCGACCTGCGTGAAGAACTCTGTCGTTATCGACAACGCTCTCGCAGAACAGCCCAATCTCCCGTTGCTCAGCGTAGGTATCTGCGAAGTATTCGCCGAGATAGCCGGCGCAGTTGCAGCTGCCGACAACTCCATCGACCAGATGGAGGACGCTTCCGTAAAGCTGTTCCTGGTAAGCATCAACGACTACCTCAACGCCAACCTCTCCGACGAGGCCAAGAAGAAGGCATAATTTCAAAACATACAAGGCGCTGTACCCTTATCTCGGGCACAGCGCCTTTTCTTTGTCTTTCAGAGCATCATTTCACCGTCTCGGCCTTGATGAGATTTGTGGTCCCGCTGCGCCCGAGAGGTACGCCTGCGGTGATGACCACAAGGTCGCCCTCCTTGAGGTAGCCCAGCTTCTTGGAGACCTCTATCGCGTGCTCGATGAGCTCATCGGTGTTGGTCTTCTCCTCGATCATGCCCGGGCGCACGCCCCAGGACATATTCATGTGGCGGCAGATCGTCTCGTCGGTGGTCAGCCCTATTATCGGGCAGTAGGGGCGGAACTTCGACAGCTGTCTCGCCGTCGCGCCGCTCTTGGTAACGGTGAGCACCGCCGCCGCTCCGAGGTCGTGAGCCGTAGTTACCGCGGCGTGGGAGATAGCCTCGGTCACGGACTCGCTCTTTGAATCGTCGCGCATACGGAAGCGCTTTTGATAGTCGATATCCTGCTCGGTGGTCTCGGCGATGAGAGCCATGGTCCTTACCGCCTCGATGGGGTAGGCGCCCGCAGCGGTCTCGCCGGAGAGCATTATAGCGGAGGTACCGTCATAGATCGCGTTGGCGACGTCGGTGATCTCTGCTCTTGTGGGGCGCGGATTGGTTATCATCGACTCGAGCATCTGTGTCGCGGTGACTACCTGCTTGCCGGCATTGTAGGCCTTATGTATGAGATCCTTCTGGATCGCGGGGATCTGCTCGAAGGGTATCTCAACGCCCATATCGCCTCTTGCGACCATTATGCCGTCGGAGGCCGCGAGGATCTCGTCGATGTTCTCAACGCCCTCGGCATTCTCGATCTTGGCGATTATGCGGGGATTGTTCCACCCGAGGGACTGCGTGAACTTCCGCAGATAGATCACGTCGGCAGCCGTGCGCACGAAGGAAGCTGCGATGAAGTCGAAGCCCATTTTTGCGCCGAAGGCCAGGTCGTCCATATCCGCGTCGGAGATGTAGGGCATGGAGAGCCTTACTCCCGGCACGTTTATGCCCTTATGGTCGGAGAGCTTGCCGCCGTGGATGACCTCGCAGATGATATCCGTCCCGCTTATCGACTTGACCGAAAGCTCGATAACGCCGTCGTTGATGAGTATGCGGGAGCCCAGCGACACATCCTTCGGCAGATGCTCGAAGGTGATCGAGGCGATCTTGTCGGTGCCCTCGATGTCGCGGGTGGTGAGGGTGAACTCGTCACCGTCCTTGATGAATACCGGCTGATGATCCTTGAAATCGCGCAGCCTTATCTCCGGGCCCTTGGTGTCGAGCAGGCAGGCGACGTTGAGCCCGAGCTCCGAGCTTATCCTGCGGACAGCCTCGAATCGCTGCTTGTGGACAGAGTGCTCCGAATGGGAGAAGTTGAACCGAGCGACATCCATGCCCGAGAGCATAAGCTCCCGCAGGACGTTCTCGTCATCCGTTGACGGGCCGATTGTACAAACGATCTTTGTTTTTCTCATGATATTACATCCTTTCGGAAAGTGATCTTCCATTGATCATTATACAACATTTTTGCCCGCCCGTCAACAGGATTATTGCGGAATGCGCTCAGCTCATGAGCATCCCGAGCTCTGCGGGGGTGAGGGTCGGGTGCAGCGCAAGGTTGACTCCCAGCGCTATGACCTGTGCGCTGCGGGCTATGAGCTGGTCGATATCCTTCGGGGTGACTATCATGCCGGCATAGCTCTCATCCGCCCTGCCGCCGGAGATCTCGGCGATGACCCCGCAGTCGGTCACGGTGGGCACTCCTATGGCTATGCAGGGGACTCCGAGGGTCGCCTCGGAAAGCTCTGCGCGGGCGTTCTCCACCCCGCTGCCGGGAGAGATGCCCGTCCCGCAGATCTGGATGGTGCTGCCGAGATGCGGCAGCTCGGCGCAGGCGAGAGCGTCAACGGCGATGACGAGCTGCGCCCCGCTCTCCTTGCACACCGAGCGTATCAGCTCCTGCGACTCCATACCCGTCTGCGCCATGACTCCCGCCGCTATCACCGTGACCTCCGAGAGCTCGGAGGTGTCAAGATCCTTGGCAAGGCGCTTGATATGCCGCGTGGCGAGTATGCCCTGCGCCGCCCGGGGGCCGAGGCTGTCGGGAGTGATCGAGGGGTTGCCGAGCCCCGCCACCAGCACCCTCTCCGGCAGCTCCCCTGCCCGCTTTATCTCCCGAGCAAGGCAGAGGGCTCTCTGCTCGGCGTTCTCGCAGTAGTCGGAGAGCCGCCCCTTCATGCAGCTCACGGTGATATACCTGCCGATCGGTCTGCCGATGCGCTCTGACGCCTCGGGAGTGTCGATATCCACCTCGGTTATCGTAAGCTCGGCATCCCTGCACCTGTGCTCGTGCTTCATGATGCCCGGCAGCTTGCCGGAGGCCTCGGCGCGCTGCATGGATTCAAGCGCAAGATCCGTTCTCATAGACATTTTCATCTCTCCTTGTTGCAAGTTGCACAATTTGACAGAGCAAAAACAGTCAAATTTTTTTGCCCCGCCTCTTGAAATTGCGGCTTTGCTGTGTTATAATATCTGTTGAGGCTTGTTTAAATGGCTAATTGCATTTCCTCTCAGTCGTGCAGTTAGTTTATGCGAATAAGTACAGATTATTCAGAAACTGAGGGAGGTGTCGGTAATGCCGAACATTAAATCCGCAAAGAAGAGAGTCAAGGTAATCGAGACCAAGACCTTAAGGAACAAAGCTATCAAGTCCGAGCTCAAGACCACTCTGAAGAAGGCCAACACAGCCGTTGCAGAGGGTGCTGACAACAAGGCTGAGGCAGTTAAGGCTGCTATCAAGAAGGTAGACATGGCTTGCTCGAAGGGTATCATCCACAAGAACAAGGCTGCAAGAAAGAAGTCGCAGCTTGCCAAGTCCCTGAACGCCTGATCGCAAGACTTTTGAGCCGACGGTTTATGCCGTCGGCTTTTTGTCATTATAGACAAATCAGCGGCGTGGTATTATTACATAATCACGAAATTTGTTTTTTGCTATTTATTTTAAGAATTAAATGTAGTATAATATATCTGACAGCGAACGGGGCTGAGTCCCGATGAGTTAAGGAGGCAAATGCTATGGAATTCGATTTCAAACAGCTGATTGAAAAGATCAAAGATCTTGAATTTGACGATATCTTCCCGCTCCACAGGCGCGACAGCGATGTCAGGAACCTGCTCATAAACGTCGGGATATATATGGGTATCATAGTTGCAGCTGCGATGCTGCTTGTCTTCCTCGGCGACATCACGGTGCTCGGCGTTATCTTAAAGATAATCTGCATCCCCGCGATCATCTATGCCCTCGTGGGTATGTTTGCAGACCTGCTGCGATTTCTCAAATATAACTGAACGGTCCGGGACCCGGTACATACTGTGCCGGGTCTTTTTGTATGCAAAAAGCGCTGTGCCCCGAACCGGGACACAGCGCTGTTGTTTGTTTTAGGCAACACCGCACAACCATTGTGCGTCAGACGCGCAGTCAGATTTTTCGTCAGATTGCCTAAATTCGACGCCGCCTTGCTGGCGCAAGGCAAGGAGAATTTGGGTTATATGACGGAAAATATGCAAGCGGATGATGTAC
>JAFXVY010000040.1 GCA_017534595.1 Ruminococcus sp.
CGTCAGATGCGCCGTCCAGATTTTCGTCAGATTGCCCGAATTCGACGCAGGCTTGCTAACGCAAGTCAAGGAGAATTTGGGTGATATGACGGAAAGCTGGCAAGCAGATGGCGTGCAGAGGCGTTAGCCGCGGGTTGTGCGATGTTGCCTATATGCTCATGGAAGGGTATGGGGCTTCTGCTCTGCCTCTTTCTCGGGATGATGCTGTTCATGCGGCTGACTGCCGCACAGGTCGAAAGGCTTTCCGGCGGGCAGGGGATAGCAGACCTCACCTTCGGAATATCTCCCTCGGAGGTAAGCGCTTCCCTTTCAAGGCTTGGCGATACCGCCGCAAGGTTCTACCGCTTCGGCTTCCTTGCCGTCGATCTCGTCTATGCCCTTGCTTACTGCACATTCTACCGCGGAGCGCTTCGCTTTGTCACCGATAAGCTGGGTATCTCCGCAGGCAAACGGCGTGCGCTCACGGCTCTGCCGGTCATCGGTATGTGCGCCGATCTGCTTGAGAATACCGTGCTGTTTGCTCTGCTCGGTATGAGTGAAAGACCGGCTCTGCTGTGTACGGCGTTCACCGTTTTCAACATCATCAAATTCGTGTTCGTATATTCGTCCCTTGCGGCGCTGACAGGAGGTTTGTTATGTCTTGCAAAAAAGCACTTATCGTAATTGATATGCAGAATGATTATCTCTGGAAAAAGAGAAAAAAGCAGTTCACCTACGACACGGAAAAGCTGACGGCGGGAGTCAACGGGCTCATACACAGCTATGCCGCCGAGGGCTGCGATATCATCTATATCCGCCACATCATCCAGAACCTCCCCACCAACCGCCTGCTGTTCGGATATTCCATCGCGGGGACCCCCGGCGCGGATATCTACCCGGGAGTGGATATCGTATCCGAGCTCTGCTTTGATAAAATGCTCGGGGACGCGCTCTCCAACAAGAAGCTCCGCGAGCACATCAGCAGGTGCGGCTATGAGGAGCTCCACCTCTGCGGGCTCGACCGCTACGGCTGCGTCACCGCCACGGGTCTCGGCGCCGCAAAGCGCGGGTACAGGGCATACATCCTCGCCGCCGGAACAGAGACGGTGCTCCCCGAAAAGAAGGTCTCCAAGCAGAAAAAGCGCCTTGAAAAGGCCGGGATAACCATGATCTGAAAATTCGGCCCCTCCCGATGTTTGTTATTGACATCCGCCCGGAAATGAGCTATAATCAGATAAGTAAAACCGGGGGTGGATAAAATGTGGCTGACAGGTGCATCTATGCCCGAGCAGGCGCTTTCATATATCTGCGGGAGGATCAGGGTATGGCTTGCCTTAAAAGTTCTGCCGCTCACGGCGGTGGTAGTTGTGCTGATGTTCGTATCCCCCGTCGATAAGATCGCCAAGATCTCCGTCGGCGTGCTTTATGTGCTGTGGATGTCGGTGATCGCGTGGCGGGACCTCAAACGTCTCGGCAGGCTGAAACGCCGCGAGTTCCTCTGGTGCTCGGGCGTGACCGCGGGCTTCGTCGGCAGGCGTCACAGAGGTATAGTACAGGTCGGCTCGGAGACGGTAAGAAGCTACGGCCATCCTGCAAATATGTTCTATCTCGCCAATGGGATACCCGTCTATGTAGTGTCCCTGAACGTCCGCACAAGCTCGGTCTCCCGGGGCGGATTTATCACCGATCCCCTGGCCTTCAGGATCAAAGATCAGGCGCAGTAAGCTTTGCTCATAAATGAAAAATGCGAAAAACGGTATCTCTGCCCGAAATGGCTGAGATACCGTTTTTTGTGAACTATTGATACATCTGCCCGTCAACGATGTTTACCGTCCGCTCCGCCCACTTGGCGACGTTCATGTCGTGGGTTATCATCACGATCGTGTTTCCCATCTCGTGCAGCTTGGTGAACAGCCGGAGGACTTCCGTACCGCTCTGCTGATCGAGGGCTCCGGTGGGCTCATCGGCGAGCAGGAGAGAGGGCTTGCTGCAAAGCGCCCTCGCTATCGCTACCCTCTGCCGCTGACCGCCGGAGAGCTCCGAGGGCTTGTGCTTGAGTCTGTCGGAAAGACCCAGCATATCCACTACCTCGCGGCAGTCGCGCTCGGCGGTCTTTCTGTCCTCGCCGCGCATCAGCAGCGGCATGATGATATTCTGCATCACATTGTAGGTCGGTATCAGATGATAGTTCTGAAAGATGAAGCCGATCTCGTGGTTGCGTATCTTCACAAGATCCCGCTCTTTTGTCTCGTCGATCTGTATGCCGTTGAGGGAATAGGAGCCGCTGTCGAGGGTGTCCATACAGCCGATAATGTTCATCAGCGTGGACTTGCCCGAGCCGGAGGGGCCGAGTATCGCCGTGAACTCTCCGCGGTCCACCGAGAAGTCTATGCCCTTGAGGACGTTCAGCTTCTCCGTACCCATTTTATAGCTCTTGCAGACATTGTGCATGGATATGATCTGATCTGTCATAGCTCTCTACCTCACTGCTCCATTATCCAGACCTCGGTAACTACTTCGTTGCCGTCGGAGTCCTTCTCTGTTTTTACTTTGATGATGTCGCCGCTCTTCAAAGCGTCAAAGCCGGTCTTTACGCCGCTGCTTGTGGTCACGGTGACGCCCACCGGGATCCGCAGCTCCTTCTGCTCGCCGGTAAGGGTATAGCTGCCGCTTTCACCGCTTATTGTCTTGCTGCCGCCGCCCGATCTTCCGCCGGGCATCCTTCCGCCGAACTGACTGGGGTCAAAATCTTCGGTGAGGCTGCCGTCAAACTGCTCGGGATCAAAGCCCTCGGGCATATTCCCGAACTGGCTGGGATCAAAGCCTTCGGGGAGGCTGCCGTCAAACTGCTCGGGATCGAAATTCTCGGGCATCTGCCTGCGGGAGCTTCTTGAGCTGCCGTCGGAGTTGTCGGAGCCCCTGCCCCTGAACTGTTCGGGGTCGAAGTCATCGGGGAGGCTGCCGTCGAAGCCTTCGGGCAGATTTCCGAACTGGCTCGGGTCGAAGCCCTCGGGCATCTCGCCGTTCTGAGGGCGGCTGCGCTTGCCCGACTTCCCGCTCCGGGAGGTGTCATCCTCCGGTTTCGAGTCGGTGTCGCTCTCGGCCTCTGTGTCTGTGCTTTCGCTGTACTCCGCAAGCTGAATAACGATATCGTTTCCGTCAACGGAGGATATCTTTCCGTAAATGCAGCCGTCGTCCTGATCCTCCTTGTTCGCACAGGAGACCAGTGAGAACATCATAAGCGATGCAAGTGCTGCTGCGATGATCCTTTTCCCTTTCGTTTTCATATCTGCCTTCTCCTTTACTGTGATATCATTCACTGGCAAGCGCCTCGACGGGCACGAGCCTTGAAGCCTTCCACGCGGGGTAGAAGCCGAACACCGTTCCGGTGACGAGTGAGAAGCCCAGAGCCAGCAGAGCGCCGGTCACGGACATTTCCATCCTGATGCTGAAGCTGGTTATCAGCGGGCTGACCCCGAAGCTCATCGCCACGCCGATTATGCCGCCGATAAGGCTGATAGAACAGGCCTCAAGGATGAATTCGAGCAGGATGTCCCTGCGGGAACCGCCGATAGCCTTGAGTATGCCGATCTCCTGTGTACGCTCCTTAACTGATACGAACAGCACGTTCATTATGCCGATGCCGCCGATGATGAACACGATAGATGCCATAGCAATGAGCATAAGGGTAAGCGTGCGGTTGGACTTGTTGGCTGCCTCCATTTTGCTGCCCGCGTCGGAGATCGTGAACTCCGCGTTGGGATAGCTTGCGGCAAGCACCGACCTGACGTTCTCGGCAACTGCCCCGATGTTGTCAACATCCTCCGCGATGACTGTTATCGTGGGGCTGATATCGCTGCCGGTCAGATACTTGATACCGGTGGCGTAGGGAATGAATATCGCTTCGTCGGCGCTGATGCCCGCTTCAACGGAGCCCTGCTCCGCAAGCACGCCGCCCACGGTGTACGGCCTGTCGTCGATGTAGACGATGCTGTCGTAGGCTTCCTCGGCGCTGCCGAAGATGTTCTTTGCCGCGCTGTATCCCAGCACGCAGACCTTGGTCTTATTCTCGTTGTCGGTATCGGAGAGATAGTCTCCGAAGAGCAGCGAGAGATTGCTGAGCCCGGCGTAATCCGAAAGAGTGCCCGCTATGGTGTAGGACTCGGTCTCTTCGATGTTGCCGCCGTAGATGTTCTGCTTGGTGGTGTAGGTTATGGTCGCCTCGCTCAGCCCGGGAACGGAAGCGGTTATGTCTTCCATATCCTCGGTGGAGAGGGTTATCTTCTCACGGTTCTTCACTTCGCCGCTGCCGCCGAACATACTTCCGAGATCGAAGCCGCCGTCAAAGCTCGGCATACCGCTGCCGCCGCTCCGTGAGGAACGCCTGCTGCTGCCGTCCGACGAGCCGCTCTCCTTGGAGGCTGTCGCCGAGAAGGAAGAACCGCTGCCTCCGAAGCTTGGCACAGAGCCGCCGTCAAAGCTCGGCATACTGCCGCCCGAAAAACTCGGAAGGCTCCCGCCGAAGGAGAAGCCGGAGCTGCCCTCCGACTGCTCGTAGCTGATATCGAGGGCTCCCGCATTGAGGTTGCGGAACTGGTCGGCTACATCCGCCTGACCGCCCTTGCCGATAGCGATAACGCATACGATCGTCGCTGCGCCCACTATAATGCCGATAGAAGTGAGCAGCACCTTGAATTTGTTCTGTATCAGATTTATCCTGACAAGATTGAGTATTTCCGAAAAACGCATATCACATCACACCTTGCCCTTTATCAGCACCGTATCGCCCTCTGAAACGCCTGTGATCTCCGCTACCTTGCCGTTGGAGAAGCCTACGCTCACCTTTACCTTTTCCTCGGTGCCGTCGGAGTTCTGCCTGAGCACATAGCTGTCGGCGCCCTCGGTGATAACTGCCTTGTTGGAAACGTAAAGCACATCCTTGACCTTCTTGGAGATGAACGTCACGTTAGCGGTCATGCCCGAAAGCATCTTCTCGGGGACCGTGGTAACGACTACCGTTACGGGGTAGCTTACCGTCGAGGACTTCCCGCTCGACGATGACGAGCCGATCTCGGAAACATAGCCCTCAAACAGCTGATCGGGATAAGCTAAGAAGCTGATATCGACCGCATCCCCGATGTTCACCGCCGCGATATCGTCCTCGGTCACATTTACCGTTACGGTTATGCTCTCGGCGTCTGCGAAGGAAGCAATGGCGGTGTCCTTGTTCAGAGTATCCCCTGCCGAATAGCCCACGCCGGTAACTGTCCCGCTGTATTCGGAAACTATATTGCCGTCCTTGATATATTCCTCAAAGGCTTCAAGGTCGGCCTTGGCGGTGTCCACTGCCTCCTGCGCCTCGGCGGAGGAACTGCCCACGCCGCTTACGGATACATTGTAAAGATCCTCGGCGTTCTCGTAGTACATCACGGTCTCCTCGTAGGTCTGCCTGGCGGCCAGCTCATCGGCTGCCCGGGAGCCCTGTGCGGAGGAAAGCTGCGATTTCAGCGATTCAAGCTGTGAGTTGAGCTGTGAGATCTGCTTGTCGTCTGTCGCTGCGGCGATCTGCGAATTGAGGTCGCTGATCTGGCTCTGCAGGCCGGATATATTCTGCGCTATCTCCTCCAGCGCCGCCTGATATACCGTCTCCGCATTCTTGCCCTCGGCGATGCGGGTATCATACTCGTACTTGGCGGAGAGCTTTGTTTCGGCCTCCTCGATCTGAGCCTGTTTCAGGGCAAGCTCTGCGTCCTCGACGGCTTTTTGAAGAAGCTCGCGGGCGCTGTCGATGCTGTCCTGAGTTATGGTCATGAGGACGTCGCCCTTCGCAACGGTCTGACCCTCGGTGATGTTCACCTTGTCTATTATCAGTTCAAGCGAGGATGAAGATGAGCTTGTGGAAACGCTGGTGGAGCCCATACTGCCGCCGCTTCTGCTGCTCACGCCGCTTATCATTCCGCCCATGCCGCCCATGCTCATACCGCCGGAGCCGCCGCCGAAGCCGGAGCCGCCTCCGCTGCTCTCCACAGACGCCGAAACGCTCGTCGAGGTCAGGCTGAGATCAAAGGTCTGTTCAAGAGATTCAACGCTCACCGCCGCGCTTTCGGTAACGCCCGCGGTGACGTTCCCTCTTGTCACAATGACCTCCTTGGCAGCAGTTACCTGCTCGGTATCGGAGGAATTCTTGTAGATGATTATTCCCAGTGCGGCACCGCCGACTATCACGATCGCGGCTATGCAGGCAATTATCTTTTTCATGTTACTCTCCCTTTCTTCCGCCGAAGCTCGGCATATTGGACGGGTCAAAGCCCTCGGGCATACTTCCGCCGAACTGTCTCGGATCGAAGCCTTCCGGCATACTGCCTCCGCCGAAGCCGGGGAAGCCGCTGCCGGAGCCTTCCTCACCGTCACCCGACTTGCCGGCGAAGTCTTTAAGGCTGCCGCTCAGCGAGGCGGTGTAGTTGAAGTAGACGTTCACCGACTGTCCGCTGTAAAGCTTGGAATCCTCCTCCGCCGTCACGGTGACGTTGAAGCGTACATCCGCAAGGCTCGTGGCCTCGCCTGCCGCGATAGCGGTGATCTTTCCGTTGGTCATCCCGGTCTCCGAGGAGTAGATGATCACCGTGTCGCCTATTGCGATCTCCGTCACATCGTACTGATCGAGCTCGACGGTCACGGTCAGGTCGCTGCGGTCAACGTAGTAAACGAAGGGCGAGGATACGTCAAGGCTCCTGCCCGCCGTACCGCTCAGCGAGTAGACCGTTCCGTCCTGCATGGCGCGGACATATCCGTCGGAAAGCTGTTCCTCGTAGATGTTCAGGTTCTCAACGGCGGTATCGTAGGCCTCCTGCTTTTCCGCGAGCTCGGAGTCTATGGTGCTGCAGGTCAAGTTATAATGGAACTCTGCGTTCTCGTAAGAGGCAAGGTCGGTATCGAGCTTGTTCTTGAGCTCCAGCTTGTCGGTCTCGTAGGAGGACTTGAGCGAGTTGTATTCCGAGCGCAGCTTGGTCAGATTGCTCTTGGCTTTTGAAAGCGTGCTCTCGAGGGAGCTTATCTCCTTGCTGAGCTCGGAGACGCTGTTCTGCGCATCCTTGAGCTGACTGTTCAGCTCCGAGAGCTGCTCCGAAACGCTCTTGTATTCCTTTTCGGCGGAGGTCAGAGCCTTTTCCGCCTTGTCAAGCTTCTCTTTCTGCGCGGTGTATTCCTTGCAGGCCTTATCGTAAAGCGCCTTTATCTCCGACGAGCCGGAGGACTCTGTCTGCTGCGCGGACTTATTGGCTGTGCCGGTCGCTGCATCGGCCTGCGGTGCAGGGGTGGGGTTGACCGCTGCTTTGGAGCTCTGCTTCCCGGCCGGAGTACCAGAGCCGGAGGGCATAGAGCTCATATCGAACTGCGAAGCGTCGAAGTCACCGAAATCGCCCGAGGGCATCTCTCCGCCGCCGGGAGTACCGCCGCTCTGCCGGATATCCGTCGAAGCTTCCTCCGCAAGGGAGATGTTTGAGGTATCGTTCCCGAGCGCCGCGCCGAGATACCGTACCACGCTTGCCGCCGAGTTGTATTCGGTGAGCAGGGCGTTGTGATCCGAAGCCGCGGAGGTGTAGGTCTTCTCCGCTTCATCGAGCTGCTTCTCGGCGGTCTCGATCTTCGCTTGCAGGCTGTCAGCCTCCGACTGCTTGCTCTTCATCTCCGACTGCTTCCGGGAGATCTCGGAGGGGGTGTTGTTCACCGTGTTCTGCGCTTCCTGATAGTCGTCGTAAGCGTTTTGAAGCTTGGTGTCGAGGGCGCTGAGATCAGCCTCGTATTCGGCTTCGGCAGTGTCCCCGAGCAGCAGCTGCGACTCGTAGAGGGTCTTGGCCTTGATCTTATCCGCCTGCGCCGAGGTCTTCTTCTCGGTGAGGGCATTGGTTGCGCTCTTCAGCTCAGAGTCGAGGGTCTTCTTTGCCTTTTCGAGGCTGTCGTCGGTGAGCTTGTAGAGCTCGGTGCCGGCGGTGACGCTGTTCCCCGACTCGGCAAGCACCTCCCCGACGGTGAGTCTTGCGGAGGTGTTTTTCAGCCCCAGCTGATCGCTGAGCTGAGAGGATGTCACCGTACCGCCGCCGCTGATGATGCCGCTGTCCTTCTCGGACGAGGTCTCCTTCTTGACCTCCTCGGCCTCCTCGGTACCGGGCTTGCTGTTGCTGCTGAAAGCGTATATCCCTGCCGTGCTTCCCGCTAAAACGGTAACGGCACAAACCGCCGCAATTATCTTTATGCGGCGGGTCTTCAAGCTGTTCTGTTTCAAATTCAAAGCCTGCGCACTCCTTTCGCTCCGGGAATCTGTTTACACTTAAGGCAACACCGCACAACCCCTGTGCGTCAGGATGCAAAAGCTCAATCAAGATTGAGCTCGTCAGATTTTCGTCAGATTGCCCGAATTCGACGCAGGCTTGCAAGCGAAGTTCACTTCGCTTTACGCAACGTCAAGGAG
>JAFXVY010000003.1 GCA_017534595.1 Ruminococcus sp.
ATAGCGCTCGGAATGAAGATCATTGATTCACCGGAGGCGGCCGGAAGAATGGTACCGGTCAGTGCCGTTTATCGTCCCGATCCTGCAAACAAAGCTGTCTATGAGCGGAATTATAAGGTGTTTCGGAGACTGTATAAGAGCTACAAAAAGCACTTCAGGGCGCTGAACGGAAATTGATATTGTTAAGGCAACACCGCACAACCCGCGGCTAACGCCTCTGCACGCCATCTGCTTGCCAGCTTTCCGTCATATCGCCCAAATTCTCCTTGACTTGCGTTAGCAAGCCTGCGTCGAATTCGGGCAATCTGACGAAAATCTGGACGGCGCATCTGACGCACAGGGGTTGTGCGGTGTTGCCTTAAGGCAATACCGCACGCATTATCGTATTACCGTTTGAACTGGATATGCGGTGCGATCTGCTGAAGCTTAACGAGTACATTTTCCATATCCTGATGCTGTACGCCGTAAGTGTGCTGCTTGCCGTTTCGATCCTCAAAAATGAGCATATCGAACTTGGTCTGACTGTTGACGCCTTTTGATTCAAGGTATCTGTCACCGATGCGGTTCGCCGCGACCGAGCCGACCGTCATTATCGGATCTCCGACCCGGTAGATATTAACGTGCCTGATCTCTCCTGTATGGACAGTCACCAGGTCGTTGAGCTCCATATAGCTCACAAGCTCAAGACCCGAAACGATGAATTCATCCGTGATAAGCGTCGCAAACGGAGCGCTGCTGTCGAAGCCTCTGGCAAAGTAAACCGGGTCCTGCATACCCTTGTTGATCTTTTCGGCAAGCTCCCGGGCATCCCCGTAGATGCTGAACACGCGGTGATTTTTCATCCGTATCAGCTTTACGATGAACCAAATCAGGAGTGCTCCGCACAGCCCAAGCAGGACGAGCAGGATCATCGTCAGCACGCTGTCCCAGCCAAGCTGTGTGCCGCAGAATACAGCACAGAAGCCTACTATCCCTCCGGCGACACAGACGGCTGTGATCGCTCCGGCGGTGCTTCCGGCAAGCTGTTTGTAGAACGTCTTTTCGGTAACTGTCGGATACATATTTTTCTCCTCTTTTCAATAAAAGCCGGGATATGCGCGGGAAGCGTGTCATCCGGCTTTTGTTTTTTATACGGTCAGGGTACCTGCGTCACTGTGAAGGTCTGGGTGTCGTCATCGAATCTGATCTCATACGTTCTTTCCCTGCCGTCGGTATCGACAGTGACCTCGGCTTCCTTGCCGGTGATCTCGGTGTAGAGATAGTATTCACCGTCCGCTTCATAGATCTGATGCTCGTAAACGTTCACGGAGGCAACGATCCTGCTGTCCTTGCTGACCTCGATGCCGTTTTCCCTGCAGTTGAGCCTCGGCGAATAGCGTGTGCCGCCGCCCTTTAATACATATATAAAAATGAATACCGCGATCGCAGCGGCTGCCGCGCCCCATGCGATGAGTTTTGCATACTTTGTCCTTGCCGTGCCGAGTATGGGCAGCACGATAAAGATCACGCAGAGCACCGCAGACGCTAAATGGTGAGGGAAGTCGTCCATAGCCTTTGAGACATACATCGTAAGGTGATAGACGAGGAACACAGTCATCGCAGAAAGTATCAGGCTGCTGACAGCGTCTCCGCGCCTGATGAAATGCCCCACGGCTCCCATGGGGATAGTTGCAAGCGTCCAGAGGAACCAGTATTTGTAATAGCCGAACAGCCCTAGCCCATATCGGAGAAGGGCACCTGGACGAGATAAATAAGCGGCTGGCTTATCAGAAAAAACGCAAAAGCCTTTGCCGCCGAGTCCACGGGGCTCTTGCTGTTGGCAACGATGACCGTTGCAAAGAATATCCACTATTCAAAGTTCGTGCCTATATCCTTGAGCGAGCTCTGATCGCTCACAGGTATCAGCATTATCCCGCCGACGATCAACCCTATCGCTGCCGCGGCGATGATAAGCCTCGGCCATGTGATATTGAGCCCGCCGTAGAGTTTTTTTATTGTCTGCATGATCCGGCTTCCTTTGTTCTTTATTCTTGAAGTTTATTATACCATAACGATGTGAATAAATCAACCTTCCTGCATAAGTTCGTGGACAACCTGCTCAGAATCATAGCTCCGCTGCTGTGATCTCGGAATAATTTAAACGGAGGCGACCGAAGTGTCATTAGATCCCGAAGTCTTTATAAACCCGACAGACAGAGCTGCTATGAAGCTCCTCGGAAAGATCCCCGGCTACAACACAGTTGTAAAGCTGTTCATGAAGCTGTGGGGCGGCAGCAATCTCAGGCTGGCGATGCTTTCCTCAAAGCTCAGAGTGAATGAGCGCCAGCTCCCGGAGTATTACAAAATGCTCACCGATATCTGCGGGAAGCTCGGCATCGAGGAGATCCCCGAGCTGTATATCGAGAACTATCCCTATCCCAACGCTTATACTGTCGGAGACAAAGAGCCGATGATCGTGCTCACCTCGGCTCTGCTCGAAAGCATCCCCACAGAGCTTGTGCCGACGGTGCTTGCCCGTGAGTGCGGGCATATCCTCTGCGGACACGTCCGGTATTCTACGATCACCTATCTTGCGATCTGGAGAGGACTTATCAGCGACATCAGCACGACGGTCTCACCGGTGCTTGAAAGCGGCTTCTATAACTGGCTGCGGGCAAGCGAATACTCTGCGGACAGGGTAGCCGCGGCCTGCGACGGCAGCGCCGACAAGATCACCGAGCTTTATATGTACTATGCCGGCTACAGCAGCAAGCTGCCGTTCAAACCTAATAGAGAGGAGTTTCTCCGTCAGGGGGAGGAATACTCCTTTGCTGACAAGGCTGTCAAGAACAAGGCCTTTGAGGATATGAACCGCAGGCGCAAGGATCATCCCTTCTGCGCCGAGCGGGCGTATGTGTGCCATAAGTGGGCGGCCTCGGAGGACTTCGCCCGGGTCTGCAGATACTTTGAAGAGGAAACGAACGGTATCACAGAGCATGACTTTGTCCCCCTGCCGTTCTCCGTAAAGAACGCCAGGGACAAGCCCTATGAGACGATCAGAACGGCGTGACGAAGTTCAAGAAGAATACGAAGTTCCCCGGCGGCTCAGATATTATCGTCTATTTCAGCGAGGGCAGGCCCGGTGATGCCGACACCTCCGACGAGCTGTCCGGAAGCTGAGCTCAACAACGCATTGAAGCCGCCCGCATCAAAAAAGTGCGGGCGGCAATTATTTTGGAATATTATAGGCAACACCGCACAACCCACGGCTAAAGCCTCTGCACGTCATCTGCTTGCATATTTTCCGTCATAGCACACAAATTCTCCTTGCCGGGCGTCAGCCCGCCTGCGTCGAATTTATGCACTCTGACGAAAAATCTGATTTC
>JAFXVY010000004.1 GCA_017534595.1 Ruminococcus sp.
ACGTCATCTGCTTGCATATTTTCCGTCATAGCACACAAATTCTCCTTGCCGGGCGTCAGCCCGCCTGCGTCGAATTTATGCACTCTGACGAAAAATCTGATTTCGTATCTGACGCACAGGGGTTGTGCGGTATTGCCTTAAAGAAAAGCACTGAACTGAGTGCGGCGGTCATCGTCGGCATACACACGCTGGCGCTGGCGGCGGCGCTCATATACCGGACGTTCTATTATCTGTTCGCGTAGGAGGTATGTGATGAAGAAAAGCGTTTACAGCATCGTCCTTGCAGACGATGTGGTCGAGGCGATAGACAATATGGCCTACACTCTCGGGACGAGCCGGAGCAATCTGATAAATCAGATACTCGCCGAGCGCGTCTCGCTGATGACCCCCGAGATGCGTATGCGGGACATCTTCGAGAGGATCGAAAGGCTCATGAGCGGCGGGCTCGTAACGGTGGCGCAGAGCGGCGGCTCGATGATGACCATGAAAAGCCCCCTCAAGTTCAAGTACCGCCCCACCGTCAATTACAGCATCGAGCTGACCCGCAGCTTTCAGGGCACCGTCGGCAGGCTGAGGATCTCCCTGCGTACCCAGAGCGAGAGCCTGATAAGCCGTATCACCGGCTTCTTCAAGCTGTGGCTGGGCATCGAAGAGAAGTATCTCAGAAGCATACTCACCTCCGGCAACCCGTGGACGGGCGGCGGAGCCAGCTTCACAAGGGAGTTCTACTCCCCCAACGGCTCGGCGCTCTCGGATGAGCAGCTCGCAGAGGCTATCGGCGGGTATGTCAGCCTGCTTGACTCCTGCCTGCGGCTCTATTTCGAGCAGGAAAACACCGCCTCTGCAATAGAGGAAAAATACCGGGCATATCTGTCCGGCGGCGTGGTAATACTTTGATCGTAAACTGAGGATACAGATACAGCACAGAGAGGAGAGATCTTTATGAATGCGAACAAGCTTACACAGAAGTCGGTGGAGGCTGTGCAGGAGGCGCAGTCGATCGCTGCGATGAATTCAAATCAGGCTGTGGATCAGCAGCATATCATGCTTGCCCTGATGCAGCAGGAAAACGGTCTGATACCCCAGCTGATAGTCAAGCTCGGGCTGTCGGCACAGGCGTTTGCGGACGCGGTCAGCAGAGCCGTTGACGCTCTGCCGAAGGTACAGGTCGGCGGCAGGCCGCAGGATCAGGTCTTCGTGACCTCCGAGCTCGACCGCGCTTTTGCGGAGGCTGAGCAGCAGGCCAGCCGTATGAGGGATGAGTTCGTTTCCGTCGAGCATATCGTTCTGGGTATGCTCGAATGCCCGAACGCGGGCATGAAGGAGCTTTTCCGCAGCTTCAGCATAACCAAGGACAAGTTCCTCAAGGCTTTGCAGGAGGTGCGCGGCTCGGCACAGGTAACGAGCCAGAACCCGGAGGATACCTACGACGTGCTGAAGAAGTACGGTACAGAGCTTGTGGAGCTGGCAAGATCCGGCAAGCTCGACCCGGTCATCGGGCGCGACAACGAGATCAGGAACGTTATCCGCATACTCTCGAGAAAGACCAAGAACAACCCCGTGCTCATCGGTGAGCCGGGCGTCGGCAAGACGGCGATAGCCGAGGGTCTCGCTCAGCGTATCGTCCGCGGAGACGTCCCCGACAGCCTGAAGGATCGAAAGGTGTTCTCCCTCGATATGGGCGCACTCGTCGCGGGTGCGAAGTACAGAGGCGAGTTTGAGGAAAGGCTCAAGGCCGTACTGCAGGAGATCAAGAAGAGCGAGGGGCAGATCATCATGTTCATTGATGAGCTGCACACCATCGTCGGCGCGGGCAAGACAGACGGCGCCATGGACGCCGGAAATCTGCTCAAGCCCATGCTTGCAAGAGGCGAGCTCCACTGCATCGGCGCGACGACCCTCAACGAGTACAGAGAATACATCGAGAAGGATGCCGCCCTTGAAAGGCGTTTCCAGACCGTCCTTGTCGATGAGCCGACGGTCGAGGACACCATAGCCATACTAAGAGGCCTGAAAGAGCGCTATGAGGTCTTCCACGGCGTCAAGATACAGGATGCGGCGCTCATCGCGGCGGCTACGCTTTCCAACCGCTACATCACCGACCGCTTCCTCCCCGACAAGGCGATAGATCTTGTGGACGAGGCCTGTGCGCTTATCCGCACCGAGATGGACTCCATGCCCACCGAGCTCGACGAGATCAGGCGGCTCATCATGCAGCATGAGATCGAAGAGGCGGCGCTGGTCAAGGAGACCGATGACCTCGCCAAGAAGCAGCTCGAGGAAGTGCGTCGGGAGCTCTCGGAGCTCAGAGACCGCTTCAACGGCATGAAGGCCAAGTGGGAGAACGAAAAGCAGGCGATATCCAAGGTGCAGAAGCTGCGTGAGGATATCGAGGCCTGCAACGCCGAGATTGAAAAGGCGGAGAGAGCCTACGACCTCAACAAGCTGGCCGAGCTGCGCTACGGCAGGCTCCCCGAGCTGCAGAAGCAGCTCGAACAGGAGGAGCACAGCGCCGAGACCAGCTATACAGCGAACACTCTGCTCAGAGACAAAGTCACCGAGGATGAGATCGCAAGGATAATCTGCCGCTGGACGGGCATACCCGTATCCAAGCTCATGGAGGGCGAGCGTGAGAAGCTGCTCGGCATGGATGGCATACTCCACAAGCGCGTCATCGGGCAGGACGAGGCGGTAAGCAAGGTCTCCGAGGCGATACTGAGATCGAGAGCCGGCATCTCCGACCCGAACAGGCCGATAGGCTCCTTCATGTTCCTCGGACCCACCGGCGTCGGCAAGACCG
>JAFXVY010000041.1 GCA_017534595.1 Ruminococcus sp.
AGCCCCCGAGACAGGGCGGGTGTCTTTGCTTTCGGCCTATACGAAGTCGAGAGCGTGAAACAAAGTTTTGTTTATGCTTGGATAAGTAATAAAGTCCGTGCTCGCTGATCGCTCGCAGGCGGCCTTGTGCGGGCGACGAACAAGGGGAGGCCCTCTCTTTCAGGGCCTCCCCTCTTTAAAAACAGTCCACCGGACTGTTTTTAAATTCACCCTTCTCGGAGCGCCCTGCGGTAGGGGTGTTTCGCCGTCTGCGGACGGCGACGAGGAGGGCTCCGCCCCCTCGACCCCCGCAAGGGGGGAGACCCCCCTTGACCCCAAGTCGCTGTCGCGTTTTGGTCTTATACTCTGTCCAGCCCGCCGTCAACCCCCTTCGGATGATCAACTCCCTACACCCCCACCCTCACTGCGAAGACAACCTGCTCCTTGTGACCGGGCTTGCGCATATTGGGGCGGGTGAATGTAAATTGTTGTTCTGTACTCATCAGCAAGAAGATGATCGACGCCTACAAGCAGCAGGGTCATAACTGACCGGCTGTGAAAAAAGTGAGCTGCCGCCATGCGCGGCGGCTCTTTTTTTGCAAAAAAAGAGGCTGCAAATACAGCCCCTTTTATTTCATATCATGCCTTGCTGCGGTATTCCTTTACGCTCAGAAGATAGGTCTCTCTGTAACCGTTCCAGCGGGCGAGCGATCTCGCAAGGATAGCGTAATCCGCAACGTCGGTCTTGCCGTTGCCGTCGAAATCGCAGACGGTGAAATCGTACTTGTCCTCCTCGTAGCCTGTCCAGCGGGCAAGATACCTTGCGGTGATCGTGAGATCAAGTACATCCACGACCTTGTTGCCGTCAACGTCGCCCATAAGACGGTCATCGGTGATAGTCACCTTGACACTCTTTTTGGAGCTTGCGTTGTAATTGGCGGCGGCCTTGACATAGTACCATACCGTGTACTCTCCGCCCTCTGTCGCTGTGGGGATAGATTTGGAGTAGGTGCCGTTCTTGCTGAGGGAGTAAAGCACCGTCCCGGTGGAGCACTTTCCCGCCTTAACAAGCGCCTGCGGCTTGCCGTTGCAGTAAAGGGTGAGCGCCTTGGGCGCCGTTACCTTGTGCTCGGCCTTGCCTACCTCAAAGGTCACGGTGACGGACTTCGTCAGATCGGGATAAGACTCGGTCGAGACGGTAACGGTCTCGGTGTACTTGCCGGCTGAGAGGCCGGTCTTGGGCTTAACGGTGAACGCCGCCGTCTTGCCGGACGCAGCGGAAGCGGTCGCATCGCCGACAACTTCGAGCTTATCCGATACGGATACTGTGAACTTCTCTTCAAGCACACCGTTGTTGGTCAGGGTGATGACCGCAGGATCGAACGCGGTGTAGCCGTAGGTCTGCGTGCCGAGGTCGGTGATCTCGGGAGAGAGCGTGTAGTTCGGAACCTCCCTGCTGTACTGCGCATAGAGAGTGATATTCCCGAAAGCGGGGACGTCGTCACCCGGCTGATAGCGTTCGCCGGTGCCGTCCTGCTTGGTATCCCAGCCGCCGAAGATGTAGCCGGCGGCGGGAGTATTCTCGGGAGCGGTCACGGAGGTCGTCCTCAGAACGGTGACGTCCTCGGTCTCGCCCGGATCGCTCTTTGAATTCTCGCCGTAGCCGAAGGTGACAGTCGCCGCGAACTCGCGGAGAATGGGATAGTTTTCGCCGGTTATCCAGGTGTTTGCGAAATCCCAGCCGGTGACTCCTCCGAACTCCAGTTCCTTGAGCTCCTCCTCAGTGAGTATCTCGCCGCTTGAACCCCGACGTTCGACCACCTCTTCTACGAGGTGATTAAAGCCTTCGCCTGCCGCAAAAGTGTTGGGAGTCATATCAAAACCGGTCATGAGGAGGACCAGAGCAGAGCCGACTATGCCTCCGCCGGAGATAAAATCAGGATATTTTTCAGTGTAGGGGGATATGATATTGCCGAGGTGATAGCAATTTCTGAAGGAATGATCTTCGTAGGAATAATACTCCGTATTGTATACTCCGGATATGCCGCCGATCTTTTTGAATACTTCACCTTTGACATTTCCGACATGGAAGGAGCCTCTGACAAAGCACCGGTCTGTTACTCCGGCCAGGCCGCCGACATTGGAACCGCCTCCCGTAACGTCTCCGATAAATGCGCAGTTCTCGATCACGCTCTTGAATGCGCTACCGACAAGTCCGCCGACACATTCCCGGCTCGAGGTGATCTCGCCCGCTGCGCAGAGATCTTTTATCACCGCGCCGGAGATATATCCGAACACTCCCGAATCCTTTTGATCGTAACTGCCTTTCAGGTTATACAGGATATGTCCGCCGCCGTCGAAGGTGCCGCTGAAAGCTGCTTCTCCTTCCCTGCCGATGGGAGTATGCGAGACGCCCGACATATCTATATCATCGGAAAGCTTGAAATATTTGCCTCTGTAGCTCTCCTGACTTGCCGCATCGTGCAGACCCGGCTCACAGATATTCTCCGCTATCGCTTCAAGGTCGCCGGAAGACTTTATCTGCCAGGGATCGGCCTCGGTGCCGCCGCCCTCCCAGGGGGCGTCGGAATAGATGCAGAAATCACACGTTGCAGAAGCGCTCAGATAGAGAGCGGACTCTCCGACAGTGGCACGGACGGTATAGTAGCCCACCTCTGTGGGGACAGTCTTTGTGTAGGTGCTGTCGTCCGCACCCCTGGCCTTATATGTGAATGTAGGCTGCATCCCGGTGTTGTTGACCGTAAGCACAGGTGTCTTTGCCTGATGGCCGCACTTCCAGTTCTCTATGGAAACACTCAGAGTAGGGTAAGCCCTTGAGACTTTCAGCAGCAGTGAAGTATTCGCGGAAGCCGAGCAGCTCCTGTTGGACGCAGTAACAGTCAGGGGGATGTTGTAGGTGCCGACGGTGAGCCCGGTCTTCGGCTTAACCGTATAGGACACACTGCCGCCTGCGGGTATGTCACTGCTCGAAGGCCCGCTGAATTCAAAGTCAGCTGACGAAAGCGAGGGCGCAAAGAGCTTTCTTGTGCCGGTGTTGTAGATGCAGATCGTCCGCTCCGGAGGAGTGCCGCCGTAGCTCATCGTGCCGAAGTCCGCCTCTGAGACGCTGATGCTGTATCTTGCCGGTTCAAGTGCGGTGAAAGTCTTGGGTAAGGGGGCGGAGTAGCTGCCGTAGTAGAAGGCGCTGCCGCTGAACTGAAGATCGGGTCTGGTGTCGGTCATCCTCCAGATGCCTGAAAAATTGAAGCCCGTAAAGCAGCTTTGATCCTTCATCTCTCTGTTGTAGAGATAGATGTATTTCTCCTTGACTCTGGTGTTGTCCCAGCCGGTGGCGTGGGTGTTGTAGTCGGTGAAATAGTTATACTGCATCGTGGGGATACTTTCCGAGTAACCGGCAACTGTCTTGGCATATACGCCGTTGTCTGCTGTTGCTTTGGGAAGCTCGTCGTACATCCAGTTGTAGCAGTATCTTATAGTAGAGGAAGAACCGAAGGCGCAGCCGACCAGACCGCCCACGTTGTTGCTGCCTTCGATGACCGTGCCGATGTTGTAGCAGTCGGAAAGGAGCGAGTTCTGACCCAGATAGCCGACAAGTCCGCCGACGCTGTCACCGCTGCTGCGTACAGAGCCGGAATTATAGCACTGCTCCACCGCGCAGACCTTGCCATCGCCGACTATGCCTCCGGTCTGGCTGCTGTTTGCGGAAACGTTACCCGAATTATAGCACTTTGTCACCGACCCGGTGCATAAGCCGGCGATACCTCCTGTTGCAAGGTCGCCGATGACTTCGCCCGCGTTGAGGTTCCATTCGATATCACCGACGCAGTAGCCGACGATACCGCCCGTGAAATGATCAACATAACGGGCTCTCCCGACGCTGCCGAAGTTTGAGCAGTGATGCAGCTTTCCGTTTTCTACATTGGACATCACCCCGACGATACCGCCGACAGAGCCAGGTGCGGTATCGGTCTGCTGATTGTTCGATACAGTTCCTGTGACCGTGTTCTCGCGGTACCCGATATCGGATGCTGAAAAGCCTGCGATACCGCCGACAGAGCCAAGTGTGGTAACGGTCTGCTGATTGCTTGATACAGTTCCTGTGACCGTGTTCTCGCAGTACCCGATATCGGATGTTGAAAAGCCTGCGATACCCCCGACACTTCTTCCTCCGGTTACAAAGCCGCAGTTAAAGCAATACTGTATCGTTGATTTGTTCGTATAGCCGGCGATCCCTCCGACCAGACCGACGCCTTCGTCAGTACCGTAGTTTATACAGCCGACAATGCTGTCGCCGTCTGCGGCATAACCTATTATTCCGCCGATATTGGCTTCGCCCTGAGTCTTTCCGCGGAATGAGCAGTTCCTGATCTGATTGCCGCCTTCCGATTTACCGGCGATACCGCCGATATTATATACGCCCTTGAACGTACCGCTGACAGTGAGATCCTCTATACAGGCTCCCTTTATCGCGGCAAAAAGGCCGATATTGTCACTTATCCCGTAACTGAATTCCAGGCCGCTTACAGTCCTGCCGCAGCCGTAAAATGTCCCGGCAAAGGGACCAGACTCGAAGCCTATAGGGCCGAAGCTCACGCCCGTCATATCAATGTCTTTCATCAGAGCTAAATATTTTCCCGCGTAGTCCCTGCCAGACCAGCCGGTGCCGTCACCGCGGTATATACTCAGAAGATCCTCCGCCGTTTCGATGCGCCACGGATCGTCAGCGGTACCGCTGCCCTCCCACGGAGCGCCCGCCGCGAAGGCGGTAAGATCGACCGCCGGCATTGACAGGATAAGCACGGCAAGAGCCATGATGACCGCCGTCAGCCGCTTGGAAAAAGTCATTCTCCCGATAGTTGTCATTTACAAACACCCCCTTATAGTTTAAAGATATAACTATATATAAACATTATAACACAAACTATTTCATATTTCAATAGGCGAATGGAAAAAATTGAAAAAATCACGCGAAAAATTGAACGTTTCTGTTTTTCGGGGACGGTGCAGTCGTCGGCCTTACGTCTTGCCTGTCTTAAAGGTCACGGTGACGGACTTCGCAAGGTCGGGGTGCAGGGGCTCCGGGCAAGCATAATGCCGCACGAATACTGATGTGTAAATGCTCCGGTACACCGTTGACTTATCGTTCGTTATGTGTTATAATATCCAAAACGAAACGGGAGAAACAGCCGAAGCTGTTCGGTATGAGTCTGAAACAGCTGCGCTTTGCTGTACCTGCATACAGAAAAAAGGGGTGGAACATAATGAAAAAGCCGTATAAGATAAGTTTGCTGCTCGGTCTGATGGCGGTGCTGCTTCTGACTGCCTGCCATATGTCCAAGGACACTGTAATGCTCAGAAACGAAAGAAGCTTAAAGAATTATGCCGAGGAAAACTGTCCCGCCTGCACATTTGTGCGGTATGAAAAAGAGGAGTACAAGCATACCGCATACTTTACCGATGACAGGTGCGGCTTTGAGTTCCCCGTTTCCAGCGAGGTGACCACCGTACACATTGACGGCACGGAAGTAGGCTACGAGGAAAAGACCTATGTCGGCTGGGAATATGCATACTACAACTATGTGCTTGACAATGTAAAAGACGAGGCCGACAGGATATGCAAAGAGTACTCGATGACCTATGAAAGAGAAAAATATGCGCCGTCGATCGTACTTTTGCGGCTCAGAAGCGACAAGCCCTACGAGGAGCTGAAGGACGGCCTGACCAAGCTCGGAGATCTGATACGCAAAGCGGATGTATTTGTAAAATACTCGGAATTCGATATGCGCGTTGAACCTGCTTCGGAGAAATACGGGAGCTTCTATGCTTTCTACCGTTTCAAAGACGGAAAATCAGGCGAGCGGGATATGTGGCAGGCATATCGCTGTCTGGACAGTGCCGAGGAACAGCTGGGCGTAAAGTGCTTTTACGAACGCACCGAGGAGATGGCCACGAGAGATATCCCCGGCATCACAAAGCTCCAGAATTACAGCGACAAGACCGGCGGTCAAAAGAAGAAGGTGTACTATTTCACCACCGAAAACGGTGAAAAGAAGTTTGTTGCCGACTATTACGCAAAGTTCAAGACTTATTATATAGGTGATGCTGAGTAGCTGAGTGCATTTCCTTTTTGCACTCCGGAGCCTTGAAGGCGCACAGCTTTTTGCTGTCGATAATACCGAAAGCTTAGCAGGGCGGACCTCGTAAGGTGTGCCCTGCTTTTTTATTCTATGTCCCCCCCCCGCCTCCCTGCCGCAGGGTCAACGATCCTTTGTCTGTTCAGAGATCATCCCGGCTGTTCAGGCGGAAAAAATGAGATCAACAAGCCGGAAGCTGTATATTCCTGTAAATCGGGAGCTGTGCAGTTTGTGCAATCCGTATATATTCAGGCGTTCGCAGCAGACAAAACAGACAAATATCCTTGCATAGTATTGATTTTTGTCTAACGATGTGATACAATGATAATATCCTACCGAAAGGAAGTATAAAGATGAAGCTAAAGAAGCTGATCTCGGCTGCGCTTGCCGCTGCCGTTATGCTGACGATCCCCCTCTCGCTGCCCGACAGCAGCGAGCTGTTTATGATGTCCGCAAGCGCGGAGGGCACAAAGGATGTGACCGATTACACCTACACCGTTACTCCGCTGCTTGCACCATTCAACGAATTATTCTATGTTAAGACCGATAACCCCGACCCAAAATCCTTCCGGTTTATTGACAAGTCCACCAAGTATAAGAACAAATATACCGGCGACAATGTAACGACCGAGATCGAGTTCTATGAAGACGATCTGTTTGCCGACGTTAAATATGAGAACACCGAGACGATGAGAGTCAAGGGCGGCTATATCTTCTGGAGCTCCTTCCACAACGTTGACGGCGGCAAGCTGGTACTGCAGAAGAAAACAGTATATAAAGACGGCTGGTACACACAGACAAGGTGGGACGATACAGATATAACCGTCAAGACTTCTGCGGTAATGGATGACGTTGACTATCTGATTAAGAATTATGCCAAGGGCGATACCTTCTTTGAGAAGCTCAGTGCTGTACAGACGGGGCTTGATTCGGAATGTCTTTACAGCGGCTCTTACATCAGAGGTCAGGTCTACCGCGCCGCCGACTACTGGCAGGCGTATATCTCGCCCTATGTTGACCAGGGCTTGTATATCGGCAGCCCGTACAGAAGAAAGGATAACAAGAGACTTTTAGCGAGCTATCTGTTCCCGTTCTTCCTTGACTCGATCAGCTTCCCGGCTATGATGGGAGCGGTAGCCGAGCGCCTCGACAGCAAAGCGGAATTTAAATGGAGCAGCTATGCTCACTATCTTATTGACGTTACCTACAACGGCGAGACCAGGTCCTACGGCGGTGCCGGCGAGGGAGATGGTCAGGGCATAACCGAGGACAAGATCGCCTACAAATACACCTTCAAAAACAGCGAAGCTACCACTCTCGATAAGCTCAGAGCACTCCAGAAGACCTACCGCGAGATCAAAATGGATGACGATATCCCACGCGACGACGAGCTGACCTGGAAGCAGATCTACGACACGATCGCTCCCGGTGCATGGGTAAAGGGCAGCGTAGGCTCCGGCTACTACTACTGGTACAACAAAGGCACCGGCGAAAATCTCGGCGGTGAAGAATTCGGCGTCGGGAGCAATATTTACTGGGGCGGCGACCTTAAATGGGCAAGAAACTGCTGGGTAGACGGAAGGTACATTGACGGTACCAAGGACTGGGCCGTAGGCGAGACCTTTGAGGATCACTCTACTGATAAAATACTTGTCCACGCGGTTCCGTTCTTTGAGCTGAAATACGGGTACGATTACGACTACAACTATGACACAGGCAAATATGACAAGGTCTATGCGGATGTTGAAGTGACCGAAAAGGTAATGGATCTGGTCTATGAGTACGACGAGGAGAATGACCGCTGGGAGGCGGACTCCGCCTGCTATATGAAGGGCAACTCCTGGTATTCCACAAATTACGATACGCTCAAGGAGCTTTCCGATCTGGGCTATATCAACAAGAAATATCTCAAAAGCGCCATCCTGACCCATAAGCAGGTCAATGCCATGGATCCCGACCGCAGCACCGATCTTTTCCCGAGAAGCGGCTTCATCTATGACGGCACCGCCGCACCGGGCACTCCGTTTTATTATGCCAACGGCGACGTCAACGGCGACGGCGCTGTTGACACCACAGATCTTGCTTGGTTCGCAAGATACCTTGCCGGCTGGACGGATTACAGCTTCCTCTGCGAATCCGCCGACATCGACGGCGACGGAAATGTCACGACGACCGATTACTCACTTCTCGCCCGCGCTCTTGCCGGCTGGAAGGGGTATGCCGAACAGTATGAGATACCGGTCTGACAGTCCGGGCATAACACAAAAAAGCAGTCTGCACGGTTTCGTACAGACTGCTTTGTTATTATTCGGAGAAATGCTCAGGGTTTCTGAGGTTCGGTCTGCCCTTCTTCATGAAGATTCACACAGCTGTCGGTGATAACGTCCTCGCTGGTGAATGTTATGATCTCAAGCTCAACTGATTTGTACTCCGGCTTATTCATTGTCCTGTTCTCCTTTGTTTGCGTATTTTGCGGCTTCAACGCTGTACAGATACAGTGCCTTGCAGACATTCTGCAGCTCTGCGGACTTGTTTCTGTTCAGGGCGTTGTAGCAATAGGTCATCGGGCTGTAGCCCACAGTGCCGGAGGCTCCGCCTGCGGTGGTAACGGTAAGGATGAAGTCCCAGCCGAGCTCGGCGGGAGGGATGTCCCTGATCCTTGCGACCTGTAAGCCCTTGCCGTCGGTCTCGTAATCGACTGTCCTGCCCGTGCAGCTGAACGTAAGCTTTTCATCGCTTCTGAAATAGAGCGAAAGCGTTGTTTCCGCTTTGAGCGAGAGGGTGACGGACTCAAATGTCACTCCCTCCGGCAGGTCGGTTTTTGAGGGATCGTAAGGCTTGTTTATCGTCTCTGCGGTGATATCTGAAAGCCTCTCTGAACTGTACGCATGACCCACGTTGGCAAGATTGCCGGTATTGATGCCGAAATAGCGCTGAGAATATGCGCCGTAGTTGAGCATGGCCTTGATAAGGTCCTGCGCATCTGCGTACTCCTCACTTGAAAAGATCGTATTGGCGTAACCTTTTACGGAATATTCCGTGACCGGACCGGTACTTTGGGTGGCTTCGTCTATGATCCGGGCTCTGATCGGCGCTGTCATTTCCGAAGCGGATACGGGACATACAAAAACTATATATGACTTACCATTGATTACTCGCTCTTTGCCGCTCGAAAAACGAATGTCAAGTGTTCTGAAATCATCAGAGGTGCCTACCGTGAAGTGCATATACATTGTATCGAAGTAAGCTGATTCCCATTCCGCTTCCGTGAAGAATTCAACACCGATCTCTCCCCCGAGGTCGAGAGCACAGTACTCTATCTTAACGGGGAAGTTTTTATCTTCTTGCGGAGTTATATCTCCGGTCACGACCGTGTTCTCTTTTATCGTAAATGTGCAGGCTCTTCTTTTCAGGGCTGTTGGTTTACCGTTAATAAGCAGCTTGTTTCCGAAAACTTCACAGCTTGAGTCAACGTACAGCTTGACCTTTGTGCCGTAAGGGATAATACCGTCATCGGGGAATTCCACGGGAGATGAGACCTCAACATGAGCCGGCAGGGTCAGCTTGACATTGTCGTGCTCCCACTGAGCATAAAGGCAGATATCGTCTCCGAACAGGGTCGTGTTCGTGATCTTGTCTCCCGGGGCGTAAGCGGTACCGCCGCCGCCGCTCCTGGTGTTCCAGCCGATGAAATGATACTGCTCACGGGTGTAGCAGTTTTCCTCGACCGTGTACTCTTGCCCGTATCCGATCGTATCGCGTAATACTTTCCCCTTGCCTTTGTTGGGGTAATACCGGATCGGGATATGATCCTCGGACAAAGGCCAGTAATAAAGATTAACTGCCGGGAACCAATACTCGAAATCCTCAACGTATTGACCTTGAACATAGCAGACAGCGAAGTTCTGTGCACCGGGATCTGTTGCTATATCATCCCAGCTCAGTTGTTTCGGATCGCCAAGGACAGCGAGAGAAGTGAGATTCTGCTTGTCTTCCTGCGGGAATGTAAAGGCGCTGCTTCCGATCGAAGTAACTCCCTCGGGGATGATGAGCCTGTGCATCGACGGGCAGTTTGCAAAAGCACGGTCTCCTATTGTCGTCAGAGTCGCGGGAAGAGTTATATTCTCCAGATCCTGACATCCGTTGAATGTATCGTTTCCTATTTCGGTTATAGAACTGTTCTCTGCAAAGGAAACATTTTTGATATAGTTTTTCAGACCGGAGAAATCCCCTGCGTCCACCGAGCCGCTGCCCGTTATGATCATTGTGCCGTCTCCGTAAAGAGTAAAGTCGGCATTGTCTCCGCAGGATCCGGATATCATGGCTTCGGAAGGAAAAACGAGTTTTAATATATAAGGATCTTCCTGAGTTCCGCTGCCCGAGTACACTATAAATCCGTTGGGAACCCCCTCGAAGCTGCTGACTGGGAACAACATTTTAGTACCGTCGGAAGCGAGCATTACGTAATTCGTGCCATCAAAACTAAACAAATCTGATGTTAATTTTTTTCCATTCAGATCTACATGATGTTCCGACCCTGGTAGCTCTGTAGCGATCCAGGCCCCACGTTCTTGTATAATTATGTCACCGAAGTTTACAACAGTGCCGACACATAATGTTTTGTAATACGTATCAGCCGGCGCTATACCGATGCTCGGATCCTGGTTCGCAGCGGTATAGGCCTCCACGGCTTCTTCGGGATATTCACACGAAAGAGTGTAGTATGTTTGATCTTCGGATAAACAGAATCGCACACCGCTGGGCTGGATGTTGGAGTACCGGCAGTAAACGGAAATATTCTCAAACTGATCCAAATCGCTGTTGACTGCTATTTTTTTGATTTCAACATTGTTATCAATAAAAGTGAACACATACCAACCGGGTTCAAATTTATAGTAAGTATCAGACTCATAATCCTTGATCATGAAGCTCGCAGAAGTACGGAGAGGCTCTCCGTAACTAAACACCCGATTTTGTAAATCATTATTCTGGGCTTTTTCCGGGAACGACACGGTATAGGTCTCGGAAGCGGTGACGCCTTCAACTTTGTTCAGTGTAAAGCAGGTCGGTTCATTAATTGATGCGGACAAAAGAACATGAAAGGATTTCTCCGATAGAGCTGTCCTGACTTCTAACACTTTTATAACTTCATGATCTGTTGAGTCAGAGAAACCCCGATTAAATTCATAGAGCCCGCTCGGGATCTTGACAACACATTCCTCACCGTTTTGATCAAGCGCTTTGATCGTTATTTCCTTGTCAAAAAATACACTGTCGCCATAGTAAATGGTCTTACCGTCATAATCGAATGTCAGGTCTGAGGGCTCTGTGGGATTTGTAGGATTTGCGGGCTCAACATCGCCCTGACCGCCCTGCTGACCCTGACCGCCCTGCTGACCCTGACCGCCCTGCTGACCCTGCTCGCCCTGCTGGGGCTGCTCGGGGAAGTTCAGAGTCATGGTATAGGTCTCGGAGCTTCCTTCGACTTTATTAAATGTAAAACTGGTCGGATCAACATCATGGCTGCCAATTACCGGATAATAAACAGCTCCGCTTTTATTATCAATTAACCAGCAATTATAATCCGAATCGTAATGTACTCTAAACACTATATTCCCGGCAGGGAAGCTCATGGAAGCACTCATATCATTGATATGTATGTCATTATTTAATGTGAATTCTTGAAAAAATTCAAAAGTCTGACCGTCATAATTATGTGTCAGCTGTGTGCCCGGCTCCTCTTCCTGACCGCCCTGCTGAGGCTGATCCTGCACAGGCTGCTGCTGCCCGGCTTCCTGCTGATACGGCTCCTCCTGCTGCCCGGCTTCCTGCTGCACAGGCTCCTCCTGCCCGCCTTCCTGCTGCACAGGCTCCTGCTGATCCGGCTCCTGCTGCACAGGCTCCTGCTGATCCGGCTCCTGCTGCACAGGCTCCTGCTGACCCGCCTCCAGATCCTCGGGCGCAGGGGGCACCTGATCATCGATGGCTCCTATGATCTCTTCCCCTGCCAGAACTCCGAATCCGCCGAACAGCCCCTCCGAAGGCGCCGTACCCAGAACGAGCATGAGCGAAAGCAGCCCTGACAGTATCCTTCTGCTGAATCTGCTTTTCATATTTTTCCCTCCTGTAACACATTTACAAACGAATGTCCTGATAAAGACATTTGACAATTTCTCAATTTATATTATAACACATGATCCTGCAAAATGCAAGAGTTTTATTAAAAAGCAATATTTTCACCCGCGCATGAAATGTTCCGCTTTGGACTATTAAGGCAACACCGCACAACCATTGTGCGTCAGACGCGCAGTCAGATTTTTCGTCAGATTGCCTAAATTCGACGCCGCCTTGCTGGCGCAAGGCAAGGAGAATTTGGGTTATATGACGGAAAATATGCAAGCGGATGATG
>JAFXVY010000042.1 GCA_017534595.1 Ruminococcus sp.
AGGCAACACCGCACAACCATTGTGCGTCAGACGCGCAGTCAGATTTTTCGTCAGATTGCCTAAATTCGACGCCGCCTTGCTGGCGCAAGGCAAGGAGAATTTGGGTTATATGACGGAAAATATGCAAGCGGATGATGTACAAAGGCGTTAGCCGGTGGTTGTGCGGTGTTGCCTATATCTTCATACAGATACAAAAAGCGCTGTGCCCTTTGATTTTTGGGGCGCAGCGCCTTATTTGTATTGAGTTATCAATGCCCGCGGAACCGCTACACAGTCCCGTAGCTCTCAGAGAACTTCGTGTACAGCTCCCCTGCCGCCTCTTCTAAACTCGCCTTGTCAAACAGCACAAGGTCACAGCAGTCAATAAAGGAGTTATACAGATTTGAATCTTCAAGTATCGAGTTCATCTCCGAGATGAGCCCGTTTTTCTCCATTACCTGCGCCGCTTCGTACTGTATCCCCGTCAGTACCCCCGTCTCTTCAAGATGCGAGCGCACCGCCGCACTCAGCGGGATGCCCTTTTCTACTCCCTGGAGCTCCGCCCACTCGCTGCTGTTGAGCATGAAGTCAAGCAGAAGCGCAGCCTCCTGCGGATGCTCGGTGCTCTTGCTCATGGCGTAAAGCGTCGCCGGCTTCGCATACCAGCCCTCGCCGGCACGGTCGGATGAGAACGCCGTGTAGTCGTTAGCTATGATCTCGCTTCCCGCCTCGATGACGCCCGAAAAATAATTCATGGCGTCGCTGACCCAAGCCACTACCCCCGCGTAGGTGAGGTTTTCCAGATTGTAGCGCTGGAAGTCCTCCACCTTTGGGATGACCTTTTCGTTCACCATCCGGCAGTAGAAGCCGATCATCGTCTCAAGGTCGGAGCGGTCAAAGTTTATCTTCGAGCTGTCGGTAAGTATCCTCTTGCCGGTGAGCTGCTCTGTATAGGCTATGCAGTAGAGCCACAGCGACTTCGCCGCGCCCGACATCGGGTAGATCCCGTCCTTTGACATGACCTTGGCTGCGGCAAAGAGATCGTCCCAGGTCTTTGGGATGCCGAGGCCGCAGCGCTCATAGAGCGTCTTGTTGATGTAGACCGTTTCGGCATTCATGGCTATCGGTATAGCGTTGAGCTTGCCGTTTCGCCTGCCGTATTTGAGGATATCCTCCGAGAAGTTGGAAAGGTCAATCAGCCCCGAGAGCTTTTCGAGGTCGTAGTAGCCGTTGCCGTCGGCGGAATACTGGCTGAGCCAGCCGACGTTTATCTGCATGACGTCCGCCTCGGTGCCGGAGACCATCTGCACGCGGCTTCGCGCCTCGTACCCCGACCATTCGGAATAGCTGCACTTGACCTTGATCTCGGGGTGCAGCGCCTCAAATCGGGAGACGGCCTCTATCGTATATTCGTTTCTTGAATCGTTGCCCCACCAGGAGAGGGTGATGACCGTCTGCTCGGTCTGGGCGCGTACCTCTGCGTCCTCCGCGCAGGAGACAAGGCAGAGCGTCATGACTGCCGCAGCAGCTGCGGCGATGATTCGTCTGATCATGCCTCTCCCTCGCTTTCCATAGAAGGCTCGTATACGCTGAACCTGTCTCTGCCCTCATGCTTGGAGCGGTAGAGAGCCTTGTCGCAGGCGGCATAGAGCTCTTCAAACGAGCGCCCGTTCTCGGGCGACACGGATACGCCGACGCTGACGGTGACCTTATGGCTGCCGTCCTCGCCGCTGAAAGTCTTATGATAGGTCTCGGTGAGCTCGGTACACTTCTCTTTTACATAAGCCGAGAAGCTCTCCTCGCTGCCGAAGCGCTTGTTAACAAGCACGGCGAACTCATCTCCGCCGATACGCCCGAGGTAATCGTCCTCCGAGAAGGTGCTGCGCAGTATGCTTCCGGTTTCCTTGAGGACCTTATCTCCGAAGGCATGGCCGAGCCGGTCGTTGACGTCCTTGAAGTTGTCGATGTCGATGATGAACAGAGCGTGGCGCTCGTTCTTGAGGGAACGCTCGAGGCAGCCGGTGGCATAGTCCTCGAAGGTGAGCTTGTTGAGCACGCCGGTGAGCAGGTCGATGCTGGCCTTGTCGTCGAGGGTGAGCACTATCCGCTTGATAGGCTCGGTAAGGCGGTATGACAGCATCAGCCCGACGATCACCGCTGCGGCGGCAGCCAGGATAGCCGTCATAACGATGAACCAGGTCATATCGTTCTTTTCGTTTAAGATTATCTGTGTGGGTATCGAGCAGACCACGAACCAGTCGCGGCAGCTGTTCACCGAAACGAGGTACTCGCTGTCGAGCACCGAGGCGGAATTCCTGCCCGCGATCCTGTTCTTGATATTATCGGGCAGCGGCTTGCCGACCTCTGCGCTGTCCTCGGAATAGAGGATATCGTAGTTGCTGTTGACGAGCCTGATCTCCATATCGCTGAGGGTCTCCGGGTTATCGAAGACAGTATCAAGCTCGGTGGAATAGAAGGATATGAACAGCACAGCGTTGTCGTGTACCTTCTTGACATAATAGATGCGCCTGAAATCATTGTCGTAGCCGGTAGCCCAGCCGTCATTGGTACGCGGGCGGGAGATCATGGAGCTGAGCTCGGTGAAGATCCTGTCGCCGAACTGTGACGAGGTGGCATTCGAGATCTTCCCGACCGTCCGGTTATTGCGGTAGACGATGCCGTAATCGACGAAGTTTTCCATGATACACAGGCTGTAGAGCTTGTCGCTGATGACCTTCTCGGTATTGATCGCCTCATACTCATCGTTCTTCGGGTCTGAGGCGTCGTAGGTATACGCCTTCTCCTCGGCGAAGGCAAGGGTGGCTATCGTCTCCATCCGAGACAGGTAGCTGTCCATATTGAGCTTCATCTGAACGTTCAGAGAGGAGGTCAGCGAGATGACCTTATTGCTCAGCACCTCATCGGTCTTGGCGAGGGCGAACCTCGCAACGAGAGCGATAGCACCGATAACGATAACGGCATAGCCGATTATCATGAACGCCTGCACGCGGCTGATATTTTTCAGGCTTTTTCTTCCATTTTCACCCTTCGGCACCGTTATCCCTCCCGTCTGCGGATAAGAATGTATATATATGTCAATTATAACACATTTGATTGTGAATTACAACTATTTTGATTTAATATAACAAAATTTTCACATTTTTCTTGCCTTTACAACGCCGGAAAAATATGATATAATTATCTGGTACATCCTTTTTGAAAATGACCGTATATTCACGGAGGCGATATAATGAAACCAAAGGCTGCGGCGGCACTGCTCGCCTGCGCACTGCTGATCTCTGCGGCGGGCTGTTCGGACAGCGGATCTTCATCGGAGGCTGCGAGCACTGTGAGCGAGGCGGCGGAGCCCAGGATGCTTTCAGCTCCGGGCGGGACAGTCGCTTCGGCGGCAGCGGAAAGGCTCAGCGCAGAGTTCGACCTAAAGACTCTGAAGATCCTCTCCAAGACCGAGAATAACCAGAGCAACCCCCTCGTCACCAATATGTTCTGCGCCGACCCCACCGCCATTGAATACAACGGCAGGCTCTACGTCTACGGGACGAACGACGAGCAGCAGTACAAGATCAAGGGCGACGCCGAGAACACCTACGAAAAGATAAATTCCCTTGTCATACTCTCCACCGACGATATGGTCAACTGGCGCTATGAGGGCAAGATAGAGACCAAGTCGGTCGCCAAGTGGATAACCGCGAGCTGGGCGCCGTCGATAGTCTCCCGCATGGAGGATGACGGCCTGACCCATTTCTACCTCTACTTCTCCAACAGCGGCGGCGGTGTGGGAGTGCTGACCTCCACCGACCCGGTAGGACCGTGGGAGGATCCCCTCAAAAAGCCGTTCATAACCGCCGGCACAAAGGGTCTCAAGGGAGTACCGATACCCTTCGACCCCGGTGCCTGCATAGACGATGACGGCGTCGGCTGGCTGGCTTTCGGCGGCGGCGAGGGCAAGAGCGAGTACCAGCCCGGCGTGGCGAGGATAGTCAGGCTCGGCAGCGATATGCTCTCCTTCGACAGCGATTTCATCCAGGTGGACTGCCCCTATTTCTTTGAAGCCAGCGAGCTGAACTTCATCGGCGGGCAGTATGTCTATACCTTCAACACGTCGTGGAAGGAGCGCAAGGAATGGGACTCCTCCCTTTCTGTCAAGGCTCCCCCGATCTGTTCCATGGCCTACATGAAGACCGCGACTCCCCTTGAGGCCGGCAGCTGGGAATATCAGGACTACTACCTCAAGAACCCCGGCGAGCTCGGGATGAACTACGGCAACAACCACACCCATCTCCAGAAGTTCGGAGATAAGTACTATCTCTTCTTCCATGCGGCGATACTCAACAAGGCCAGAGGCATACAGTCCGGCTACCGCAGCATCTGCGTCGCGGAGGCGCAGGTCGATGAGGAGAATGCGGTCATAAGCAACTGCAAGGCCTCCAAGACCGGCGTGCCGCAGCTAAAGGCTCTCGACCCGTTCCTCGTCCACGAGGCGGAGGAATGCTTCCTTACCAACTGCGAGTACGGCGACGAGATCGGCGCGATATACGCCAAGTGCGACAGCAGCAAGCTGATCGCCGTAAAGGGCGCCGCCATGGACGGCTGCAAAAGCTTCGCCGCAAGAGTAAGGGGCAAGGGTACAGTAGAGGTGCGCACGGGAGACCAGAACGGTGAAAAGCTCACCGCCGTGACCTTCGACTGCTCCGACTGGACGGTCATGACCGCCGACGCCTCTGCCTCCGGCGAGCAGGATCTTTTCTTCGTCTTTGACGGAGACTTCGATCTCGACAGCTGGCAGTTCAGCTGAACCAATGCACAATGCACAATTATGGATACAGTGCTTTGTGCAGAAAACCGGCTGTAATGAAAGATCCATCGCCGCAGGCGATACCTTAATTGTGAATTGTGCACTGTGAATTGTGCATTGATAATGACAGGAGACCTAAGCCATGAAGATAAGCTCACTATTTGACAACAGACCGCAGTTCTCGCTGGAGATATTCCCGCCCAAGGAGCATACCGGCGGGGTCGCCACTATCTATGAGACCCTCGACGGGCTCAAGGATATCAGGCCCGCTTTCATAAGCTGCACCTACGGCGCCGGCGGCAACCTTGCCGACAGCTCCACTATCGAGATCTGCTCGATCATCCGCGAGAAGTACGGCATACTGCCCATATCTCACCTCACCTGCGTGAACAACACCAAGGAGGATATAGATATCATCCTCGACAGGCTCAAGGCGGCAGGGATAAGCAACATCCTTGCGCTGCGCGGCGACCGCAGGCCGGACGTTCCGCCCAAGCACGATTTCGAGCACGCCTCCGACCTCATATCCTACATCAAGTCCCGGGATCCGGAGTTTTCGATCTCCGCGGCCTGCTACCCGGAGGGGCACCCCGACTCTGACAGCATCGTAAGCGATGTGCTCTCGCTGAAAACAAAGGTCGAGTGCGGCGCCGAGCATCTGATCTCTCAGCTGTTCTTCGACAACGAGGATTTCTACCGCTTCCGCGAGCGCTGCGAGATCGCCGGGATAAACGTGCCGATCGAGGCGGGCATCATGCCCGTGACCTCAAAGCAGAGCATCATGAGGATGGTCTCCATGTGCGGAGCGTCTATTCCTTCCCGCCTTGCAAAGATACTCAACCGCTTCGAGAACAACCCCGCAGCCCTTGAAGAAGCCTGCATCGTCTACGCCACCGATCAGATCATCGACCTTATCTCCAACGACGTTGACGGCATACACCTCTACACAATGAACAAGCCGTATCTGGCAAAGCGCATATTCTCGGTCATAGACACCATGCGCTGAAAAGGAGCCCTTTTAAGTGAATTACAGCTTTAAAGGCGGAGTAACCTATCCGCCCCTATCCCCTCTCGAGGAGGCACGGCAGCGCGAAAGGCACGCCATGTTCATCGACTGCGCCAAGCTCGGCGCTCTGCTGCTCGGCTATGAGATCCTCAACAAGATCCTGACCTACGTTTACTACGGCATCGTTGCCTCGGTCAACGGCGGCGGGTTCTATATGCTGCCCTCGGACTCGGTGGCCTTCCTCAGAGCTCATCAGGAGATCTCCCGCTCCACGGTCTTTTCCATGGGAGCCAATCTGTTCGTGGTGTGCATCTCCGCGACGGTGACGCTCATCACAGCCCGGCTGATACTCAAAGCCCGGCTCTCGGAAATGATAAAGCCTCACAAACAGCATTTCCCGCAGGCGTTCAAGTGGATGCCGCTGTGTATGCTCGCGAACGTGATGATCTCGCTCGTCATCAACATACTCAAAAGCTACTTTGCCGCCTACGGCGTGACGATACCCGAGAACGACTTCACGATAGTAAGCCCCACCACCGCCGCGATAGTCATGCAGTTCGTATATGTCATAGTGGTAGGACCCATAGTCGAGGAGCTGATCTTCCGCGGCCTGATACTCACCCTGCTCAAGCCCTACGGCAGCGGCGTGGCGATATTCTTCTCGGCGTTCTGCTTCGGCATAATGCACGGCAACATCCCGCAGGCAGCCTCCGCATTCGGCTCGGCGCTCATAATGGCGGCAATAGCCCTGAAATGCGGCTCGGTGATACCCACGATCCTCATACACATATTCAACAATATGATGGCGAGCTACTCCGACTTCTCAGCCGTGATGAACTGGCCCTATGCCGACGAGATACAGATGGCGATACAGATAATACTGATGTTCGCCGGAGTGTTCGTGCTGCTCGTGTTCGGCAAGCAGCTGCTCGACCTCAAGGGCAAGCCCTGCGCCATGACCTTCGGTCAGCGTATGGCGGCGGCCTTCTCAAATCCGCTGCTGCTCTCCTTCATAGCCTATGAGCTCTACTTTATGATAAAGACGATAATCAATGCCAATTAGCGTGCCCGATACATCCGGGCACAGATACAGGAGGAAAAGAAGAAATGATGAAGCTCAAAAAACTGCTGCTGCGCCTCACTGCCGGCGCCGCCGCACTGGTGACCGCGCTTTCCGCTGCGGCATCGGGGCTCACCGCTTATGCGGGCGAGCAGCTCGGTCAGACCGACTTTGAAAACGGCGTCGGGCTGCCGTGGCACATCGTCGAATCGACGGCGGGCGAAATGGAGTTCGCTATCGAGGACGGCGTCTACAAGGTAACGATCATAAGCCCCGGCGGAGCCTCCCGCGGCGGCGAGGACAGGTGGGACTGCCAGTTCCGCCACAGAGGTCTCAAGATCGTTTCGGGGCATCAGTACCGCGTAAGGTATCAGATCACCCCCTCAAACTCGGGCAAGTATTACACCAAGATCGGCAACCTCGAGGGCAACATCGAGGTATGGCACAATATGTCCAACGGCTACGATCTCGACTCCCACTGGGACTGCATACAGATCGGTGCCAATGAGACCAGGACCGTTGACCTGACCTTTACCGCCAACCAGACCGTTGAGGTCGCGGAGTGGGCGTTCCACCTCGGCGGCGACGGGCAGTACACCCAGGGCGACTGCTTCCCCGCAGGTACGGTCATCACCTTCGATAACCTCTCGCTCATCGACCTGACCTCCGACGAGAACGACTACAAGGCTCCCGAGGAATGGAAGCGTGCCGAGATACTGACCAATCAGGTCGGCTACTTCACCGACAGAGCCAAGCGCGCTACCCTGCTCTGCACCGACAAGGATCCCGTGGATTTTGAAGTCATCGACAGCTCCGGCAAGTCGGTCTACGAGGGCAAGAGCACCTATTTCGGCTATGACGCCGATTCGGGCGACACCGTCCACACCATTGATTTCACCGATGTCGATGATACCGGCAGCTTCCATATCGAGGCCGCCAACGGTGCAGAGAGCCGCGAGTTCACCATCGGCGACAAAGATATCTGGTCGGGGCTCGTTTACGACTCCCTCAACTATTTCTATCAGAACCGCTCGGGTATAGCCATCGAGAGCAAGTATATAACCTCCGGCGACAAGGACAAGCTCGCCCGTGCGGCAGGCCACCCCTCCGACAACGCCGAGATCCAGCAGACTTGGGGCTACTCCGGCTCCTCCGGCAGCGTTGACGTCACCGGCGGCTGGTACGATGCCGGTGACCACGGCAAGTATGTGGTCAACGGCGGACTTTCCCTCTGGATGCTCCAGAACCAGTACGAGACCGCGAAGTTCGCGGGCTACGACGACGCCTTCGCCGACGGCACGATGTATCTGCCCGAGTGCAGTAACGGCTACCCCGACCTGCTCGACGAGGCCCGCTTCGAGATGGAGTGGATGTTCAAAATGATCGTCTCCTCCGGCGACTACGCGGGAATGGTTTACCACAAGGCTCATGACGAGACCTGGACGGGTCTCGGCGTAGCTCCCGCCGACGACGACAAGAAGCGTATCATCAAGCCCCCCACGACAGCGGCTGCCCTCAATCTCGCAGCCTGTGCCGCACAGGCCGCAAGGCTCTGGAAGGGCATCGACGACAGCTTCGCAAACGAGTGCCTCGAAAAGGCCAGGCTGACCTACGAGGCCGCAAAGAAGCACCCGGATATGTACGCTCCCCTCGACGAATCGGTGGGCGGCGGCGCCTACGGCGACAACAACGTCACCGACGAGTTCTACTGGGCAGCCATGGAGCTGTTCATCACCACCGGTGAGGACAAGTATTACGACGACGCCGAGGATTCGGAGTTCTTCCTGAAAGTCCCGACCTCACTGGGCGGCGGCGAGAGCGTTGACACGGTCGGCTCCTTCGACTGGGGCAATACCGCGGCTCTCGGCACCTTCAGCGCGGCGATCGCATCGGACAACGTGTCCTCCGGCGATAAGAGCAAGGCTCAGAAGGCCGTCACCGAGGCGGCGGACTACTTTACAGACCTCGAGGCAAAGCAGGGCTACGGCCTCCCCTACGGCCAGTCCACCCTCAGCTATAACGACAGCGACACCGGCTACATCTGGGGCTCTAACTCCTTTGTGGCGGATAATGCCATAGTCATCGGCTACGCTTATCTTCTCTCGGACGAGGACAAGTACCTCGACGGCGCTATCGGCGGCCTCGATTACCTGCTCGGCAGGAATGCCCTCGACTATTCCTACGTCACCGGCTACGGCACCCACACCACAGAGTACCCGCACCACCGTTTCTGGTCCTATCAGATAGACACGTCCTTCCCGAAAGCTCCCTGCGGAGTAATGTCCGGCGGCCCCAACTCGGGTATGCAGGATCCCTGGGTACAGGGCATGGGCTGGAAGAAGGGCGCTATCGCGCCGATGAAGTGCTACCTTGACAACATCGAGGCATGGTCGGTCAACGAGTGTACGATCAACTGGAACGCTTCTCTGGCATGGCTCTCCGCATTCACTGCCGCCAAGACCGAGGGCATCAGGATCGGCAGCACCGGCTCCGCCGCAGGCATCGAGAACAACGGCGGCGAGGGCAAGTCAAACGATAAGCAGACCTATGACGAATCTCAGGCCGAGAAGAACGCCGAGGACGCCAAGGAAAACGGCAAGGACGAGTCCCCGACACGTTCCTCCGACGGCAGCAAGAAGCAGACCAAGTCTGATGACAGCAGCAGCGAGGGTTCCTCCAAGACCTGGGTCATCATCCTCTGCGTAGCTGCAGGACTTGTCGTGCTGATCTCTGTTGAGATCTTCATCTTCCAGATGGTCAAGCTCAGCAAGCAGACAGCCCCGAGACCCGTACAGCCCGCGCAGCCCCCCGTTCAGCCCGCACCCCCTGCACAGCAGCCTGCGGAAGCTCCGGCAGATACTCCGCCCACAGACGGTAACGCCGACGCAAAATAAAAGTGAATAACGAATAATGTACAATGAATAATTAAGGTATCCTCCCCGCGGACGGACTAAAAAGATCATCGCCGCAGGCGATACCTTAATTATTCATTTTTATTTTTCATTATCCACTATTCATTGAGCGGGCGCCCAACACACAGTAACAAAAAAACACCTCCGCCGGAGCCCCGGCAGAGGTGTCAGAATCATGCAAAGTTCACTCGCCCGCGTTTACGCCATTCCTGCGGTGATAATGGCCATCTTGTAGACCTCATCGGCGTTGCAGCCGCGTGAGAGATCGTTGATGGGTGCGTTGAGTCCCTGGAGGATCGGGCCGTAGGCCTCGAAGCCGCCGAGACGCTGAGCGATCTTGTAGCCGATGTTGCCGGCCTCGATCAGCGGGAAGATAAAGGTGTTGGCCTGACCTGCTACCTTGCTGTCCGGGCACTTGGTCTTTGCAACCTCAGCGGATACCGCGGCGTCGAACTGGAACTCGCCGTCGATAACGAGCTCGGGGTCGATATTGCGTGCCTCGATAACAGCGTCATGGCTGAGCTGAACGGTGCCGCCCTTGCCGGAGCCGTAGGTCGAGAAGCTGAGTACCGCTACCTTCGGGTCGATGCCGAAGAATGCAGCTGTCCTTGCGGTCTCAACGGCTACCTCACCGAGCTGCCTTGCAGCCGAGAGAACAACGTTGCCGTCCTTGTCGAGCCTGTCGGTGTAGCCGAGATTGATAGCGCAGTCGCCCATGGCGATCTTTTCCTCGGCGCCGTCCTTCTCCCTGAACAGGATAAAGCAGGAGGAAACAAGGTTCGAGCCCTTCTTAGTCTTGATGATCTGCAGCGCGGGACGAACGGTGTCAGCGGTGGAATAGGTAGCGCCGCCGAGCAGAGCGTCGGCCTTGCCTGCCTTAACGAGCATGGTGCCGAAGTAGTTGGACTTGGAAAGTGCAGCGCGTACTTCCTCCTCGGTCATCTTGCCCTTGCGCAGCTCTACCATCTGAGCTACGAGAGCATCCATCTCGGAATAGGTCAGCGGGTCGAGGATAACGGCGCCGGAGATATCGAAGCCGCCCTTTTCGGCAGCAGCCTTTACCTCGTCAACGTTTCCGCAGAGGATAACTCCCATGAGCTCCTCCTTGAGCAGCCTCTCGGCAGCCGAAAGGATACGCGCATCGGTGCCCTCGGTAAGTACGATAGTCTTCCTGCTCGCCTTAAGATTGGCGATAAGCTTGTCAAACATTCCCATTTTACGAAATACCTCCAAAATTTATTCTTCTCAGCCGGACGCAGCACTCTGCGCTCAGGCTTTACGGGCTTTTCTGACTCCCCGCCGCCGAAGCGGCCCAAAGAGATACGAAAAAACGCACTCCCCCGCCTGCGGCGGGGAGAGCATTTTCCGCCGGTCTGAATCCCAAAAATGATTATACCACATTCCCTGAGATTTTTCAAGTGCTGTACTTCAAAAATCCGTCCGTACAGCGGACACCAAGGCAACACCGCACAACCCCTGTGCGTCAGATCGCGCGCAAGCTCAATAAAGTTGAGCTGAGATTTTCGTCAGATTGCCTAAATTCGACGCAGGCTTGCAAGCGAAGTTCACTTCGCTTTACGCAACGTCAAGGAGAATTGACGTCATCTTTGATGACGTTGGTGATCATGACGGATAAGCCGGTCGTCAAGCAGGCTTGACACGGCAGATGACGTGCAGAGGCGTTAGCCGTGGGTTGTGCGGTGTTGCCTTAAAGGCCGGCAGATCAAAGCTGACAGAAAAGACCTTCAACACCAAAGCTCAGAACGAAGCTGAAAATCAGATAAAGAGAGCAAACTCTATCGGCGGGATAAGAAAATAATACTCGCTTACAGAACAAAAAACGATACCGTGCAGCTTCCCGCCGCACGGTATCGTTTTCTTGGAAATGATACAGAAAAAGCACTGCCGCAAATCAGAACTTAGGCAGTTCGTCAAGAGTTATGACCTTCTCGCTGCTGTAAACTTCGGTCAGATTCTTGGCGTTGTTTCCGATTATATAGTCGGTATGCCAGATCATGAACCACGACCAGAGCGCGCCGTCGTTCTCGAACTTTTCAACTGACGGCACATTGCCGCATTCGTGGAAGGCAAGCGGCTTGTCTGCGATCTTCTCCAGTTTTTTCCAGGCTCTTTTGTTGGTCGAATTATCGTAGGTATCCGAGCCGATGATATCAACATATTCATCGCCGGGGTACCAGCCGTCCTTGACCTCACCGGAATAGCCCAGCACCCAGATAAGGTTGTTCAGGCCGTATTCGTTGGTGAACTTGTCATGCATAAGCTGCCAAAGCTTGATAAAGTTATCCTTGCCGCCCTTGCCCCACCAGAACCAGCCGCCGTCAAACTCGTGAAAAGGTCTCCACAAAACAGGTATCCCGGCATCTCTCAACTCTGCAAGAGCCCTGGCTGCATTATCCCAGCTTTTCATCATTGAGTTATATTCGTCGGTGCCTTCGGTGAGCAGCTTTGAAAAATCCGGGTTTTCGTCCTTGCTTTCCTGATAGCCGCTGCCGCTTACTCCTGTGTGCCAGCAGATAGTCACAAGTCCGCCGCTGCTGTTCCACTGCTTTGAACGCTCAACGACTCCGTCAAAGTCGTTGTTCATAAAGTCCAGCCCGCGCATTGCCGGCTGCTTCCCGGTAACAGAACGGATATAGTCCATTTCGTAATCCGGCGAACCCATCCAGGTGGATTCCTGCTGACAGCTGAGCATTACCTTTCCGAAATTGTCGCAGAGATATTTGTAAACCGCGTCACGCCTTTCAGCTGAAACCGCCGGAGCGGGATCAGCCGCTTTGCTCTCTGCCGGAGCGCTCTCTGCTGTACTGGAAGCGACGGTGCTGTTTTCGCTGCTGCTCTGACTGTCCCCGCAGCCTGCCAGCGAAAGCAATGCTGCGGCCGCAAGAACTGCGGCGATGAATCTATTGATCTTCATAGCTATCCTCCGTCATTTATCCTGAAACAGCAGCTGCATAAAATTATACAGATGCGGCTTGACGCTCGTGTGATCGTGTCCTGTCTTTTCCATAACGTGTGTTAAGAATGGCTCGCCGTTTTTCTTGAAATAATTCCGGTAGGTGTCGGGATTTGAGCCCACCGTTCCGTCCGCCTTTGAGGAGCTTATCAGCAGAACATACGGCTTGACGTCCTCGGCAAAGCTCAGCTCTTCCGGTTTAAGCTGTCCGGGAGCCAGTCCCGGCGCCGGGCAGACCGCACCGATGTATCCGAACTGCTCCGGGTGACTGCACCCGATGAACAGCGATTCCCGACCGCCCATCGAAAAGCCGGTCACTGCCGTGTTCTCCCTGCCCTCGGCGACAGAGAATTTTTCCTTTATGAAAGGGATCAGGTCAGTTTCCAGGTCGTTGATGAAATTGTCGTAAGCCAGGCAGTTCTCATAATCCATTCCTGTAGTATATGCCAACTCCTTGCTGCAGAAGATGTAGGGCAGGACAACTATCATTTCCTTAGCCTTGCCGTCCAGCTGCAGATTAGTGAGTATGCGGCTGAGCGCCACCTTCTTGCGGGCCATCCAGTCCTCGGTATCGTAAAAGCCGTGGAGGATATACAGCACAGGGTACTTCCTGCTCTCGTCATAACCGGCAGGCAGCAGAACATTCACCTTGGTCTTGCGCTCTGCTGTCTGTGAGTAATAGACCAGTTTCTGAAACTCCGGATAGGTCACTCCCTCCCTGTCCTGATCATAGCCCTCCGGAGGAAGTTCGGTTATAAGTTCCTGCAAGCTCTCCATATCCTTTTCTTCCGGCTCCGGGGAGGAGCTTTCCTCCTCCGGCTCAGCCGATGATCCTGACAAGTCCGCAGCGCTTGTCCCGGCCTTTGCAGTCTCCGCAGCGGAGTTCTCGCCCGACGAAGATGCTGCACTTCCGCAGCCGGTCAGTAAAATGACCGCCGCAGCGAAAGCCGCTGCTGTAGTTTTTATTTTCATTTCATCACCTCAGTCACAGTGTTGCTTCTCTCTGATATAATCATAGCATCTCAAGTTCAATTTTTCAAGATTAAATTATGAAGCTTTGCAGCTGGCAAAATGTTCAGATTTTAAAGAATCCAGCCGGATTTGCAGAAACTTCGGCTTTTAACGTCAGTGATCAGCAGAAAATCCTCTAAGTCATTGACAAATAACTGCCGGCGCTGTATAATAGATCAGAGGTGAAATTAATGGATATCGAAACAAGTATCTACCCCTACAACCCGGAGCTTGAGGCTCTGCCCGTGCTGCTTCGGGGGATCGGCGGCAGCAGCTATCAGAAACAGATCTCCCGGCCGGATGGCTACCGCTGGCACCAGATACTGTTCAGCGTGCGCGGCAGAGGCGAACTTATCCACGACGGCCGGCGGGAGGAGATCGGTGGGAACACTTTCATCTTTCTTCCAAAAGGCCAGCCTCATGAATACTCCCCGCTTACAGACAGCTGGAAGGTGCTGTGGATCGCCTTTGACGGCTCTTACTGCGACAGACTGCTCTCTGCCTTAGGGCTTACGGAGGCTGTATGTGCCGAGGTCAGCGATCCGGCCTATATGCAGGAACTGTTTGAAAAAATGCTCTCTTCACAGCAGACGGACATAATATACAGCGGCTTCACCTGTTCAGGGTTCGTATATGATTATATCTTAGGTTTCCGTCGAGCCTTTGCAACAGAGGAGGACAATAAAAGGAGCCGCCAGCTGTCAATGCTGATGCCGGCACTGAAATATATGTATGACAATTATCACGAGGATATCCCGATGACCTTTCTGGCGCAGCTGACCGGGATAACTCACCAGCACTTCTGCCGTATATTCAGGAACGTTATGAAAATGTCCCCCAACGACTATCTCAACAGCCGCCGTGTCGAGGAGGCAAAGCGTATGCTCCGCGAGGAACAGCGCTCTGTTGCCGAGACCTCAGAGGCCTGCGGCTTTCACGATCCGGGCTATTTCAGCACAGTATTCAGGACATACACCGGTGTTTCGCCCAGTGTATTCAAAAAGGGCGCAGCGCCTGTTTAGAGCAGACTGACGATCTCATTTCGTATAGGCAATACCGCACAACCCCTGTGCGGTATTGCCTTAATACAGCAGAAGTGTTGACGTGCTTGCTATCTTATGGTAAAATAACAGTATAAAAAAGGCACTGCTGTGCTTGCGGCAGGGGGGCACGGATATGGATACGAAGGATGCAAAAATCAAAAGGACAGGCTCTGTTCTGAGCAAAAAATATATGCAGTATATGATACCCGCGATGCTTTCCGCTGTGGGGATATCTTTGAGCGAATTCGCAGACAGCATGGTGGTCTCGCACCTGCTGGGCTCCGATGCTTTCGCTGTGATAAATCTCGGAACGCCCATAGTTTTTGCGGTCTCC
>JAFXVY010000043.1 GCA_017534595.1 Ruminococcus sp.
ATTCTCCTTGCCGTTGCGCAAAGCGAAGTGAACTTCGCTTGCAAGGCGGCGTCGAATTTAGGCAATCTGACGAAAAATCTCAGCTCAACTTTATTGAGCTTGCGCGCGATCTGACGCACAATGGTTGTGCGGTGTTGCCTAAGCTTACGATAACCGCCCCTTGAAATCCTCATAGCCGAAGCGTTTGATGACCTCATAGCTGCCGTCCTTGCGCAGGATGCCGATGTCGGGCAGGGGCATGCCGTTGAAGGTGTTGTTCTTGACCATCGAATAGATCGCCATATCCTCGAAACAGAGGCGGTTTCCGGGCTCGAGAGGGGAGTCAAAGCTGTAATCGCCGATGATGTCCCCAGCGAGACAGGTGCGGGAGGAAAGGCGGTAGGTGTATGCCTTTTCCCCGGCCTCGCCGCTGAGATACAGGGGCGGGCGGTAGGGCATCTCGAGGACGTCGGGCATATGGCAGGCCGCCGAGGCATCGAGTATGGCGATATCGGTATCGTTGTGAACGATCTCCATTACCTCGGTCACGAGCCAGCCGGCACGCAGAGCGCAGGCCTCCCCCGGCTCAAGATAGACCTGCACGCCGTAGGTCTCGCTGATGTGTTCTGTCAGCCGGCAGAGGCGCTCGCGGTCGTAGTCGGGGCGGGTGATATGGTGTCCGCCGCCGAAATTGAGCCATTTGAGCCCGTGAAGATATTTCCCGAACTTCTCCTCCACGGCTTCGAGCGTCTGCTCGAGCGCGTCGGAGTTCTGCTCGCAGAGGGTGTGGAAGTGCAGCCCGTCGATGTACGGCAAAACGGCTTCGTCAAAGTCGCAAAGCCGCACTCCGAGCCGGGAGCCGGGAGCGCAGGGGTCGTAGATAGGGGTGTCCTGCGTGGAGCATTCGGGGTTTATGCGCAGCCCGATGCTCCTGCCCGCGCACCTGTCCTTGAACTTCATCAGCTGGCGGACGGAGTTGAAAACGATATGGTCGCTGACAGAGACGATCTCGTCAAACTCCGAGTCCTTGTAGGTGGGGGAGAAAACGTGTACCTCGCCGGGGAACTCTTCTCTGCCGAGCTTTGCTTCATAGAGCCCGCTCGCCGTGGTGCCGCAGAGGTACCGCGACATGAGCGGATATACCGCGAAGGCAGAGAACGCCTTCTGCGCTAAAAGTATCTTGCAGCCGGTGCGGTCGGAGACGCTTTTGAGTATCTCCATATTCGCCGCAAGCTGCGCTTCGTCTATCACGTAGGCAGGCGTTTGAATAGCCTCAAACGCCTGATCTGCAAGTCTTATCATATCACTCTACCGTTACGGGGTTCTCGTCAACTACCCACGGCAGGCCGTATTTGTTGAGCATATCCATATAGGGATCGGGGTCGAACTCCTCGACGTTGTAAACGCCCTTCTTGTCCCAGGTGCCGGAGGCCACCATAGCCGTGCCGATCATCGCGGGCACGCCGGTGGTGTAGGAAACAGCCTGTGCGCCGGTCTCCTTGTAGCACTCCTGATGGTCGCAGACATTGTAGATATAAATGGTCTTCTCCTTGCCGTCCTTCACGCCGGTGAAGATGCAGCCGATGTTGGTCTTGCCGACGGTGCGGGGACCCAGGCTTGCAGGGTCGGGGAGCAGTGCCTTCAGGAACTTGATCGGCACGATCTCGTGACCCTCGAACATAACGGGGGTGGTTCCCAGCATACCCACATTCTGGAGGCAGTTCATGTGGGTGAGGTAGCTCTGACCGAAGGTCATGAAGAAGCGGATGCGCTTGATCCCGGGGATGTTCTTCGCAAGGCTCTCGATCTCCTCATGGTGGAGCAGATACATATCCTTCATACCCACGCCCGCGAAGTTGTACTCTCGCTTGATCTCCATGGGCTTGGTCTCTACCCAGTGACCGTCCTCCCAGTAGGAACCGTTTGCCGACACCTCGCGGAGATTGATCTCCGGGTTGAAGTTGGTGGCGAAGGGATAGCCGTGGTCGCCGCCGTTGCAGTCAAGGATGTCGATATAGTGTATCTCGTCGAAATAATGCTTGAGCGCATAAGCGGAATAGACCTGTGTTACGCCGGGATCGAATCCGGTGCCGAGCAGGGCGGTGAGACCTGCTTTCTTGAACTTCTCGTCATAAGCCCACTGCCAGCTGTAATCGAAGTAGGCGGTGAAGCCTTTCTCCTTGCAGCGCTTTTCGTAGATCGCTCTCCACTCGGGATCGTCGGTGTCCTCGGCCTCGTAATTGGCGGTATCCACATAGTTGCAGCCGCACTCCAGGCAGGCGTCCATGATAACGAGATCCTGATAGGGCAGAGCCACGTTCAGCACGGTATGGGGCTTAAACTCCTTCATCAGAGCCACGAGGGAGTCAAAGCTGTCGGCGTCAACGGTGGCGGTGGTGAGCTTGGCAGAGGTCTTGTCCCTGAGCCTGTCAGCCAGCGCCTCGCACTTGGAGACAGTCCTGCTTGCGATCATGATCTCCGTGAACAGCGGGTTCTCGCAGCACTTGTAAATTGCTACGGTGGCAACTCCGCCGCAGCCGATAACGAGTAATTTCATGTTTTTGTCCTCCTTGATATATGTATTTCAAAGCATAGTTTATATCACCTTGACAGGTCAGCCTTTACAGTCGTTTTGAGTATCAGCAAATACACCGCCGAGACTGTCAGCATTATTAACCCCGAGGCTGCAACGTCGGAAAGGTAATGCGCTCCCGCAAGTATGCGCGAGAACATCACGATGCAGGAATATCCGAACCCGCAAAGCGCCAGCGGTACTTCCTTTCCCCTGAACGCCGGAACTATCATCGCCAGTGCCGGCAGCCCGATGAAGGAAGTCATGGACATCATCGAATGTCCGCTCGGGAAGGAGGCGAACTCCTCCTTGGCTATCCCCAGGGCGGCAGGCAGCTCCTTGGTATAGGGGAACTTTTCATACCAGTTTACAAATCCCACGCCTTCATAGCCCTTGATGGCCGTGCGGTAGCGCGGGCGGCGCATCATTCCTTTGAGTATCTCCTGCGCGGCATACGCGAAGCATATGGCGATAAGCACCATTACGATCCGCTTCACCAGCAGAGTGTCGGTGTTTTTGGCGGCGAGCCTCAAGCCCAGAAATCCCAGCGGTATGAATACGCACACTATGATCGGGATGATAAGCGCCATATTGTTTTTTGCGCTCGGATAGATCGAATCAAGACAGTCCGAAGAGGTAAATGCCTTCGCACCGTAAAAGCTCAGACCGATCACAAGAGCAGCTGCAATAATCGTAAGCAGCAGCTTCACGCCCTTGCCGAAGCCGGAGCCGAGGCTTCTTTGCAGCAGCGCCCCCGCAAGGGGCACCGTCACGAAGAACACGGGCATCGGCCCTATCAGCGCCATGACATAACAGAACAGGTTGTTGTCGGAATACAGTGTATCGGAAATACTTCTGTCGGCGGAGGTGCCCCAGATCAGCAGCCCCGCGAACAGGCATATCCCGGCCGCAGCCACGGCTATACGTATGTTGATCTTTCTGCGGTCATCGTTCATCTTATCGTCCTGCCCTCTTCCTCTTCGAGAAGATCCTCAACATATTTCGGCAGCATGAAAGCTCCCATGTGGAGGTTGGTGGTGTAGTACCAGGTCTTGATCTGCCTGTCCTTCCAGCGCTTTGCGTCGAGATCCTTGAGAGGGTGGTACTTCTTCGAGGCAAAGCCGAACAGCCAGTAGCCCGAGGGGCAGGTGGGTATATGCGCCTGATATACGCGGCTTATCGGGAATGAGCGGAAAGCCTTTTTGTGCATGGCGCGGCAGGTCTCCTCATCCTCGTCGAAGAAGGGGGAGCCGTGCTGATAGACCATTATGCCGTCCTCGTGCAGCGCCTTGAAGCAGGAGCCGTAGAATTCCTTGGTGAACAGCCCCGCGGTATGCCCGAGGGGGTCGGTGGAGTCGTTGATTATCAGGTCGTACTCGTCCTGCTTGCCGCGCAGAAAGCGCAGGCCGTCGCGGTTGTGCAGCTGCACTCTCGGGTCGTCGAGCCCCCTTGCGTTGTCGGGGAAGAACTCCCGGCAGACCCGCACGAACATCTCGTCCGGCTCGACGACGTCGATAGTCTCGATCTCTTCGTAATAGGAAAGTTCACGGGCAACGCCGCCGTCGCCGCCGCCGATGACCAGCACCTTTCTCACATTCGGGTGTACCGCCATGGGAACGTGTACGATCATTTCGTCGTAGGTGAACTCGTCCTTTTCGGAGAATATGACCGAGCCGTCGGAGGTCAGGAAGCGCCCGAACTCCTCCGACTCAAACACATCTATACGCTGAAAGTCGCTCTCGCCCGAGAACAGCTGCTTCTCGACGCGGATCGACATTTTGACATTATTGGTATGAAATTCCGAGAACCAGAAATCCATAGCAAAGCCTCCTCAGTTTTCCTTTGATTTGTAATACAGCCTGCAGTGGCAGAAGCCCTCGAACTCCGGGTCTGCTATCTGGTCTCTGAATTCCTTGCACATACATTTGGTTTCGGGGGTGCGTTCGAGACGGCAGGGGCAGTAGCCGCCCGTTCTCTCAAGACCCTCTCTTATGAGCTTAACGGTATCCTTATCTTCATTCAGCTTTACACTCATCGTGATCCCGCCTTTCTTTTTTATCGTTTGCAGTATTGTTAACCTTCCATTGAAGCATGGTTCGGCGCGCCCATAGCATCCCCGCTGACCCGTACCGAGTGGCCGGCGAACATATCGCCATCATCGAACCAGACGTACCAGTCGCCCTCCGAGCTCATCTCGACGCTGCTGATAATTATGCGCCGAGCGAAATCCTCTTCGGTTATTTCCTCATCGAGGTGGTCGTCATCCCGCCAGTCGTTGGCAAGGTAGGTAAGCTCATCCGCGGCGTAGGCGCGGATCTCCTTGTCCCTGCGCTCGGCGTCCCGGCAGAACTCCTCGAGGTGGGCAAGGCAGCCCGCATCGTCATCCTCATCGGTGTTGAAGCTGACCTCGATCTCGGTACCCAGCCAGTTGAATTTGCCGTAGAAGGTGCCGTATTTCTTGTTGAGGTGCAGCTCTCCGAACAGCTCGGACTGCATAGTCACCGGCTTGTTGAACTCCTCCCAGAGTCCCCACAGCCAGTCGCAGCTCTGCCCCTTGACAAGTATCTTTATGGGATAGAAATTGTCCTTATCCTTCAAGGGGATACCCTGAACACGGTAGATAACGCCCTCCTGGAAATAGTCGCGGTAGCACTTTGTTCTGTCCTCTTCGGGGGTACCGTCCCAGGTCATGAGCTTCTTCCCCTCAACGCGCTTTCCGGTCTGCAGGTCGATGAACCCCAGCATATAAGCGTGCAGGAAGAGCTCCGGCGATTGCCCGAACTTCATTCCGAAGGTACCGCCTCCGCCGATCAGAACAAGATATTCGTGGGGCTCGTCCTCATAATTCTCTTTGTATTTTTCGGGCACTGTGCCCGGGCCGATATTGACCGGATATTTCATAGCTCACACTCCTGTTTCAGCACTTTATGTCTTTCACAATAAATTTATCTTGGCGGTATCGGTCTCGCGCGCTGGTCATAGATCTGACGCATCGTTACGAAGCTCCACTCGGGATGATGCACAAATGCACTCATCATCATTTCCGTCAGCGAGCTGAAGTCTGCGGTATCATACCAGGCTGACATGACAAATATCTTCGGGGAGCTGCCCATATATATCCTTACGGGATATTTATACCCGATAATGCCTATCCACACTACCGGCTCCCCTGCGAGATCGCACATCATCTCCAGATTCTCTTTCAGAATTGCCGGATCGTCCTCGCGGTCGAGCCTTGCCGGGTAATCAAGTCCCTTTGCCTCGTTGTCGGGAAATATCTTGAACAGCGTATGTGGCGGGTACCACGAAAACTTCTCGGCGGAGAGGTTGAGATACCATCCCTCGGCAAGACCGTGAAATTCTCTGATAAAGTTCTTCGCTCCCTCGGGCAGAGCTATCCCGCCGGAAGCATAGAAATCCGTGATCTGTTTCATCTTTTCGGGGCTGACTTCACGACCCTCGTACCAGCCAGCGGCTTTGAGGCAGGCGGTCAGTTTTTCTTCGGGTCCTCCTGTCAGCGGATACTGTATCTCCACAGGCTCACCTCCGGGCGGATATTATTTCAGCACATTCAGCCGTTCAAGAGAGCCGTCCTCGGGACCCTGCATGGAGCAGCCCTTTTCCTTGGCGAAGAGGGTATAGTCGATTATTTCCTTAGTTATCATCTCGCCGGGGGCAAGAATGGGTATCCCCGGGGGATAGCACATAACGAACTCGCCGCAGATCCTTCCCGCTGTCTCGCGGATGGGTACGAGCTCCTTCTCGGCGTAGAACGCCTTCTGAGGGGTCGCCGCGACTATCGGGGTGATATACTCGGCGTTGTGCAGCAGGGAGACCGGCTTTGAATAGAGCCTCTTGATATCCTCGAGGGCGCCCACAAGGCGCTCGATGTCCTGGATCCTGTCGCCGATCGAGATGTAGGCGAGGATGTTTCCTATATCGCCGAACTCTATCTGTATATCGTACTCATCTCTGAGCAGGTCGTAGACCTCGATGCCGGTGAGGCCGATATCTCTTGTATAGACCGAGAGCTTGGTGACGTCGAAATCGAAGATGCTCCCGCCGTTTACGAGATCCTTGCCGTAGGCGTAGTAGCCGCCTATGGAGTTGATCTCCTCTCTTGCATATTCTGCCATCGAGGCGACCTTTTCAAATGACTGCCTGCCTCTGAGCGCCAGATTTCTTCTTGAGATATCGAGGCTGGAAAGCAGCAGATAAGAGGCCGAGGTGGTCTGGGTCAGGTTGATGATCTGCTCGACGTAGCGGGTGTTGACCTTCTCGCCCAGCAGCAGCAGAGAGCTCTGTGTAAGGCTTCCGCCGGACTTGTGCATCGAAACGGCGGACATATCCGCGCCGGCCTCCATAGCCGAGACGGGGAGCGCGTCGCTGAATGAGAGGTGCGTGCCGTGAGCCTCGTCCACCAGCACCAGCATACCGTGCTCATGCGCGATGCGCACTATCGAGCGCAGGTCGGAGCAGATGCCGTAATATGTGGGGTTGTTGACGAACACAGCCGTGGCCTCGGGGTTTTCGAGTATGGCCTTCTCGACCTTGGAGATCTCCATGCCGAGGGCGATGCCGATATGGGCATCAACGTCGGGATCCACATACACCGGCTCGGCACCGCAGAGCACGAGGGCGTTTATCACGCTCCTGTGTACGTTTCGGGGGAGGATGATCTTATCCCCGGCCTTGCAGGCGGTGAGGATCATGCTCTGCACCGACGAGGTCGTCCCGCCGACCATGAAATAGGCGTGAGCCGCACCGAAGGCGTCGGCAGCGAGCTGCTCGGCCTCCATGATAACGGAGACGGGGTGACAGAGGTTGTCGAGGGGCTTCATGGAGTTGACGTCGAGGCCGACGCACTGCTCGCCCAGCAGCTTTACGAGCTCTGGGTTGCCGCGGCCTCTCTTGTGCCCGGGAACGTCAAAGGGGACGACCCTCTGCCTTCTGAATCTTTCAAGCGCCTCGTAAACGGGGGCTGATCTTTGCTTTTCGATATCCATTAGCTTCACTTCCGAACTTTCTTATCTTTATCTAAGGCAATACCGCACAACCCCTGTGCGTCAGTATACGCAACCTCAACTGGCGTTGAGGTACAGATTTTCGTCAGAGTGCATAAATTCGACGCAGGCGGGCTGACGCCCGGCAAGGAGAATTTGTGTGCTATGACGGAAAA
>JAFXVY010000044.1 GCA_017534595.1 Ruminococcus sp.
ACTGCCGCCGTTTTGACGATGCGTACGACCGTGAGCATGGGGCGCGTGGTGCTGAATTTGCAAAACTCTGCCGCGAAGAAAAACGATTCGAACTCGATTGCACAATTATTGAATGCACAATTTTCAATGGTCAATTCTCAATGTACTGTACCCGATCACAGCGGCGGCAATACACAAATGCTCTTTCCCGCACTCTGTACAGCGCCCGAATGGGCATCCGCGCCGAAGACGCTCCGCCATTGTGCGGGCTCTCGGCACGAGAGCCTGTGTATTTGTGCATTGTGCATTAGATCGGTTACGAACAGCACATCGGCGTCCGCAAATTGAAAAGATTAAAAGTTATAACTATACATCCCCATTATACCACTTCCCGCCCGGAATTTCAAGTACCTGCGTGGGATTTTTTATACTGTGAGGGCTCCTCTGAGGGGACGTCTATGACGGTGCCTTTTACGCCGAAGCTGTCGCCGTAGTAAGCTGCCCGGAGCCAGCTCTCGATGTCGTAGCTGTGCTGACTCCCGGAGGATGAGGGGCGGGGCTCGTCTGCGGGACGGTACTCGTCATTGATACGGGTCTGCGAGCCGTTGTCCTTGATGAGCCAGTGACGCAGTGCGGCTTCGTAATCGGAGTAGGTCTTCTTCTTGACACGGCAGTAGCAGCTCATCTTTTCTATGCAGTCATCGGTCTCGTGCTCGCCGAACTCACGGCAGAGCGCGAAGTATTCCCCGGCGGTGAGCAGGATATTCTGATAATGACCGTATGTTCTTTTAGGGGGTGGGGCGGGGGCGTCGGCGTCAGCCGCAGCGCTGCTCTCACTCCCACTCTCACTTACACTGACACTCTCATTAACATTATCACTTTCATTATCATTATCACTTAGGCTTGTTTCGGTTGTTTCGGTTGTTTTGGGTTGTTTTTCGGTTGTTTCTGGTCGTTTTGAGTTGTTTTCCGCTTCGGGTACGCTGACCTCCGGCGCGGGCGCGGGCTTGGGAGGCTCCGGCTTCTGCTTGCAGGCGTTGGTGTTGCCCTTGGGTGCGCCGCCCTTCCTGCCGTTCTCGGAGTTCTGACGAAGCTGGCGGTCGTACTTCTCGCCGTCACGTTCGAGGGCGGCTCTGATGATCCCGAAGACTATCCTCTCCGCCGCGGAGGAGAGCTTCTCCGTCTCGCCGGAGTTGAAGTACCGGAAAACCGCACGCATTACCCTTCCCACCGCCGCATCCGACAGCTCGGACAGCATACCTTCCATATCGCCGTAAAGTACAAAGCTTTTTCTTTCGAGCATGACCGCATCTCCTTTTCTGTTTGCTGACAGGTAACTTTTCCGCAGGATACCCGCTCACCCGTCATATTGCCGTGAGGGTACACTTACCCCCTCTATAAACAGCGGAAAAAGCGCCTTTTGTTGCACGCGGATGTGCAACGGAAGAGGAGAAAACTGAATATCTGATAATTTTTCGTTGATATGCACAACCCCCGCCGCGTGAAATATTGCAACTTGCACAGACAAATTTTTCTTGCAATCGGAAAGATATTATGCTATAATATAAGGTGTAAGTGGGCTTGCAATGCACAATGCACAAATTACAATGCACAATGCACAATGCATAATGCACAATTAAGGTGTCCGCTGCGCGGACAGTAATCTGAATGCTTGCGTTCGGATTGCCGTTATGGGCGCTGTGCTTAGTGCGGGAAAAGTGCTTGGTGTATTGCCGAAACTACCTATGACGGCCGTATGGCCATCCGAGTTTGCGCAGCAAACTCTCCATAATTGTGCATTGTGCATTATGCATTGTGCATTGTGTACCGTGCATTGAAATTGAGGTGTTGAGAAATGAGTGAAATGGAACTTTACAGGCTTTGGTGTGAGAAGGCAACGGACGATCCCGACCTGCAGACAGAGCTCAAGAGTATCGAAGGCGACGCGGAGGCTGTCAAGGACAGGTTCTACCGCGATCTCGAATTCGGTACCGGCGGTCTAAGGGGCGTTATAGGCGCAGGCGCGTACAGGCTCAATGTCTATACGATCAGACGCGCTACCCAGGGTCTTGCAGATTATGTCAACGAGGCGTTCAAGGACGCCGCCGTGGCTATCAGCTATGACTCGCGCATCAAGTCGGATGTCTTTGCAAGAGAGGCCGCAGGCGTTCTCGCCGCCAACGGCATCAAGGCGTATATCTACCCCGAGCTTATGCCTACCCCCTGCCTTTCCTGGGCGGTACGCGAGCTCAAGTGTCAGGCGGGCATAATGGTGACAGCGTCCCATAACCCCGCAAAGTACAACGGCTATAAGGTCTACGGTGCCGACGGCTGCCAGCTCACCCTCGACGCTGCAAACGCCGTTACCGAGATGATCGAAAAGGTCGATATGTTCGGCGGCGCCAGGACCGTGAACTTCGACGAGGCTCTTGCCGCAGGAAAGATAGAGTATATCAGTCAGGACGTTATCGACAGATACCTCGATAAGGTCGCCGAGCAGGGCATACATACCGACCTCGTTGCCGGCAGCGGCCTCAAGGTGGTCTACACTCCCCTCAACGGCACAGGCAACAAGCCCGTCCGCGCTATCCTTAAAAAGATAGGCGTCAAGGACGTTACCGTCGTTCCCGAGCAGGAGCTCCCCGACGGCAACTTCCCCACCTGCCCCTTCCCGAACCCGGAGATCAAGGAGGCGCTGGCAAAGGGTCTCGAGCTGTGTGAGAAGGTAAAGCCCGACCTCCTGCTCGCCACCGACCCCGACTGTGACCGTGTCGGCATCGCGGTACCCGACCCCGACGGCAATTATGTGCTGTTCTCGGGCAACGAGGTAGGCGCAATGCTGCTGAAATACATCTGCGCGGAGAGAACGGCTCTCGGCACCATGCCGAAGGATCCCGTCGCCGTAAAGACCATCGTTACGACAGACATCTGCAGGAAGATCGCCGAGGAATACGGCGTAGAGCTCAGAGAAGTGCTCACCGGCTTCAAGTTCATCGGCGAGCAGATCGGTTTCCTTGAGGAGAAGGGCGAGGAGGCTCGCTACATCTTCGGCTTCGAGGAGAGCTACGGATACCTTGCGGGCTCGTATGTCCGCGACAAGGACGCAGTTGTTGCATCAATGCTCATCTGCGAGATGGCGGCATTCTACCGCACGAAGGGCATCACGCTGCTTCAGGCGAGGGAGGATATGTACAAACAGTACGGCAACTATGTTCACACGCAGAACTCGTTCCAGTGCGAGGGAGCGAGCGGCATGGAGCGCATGAAGGAGATCATGGCGGGGCTGAGAGCCGAGCCTCCGAAGGCGATCGGCGGATTGGGAACGCTTTCGGCAGCTGACTATGCAGCATCCGAGGAAGTAGATCTTGCGACGGGAGCGAAGACAGCGCTGACGCTGCCGAAGTCTGATGTTATCGCATACAAGCTTGAGGGCGGCGCGAGTGTCATCATACGTCCGTCGGGAACGGAGCCGAAGATCAAGGCATACTACACGACGATCGGTGAGACTCGGGAGGCTGCGAAAGTGCAGGAAGAGAAGCTTGCGGAGGATTTCAAGAAGATACTTGGTTTCTGAGCAAAGAAAAGACCCAAACGCAAAGCGAAATGGGGTCAAGGGGGCTTTGCTCCCTTGCGGGTTCTTAGGGCAGAGCCCTAAGCGGGTCGAGGGCAGAGCCCTCGCACGGCTCCGCACAAAGCAATAACTCAATACAAATAAGGCGCTGCGCCCAAGACACAAAGGGCACAAGCGCCTTATCATTTATTCAAAGTAATGGGGACTAATTATC
>JAFXVY010000045.1 GCA_017534595.1 Ruminococcus sp.
CAGCTTGGACTTCTTAACGTAGCCCATCATCGAAGGAACGAGGATGGCTGCCAGAATGCCGATAATGGCAATAACTACGATAAGCTCTACCAGTGTAAAGCCCTTCTGTGCCTTTTTCATAGGAAAATCCCTCCATAAAAAATATTTTTTCCAAGCGGGAGCCGTTTTGCCCCCTGCTTTACTTGAATTATACACCCTCCCGACACGAATGTCAATAGTTTTTTGTGCGTTGTGTGTAATTTTGGTGACATTCACAAATCAAAGTCCGTAAATAGTCAATTTTGCCCAATTTTTTGCCGAAGCTGCACAAATTATGAATAAAATAATTGTTTTAGCCTTTTACTTAAATAATTCAAAAACTCAGGCACGCAAACGTTTTCTATCCCTAAAATACGTCGTTTGCGAAGATCATATTATTTTTGTTTAAAATTTTTGCCAATAACAAATTGTTCATATACAGCGTATTAAAGCGTTATCGGAGTAAATCGGAAGGGCAAAAATTGTACATTTCAGACAAAAACCGGAAACGATGCCGTCCGGCTCCGTGCTTGACAATAACAGTCAAATGCTTTATAATACAATTATTATAATAAAGCCGGCGGGGCTGATATCTCATGCCCGCACAAGTACCGATCGCGAGTCCGGACGGCGAGACTTTACTGTCTCGCTTTTTTTGTGCCGGACGCCGGTACATAAAGCCGTGAAAGGGATGTATCCAATGAACGATCGCTATCTGAGATCTCCGGAGGAGCTGTATAAGGAGTTCAGCTCGGGCGCAAGCGGCCTGACCTCCGGGCAGGCACGGGAGAACACCGAGAAATACGGTAAGAATATCCTTGCCGAGGGCAAGAAGAAATCCGCGCTGCGTATTTTCCTCGAGCAGTACAAGGACTTCCTCGTTATCATACTGATAATCGCTGCGATAGTCTCGGCGATCACCGGTGATGTCGAGAGCACCGTGGTCATCATAACCGTTATCACCATGAACGCCATACTCGGCACCGTCCAGACCCTCAAGGCCGAGAAGAGCCTTGCGAACCTCAAGAAGCTCTCGGCTCCCAACGCCAAGGTGCTCAGGGGCGGCGAGGCCGCAGTCATCCCGGCGGAGGATATCGCCGTGGGCGATGTGGTGCTCATAGAGGCCGGCGACCAGATCCCCGCCGACGGCAGGCTCATAGAGAGCGCCTCGATACAGGTCAACGAGTCGGCTCTGACCGGCGAGAGCGTGAACATCGACAAGAGCGCCGACCCGATCACAAAGGAGTGTCCCCTTGCCGAGCGCACCAATATGGTCTACTCCGGCAGCTTCGTGACCTACGGCCGCGGAAAGTTCATCGTCACCGAGACGGGTATGAATACCGAGGTCGGCAAGATAGCAATGCTCATACAGAACGCCGAGGAGCGCAAGACCCCGCTCCAGCGTACTCTTGACACCTTCGGGCGCAGGCTCTCGATCGGTATCCTTATTATATGTGCGGCGGTGTTCGGTCTGAGCCTTATCAGAGCCGATTCCATCGACAAGAACACCATAATGGACTCGCTGCTGTTTGCCATAGCGCTGGCAGTAGCCGCGATACCCGAGGCGCTGTCCTCGATCGTTACGATAGTCCTCTCCTTCGGCACGCAGAAGATGTCCCGGGAGAATGCGATAATCAGAAAGCTCCAGGCCGTTGAGGGTCTGGGCTCGGTATCCATAATCTGCTCGGACAAGACGGGTACCCTCACTCAGAACAAAATGACCGTCCGCAAGATCGTGGTCGGCGGGCACATGATAGCCGCCGATGACGGCGAGATGGGCAACGAGAGCGAGAAACTGCTCGTCACCGCTTCTGTGCTCTGCAACGACTCGCAGATCAAGGAAGGCACCGAGATCGGCGACCCCACCGAGACCGCTCTTATCAGCTACGCCCGTGACCGCGGTCTCAGCGACGATCAGATCCGCATCGACTGCGAGCGTATCAGCGAGATACCCTTTGATTCCGACAGAAAGCTGATGTCCACTCTCAACGTGGTCAACGGCGAGAATATAATGTTCACCAAGGGCGCGGCGGATGTGCTGGTCGAGAGGATGAACATAACCCACGAGCAGAAGGAGCAGATCAAGGCTCAGGTAGAGGAGCTCTCCTCGCAGGGCCTGCGCATACTCTGCTTTGCCGCTAAGTCCTTCAACGGCACCGAGCTCACCCTCGAGGATGAGAACGGCCTCGATTACATAGGCCTTATCGCCATGATGGATCCTCCGAGAGCCGAGTCGAAGCAGGCGGTAGAGGAATGCAAGGCCGCCGGCATCAAGCCGGTTATGATAACCGGAGACCATGTGGTCACAGCCTCCGCCATAGCCCACGAGATCGGCATACTCGAGAACCGCTCCGAGGCCGTCGAGGGCGCAGAGCTGGATAAGTACACCGACGAGGAGCTCATAACCTTCGTCCGCGACAAGAGCGTTTACGCGAGAGTTACTCCCGAGCATAAGATCAGGATTGTAAAGGCATGGCAGAACAACGACAAGATCGTCTCCATGACCGGAGACGGCGTCAACGACGCTCCCGCACTCAAGCAGGCGGACGTCGGTGTGGCTATGGGCATCACCGGCACCGAGGTCTCCAAGGATGCGGCGGCAATGGTGCTCGCGGACGATAACTTCGCCACCATAGTCAAGGCCGTCAAGAACGGAAGGAACATCTACGACAACATCAAGAAGTCGATAATGTTCCTGCTCTCCGGCAACCTCGCGGGCATCATCACCGTGCTGTTCTGCTCGCTGGCTGCGCTGCCGGTGCCCTTCGCGGCGATACACCTGCTGTTCATCAACCTGCTGACAGACTCCCTGCCCGCGATAGCCCTCGGCCTCGAGCCTCACTCCGATTCCGTAATGAAGCGCAAGCCGAGACCCGCAAATGAGTCGATACTCACCAAGGACTTCCTTATAAATACGGGCTGGATGGGCGCCGTCATCGCGGCGGCTACGATAGCGGCCTTCCTTATCGGAAATACCGAGAGACCGGAAGTGGCCGCGACCATGGCATTCGCTACCCTTTGTATGTCGAGACTGTTCCACGGGTTCAGCTGCAAGTCCCATAACCCCGTGATGTTCACCAGCAGGATGTTCAACAACCGGTTCGGCCTGCTTGCCTTCGCAGCGGGTACGGTGCTGATAAGCCTCGTGCTCTTCGTCACCCCGATACACGGCTTCTTCAAGGTAGCCGAGCTCTCATGGGCTAAGATCGGCGCGATCTACGCTCTGGCATTCGCTTCGATGCTCACGATACAGATAATCAAATCAGTCGTTTCAAGACTTAAACACAGACCGTAAACAAGGAGGTCAGGAACTATGCTCAATTTCGGCATCATCGGTGCGGGCGGTATCTCCCGCAGCTTCTGCGGAGCCCTCCGCGAGACCGACGGCGCTCAGACCGTCGCGGTGGCGGCAAAGGACCGCAAGAGGGCGGAGAAATTCGCCAAGGAACAGGGTATCCCCCGCGCCTACGGCAGCTATGAGGAGCTGCTTGCGGATAAGTCCGTCGATATCGTATATATCGGCAACACCACCAACTATCACTACGGCTGCATCAAGCTCGCCCTCGCTGCCGGCAAGCACGTCCTCTGCGAGAAGGCTATGGTCGAGACCGAGGAACGCGCCGCCGAATGCTTTGAAACGGCGGGCACCAAGGGTCTGTTCCTTATGGAGGCCATGTGGTCGCGGTTCCTGCCCAAGAGCCTGAAGGTGCGCGAGTGGATCCGCAAGGGCAGGATAGGAAATATCGTCTCGATGCAGGCCACTATCGGAAACAACGTCCCCAAGGATCCCAACAACCGCTTCTATTCTCCCGAGCTGGGCGGCGGAGCGATGTATGACCTCGGCGTTTATCCCATCGACCTGCTGACCTGGTACGCCGACAAGAAGATCACCGATTTCAGGGCAAGAGTGACCTATGCCTCCACCGGCATAGACGAGACGGTGAGCCTCGACCTCGATCTTGAGGGCATCCCCGCGAACGCCATGATAACCTTTAACGCTCCCATGCCGGAGGATATATTCATCTACGGCGAAAAGGGAGTCATCAGAGTTCCCCGTGCCCACTGGGGAGGCGACGCCATACTTCTCGATCCCTCGATGAAGGAGATAGACCGCTTCTCTCAGCCGGAGCAGTTCGGCATGAAGTTCGAGGCGGCGGAGGCTGTCAAGTGCATCAGGGCGGGCAGGCTCACGAGCGAGATTGCCTCGCCCGAAATGACCATATTCTCCGCCCGGATGTATGACAGGATCCTCCGCGGATGACGGAAACAAAGGCAATATAAACTAAAATGCAGACCTGGAGCGGTCTGCATTTGCTTTATATGTAAAACTTTGTAATTACCTATTGAAGTATGTGCGGATATATGATAAAATCTCAATGTGACCGGTCAAAGGGCCGGAATAATAAGGAGGAGAAAAAATATGAAGAAGATCGCACTTATAGTTATGGCAGCAGTTATTGCCTGCATCTGCATGGTATCCTGCGGCGGCAGTGATGTTGAGGGCAAGTGGGAATGCTGCAAGGTGATCCAGGGCGGCACCACCTACGAGGATACTTACAACGGTGTTCCTCTCGGGGTCGTATTCCGTTTCGATTTAAAGAGCGGCGGCAAGGGCACGATGTATGCCTTCTCCGGCACCAATGATCTCGACGAGACCGCTTTGACCTGGGAAGCTGACGGAGACACTGTAAAGATCATGGATGAGAACGGTAAGAACGGCGAAGATTTCAAGCTCAGCGGCGGCAAGCTCTCCGGCAAGATCGGATTTGAAGTTGAGATGAAGAAGGTCGATAAGTTCCAGGATTTTGATATCGACGAGCTCAAAGAGTCCATTCTCGCCAACATGACCGAGGAAAACTGATCGCTGATCCGATTTCCCGGAACAAGCAAAAAAACAGGCGCTGTGCCCTTTTATCGGGCGCAGCGCCTTTGTTTGTGTCTTATACCTCAAGTATCAGTGTCACTATCCTCATGCCCTCATCCTTGGAGACCGAGTAGGTGCTGCTGTCGAAAGACGGGCCGCCTGCATAGGCCGCCGCTGCGAGCAGATCGAAAATGCGGGCATTCTTCGAGCTGCCGCCGAATTCGCGCTCGATGAAGTCATTGTAGACCTCATCCGAGCTGCACTTCACCTGAACATATCTGCTGCCGGCGGAAAGCTGATCTGTGATCGCCGAGAGCAGGATGCTGTCCGCCTCCGAGATGTCGGTGATGTACAGACCGTTCTTTACAAAGTAGTTCTCACTGTCGGATACCGCGTCGGGGTATTTCATAAAGCCCGTTTCGTCGAACTCGTGATTGACGCTTATGTCTCTGTCCGACACGGCAAAATAATCGTAGCCGATGTAGTCCCTGCCGATAGACGACACAGGGTCGTCCCACGTAATGTCGAAGTTGTACCACTCTCCGTCAAGACGCACCTTGTTCCACATATGCGCCGTGACCTCGTCGCGGGTCGCGGTACCGTAAACGGTGAGGCAGTCGATGCCGGAGCGCTGGCAGAGCATCATGAACGCCTTTGAGTACCCCTCGCAGACCGCCTCGCCCTCAACAAGACAGCCGTAGGCGGTGTAGGGGCTCTCGGCTCTGTCGGTGTAGGTACACTTGCGGATAATGGCGTCGTGGAAGCTCAGCAGCTTGTCAAAATCACTGAGCCCCGCTGCCGCCCCGACTATCACATCGGCGGCGGTGTCGAGCTCTCTGCGGATATGCTCGCGCTCCTTCTCGCCGTAGAGGTAGTTGAACCGGCACTCGGTAACTGTATCGTTCTTGTCGGTGGAGTAGCTGTACTCGCTGTCCACCATGGTGAGCTCGGGCACTGTAGATACCACGAGAGAGATCAGGTCTCCGAGCTGTGAGGAGCTTATACCCAGCCCTCGGAGGGAAACGGATCTGTCCATTTCCTCGGCGCCCTTTATCAGAGCCTTGCAGGCGGTGACGGTATTATCGCTCTCGCCTTTTAAATAGTACTGCGCGGCGAAGGGCAGCTCGACGTCGCCGTAGTCCGGGGCAGGAGGGGAGTCGGAGCTGTCATCGCTTATGCTGCTGCTTTCCGGCGAGGGCTCAAACGGCAGCAACGGGATGTCCCCGCCGTCGTCGGAGCAGCCTGTCATTGCCGCGCAGAGGGCTGCGGCGGCAAGCATTGAGATCAGTTTTTTCATCGGGTCTCCTTTTCTTATGGGGTGTTATCTTTATTCTTCGTCTTTTCTGTCGATCACGGCGCGGAGCTTCTCTATCGCATTCGCTTCGGCGCTGATCACGGTAAATTCTATATCGTTCCACCTTACGGACTCGCGTTCGCCCTGCTCGGGGATATGCCCCAGCAGCTCGGTGACGAAGCCGCCGATGGTGTCATGGGGACAGTCCTCCGGGGGCTTGGCTCCGAGAGCTTCAAGCGCTTCGTCGAGGTCAGCTCTGCCGGAAAAATCGAAGGTGTTGGGGGTGATCTCCTGTATCTCTGGGGTCTCGTCGTCGTACTCGTCCTGTATCGAGCCGACTATCGCCTCGAGCAGATCCTCCATGGTGACAATGCCGGCTGTGCCGCCGTACTCATCGACCACCACGGCTATCTGGGTCTTCTTGGCGGTGAAGCTCTCGAGCAGGTCGTCGCAGCGGCAGTTCTCGGGGATGTATTTTATCTCGCGGATAAGCTCTTTTATGGAGCTTTCGGGGTCGTCGCCCTCATAATACGCCTTGAGCAGATCCTTGGCAAAGACGGCTCCGGTTATGCGGTCTATCGTCCCGTCATAGACGGGCAGGCGGGAGAAGCCCTCCTTTATGACCTTGTCCGCCGCCTCGCGCACGCTTATATCCTGCGGGAGGGCGGTGACATCGGTGCGGTGGGTCATGATCTCGTGTACCTCGAGGTCGTCGAACTCGAAGATGTTTGAGATCATCTCGGCCTGCGCCTCCTCGATGCCGCCTGTCTCGTTGACCGCATCGACCATCATCAGGATCTCCTCCTCGGTGACGGTCTCCTCAAGGTCGGAGCGCTTTACTCCGGCAAGCTTGAGTATCACCCACGAGATCAGCGAGACTGCCAGCTCGAGGGGATAGATCATCCTCAGAGCGATCAGGTAGAGCACCGAGCAGTTGAGCGCGAAGCGGCTGCCGAGCCTTCCGGCGGCGCAGAGCCTCTTGGGGAGCACTATCCCCAGCGCACAGACTACCAGCGCCGACCCGCAGATGACTATGAGCATGGCCAGCAGCTTCATCACAAGGCTGTCCCCGAGGGCGGAGCGCAGCGGGCGGTAAAAATACACAGCCGCCGCAGCGGACACTGCCATCAGCAGCAGGCTGCGCAGTATCAGCCCCGACATCACCAGACGGTTCGGCTCCGAGAGCAGCCGCTTGAGGATCCCTCCGCGTCTGCCGCGGGAGAAGAGCTTTTCTGCCTCACTGTCCTTAAGCTCGATGATCGAGTTCTCGCAGGCGGTCAGAAAGCAGGTGAGCAGAGTCAGCGCAGCAAGTATGATGACACCAAGCCACGGTCGGTCGTCCATTTGGGAAACAGCTCCTTCATATCCATAAGATAAAAATATTCACGCATATCAATAACATTTTACACTATGACCGGTCCGCTGTCAATAGGGATATCCGGTGCAATCGCAATTATTATCCGACCGTTTGAAATTTTTGACTTGACAGCATGATCTATTGGTGATAACCTACAGAAAACGGACGGAAAATTTGTGATATCATACATAGAAATATCCGGAACGTTCTGTTATAATATAATAGGTGTAATGTTGAATGGCATTGCAGTATCCGGCTGAAAAAGAGCCGTGCTTTGAAAAGGAAAGGAAAATGATCATGAAAGGTTCGCTTTACAGAGCGGCAGCCGCATCGCTCGCCGCTGTTATAGCCGCAGTCTCCGTTTCGGGCTGCTATCTGCTCCCCGATGAGGAGGAGCTGCTGGCTCCCCCCGTCATCAAGGCGAGCGAGGTCAAGTATTCGACGGTAACGGTCGAGAAAAAGGATCTCGAGAAGAAGCTGGTGTCTTCGGGAACGGTAACTGCCGAAAAGCAGTATCCGCTGTTCTACGAGAAGCAGGGCGGCACGGTCTCCAAGTTCTATATCCATGCGGGAGACTCGGTCAAGGCCGGGGATCCGATTTGCGAGCTCGATACCTCGGACGTTGATTATCAGATCACCGAAAAAGAGCTCTACAAGAAAAAGGCGGAGCTCGCCGTGGCGATAATCAGGCAGCGCGACGGTACGCAGGCCGAGATAGACCGCGCCGGCGTCGATGTTGAGCTTCTGCAGAACGAGCTCGACAAGCTCTATGAGAAGAAGGAGCTCGCGGTGCTCAAATCTCCCATCGACGGAACGATCTCCTCGATCGCAGACGTCAGGGTCGGGGATTCTGTCGGCACCGGAAGCACCATAGCCACGGTCATAGATACCTCCGGCTTCTATATCGCGGTGCAGCCCTCGGATATGAGCGCCTTCCCCATGGATACCGAGGTCATCGTGAAGATAGGCTCAAATGAGTATAAAGGCGTCGTTTTCATGACCCCCTATGAGCTCCAGCGCGTCAGGGACGAGAAGATCGACGACCACGAGAAAGAGGATACCACCGGCATCAACTTCAACTCGGACAACATCTATGTGAGATTTGCCGAGGAAGTACCGCCCGAGACAGTGGGTCAGGTCGCCGATGTCATACTCGTTCAGGAAAGCGTCAAGGATGCCGTTGTCATCTCCAACAATCTTATCAAGACGGTAGACGGGCAGAAGATAGTTTATGTGCTCAGGGACGGTGAGAAGACCGCTGTCCCCGTGCAGATCGGCCTCAAGACCGGCTCGCAGTCCGAGATCACCTCGGGCCTCAGCGAGGGAGACGAGATAGTTATCAGATAATGACGACGGAAGGATAATACAGATGCTTACTTTGCTTTTCCGCAAGATGCGGAACACCAAGTGGATGGTGCTGTGCCTGCTGATCGGCTTTATCATGGCAAGCGCTATGATGAGCACTATCCCGATATACATGAATGCCTCGCTGCAAAGGATGCTCGTAAAGGATATGGAGGAGTTCCAGAGGGACAACGACATTTATCCCGGCGTTTACAGCGCCTCCCATGAGCTCAAGATGGATATCACCGTCGATGCGCAGAGAGAGGATACCGAGAAAACTCTCGATCTCATCACCAAGTCCTACGATGAGCTGAACTGCCCCGCGCAGAACAGCAAGACCTATATCGCAGATACCTATATGTATGTTGCGGCCTCCTCGCTGGATGACGGCGAATCGCCTCCGAGATTTACGATAGGCGGTATGACCGGCATCGAGGATCATGTCTCGATTATCAGCGGCAGGATGTTCCAGAAGGGAAAGACCGATGACGGTGTGTTCGAGGTCATCGCCACCGAGAAGGCTCTCAAGGTCACAAGACTGACCGTCGGCTCCACCTACGATGTAGCTAACGTGTTCTATCCCGATAAGAAGATCAAGATCAGGATAGTCGGCTCCTTCGGAGTCAGCAGCGAGACCGACAGCTATTGGTCGGAAGGCCTCGACAACGAGTACAGCAGTGCGCTGATAATGGATTACGATACCCTCTACGGCGAGGGACTCGATTCGGGCGCGATAAACCTCTCCTACCTCGCTCAGAGGTATGCAATGGATTATTCCAAGCTCGATATGAACAACGTGTCGGGCATACTCGAGACCTGTGACGCTCAGGCCGAGGCCTACCGCAAGGCCAAGGTGACGTTCAGCCTGCCGGTAGTCGAGATCCTCCGGGATTACGGCGCCCGCGCCGACAAGCTCAGGCTCATACTCTGGCTCGTGCAGATACCCGTTATCATGATGATCCTCGTTTACCTGTTCATGGTGTCTCAGCTCAACGTCGAGCAGGAAAGAAACGAGATCGCGGTCTTCAAGAGCCGAGGCGCGAGCAGGCTTCAGGTCATGGGCATCTATGCCCTCGAATCGCTGATACTCGGCGCCGCCACCGCAGTCATAGGCCCCTTCGCGGGCATGGGACTGTGCCGGCTGCTCGGAGCCTCCAACGGCTTCCTTGAGTTCGTAAACCGCAAATCGCTGCCTATCTCGCTGACGATAGAGGCGTTCATCTACGCGGCTGCCGCCGTGGCGGTGTTCTTCATCACCACCATGGTGCCTATCGTTCCCGCTACAAAGACGACTATCGTCGAGCATAAGCAGTCCAAGGCCAAGAAGAGAAAGTTCCCGCTGTGGGAGAAGCTCTGCATAGACTTCATCCTGGTCGGCGGTTCGATCGGCTGGCTGTATTACTACAACGACCAGCAGAAGAAGCTCATAGACGAGGGCCTCACCGATACGACGGCTACCGTCAATCCGCTGATGTTCGTGGCCTCCACCGCGTTCATCCTCGGCCTCGGCCTCTTCTTCATAAGAGTGTACCCCTTCCTTATCAGAGTCATCACAAGGCTCGGAAAGAGAGTATGGTCGCCCGCAGCTCACGTTTCCCTCAATAATATCGGACGCTGCGCCAACGGCAGAGAGCGCTTCCTCATGATCTTCCTGATCATGACCGTTTCGCTCGGCATCTTCTTTGCCAATACCGCCCGCGCACTCAACCGCAACGCAGAGGAGCGTGTGTCCTACGCCGTAGGCACCGACGTCACCATGACCGAGAAGTGGGCGAGCAATAAGGTGGTCGGCACTCAGCAGTCCAATATGCCCGCCGGCGCCGCACCCGTCCAGCAGGAAGAATCCAATGACGACGACGATGCCAATATCGACTACGTCGAGCCGGATTTCGAGCGCTTCGAGAGGCTCGAGGGCGTCGAGAAGGCTACCAAGGTATTCGTGAAGAACGGCGTTACGATCTCCTCCGACAAGATGAGAGTACCCGCGCCCGTTTCCACTAACAAGAACAACAGAAAGAACGGCTTTGCCGACTATCAGTCCTCGGGCAAGACCTCCAACAAGACCGAGAAGGTCAAACTGATGACCGTTATCCCCTCGGATTTCGCCAGGGTCTGCTGGTCTGTGGACAGGCTGCTGCCGGCGCATATCAATGAGTACCTCAACGCACTGACCGACTACAACGCCGGCGTCATCCTTTCGAGCTCCTTCAAGGACAAGTACGGCCTCGAGCTCGGAGACACCGTAAAGTGCAAGTGGGGCGGAAACAGCGAATTCGAGACCACGGTGCTCGCGTTCGTTGACTACTGGCCGTCTCTCAACCCCTACGAGCAGGCCTCGGAGGGCGGATATATCGACTTTGCGATAATGAACTACGACTACGTAAGAGTGCAGACGGCAGTTGAGCCCTATCAGGTATGGATCAAGCTTGCCGACGACACGACGACAGAGCAGTTCTACAAGTCGATAGAGGACAGCGGCATCAAGCCGACGTCGCTCAACGTAAGGAGCCAGAACATTATCTCCGAGAAGACCGATCCGATGCTGCAGGGCATGAACGGAGCGCTGACGCTGGGCTTCATCATCATCATGATCATGTGCATCATAGGCTTCCTTATCTACTGGATCCTTTCGATCAAGTCGAGAACGCTGCAGTTCGGTATACTCCGGGCTATGGGCATGACCTACGGAGAGATCATCCTTATGATCGTGTACGAGCAGCTGCTTGTATCGGGAGCCGCGATCTTCACGGCGATATTTGTAGGCGGCATAGCGAGCGAGCTTTACGTACCGCTGTTCCAGTCGCTGTACACGGCGGCGGAGCAGGTGCCGGGCTTCACGGTAGTACCGCTGCGGAGTGATTACATCAAGCTGTACATTATCATTCTTGCGATGCTGCTGACGGGATTCCTTGTACTGGGCAGACTGATCTCGAAGATCAAGATCTCGCAGGCATTGAAGCTGGGCGAGGATTAAGTCCGAATCAAAAGCCGCAGACCCAAACGCGAAGGTCCTCGGCGCGGACGGGTCCTAACGCGGACGGCGTATTTCCGCCTTTGGAAAACGGAGTGCAGAAAAGCACTTCGGTTTGACGGCGGGCTGAACAAAGCAGTGTGACCCAAACGCGAAGCGACTTGGGGTCAAGGGGGCTTTGCTCCCTTGCGGAGTCAAGAGGCGGAGCCTCTTGTGGGGTCAAGGGGCAAAGCCCCTTGAAGGCTCCGCAGGCACTAATAACTCAATACAAATAAGGCGCTGCGCCCAAAAATCAAAGGGCACAAGCGCCTTATTATATTGCTATGCTTCGGGGACAAATAATCGCAGCGCCGTCAGCTCCGTCCGTCGCCCGCAGGCACAGAAACAGAGAGCGAGCACCGCGAGCGAACGTTTTTCGTCCGGCTCCGTTGAAAGTAAGCGTTACAGAAGGCTCCGCACTGTGAGGGGAGATGTCCACCCGAAGGGGTTCGGGGGCGACCGGAAAGCCCCCGAGACAGGGCGGGTGTCTTTGCTTTC
>JAFXVY010000046.1 GCA_017534595.1 Ruminococcus sp.
ATAAAGGCAACACCGCACAACCCACGGCTAAAGCCTCTGCACGTCATCTGCTTGCATATTTTCCGTCATAGCACACAAATTCTCCTTGCCGGGCGTCAGCCCGCCTGCGTCGAATTTATGCACTCTGACGAAAAATCTGTACCTCAACGCCAGTTGAGGTTGCGTATACTGTCGCACAGGGGTTGTGCGGTATTGCCTAAAACAAAATATCAGAATTTTAGCATTGACAATAATCATCCGATGTGATATAATGATCTTATGAAATACAGCATCGTGAGGTGAGCTTTATGACAGGCAGCGACAGTTGCAGTAGTACCGGGCGACGGTATTGCAAAGAACTGAAATGCAAAGGGGCGCTGACTTGTCGGCGGCTGCCCTCTGCTTTGCATTGAATTTCTTTGCACCGTTCGCCCCTGCTGCTTTGAGCAGGGGCTTTTTTTTGCCCTGTGCTCTCTGTCATAGGACATCTCTTTGCCGTGTGCATTCTGTGCCGCAGCGCCGGCACGCAACGGGGAGTGATATGATATGTCGGAGAATATTGCCGTAAGGCAGGATTATACCGAAGAGATAACCGCGCTGATCCGCGGCAACGCCTCGCCGAAGGTCCTTGCCGAAAAGCTCGGGGACTACCACGGCAGCGATATCGCGCAGGCTATCGAGAGCTTTACCTCCGCCGACCGCAGGAAGCTGTTCCGCGTGAGCAAAGCCGAAATGATCGCCGAGGCCTTCGAGTACCTTGAAGAGGATACCGCCGGGGAATACCTCGCGGAAATGGAGATCAAGAAGGCCGCAGAGGTAGTCACCCAGCTCGAGACCGATACCGCAGCGGGTGTCCTGCATGAGGTGGAAAAAGAAAAACGGGCGCTCATCATAAGCGAGCTGCCCGAGGATATCCGGCACGAGATCGAGCTGATAGCCTCCTTCGACGAGGACGATATCGGCAGCCGTGCCACTGCGAATTATATTGTGATAAACGAAGACCTGTCGGTCAAGCAGGCGATGAACGAGCTTGTCCGTCAGGCCGAGGACAACGATAATATCTCAACGATCTTCGTGACCGACGAGAACGGCGAATTCTGCGGGGCCATAGGGCTCAAGGAGCTCATAACAGCCCGCAGCAGCACCTCCCTCGCCGATCTGATAATGACCAGCTTCCCCTACGTCTATGCGAGAGAGGGGATCGACGACTGTATCGAGCGTCTGAAGGATTACTCCGAGGAGCTGATCCCGGTGCTCGACGACAACAACCGCCTGCTCGGAGTCATCACGTCCAAGAGCCTCATCGAAGTAGTAGACGATGAGATGAGCGAGGACTATATCCGTCTCGCAGGTCTGACCGCGGAGGAGGATCTCAAGGAGCCCCTCAACGCCAGCCTGAAAAAGCGTCTGCCGTGGCTGATGATACTGCTCGGCCTCGGTATGCTCGTATCCTCGGTAGTCGGGGTGTTCGAGCAGGTAATAGCCCAGCTGACCGTCATAATGGCCTTCCAGTCGCTGATACTGGATATGGCAGGTAATGTCGGCACACAGTCGCTGGCGGTGACTATCCGCGTGCTGACCGACGAGGCCCTCACCGCTTCGCAGAAATGGAAGCTCGTCGGCAAAGAGATGCGCGTCGGCTTCTGTATAGGCCTGCTGATCGGAGTGATCTCCTTCATATTCGTCGGAGGCTACATTCTTATCTTCAAGGATCGGGCAGCGGATTTCTCCTTTGCCGTCTCGGGCTGTATAGGCATCTCGATGCTTGCGGCAATGGTGATCTCGAGCGCTGTCGGAACGGTCATCCCGCTGTTTTTCAAGCGTATCGGAGTAGACCCCGCAGTTGCCTCGGGCCCGCTGATAACCACGGTCAACGACCTTGTCGCCGTAGTATCGTATTACGGCCTGAGCTGGCTGCTGCTCATAAAGATCTTCTCGTTCAGCTCGTGAACTGTCAGAACCAGCCCGCCGCCACCTCTGCGGCAAATGCCGCGGCACTGGCCGCAAGGGCGACCACTGTGAGCGAGCGCCCGAAGTAGGCGAGGATAAATGCCACGGTAAAGCCCGCTATTGCAGAAGTCATGTTCCCCGTCGCGTAAAAAACGGCGGGGATAGTCATTGCCCCGAGCACCGCGTAGGGGACATAGTAAAGAAAGCTCTGAACGAAGCGGGAGCGTATCTTCCGGCGGAAGACCAGCAGCGGCAGCATACGCACCAGATAGGTCACGCCCGCCATTACGAGTATGTATGCAAGGAGCCTGAGCGTCATTGTTCGCCGCCCCCTTCCTGCTGCTCATCCGGCTTGTCCTGTGCCACGGGGAAGAACAGAGCGCCCGCAGCGGCAGCGATGACAGTGCAGATGATAATGGCGAATCCCTCGGAGATCCCCGAGAACAGGGGGATGTATCTCAGGCAGCAGCTTGCCGCCACCGCGATAATGACAACGATGAGCACTCCAACCGCCTTGCGTGCGGCAGGAACGAATATGGCTATGAACATCCCGTAGATCGCTATGCCGAGGGCTGCCTTGAGCTTTTCAGGCAGCAGCTCTCCGGCGGCGGCGCCGAGCAGAGTCCCCAGCGACCAGCCGACCCACGGCAGAGATATCAGCCCCGCCATATAGTGCTTGGAGACCTCCTCCGACTTGCCGGACGCCACGGCGAAGATCTCATCGGTTATGCCGAAGGACACCGCCATGCGGCTGAGGCGGGTAAAGCGGCTGTCGAGCTTCTGCGAGAGCGAAAGGCTCATAAGCGAGTAGCGGAGATTTATGACCAGCTGAGCTATCGCCATCTCGAACATACCGCCGTTTGAGGCGATGACCGTCAGCCCGGCGACCTGACCTGCCGAGGTGAGATTGGTCATTGAGATGAGTACCGCGGCGAACACCGAAAGGCCATTGTTCACCGCCATTATCCCGAACCCGAAGGATACCGAGAGATAGCCCAGCGCTATGGGTATACTGTCCTTTAAGCCGCGCATGAAGCTGCTGCGTGCGGATGATGACATTTTCTAAGACTCCCAATCAATAATACTGTTTATCCGCTTTCGGCGGACACATAATAGAGTATACCACAACATAGAATAAAATGCAAGCATTAAGGCAACACCGCACAACCACCGGCTAACGCCTTTGTACATCATCCGCTTGCATATTTTCCGTCATATTACCCAAATTCTCCTTGCCTTGCGCCAGCAAGGCGGCGTCGAATTTAGGCAATCTGACGAAAAATCTCAGCTCAACTTTATTGAGCTTGCGCGCGATCTGACGCACAATGGTTGTGCGGTGTTGCCTTAAATGTAACCGTTTATTCATTGACTTGAAGGATGATATGATTTATAATAACTATGATGATCAGTTTTTGCCGAAAGGAGAAGAAAAATGAGCAAAAAGCGTGAAGCGTACATTGAAGAGGACGAGTACGTACAGGCACCCGAAAAGAAGACCTCGGCGATCAACCCGACTATGATAAAGGGCACGATAGCCATAATGCTTACCGCACTGTTCGTAACGATAGTTTCGATGCTGTTCGCAAAGAGCCTGTTCGTGTCGAGCGCCACCGATGAGAAGAAGACCGGCAGCCTTACCGCTCCGCCCAACTACACCACTATATCCACTACCACCTCCGCCACCACGACCACCAAGGCGACCACCACCCGCGACAAGAATACCGACCGGTATCAGGAGGAGATCCAGAAATCCGGCGTCACCGAGATGGTAGTCAAGAGCGCGGTATATATGAGATCGGCTCCGAACTCCGATTCCGAGAAGCTGATGACCCTGCCGACAGGCGCAAAGGTAACGGCTTACTCCGTGACCAACGGCAACTGGCTGTATATCGAATACAACGGCAAGACCGGCTACGCCTACGGTGACTTCTTCACCGGTGACAGGCCCGGCGAGGCTGCCGCAGAATAAAATACAACGGCGCTGCGAGATCCGCGGCGCCGTTTTTGCGTACACTGTTATACTATTATGCTCTTTCTGACCTCGTCGAGAGTGTTTATGAAAAGCCTCTCCACCCTTGACAGGCGGTAGTTGCTCTGATGTATCAGCAGGTCGCGGTTGCGCTTTGCAAGATCGGTGCAGGGCTTCTGCACCAGCCCGTAGCGCCTCAGCACCTCTCTCGGCAGCGGAGACACCCACATATATGAGTTCGGAACCGTAGAAAGGATATCGAACTGGCTGCCCCGCTCGTAGACGAATATGTGCCGGCGGCTGGAGCCGAGCTGGGTGTCCTTTTTAAGGAAGGTCTGGGAGATATTGGGCACCACATTGTCGCCGTGAAGGATCTCGATGTAGTCGTCTAGCACCGAGGATCTGATCTCCGGCTGCCTTGCCAGAGGGCTCTTGGCGCTCATCAGCAGGACATAGTCATAGGTCCAGATCTCCCGCGCTTTCAGCCCCTTCTCCTCTATCGCCGAGAGGAAGAACGCCTCGTAGTTGATAGGGTATCTGATTATCCCGAGATCGTATTCGCAGTCGGCGACAAGATCTATCGCCGACATCGAGTTGGTCTCCTTGAACTTGATGTTCATTTTCTCCACCGCGCCGACCTCATTCAGAAACAGTGTGAAGGCATGGGAGATATAGCTCGCCCTCGGCAGCAACAGGGAGAATTCGAGAGTGCTGCGGTCATCCTCACGGGAGAGCTGCTCCATCTTCTCGACCTGCGAGAGTATCGCCTTGGCGTGCAGCAGGAATTCCTTGCCCTTCTCGGTGGGCACCACGCCCTTCGCCGAGCGCTTGAAGATCGGCACCCCGAACTCCCGCTCGAGCTCCTTGATCGCTTTGGAAAGGTTCGGCTGACCCATATAAAGTGCGGCGGCAGCCTTGGTTATCGAGCCGTGCCGCTCGACCTCGACCATGTATCTGAGATGTGTAAGGTTCATAGCGTCCTCCATATAGAATAATATATACCCGCAAGCTGATTATAGCATATCCCGGAGGATATGTCAATCACAGGGCACGGTTGCTGATTGTTCATTTTTCTGACGTATAACTCCCCTTGCAAAATGCTGAACTATGTGCTATAATAGATAAAGCTAATTTCCCGAAAGGAAGTATTAAAGTATGGCAAAGAACAACGATAACAGAAACTTTGAGATACCCCGCCCCGAATTCCCGAAGCGCGCCGTCGTCACCGGCGGTATGCCCTACGGCAACAAGGAGCTGCATTTCGGCCATGTCGGCGGGATGTTCGTGTTCGCCGATACCTTTGCAAGGTTCCTGCGTGACCGCATCGGCAGCGAGAACGTCATCTTCGTGGGCGGCACCGACTGCTACGGCTCCCCTATCGCCGAGGGCTGGAGGCAGAAGGCGGAAAAGGGCGAGTTCGACGGCACCCTTGAGCAGTTCGTACAGCGCAACCACGACAAGCAGCAGGAGACCCTCGACGCCTACGGCATCAAGCCCAATCTGTTCGCGGCCTCCGGCCTCGGGCGCTCCAAGGAGATACACGCCGAGGTCACCGATCTGTTCCTGCGCTCCCTCTATGAGAAAGGTCAGCTCGAGAAGATCTCCACCATGCAGTTCTACGATGTCAAGGCCGGGATGTTCCTGAACGGACGCCAGGTCATAGGCAAGTGCCCCGTTGAGGGCTGCCAGTCAGAGAAGGGCTATGCCGACGAATGCGATCTGGGGCATCAGTATATGCCCGAGGATCTTGTGGATCCCATATCCACCCTGACAGGCGAGAAGCCGGATATGCGCCCCGTCACCAACTGGTACTTCAAGCTCTGCGACTATGAGGAGCTGCTCAAGGACTGGGTAGCCGATATGCAGAAGCGCAAGGATATCCGCCCCGTGGTGTGGAAGACGATCTCCGAGTTCTTAAAGCCCCCCGTGATCTATGTAAAGCGCGAGTTCGAGGAGAAGTACAAGGAGCTTGCTGCCTCCCTCCCTGCACACGAATATATCGAGGAGCCCAAGAAGCCCTCGTTCACCATAAGCTTCGAGAAGCTCTCCCTCTGCGAGGAGGCGACGCGGATCCTTGCCAAAAACGGCATCCGCTTCCGCACCGGCAAAAAGCTCGTTCCGTTCAGACTTACGGGCAATATCGAGTGGGGCGTACTCGCACCCGATCTTGAGAACAGCGGCGAGAAGCTGACCGTCTGGGTATGGCCGGAATCCCTCTGGGCGCCTATATCCTTCACCGAGACCTATCTTGAGAGCGTCGGCCGCGACCGCGCCGAGTGGAAGGATTACTGGTGCAGCAGCGATGCCACCGTTTACCAGTTCATCGGGCAGGACAACATCTATTTTTACGGCATCGCCGAGCCCGCCATGTGGATGGCTCAGCAGAGCTCGCAGACCAAGTCGGCGCAGGTGCCGGAGGGCGAGCTGACAATGCCCGTCATCGTGGCTAACCACCACATTCTGTTCCTTGACAAGAAGGCCTCCAGCTCGGGAGCCGTAAAGCCCCCCATGGCTGACGATCTGCTCAGATACTACACCCCCGAGCAGCTGCGTATGCACTGGCTGGGTCTCGGGCTCGGTCAGAGGTCGGTGAGCTTCATGCCCAAGCCCTTCAATCCCGATGCCAAGCCGGAGGACGCCGATCCTGTCGTAAAAGAGGGCTCGCTGCTGACAAATGTGTTCAACCGCATCATCCGCACGGCATTCTACACCTCTCAGAAGGAGCTCGACGGCATACTTCCCGCCTGCGCCCCGGAGGAGAGCTTCCTCGCCGACGCAAAGAAGGCGATACTCGAATACGAGAGGCACATGGCGAAGTTCAACTTCCACCAGTGTACCTATGTGCTCGACAGCTACATCCGCAACGGCTCCAAGTATATGGCCAAGGCGCTCAACGGTGAGGACAAGCCTAAGTCCGAGCTCGAGCAGGCTCTTGCCAACGTCTACCATGTGATCCGCACCGCAGCGCTGCTGCTGCATCCCATGGCGCCCTTCGGCACCGAGAAGCTCAGAGAGTTCCTTCAGACCGATGAGCGTATCTGGTCGTGGGACACCGCCTTTGAACCGCTGCCTTACTTCACCGGCGAGAACCATAAGCTGAAATTCCTGCCGCCGAGAGAGGACTTCTTCGCAAGGCATGAGAGCCAGTTTGAGTAAGCTATACCGATAAACAATATGAGCTGCCCGTTCCGAATGGGAACGGACAGCTCTGTTTTTAAGGCAACACCGCACAACCCCTGTGCGTCAGGATGCAAAAGCTCAATCAAGATTGAGCTCGTCAGATTTTCGTCAGATTGCCCGAATTCGACGCAGGCTTGCAAGCGAAGTTCACTTCGCTTTACGCAACGTCAAGGAG